>JAHBZL010000012.1 GCA_019635485.1 Piscinibacter sp. | reverse complement strand
CCCGGCCGGCGTGGACGTCGAGATCAAGCTGCAGTAGAATCGCAGGCTTTCCCGGCGGCGGGTGCGGCCAACCAGGCCGTCCGCCGCCACACTCATCAGCCCGGCCAATCGATGTCGGGCATTGGAGAAAACACATGAGTCTGAGCAACCGTCTCGGTTTGCTGGGGCGCAAGGTGGGCATGATGCGCATCTTCACGGACGACGGCGACGCCGTTCCCGTGACGGTGCTGGACGTGTCCAACAACCGCGTCACCCAGGTCAAGACCGACGAAACCGACGGCTACAGCGCCATCCAGGTGGCCTACGGCGCGCGCAAGGCGTCCCGTGTCAACAAGCCGGAAGCCGGCCACCTCGCCAAGGCGGGTGTGGAAGCCGGTGAGGTGCTGAAGGAATTCCGCGTCGCCGCCGACGTCGCTGCCGGCCTCAAGCCGGGCGCCGTGCTGCCGGTGACCACCTTCGCCGTGGGCCAGCTCGTCGACGTGCAGGGCACCTCGATCGGCAAGGGCTTCACCGGCACGATCAAGCGCCACAACTTCGGCTCGCAGCGCGCGTCGCACGGCAACAGCCGCTCGCACAACGTGCCGGGCTCGATCTCGATGGCGCAGGACCCGGGGCGCGTGTTCCCGGGCAAGAAGATGTCCGGCCACCTCGGCGACGTGACCACGACGGTTCAGAACCTCGACGTCGTTCGTGTCGACGAGGCCCGCCAGCTGCTGCTGGTGCGTGGTGCCGTCCCGGGCGCGAAGAACGGCCACGTGGTCGTGCGCCCGGCCGTCAAGGCCAAGCTCAAGAAGGGGGCCCAGTGATGCAGCTCGAGCTCCTGAACGAACAGGGTCAGGCGACCTCGAAGGTCGACGCGCCGGACACCGTGTTCGCGCGTGACTACAACGAAGCGCTGGTGCATCAGATCGTCGTGGCTTACCAGGCCAACGCGCGCCAGGGCACCCGCGCCCAGCTGGACCGCGGCGAGGTCAAGCACTCGACCAAGAAGCCGTTCCGCCAGAAGGGCACCGGCCGGGCCCGCGCGGGCATGACCTCCTCGCCGCTGTGGCGCGGGGGCGGCCGCATCTTCCCGAACCGGCCGGACGAGAACTTCAGCCAGAAGATCAACAAGAAGATGTACCGCGCCGGCATGGCCGCCATCTTCTCGCAGCTGGCGCGCGAAGGCCGCGTCGCGGTGGTCGACTCGATCAGCGTCGAAGCGCCGAAGACCAAGCTGCTGGCGCAGAAGTTCAAGGCCATGGGCCTGGATTCCGTGCTGGTGATCGCCGACCAGGTGGACGACAACCTCGCGCTGGCCTCGCGCAACCTGGCCAATGTGCTGGTCGTCGAGCCGCGCTACGCCGATCCGCTCTCGCTGGTCTTCTACAAGAAGGTGCTGGTGACCAAGGGCGCGATGGAGCAGCTCAAGGAGATGTTCGCATGAGCCCGGTGAAGCATGACGAGGGCCGGCTGGCCCAGGTGCTGGTGGCGCCGATCGTTTCCGAGAAGGCCACGCGCGTCGGCGAGAAGCACAACCAGGTGCTCTTCAAGGTGCTGCGCGACGCGACCAAGCCGGAGATCAAGGCGGCCGTCGAGCTGATGTTCAAGGTCGAGGTGGCGTCGGTGTCGACCGTCACCCAGAAGGGCAAGGTCAAGCGCTTCGGCCGTTCCATCGGCCGCCGCGACCACGTCAAGAAGGCGTACGTGTCGCTGAAGCCGGGCCAGGAGCTCAACTTCTCCGGGGAGGCCGCGTAATGGCCGTCATCAAAGTCAAGCCGACTTCGCCCGGCCGGCGTGCCGTGGTCAAGGTCGTGCACAAGCACCTGCACAAGGGCAGGCCGGAAGCGTCGCTGCTCGAGCCGCAGATGCAGAACGCCGGCCGCAACAACAACGGCCACATCACGATCCGCCACAAGGGCGGCGGGCACAAGCACCACTACCGCGTGGTCGACTTCGTGCGCAACAAGGACGGCATCCCGGCGAAGGTCGAGCGCATCGAGTACGACCCGAACCGCTCGGCGCACATCGCACTGGTGTGTTACGCCGACGGCGAGCGCCGCTACGTGATCGCCCCGCGCGGGCTCGAAGTGGGTTCGACGATCCTGAGCGGCGCCGAGGCGCCGATCAAGGCCGGCAACACGCTGCCGATCCGCAACATCCCGGTGGGCTCGATCATCCATTGCATCGAGATGCTGCCGGGCAAGGGCGCGCAGATCGCGCGTTCGGCGGGAGCGTCGGTGACGCTGCTGGCGCGCGAAGGCACCTACGCGCAGCTGCGTCTGCGCTCCGGCGAAGTGCGCAAGATCCACATCGACTGCCGCGCGACGATCGGCGAGGTCAGCAACGAAGAGCACAGCCTGCGCCAGTACGGCAAGGCCGGTGCGATCCGCTGGAAGGGCATCCGTCCGACCGTGCGCGGTGTCGCGATGAACCCGGTGGATCACCCGCACGGCGGCGGCGAAGGCCGCACCGGCGAGGGCCAGGCGCCCGTGTCGCCGTGGAACACGCTGACCAAGGGCTACCGCACACGCAACAACAAGCGCACGCAGACGATGATCGTCTCGCGCCGCAAGAAATAAGGGGCCGACGACATGACGCGTTCGCTCAAGAAGGGTCCCTTCGTGGACCATCACCTGATGGCCAAGGTCGAGAAGGCCGCCGCCATCAAGGACAAGAAGCCCATCAAGACCTGGTCGCGCCGCAGCACGATCCTGCCCGAGTTCATCGGGCTGACGATCGCCGTGCACAACGGCAAGCAGCATGTCCCGGTCTACGTGTCGGACCAGATGGTCGGCCACAAGCTCGGTGAATTTGCGCTGACGCGCACGTTCAAGGGGCATCCGGCCGACAAGAAGGCCAACAAGAAGTAAGGATGACGACGATGGAAACCCGTTCAATCGTGCGCGGCGTCCGCCTGTCGGCCGACAAGGGTCGGCTGGTGGCCGACATGGTCCGCGGCAAGAAGGTGGACCAGGCGATCAACATCCTGACCTTCACGCCCAAGAAGGCCGCCGGCATCATCAAGAAGGCGCTCGAATCGGCCATCGCCAACGCCGAGCACAACGACGGTGCCGACATCGACGAGCTGAAGGTCAAGACGATCTATGTCGAGCAGGCCGCCACGCTGAAGCGCTTCTCCGCACGTGCCAAGGGCCGCGGCAACCGCATCAGCAAGCCGACCTGCCACATCTTCGTCACCGTCGGCAACTGAGGCCAGAAGGAAGAGCATGGGACAGAAAATCCATCCGGTCGGCTTCCGTCTGCCGGTCACGCGCAACTGGGCCTCGCGCTGGTACGCGTCGAACCAGAACTTCGCCGGCATGCTGGCGGAGGACCTGAAGGTGCGCGACTACCTGAAGACGCGCCTGAAGAACGCCGCCGTCTCGCGCATCCTGATCGAGCGCCCCGCCAAGAACGCGCGCATCACGATCTTCTCGGCACGTCCGGGCGTCGTGATCGGCAAGAAGGGCGAGGACATCGAGAACCTGAAGGCCGAACTGACCCGCCGCCTCGGCGTGCCGGTCGCGGTGAACATCGAGGAGGTGCGCAAGCCCGAGATCGATGCGCAGCTGATCGCCGACAGCATCACGCAGCAGCTCGAGAAGCGCATCATGTTCCGCCGCGCGATGAAGCGCGCGATGCAGAACGCGATGCGCCTGGGCGCGCAGGGCATCAAGCTGATGTCCTCGGGCCGCCTGAACGGCATCGAGATCGCGCGTTGCGAGTGGTACCGCGAAGGCCGTGTGCCGCTCCACACGCTGAAGGCCGACATCGACTACGGCTTCTCCGAAGCCAAGACGACCTACGGCGTGATCGGCGTGAAGTGCTGGGTGTACCGCGGTGACCGCCTGGGTCACGGCGAAGCCCCGGCTGTCAAGCCGGAGACGCAGGAAGACGATCGCCGCCCGCGCCGCGGCCCGCGTGGTCCGGGCGGCCCCGGCGACCGTCGTGACGGTGGCCGCGGACGCGGCCCCGGTGCCGACCGTGCACCGCGCGCGAGCGGCGCGCCCGCCGACGGCAGCGACAAGCCGGCAGCGGCTGCCGCGCCGGCCGACGCGCCAAAGACCCCCGCCGTCAAGCGCGTGCGCAAGGCGCCGACGCCCGGCGCCGAGGGCAAAGGAGAATAAGCATGCTGCAACCCGCACGCAGAAAGTTCCGCAAGGAACAGAAGGGCCGCAACACCGGCATCGCCACGCGTGGCGCCGCGGTGTCGTTCGGCGACTTCGGCCTGAAGGCCACCGAGCGCGGCCGCCTGACGGCGCGCCAGATCGAGGCGGCCCGCCGCGCGATCTCGCGCCACATCAAGCGCGGTGGCCGGATCTTCATCCGCATCTTCCCGGACAAGCCGATCTCGCAGAAGCCGGCCGAAGTCCGCATGGGCAACGGCAAGGGCAATCCGGAGTACTACGTCGCCGAGATCCAGCCGGGCAAGGTGCTGTACGAGATCAACGGCGTGCCCGAGGCGCTCGCCCGCGAGGCGTTCACGCTGGCCTCGGCCAAGCTGCCGCTGAAGACCACGTTCGTGGCGCGCGCCATCGGTGCCTGAGGAGCCAGAAGCCATGAAGACATCTGAACTGCGCGCCAAGGACGTCGCGGGCCTCGAGAAGGAGGTCACCGACCTGCTGAAGGCGCACTTCGGCCTGCGCATGCAGAAGGCCACCCAGCAACTGAGCAACCACGCCCAGCTGGGCAAGACGCGCCGCGACATTGCACGCGCCAAGACCATCCTGGCCGAGAAGAAGAAGGAGGCCGCGAAATGACCTCGACCGTCGGTGAAATCAAGATCGACCAGCCGGGCAAGAACCAGCGCAAGCTGATCGGCAAGGTGGTCAGCGACAAGCGGGCCAAGACGATCACGGTGCTCGTCGAACGCCGCACCAAGCACGAGCTGTACGGGAAGATCGTCGGCCGCTCGAGCAAGTACCACGCGCACGACGAGAAGGGCGAGTACAAGCTGGGCGACATCGTCGAGATCGCCGAGAGCCGGCCGATCTCGAAGACCAAGTCCTGGGTCGTGACCCGCCTGGTGCAGAAGGCCATCGTGGTCTGAGCGCCGGCATCGCGCCGCTGCACGGCTGGTGTCCCGGGTGACCGGGCACCGGCCGTTTTTCTTGGGCGACGAACAAACGAAACGCGGCGGCGCCGGCCGCGCAGCGGAGGTGAAACGCGCAGCGCCGACGATGGCGGCCTCCAAACACTTCTGCAGTGACGCCATGCCCTCGACCTCCCTGCCTCCCGCCTTGCGCGCCGACAAGGCGCTGGTTCGCCAGATCGCCGATTTCGACGACCGCGCCGAGAACGTCGAGGATTTCGTCGAGCTGATCTCCGCCGCCAGCGTGCAGGCCGCGCTGCGCAAGGACGTCGCGCTGCTGCGCAAGCGCCTGCAGGAGGCGCTGAAGGACGGCAACGCGGACGCCGTCCGCAAGACCGTGGCGGGGCTCGTGAAGGACGCCGAGCGCCTGGCCGACAAGGCGAGCGACGCGCACGGCCGGGACCTGGCCGACCGGGCCGCCGTCCACCTGAACAAGGCACGCGCCCTGATGGCCAAGGCGATGGTCGAGGTCGGCCGCATCGAGCCGCCCGCCCTGCGCCTGCCGCTGCAGAAGGAGCAGGCGGCCCTGCGCAAGGCGCTGGACACCGTCGAGGCGGAGAAGGGCGCATCGCCGTCCTCCATCGACACCCTGCAGAAGATGGTGCCGGGCATCGAGCAGTTCATCCGCCGGCTCGAGCCGGTGCGCAAGGCCGGCGACTGGATGCGCACGGGTTACCTGCCGCAGGTGGCGCGCGTGGAAGCCGCGATCAAACGGGTGCCGGCCGAGCGCTGCCGCAAGACCCTGATGGCCGAACTGGACTTCATCGAGGCCGACACCAACAAGGCACTGGCCCGCGCCGACGTCGGTGCCGTGCAGTCCCGCGCGCTGCCGACGCTGCAGCGCATCGAGCGGCTGGCCGCGCGCATCGTCGCCGCCTCGCCGGGCATCGACCGCGAACTGGCCCGCCTCGCCCGGCTGGCCGGCAGTGGCGCGGACGCCGCGCTCGCCAAGCGGCTGAAGGTGATGATCCAGGCCAAGGCGACGACCTGGCCGTCCGGCGCCGAAGCCGCCGACATCGACGTCGCGCTGACGCGCTTCGAGGCCGACCTGGGCAAGCTGGGGGCCGAGATCGACAAGGCGTCCCGCAAGGCGCCGGCGAAGGCCTGACGTCGACAGGGCCGTGCCGGGAGGGTGATACTGGCGCCCCGCACGATTCCAACACCCCCGACAGGAGCACCCCATGATCAAGGTAGGCGACAAGCTGCCCGCAGGCAGCCTGCAGGAGTTCATCGAGGTCGAAGGCAACGGCTGCACGCTGGGGCCGAACAGCTTCGACATCGAGAAGTCGACGGCCGGCAAGAAGATCGCGATCTTCGGCCTGCCGGGCGCCTACACGCCGACCTGCTCGGCCAAGCACGTGCCGGGCTACGTGGAGAAGGCCGAGGAACTGAAGAAGGTCGGCGTCGACGAGATCTGGTGCGTGTCGGTCAACGACGCCTTCGTGATGGGCGCCTGGGGCCGTGACCAGCACACGGACGGCAAGGTCCGCATGATGGCCGACGGCAGCGCCGACTTCGCCAAGGCCACCGGTCTGACGCTGGACCTCAGCGCCCGCGGCATGGGGCTGCGCTCCAACCGCTACTCGATGCTGGTGGTGGATGGCGTCGTCAAGTCGCTGAACATCGAGGGTCCCGGCAAGTTCGAGGTCAGCGACGCCGGCACGATGCTGGCGCAGGCCCGCCAGATCCTGGCCTGATCCCGCCGCCGGCGACCGCGTGTCGCCGGCGCGGCGTGCGCGGGCGGGGGGGCATCTTCGCCCTGCCGCCCGAATCCCGGGCGTTTGACACGGCCCTGGGAATGCCCCCATAATCCGCAGCTTCGCCGAAAGTCAGGTCGTACCCGCACGGGTGCAGCAGGGCTTCGGATCCGCCCCATCAAACGGGCCCAAGACTGACCACCGGCAACGGCGGTTCAAGTTGGGGACAGACAATGATTCAAATGCAATCGCGACTCGACGTCGCGGACAACACTGGCGCGAAGTCCGTCATGTGCATCAAGGTGCTGGGCGGCTCGAAGCGGCGTTACGCCGGCATCGGCGACGTGATCAAGGTGTCGATCAAGGAAGCCGCGCCGCGGGGCCGCGTCAAGAAGGGCGAGGTCTACAGCGCCGTCGTCGTGCGCACCGCCAAGGGCGTGCGCCGTCAGGATGGTTCGCTGGTGAAGTTCGACGGCAATGCCGCCGTGCTGCTGAACGCCAAGCTCGAGCCGATCGGCACCCGCATCTTCGGGCCGGTGACGCGCGAGCTGCGCACCGAGCGCTTCATGAAGATCGTCTCGCTGGCGCCGGAAGTGCTCTGAGCGGCGAGGCAGAAGGACAGGCCATGAACAAGATTCGCAAGGGCGACCAGGTCATCGTGCTGACCGGCCGCGACAAGGGCAAGCGCGGCACCGTGCTGCAGCGCGTCGACGACGAGCGCATCGTCGTCGAGGGCGTCAACGTCGTGAAGAAGCACGTCAAGCCGAACCCGATGAAGGGGACGACCGGCGGCGTGGTCGACAAGACGCTGTCGATCCACCAGAGCAACGTCGCAATCTACAACGCCACCACCGGCAAGGCCGACCGCGTCGGCGTCAAGCTGCTGGGCGACGGCAAGAAGGTGCGCGTCTACAAGTCCAGCGGCGAAGAGATCAAGGCCTGAAGGGTTGCAGAACATGGCTAAACAACAAGCTGCCGCAGCGTCGGAAAAGCCCAAGTCGGCCCGGCTTCAGGCGGTCTATCGCGAGAAGATCGTTCCGGACCTCATCAAGAAGTTCGGCTACAAGACCTCGATGCAGGTGCCGCGCATCACCAAGATCACGCTGAACATGGGCGTGAGCGAGGCGGTGGCGGACAAGAAGGTGATGGACAACGCGGTCGGCGACCTGTCGAAGATCGCCGGGCAGAAGCCCGTCGTCACCAAGTCGCGCAAGGCGATCGCGAACTTCAAGATCCGCGACAACGTGCCCATCGGCTGCATGGTCACGCTGCGCGGCGTGCAGATGTACGAGTTCCTGGACCGCTTCGTGACGATCGCGCTGCCGCGCGTGCGCGACTTCCGCGGCATCTCGGGCCGCGCGTTCGACGGCCGCGGGAACTACAACATCGGGGTCAAGGAACAGATCATCTTCCCCGAGATCGACTACGACAAGATCGACGCGCTGCGCGGGCTGAACATCAGCATCACGACGACCGCGAAGTCCGACGACGAATGCAAGGCGCTGCTCGCCGCATTCAAGTTCCCGTTCAAGAACTGAGGTGGCCCGTGGCTAAACTGTCCCTGATCCAGCGCGAAGGCAAGCGCGAGCAACTGGTCGCCAAGTACAAGAAGAAGTACGACGAGCTGAAAGCGATCGCCAACGACGCCAAGAAGTCGGACGAGGAGCGCTACGCCGCTCGCCTCGAGCTGCAGAAGCTGCCGCGCAACGCCTACCCGACGCGCCTGCGCAACCGCTGCGAGCTGACCGGCCGTCCGCGCGGCACGTTCCGCAAGTTCGGCCTCGCCCGCAACAAGATCCGCGAACTCGCCTTCAAGGGCGACATCCCGGGCGTCGTCAAGGCCAGCTGGTAATCGGCGCGCGAAGCAGGAGAGAACCCCATGAGCATGAGTGATCCCATCGCCGACATGCTGACGCGCATCCGCAACGCGCAGATGGTCGAGAAGACCACTGTCGTGATGCCGTCGTCCAAGCTGAAGGTCGCGATCGCCAAGGTCCTGAAGGACGAGGGCTACATCGAGGACTTCGCGATCCGTGGCGAGTCGGCCAAGCCGGAACTCGAGATCGCGCTGAAGTACTACGCTGGCCGGCCGGTCATCGAGCACATCGAGCGCGTCAGCCGTCCGGGGCTGCGCATCTACAAGGGCCGCCACGACATCCCGAGCGTGATGAACGGGCTGGGTGTGGCCATCGTCACCACGCCCAAGGGCGTGATGACCGACCGCAAGGCGCGCCAGGCCGGCATCGGCGGCGAAGTGCTCTGCTACGTCGCTTAAGGAGCCAAGAGATGTCACGCGTGGGAAAGATGCCGATCGCCCTGCCGCAAGGCGTGGACGTGTCGGTGGCGGCTGACAAGATCAGCGTCAAGGGCTCGCTGGGCACGCTGGCGCGCCCGGCCAACAAGCTGGTCACGATCAAGAACGAAGGCGGCAAGCTGATGTTCGCGCCGACCGACGAGTCGGCCGAGGCGGACGCGATGAGCGGCACGATGCGCGCGCTGGTGGCCAACATGGTCAACGGCGTCAGCAAGGGCTTCGAGAAGAAGCTGACGCTGGTCGGCGTGGGCTTCCGTGCCCAGGCGGCCGGCAGCAAGCTGAACCTGCAGATCGGTTTCTCGCACCCGGTGGCCAAGGACATGCCGGCCGGCATCAAGGTCGAGTGCCCGACGCAGACCGAGATCGTCATCAAGGGCGCCGACCGCCAGGTGGTCGGCCAGATCGCCGCCGAGGTGCGCGCGATCCGCCCGCCCGAGCCCTACAAGGGCAAGGGCATCCGCTATGCGGACGAGAAGGTGACCCTCAAGGAAACCAAGAAGAAGTAAGGAGCGACGACCATGTCACTGAACAAGAAGGATCAGCGCATCCGCCGCTCCCGCCAGACCCGCGCCCGCATCGCCAAGCAGGTGATCGCGCGCCTGACGGTGCACCGCACCAACCTGCACATCTACGCCAGCGTCATCTCGGACGACGGCACGAAGGTGCTGGCCAGCGCGTCGACGGCCGAGGTCGAGGTGCGCAAGGAACTGGGCGCGGCGGGCAAGGGCGGCAACGTCGCCGCGGCCACCGCGATCGGCAAGCGCATCGCCGAGAAGGCCAAGGCCGCCGGCATCGAGAAGGTCGCGTTCGACCGCGCGGGCTTCGCCTACCACGGCCGCGTGAAGGCCCTGGCCGAGGCGGCGCGCGAGGCCGGCCTGCAGTTCTGAACAAGGAAGCATCGAGATGGCAAAGTTCCAACCCCGCGTTCAGGACGAAGGCCGCGACGACGGCCTGAAGGAAAAGATGATCGCGGTGAACCGCGTCACCAAGGTGGTGAAGGGCGGCCGCATCCTCGGCTTCGCTGCGCTGACCGTGGTGGGCGACGGCGACGGCCGCATCGGCATGGGCAAGGGCAAGGCGCGTGAAGTGCCGGTGGCCGTCCAGAAGGCGATGGAAGCGGCGCGCCGCAACATGTTCAAGGTCCAGCTGAAGGACGGCACGATCCACCACAAGGTGGTCGGCGAGCACGGCTCGGCCAAGGTGCTGATGGCGCCGGCCAAGGCCGGTGACGGCATCATCGCCGGCGGTCCGATGCGCGCAGTGTTCGAGGTGATGGGCGTGACCGACATCGTCGCCAAGGCCCACGGCTCGACCAACCCGTACAACATGGTGCGCGCCACGCTGGACGCACTGCGCAGCTCCACGACGCCGGCCGAGGTCGCCGCCAAGCGCGGCCTGACCGTCGAGCAGCTGTTCAGCTGAGCGGAGAGAAGTCATGGCTGAGAAGAAAACCGTCAAGATCAAGCTGGTGCGCAGCGTCGCCGGCACGCGCGAGTCGCACCGTGCGACGGTGCGCGGCCTGGGCCTGCGCAAGCTCAACAGCGAGAGCACGCTCGAGGACACCCCCGCGGTGCGCGGGATGATCAACAAGGTCTCGTACCTGGTGAAGGTGCTCTGATCATGGAATTGAACACCATCCAGCCCGCCGAGGGCAGCAAGAAGGCGCGCCGCCGGGTCGGCCGCGGCATCGGCTCCGGCCTGGGCAAGACCGCGGGTCGCGGTCACAAGGGCCAGAAGTCCCGCGCCGGCGGCTACCACAAGGTCGGTTTCGAAGGCGGCCAGATGCCGCTGCAGCGCCGCCTGCCCAAGCGCGGCTTCAAGTCGGCGCAGCTGAAGTACAACGCCGAGATCACGCTGGCCGACCTCGAGAAGCTCGGCGCGGCCGAAGTCGACCTGCTGGTGCTGAAGGCGGCCAAGCTGGTCGGCCAGCTGGCGCAGACGGTGAAGGTCATCAAGACCGGCGAGCTGACCAAGAAGGTCGCGCTCAAGGGCATCGGCGCGACCGCCGGGGCCAAGGCGGCGATCGAAGCCGCCGGTGGTTCGGTCGAGGCCGCTCCGACCTCGGGTGGCTCGGCCGCCTGAACGCCCGAAAGACGCGAAACCCAGTGGCAACCAACGCGAACCAGCTGGCCAAGAGCGGGAAGTTCGGCGACCTTCGGCGTCGCCTGGTCTTCCTGCTGCTCGCGCTCGTCGTGTACCGCATCGGCGCGCACATCCCGGTGCCGGGGATCGATCCGAACCAGCTGCAGCAGCTCTTCCACGGGCAGCAGGGCGGGATCCTGAGCCTGTTCAACATGTTCTCCGGCGGGGCGCTGTCGCGCTTCACCGTCTTCGCGCTGGGCATCATGCCCTACATCTCCGCGTCGATCATCATGCAGCTGATGACCTACGTGGTGCCGTCGCTGGAGGCGCTGAAGAAGGAAGGCGAGGCGGGCCGCCGCAAGATCACGCAGTACACGCGCTACGGCACGCTGGGGCTGGCGCTGTTCCAGTCGCTGGGCATCGCGCTCGCGCTGGAAGGCTCGCCGGGCCTGGTGATCACGCCGGGCTTCGGCTTCCGCATGACCGCGGTCGTGAGCCTGGTCGCCGGCACGATGTTCCTGATGTGGCTGGGCGAGCAGATCACCGAGCGCGGCCTCGGCAACGGCATCTCGATCCTGATCTTCGCCGGCATCGCAGCCGGCCTGCCGAACGCGATCGGCGGGCTGTTCGAGCTGGTGCGTACCGGCGCGATGAGCATCATCGTCTGCCTGTTCATCATCGCGCTGGTGGTGCTGGTGACCTTCGCGGTCGTGTTCGTCGAACGCGGCCAGCGCAAGATCCTGGTGAACTATGCGAAGCGCCAGGTCGGCAACAAGGTCTACGGCGGCCAGTCGTCGCACCTGCCGCTGAAGCTGAACATGTCGGGCGTGATCCCGCCGATCTTCGCGTCGTCGATCATCCTGCTGCCGGCGACGGTGGTGGGCTGGTTCGCCACCGGCGACGGGCTGCGCTGGCTGAAGGACCTGGCCGCGCTGCTGTCGCCCGGCCAGCCGATCTACGTGATGCTGTACGCCGCCGCGATCGTGTTCTTCTGCTTCTTCTACACGGCGCTCGTCTTCAACAGCCGCGAGACGGCCGACAACCTGAAGAAGAGCGGCGCGTTCATCCCGGGCATCCGCCCGGGCGAGCAGACGGCCCGCCACATCGACCGCATCCTGTCGCGGCTGACGCTGGCCGGCGCGATCTACATCACGCTGGTCTGCCTGCTGCCGGAGTTCCTGGTCCTGAAGTACAACGTGCCGTTCTACTTCGGCGGCACCTCGCTGCTGATCATCGTCGTCGTGACGATGGACTTCTGGGCGCAGGTGCAGAGCTACGTGATGAGCCAGCAGTACGAGAGTCTGCTGAAGAAGGCCAACTTCAAGGCGAGCTGAGATGGCCAAGGACGACGTCATCCAGATGCAGGGGGAGATCGTGGAGAACCTCCCCAACGCGACGTTCCGCGTGAAGTTGGAGAACGGGCACGTCGTGCTCGGCCACATCTCCGGGAAGATGCGCATGCACTACATCCGCATCCTCCCGGGCGACAAGGTGACGGTCGAGCTGACGCCCTACGATTTGAGTCGCGCCCGGATCGTGTTCCGGGCCAAGTGAGCAGCCTGACGAAGGCTTAGGAGAAGAGCATGAAGGTAGCCGCTTCCGTCAAGAAGATGTGCCGCAACTGCAAGATCATCCGCCGCAAGGGCGTCGTGCGCGTGATCTGCACCGACCCGCGCCACAAGCAACGTCAAGGCTGAGCAGAGGAACACCATGGCACGCATCGCCGGCATCAACATCCCGCCGCACAAGCACACCGAGATCGGCCTGACGCACATCTACGGCATCGGCCGCACCACCGCGCAGAAGATCTGCGACACGGTGGGTGTCGCGTACTCGAAGAAGATCAAGGACCTGACCGATGGCGACCTGGAGAAGATCCGGGAAGAGATCGGCAAGCTGACGATCGAAGGCGACCTGCGCCGCGAGATGTCCATCAACATCAAGCGGCTGATGGACCTGGGCTGCTACCGCGGCTTCCGGCATCGCCGCGGGCTGCCGGTGCGCGGCCAGCGCACCAAGACCAACGCCCGCACCCGCAAGGGGCCGCGCAAGTCGGGCGCCCTCGTCAAGAAGTGACGCCACGTCGCTCCTTCGACCAGTGAAGCATTGAACAAAGGTCACGATCATGGCTAAGTCGCCCGTCAACACCGCCGCGCAACGCGTGCGCAAGAAGGTCCGCAAGAACGTCGCGGACGGCATCGCGCACGTGCACGCGTCGTTCAACAACACGATCATCACGATCACCGACCGCCAGGGCGGCGCGCTGGCCTGGGCCAGCAGCGGTGGCCAGGGCTTCAAGGGCTCGCGCAAGAGCACGCCGTTCGCGGCGCAGGTGGCGGCCGAGAACGCCGGCCGCGCGGCGCAGGAGCAGGGCATCAAGAACCTGGACGTGCGCATCAAGGGCCCGGGCCCCGGTCGCGAGTCGTCGGTGCGTGCGCTGGCCTCGCTCGGCATCCGCATCAACTCGATCTCCGACGTGACGCCGGTGCCGCACAACGGCTGCCGTCCGCAGAAGCGCCGCCGCATCTGAACGTCGTTTTCCGCGGTCGGCGAAGCCGTTTCGGGCCTCGCCGACCTTTTCGCTTGTATTGAAGCCCACCGCCTGAGCGTTCACAACAACACCCGCCAGGCTCGCGCGAGATCCGTCGCGTCAGATTGAACGAAGGACATCAAAGTGGCACGCTACCTCGGCCCCAAGGCCAAACTCTCCCGCCGCGAAGGCACCGACCTGTTCCTGAAGAGCGCCCGCCGCGCGATCAGCGACAAGGCGAAGTTCGACACCAAGCCGGGCCAGCATGGCCGCACCTCGGGCACCCGCACGTCCGACTTCGGCCTGCAGCTGCGCGAGAAGCAGAAGGTCAAGCGCATGTACGGCGTGCTGGAGCGCCAGTTCCGCCGTTACTTCGAGGAAGCCGAGCGCCGCAAGGGCAACACCGGTGCGAACCTGCTGAGCCTGCTCGAATCGCGCCTGGACAACGTGGTCTACCGCATGGGCTTCGGCTCGACCCGCGCCGAAGCACGCCAGCTGGTCTCGCACCAGGCGATCACGGTCAACGGCAAGGTGGTCGACATCGCCTCGTACGGGGTCAAGGTCGGCGACACGATCGCGGTGCGCGAGAAGGCGAAGAAGCAGCTGCGCGTCACCGATGCGCTGAAGCTGGCCGAGTCGCAAGGCATGCCGGCCTGGGTGCAGGTCGACGCCTCGAAGGTCGAGGGCGTGTTCAAGAAGACGCCGGACCGCGACGAGTTCGGCGCCGACATCAAGGAAGCGCTGATCGTCGAGTTGTACTCGCGCTAAGCAAGAACGACGTCGGGGCGGCGGCCGTGGGCCGGCGCTCCTACTCGGTGGTGCTCCGCGTGCCGGCGCGAAGCGACCGTTCACCCGCCCGGCGATGTCCGCCAGCCTTATCGGTGTAACGAGCCGAGGGCACGAGAGGAACAGGACTCAATGCAAACCAATCTGCTGAAACCCAAAGCCATCAACGTGGAGCCGCTGGGCGGCAACCGCGCCAAGGTCACGCTCGAGCCGTTCGAGCGCGGCTACGGCCACACGCTGGGCAACGCGCTGCGGCGCGTGCTGCTGTCGTCGATGGTGGGCTACGCGCCGACCGAGGTGACGATCGCCGGCGTGCTGCACGAGTACTCGACGGTGGACGGGGTGCAGGAGGACGTGGTCCACATCATGCTGAACCTCAAGGGCGTGGTCTTCCGCCTGCACAACCGCGACGAGGTGACACTGGTGCTGCGCAAGGAAGGCGAGGGCCCGGTGACCGCGGGCGACATCCAGACGCCGCACGACGTCGAGATCATCAACCCCGAGCACGTCATCGCCCACCTGTCGCAGGGCGGCAAGCTCGACATGCAGATCAAGGTCGAGAAGGGCCGCGGCTACGTGCCGGGCACGCTGCGCCGCTACGGCGACGAACCGACCAAGTCGATCGGCCGCATCGTGCTGGACGCCTCGTTCTCGCCGGTCTCGCGCGTCAGCTACACGGTCGAGAGCGCGCGCGTCGAGCAGCGCACCGACCTCGACAAGCTGGTGATGGAGATCGTCACGAACGGCGCGATCACGCCGGAAGAGGCGATCCGCTCGTCGGCGAAGGTGCTGGTCGAGCAGCTCGCCGTGTTCGCGCAGCTCGAGGGCCAGGTCGGCGAGATCTTCGACAACGCCAACCGCGAGCGCAGCGACCAGAAGTTCGATCCGATCCTGCTGCGCCCGGTCGACGAGCTCGAGCTGACGGTGCGCTCGGCCAACTGCCTGAAGGCCGAGAACATCTACTACATCGGCGACCTGATCCAGCGCACCGAGACCGAGCTGCTGAAGACGCCGAACCTGGGCCGCAAGTCGCTCAACGAGATCAAGGAAGTGCTGGCCTCGCGCGGGCTCACGCTCGGCGCGCGGCTGGAGAACTGGCCGCCGCAGGGCCTCGACAAGCGATAAGCGAATCACCCGGCCGGCGGGTACGCCGGCCACCCTCCGAGAGGGTAGCCACCGGGCTTGGGGCGGCCCGGCGCCCGGTGGCTTCTCGGCAAGCGGCAGCGGACTCAGGCTGCCAGTGCACCCCCCGGTACCTGATACGGCCGGGGTTCAATAAGGACAGGAAAGCACCATGCGACACCGTCAAGGACTCCGCAAACTCAACCGCACCAGCGAGCACCGCCTCGCGATGCTGCGCAACATGTGCGTCTCGCTGCTCGAGCACGAGGCGATCAGGACCACCGTGCCCAAGGCCAAGGAACTGCGCCGCGTCGTCGAGCCGCTGATCACGCTGGGCAAGGAACCGACGCTGGCCAACAAGCGCCTGGCCTTCGACCGGCTGCGCAACCGCCAGATCGTCGTGAAGCTGTTCAACGAACTCGGTCCGCGCTACAAGGCGCGCCCCGGTGGTTACACGCGCATCCTGAAGATGGGCTTCCGCGTCGGCGACAACGCGCCGATGGCCTACGTGGAACTGGTCGACCGGCCCGAGCCGGCGACCACCGAAGCGACCGAGGACAAGGCGGCCGAATAAGCTGCCAACTCCGTCTCGAAAGGGCCAGCTTGCTGGCCCTTTTTGTTGCGCGGCACGCCAGCCTGGCCCCATATTAGCGGGGTAAGCGCCCGGAAGATTGCCTGATGCTCGAACGCCTGATTTCTCAGAACCGCGCCCCTCTTGGGGTGTCCGCCGACGGCACGACGGACTGGACGAGCTGGCGTGCGCCGATGACCGACCGCGACAAGGTGCTGCTGAGCCCGACGCACTTCTGGCTGCGCAGCATCCCGACGCCGTTGCACCCGAAGCGGCTGTGCCGCTTCTATCCGCGCATCGCGAACCGGCTGGCGGAGGCCTGGGACGACCACGACCGCACCGACCAGCTGTTCGAGGACCTGCTGAACGACCGGCGCGGCAAGCGCCGCGGCTTCCCCGAGCGCATCATTTTCGAGTTGCAGCGCCTGGAGCGATTCCATGCGCGCCGGCCGCGTTTCACCCGCGCGCTGGCGCTGGCCGAGCGCCTGCGCCTGTGGGCCAGGCGCTGAGCGGCGCGGGTTTCGTGGCCGCCTGACGTCGCGGTCCGCCCCGGGCTCGCGGTACGCTCGGGGCCTCCTCCACCGCCGCGCCGCCCGATGCTCGAGATCGCCGCCGTCTGCCTGGTCGTCACGGCCCTGCTGGCCTACCTGAATCACCGCTTCGTCGGCCTGCCCACGACCATCGGCGTGATGGTCACGGCGCTGCTGCTGTCACTGCTGCTGGTCGGCCTCGACCGCATCGGTCTGGACTTCGGCCTGCGCGAGTACGAAGAATCGCTGCTGCGCTCGATCGACTTCTCCAACGTGCTGATGCAGGGCATGCTGTCCCTGCTGCTGTTCGCCGGTGCACTGCATGTCGACCTGAGCGAGCTGCGGTCCTACCGCTGGCAGATCGGCGCGCTGGCCGTGCTCGGCACGCTGCTGTCGACGCTGGTGGTGGGCTTCGGGCTGTGGCTGGCGCTGCCCTGGGTGGGCATCCAGTTGCCGCTGCTCTACTGCCTGCTGTTCGGTGCGCTGATCTCGCCGACCGATCCGATCGCCGTGATGGGCATCCTGAAGTCCGCCGGTGCGCCGAAGAACCTGGAACTGGTGATCGCCGGTGAGTCGCTCTTCAACGACGGTGTCGGCGTGGTGATCTTCTCGCTGCTGCTGGGCATGCTGGCCGGCGGCGCGACGCCGACCACCGGCCAGGCGCTGGAACTGCTGGCGCACGAGGCGGTCGGCGGGCTGCTGTTCGGCGGCCTGCTCGGGTGGGTCACGTTCCGCCTGCTGCGCAGCGTCGACAACTACCAGGTGGAGGTGCTGCTGACGCTGGCCGCGGTCACCGGCGGCTACGCGCTGGCGAGCCGGCTGCACGTGTCGGGGCCGCTGGCGATGGTCGTGGCCGGGCTGGTGATCGGCAACCACGGCCGGGCGCTCGCGATGTCGGACACGACGCGCCACTACGTCGACCTGTTCTGGGAGCTGATCGACGAAATCCTCAATGCGGTGCTGTTCGTGCTGATCGGCATGGAGGTGCTGCTGATCGCGTTCTCGATGGAGATCATGCTGGCCGCGCTGGTCGCCACGGCCGTGACGTTGCTCGCGCGCACCGTCACGGTCGGACTGCCGGTGGGGGTGCTGCCGCGCGCATTCCGGCTGCCAGCGGGCTCCTGGAAGGTGCTGACCTGGGGCGGCCTGCGCGGCGGCATCTCGGTCGCACTGGCGCTGTCGTTGCCGACCGGTCCCGAGCGCGACCTGGTGCTCGCGCTGACCTACGGCGTGGTCGTGTTCTCGATCCTGGCGCAGGGTCTCACCATCGGCCGCGTCGTGCGCGCGGGCCTGCGCGACGGCTGAGCTGCCGGGCGGCGTGGCGCGCCGGCCGCTAGGCCAGGCCGAACATGTTGCGGCGGATGTGGTCGAGGTGCTGCTGCATCTCCTGGCGCGCCAGGGCGGCATTGCGGGCGCGGATCGCGTCGACGATGCGCACGTGTTCGTCGAAGTGCTTGCGCTTCAACGCCTCGGTGAGCGTCTTGCGCTTCAGGTCGCCCCACGCCGCGTCGAGCCGCACCGCACTGATCATCGCGTAGATCGCGTTGAACAGCGGGTTGCGCGAGGCCGCCGCGAACGAGCGGTGCAGCATGTCGTCCCAGTGCTCGAAGTCCTCGAGCGTCTGCGAATGGCGTGCCTGCTCGAGGCACTCGTACATCGTGTCGATCTCCGCCGGGCTGGCGCGGCTGACGACCTGTTCGACCACGGCCGGCTCGAGCATCAGGCGCAGTTCCATCACGTCCGCCGGGCTGGCCAGCCGCGTCACCGCCGACAGTTCGCCCAGCGGTGAGGCGTTCAGGCCGGCCAGGCTCGCGGGCCGGGCGGCTTCCGCCGGCCGCGGCGCCGCCTTGACGAAGGTGCCACGGCCCACCTCGCGCGCGACGATGCCGTCGCGCTCCAGGTCCAGCAGGGCCTTGCGCACCGTGCTGCGCCCGCCGCCGAACATCTCCACCAGCTCGCGCTCGGTCGGGATCTGGTCGCCGGGCTGCAGTTGCCCCGTGCTGACGCGGGTGACCACGTAGCGCTTCAGGGCGCCGGCCACTTCTCTGGATCGTTCCCGGACATTCATCGGGTGTGCTGGGGATTGGTGCGAGGCAGGTCCTCAAATTGTACGCGATTGCACTCGAAGAGTGCCGATGCCTGTCGCATTGGTCACTAATTGGTTTGACATGATACGCGAGGAAGACTTCGCGATCTGCCTCTTACCCAGGTGGAATCCCGAATCAGAAAGTGATTGACGCACGTCTATTGGTTATCTAATATGCATTCATTGGTTCACTGATTCAACCCATTGGAGGGGTCCATGCAAAAGAAGGTCCACGGCTGCGGCAAGCTCAGCGACGCGATCGCCGCCCGCCAGATCCCGCTCTCGGCCGCGACCAGCGGAAACGGCTTCGTGTTCGTCTCCGGCCTGCCGCCGGTGGACTGGCGCACCGGCGAACTCGTGCGCGGCGACGTGCTGGTGCAGACGCGGCAATCGCTCGAGAACGTCAAGCGCGCGCTGGAGGAGGCGGGCTCGTCGATGGACAAGGTGCTGAAGACGACCGTCTACATCGCCAACTCGGCGTACTTCAACGACGTGAACCGGATCTACGCCGAGTACTTCCCGCACCTGCCGCCGGCGCGCACCTTCGTGACGGTGGGGTCGTGGCCCTGGGAGTTCGACGTCGAGATCGAAGCCATCGCGCTGCAGTGACGACCGTCGACCTCCGGAGCCGCCTCCATGACACCCGACGCCGCCGGCCACGCCGGCCCCATCCTCGAGTTCCGGGAGGTCAGCAAGACGTTCCGGACGCAGCGTGGCGCCGTGCGGGCGCTCAGCAACATCTCGCTGAGCGTGCGCGACGGCGAGTTCCTGACCATCGTCGGGCCGAGCGGCTGCGGCAAGTCGACGCTGCTGAACCTGCTGGTCGGGCTCGAACGGCCGAGCGGCGGGACCATCCTGCTCGAAGGGCAGCAGGAGATCGACCGCATGAAGATCGGCTACGTGATGCAGGACGACAACCTGTACCCGTGGCGCACGCTGCAGCAGAACGTGGAGTTCCCGCTCGAACTGCGCGGCGTCGCGCCGGCACGGCGCGCCGAGATCGCGCGCGAGTACCTGCGGCGCGTGCAGCTGACCGGGTTCGAGAACCGCTATCCGTACGAACTGTCCGGCGGCATGCGGCAGCGCGGCAACATCGTGCGCGCACTGAGCTACTCGCCGCGCGTGATCATCATGGACGAGCCGTTCGGCCCGCTGGACGCGCAGACGCGCCTGCTGCTGCAGCAGCAGCTGCTGGACATCTGGTCGCAGGAGCGGCGCACGGTCATTTTCATCACGCACGACCTGCACGAGGCGATCGGCCTCGGCGACCGCGTGCTGGTGCTGAGCCGTCGCCCCGGATCGGTCAAGGCCGTGCACGAGGTCGCGATCGAGCGGCCGCGCGACCTGCATCGCATCCACGAGCACCCCGAGTTCCGGCGCCTGCTGTCGGTGCTGGGCGCCCAGCTCGAGGAGGAGATCATGGGCGCACGCGCGTCGGAGGTGGTCCCGTCATGAGCAGCACGCCAACCGCCGTCGCGCTGGATGGCGCCTCGCCCGCCCGCCCCCGGAAACTGAGCATGGATACGCGCATCCACCTCGCCCGCCTCGCCCTGCTCGTCGTGCTGGTGCTGGCCTGGGAGTTCGCCTCCGGCAACCTGTTCGCGGTGTTCTGGGTCTCCAAGCCCTCGCTGATCGCGGCCTACATCTGGGAATTCGTGCAGGCCGACTTCTGGCGCCACTTCGGCTTCACGATGACCGCCACCGGCGTCGGCTTCGCGACCGGGGCGCTCGGCGGCTTGGCCGCCGGCATGGCACTGAGCCGGGCGCCGTTCGTCGCCGCGGTGCTGGACCCCTTCCTCGTCGCGATCAACGGCATTCCGCGCGTCGCGCTCGCGCCGCTGTTCGTCGTGTGGTTCGGCATCGACCTGATGCCCAAGGTGGTGCTGGTGTTCACGCTGGTCTTCTTCGTGATGTTCTACAACACCTACTCGGGGATCCGCAGCGTCGAGAAGTCCTTCATCGACCTGGCCTGGGTGATGGGGGCACGCGACAAGGACATCTTCCGCAAGGTCGTGCTGCCGGCGGCCACGCCCTACATCTTCCTCGGGCTCAAGCTGTCGATCCCGTATGCGCTGATCGGCGCGATCATCGGCGAGTTCGTGGCCTCCAGCGCGGGGCTCGGCTGGAAGATCCAGGTCGAGACGGCCCAGTACAACACGACCGGCACGATGGCCGGGCTGATCATCCTGATGACGATCGTGATCGCCATGAACTCGCTGTTCGGCCTGTTCGAGCGACACATGCTGCGCTGGCGTCCGCCGACCCGCATCGGCCAACTCGACGCCTGACCGTCCCTCGCGGACTTCAGTGATGGCGACGCCGTCGCCAGGAGGAGTGCTTCCATGATTTCCCTCTCCCGCCGTGGCGCGCTGGGCCTGCTCGGTGCCGCCGCCTGGCCCGCGGTGCCCTGGGCCCAGGGCACGTCGATCAAGGTGACCCAGGCCGTGAGCTCGCTGGCCTACATCCAGAGCTTCGTCGCCCGTGAGCAGGGCCACTTCCAGCAGCAGGGCCTCGCCGCCGAACTGGTCAATACCGGCGGCGGCGGACCGGACGTGCAGATCGTGCTGGCCGGGCGCGCCGAGTTCACCGTCAACGATGGCGCGCAGGTGCTGCCGGCGCTGCAGCAGGGGCAGAAGCTGACCTGCGTGCTGGCCCTGCTGAACCGCTCGATCATCAACGTGACGATGCGCAAGGAAACGGCCGACAAGCTGGGCATCACCGCGGCGACCCCCGGTGCCGAGCGCATCAAGGCGCTCAAGGGCCTGAAGATCGGCGTCACGCGGCCCGGTGCGCTGACCTGGCAGATGGCGCGCTACAACGCCGTCAGCGCCGGCCTGGACCCCGATGCGGACATGCGCATCGTCGCGCTCGGCGACGCACCTTCGCTCGCCGCCGCGCTGCGCCAGGGCAACCTCGACGCGATCTACATCTCGGTGCCGATCGGCGAGGCGCTGGTCGCGCAGGGCGCGGCGGTCACGCTGCTGGACAACTCGCGCGGCGACGATCCGACGCTGCCGAGCTTCCTGATGGAAGGCCTGTGGGCGACGCCGGAGTTCATCAAGGCCAACCGGCCGCTGGTCGCGAAGACGGTGGCCGCCTACCGGCAGGCCTCCGCCTTCATCGTGCGCAGCGAGCCGGAGGCGATCGCGAAGGTGCTCAAGCCGGTGTTCTCCGGCCTGGCCGACGACGTGCTGGTCGAAGGCGTGCGGCGCGTCAAGCAGGCGGTTTCGGCCGGCGGCGCGGTCGACGCGGCGATGCTCGAGAACACGCAGAAGGTGCTCAGCGTCAACGGCGTCCTGAAGCGGCGCTTCGCGGTGGCCGATCTCTACGACGCCTCGTTCCTGACCGCCTGAAGGGACGCCGATGAAGCTGATTCGATTCGACAACGGCGGGACGGCGCGGCTCGGCTTGCTCGACGGGACCGACGTGGTCGACCTGGCCGAGGCACTGCAGGTCGTGCCCGGCGTGACCGATCTCGAACTGCGGGCCGCCGCCGACACCGTGGACTGGATCGCGCTCGGCGGCCGTGGCATGGCGCTGGCCCGTGCGGCGCTGGCCAGCGGCGCCGGCCGCCGCCCGGCGCAGGGGCTGCCGCGGCGCGCGCCGATCGAGCCGCGCCTGATCCTGTGCAGCGGCGAGAACTACTGGGACCACCGCAACGAGAAGCCGGCGGTCGACGGCCGCGAGCCGGAGTTCTTCCTGAAGAGCCCGCTCGGCGTGATCGGCGACGGCGACACCATCGTGCTCGACGAGAAGGTGACGCACAAGCTCGACTACGAGGTCGAGCTGATGGTCGTGATCGGCAAGTCCGGCAGGCACATCCCGCCGGCGCGGGCGCTCGACCACATCTACGGCTACACGATCATGAACGACGTGACGGCGCGCGACCGCCAGGTCCGGTTGCGGCCGGACGGCACGTCGGCGTATTCGCTCGGCCCGGGCAAGAGCTTCGACTCGAGCGCGCCGATCGGGCCGTGCATCGTCACCGCAGATGAAATCCCCGATCCGCAGCAACTCGCGATCCGATCCTTCGTGTCGGGCGACCTGCGTCAGCACAACCACACGAGCCGGATGATCTGGGGTGTCGCCGAACTGGTGGCGTTCTTCTCCACCTACATCACGCTGCAGCCGGGCGTCGTGATCTCCACCGGCACGCCCGGCGGGACCGGCTGGGGCAGCGACCCGGACCTCGGTGCGCGTGCGCACGATGGCAGCCCCGCGCCCCGGCTCGACCGATACCTGTCCGGCGGCGACGAGGTGGTCTGCGAGATCGAAGGCATCGGTGCGCTGCACAACCGGGTGGCAAGCGCGCCCGCCCGGCCGGCGAACGACTGACCCCGTGCCCGGACGGGTTCGCGGCTGGCGGTGACCCCCTAACCCGTAGCCGTCGCGACCCGCCGAATGGGTGTCCCCGCTGCGTTGGACAAAGGTGGACACTCCAACGCAGCCGGGGGATCGAACGATGGTCGAACGCAGTCAGGGCAACCGTGCCTTCGGGCCGCGAACCAGGGGCTGCCTGACGCTGGTCATGGCCCTGGTCACCGGCACGGGCTGGGCGCAGGAGGCGCTGCTCGACTTCGCCTCGCCCGGACTGGCGTGGACGGCCGCGGCCGTGCGCACCGCCAGCGAATCCGCGGCGCCACCGGAGTTCGGGTCGGCCGCGACCTCCGCCGGCGGGTGCGTGACCCATTGCGCCGAGATCGGGCGCATCTGGGGCGAACTGCTCGCCGCTGCGCGAGCCCACGCCAGGCTCGACCAGGCGCCCGACTGGCAACTCGGCGTGGTGCAGGACGACGCCGTCGAGGCACAGTCGCTGCCGGGTGGCCGCGTGGTGCTCGGCGAGCCCTTCGTCCGCGCGCGGGCGCTGCCCGAGGCGCAGATCGCCTTCGTGCTGGCGCACGAGATCGCCCATGTCCTGCACCAGCACGAGAGACACCTGCTGACCGCCGCCCTGGCACTCCTGCCGCGGGACGTGCCGCGCACGGTGGCCGACGTCTACGTCGAGATGGACTTCAACCTGGCGCTGCTGCGCCGGCTGGAGGTCGTCATGCACCAGGCCGAACTCGAAGCCGACGAGACGGCGCTCTACCTGACGGCGCTGGCCGGGTATCCGCCAGCGGATTCGCTCGGGTTCCTCGAAACCGAGGCTGCCGGCGAGCGGCCTGTCGCCCACGTGGTGTCCACGCATCCGGCCGCGTCGGTGCGGCTCGAGCGGGCGCGCCGCTTCCTGCCGCTGGCGGAACGTCTGGCCGACTACGGCCAGCGGCAGCGCGACCCGCTGAGCGATACCGAAGCGGGCCACCGTGGCACGCCTTTCCATGGGACGGACACATCGCCGGCGCACACTGTCCGGAACTCTTCGACCTTCTGATTACCAGCCGTGGACGATCGCTTTGAGCACCTGGGGCACGACATGCGTGTCCGTACCCCCGCGCTTCGCGACGGGCGCTTCATCTGGCTGTACACCGTCGACGACCGCTGGCTGACCACCTCGGGTGGCGACTATCCGAACCAGTCGACCGCCCTCCTCGCCGGGCGGCAGGCCGCGCTGGCGCACGTCGAGCGTTTCGCCGAGACGGCGCACGCAGAACCCTGACCGGGGACGGTCGACCTCAGGCCGCCTCGTCGTCCTCGGCGGGCACGAGCAGCCGGTTGACGTCCACGAACAGCCCCTCGCCGAGGTCGGCGCGCAACTCGGCCCAGGCGCCGGACGCGTCGGCAGCGATGTCATCGAAGGCCTGGCGGGGCACCTCGAGCCGCTCGATCACGGCGTCACCCTGGGCCTGCAGCCAGGCCAGCGACAGCATCGGGCCGTCGACGCCGACCAGGCGCAGTTCGAGGTCGTCGCCGATGTCCAGTTCGCTCGCGGTGCGCATCAGCGCCAGCTTGAGCAGTTCCAGCACCACATCGTCCAGCCCGTGCTGCGCGCACAGCAGCTTCTCGCGCAGTGCGGCCCAGCCGAACACGACCCGCGGCCGCAGGCGGGCACCGAGTTCGCGCGCCATGGCCGGGGCAGTGTCGCCATGCGCCCGCTCGAAGGCCTGCCGCGCGACCTGTTCCAGCGGTGCCCAGTCGGCCAGCAGCCGCGCCGGCCGCACCAGCACCCACAGGCCCTGCGCGGCATCGAGGTAGGTCAGCTCCGGCTCGACGCGATACGGCGCGAGGCAGGATGGGCAACTGCCGCGCTGGTAGCTGTCGTCGACGACTGCGGCGCGCAGGTCGCCGCGACGATCGGCATTGATGCTCGAGACGATGGCCATCTCGATGCCGGCACCGCAGGACGTGCAGGCGAAGGTCTGGGAGTCCAGGCGTGACATCGTGATTCCCTCAGCGGGCGGCGCGCTGCGCTGCCTTGCCGGCCTGCTGGTCCGCGGTCAGCACCGGGTGCAGCGGGTGGCTGGACTTGAGCTTGCCCAGGAAGAACATCGCGTAGGCCTCGGCATACCACTCCGCCTCGGAGCGGAACTGGTAGTCGCTGACCTTCGCGCTGCGCGCGGACAGCGCGTAGCTGACCCACTGGCTGGCATAAGCCTGCTGGAACACCGAGCCGGCGATCGCGTACTTCTGCGCGCCGCTGTCGCCCTTCTCCCAGAGCCCCGAACTGCTGCCCTTCATGCGGATGTGCTCGGCACAGTCGGTCGCCGCGTGTTTGGCGAGCTTCTTCCAGTCGGCCGTCTTGCCGCCCAAGGCGCCGGTGACCGTGCTGTCGGACTCGGGCTTGCGCTGCAGCAGCACCGCGTGGATGTAGGCCTTGAGGAACGGCTTCGGCAGGTCCGGGAAGTCGGCGTAGAGGCCCTTGCCGTCGGCGACGACACCGGCCACTTCGTCGACGCTGTGGTCGTGCCAGCCGCCGAAGGCGATGTTGCCGATCTTGCTCTTCATGTACTGCAGCTTGTCGTCCACCGCATGCGCGACCTCGTGCAGCGTCAGCACGTCGAACTGCGAGATGCCCAGTCCGCCGGCAACCTTGCCGCCCGTGAGTTTCTCCGGCAGCACGATGGCGCCGAAGCTGACCATCGAGTCGACCAGCCCGGTGCGCGTCGTCGACAGGTTGATCTTGCCGGTGCCGTTGGTGTAATCGCCTTCGGCCATCAGCGCGACACGCTTGCGGTTGATCTCCTTGAGCATCGGGTTGCCGACGGTGTGCGAGGCCGGCACCTTGCCGAGCGCACCGTACAGCCGCGGCAGGTACTTGGTGGTCAGGTCCTGGTCGGTCAGCTTGGCGCCGAAGCGCGCGCCGATGGCCGCACGCGCGAACGCCTTGCTCTGCGCATCCTTGGCTTGGCCGCCCAGGTCCTTCATCATCGCGTCGATCAGGGCCGGGCCGCCGTCGACGTCGGCGACCGCTCGCAAGGCCTCGGGGTCGTCCTTCAGCAGGGCCATGACCTGCGCGCGTTGCGCCTTCTTCGGCTGGTTCTTCGCCGCGGCGACGAAGGCCTGCGCGGCGGCGCGCCGGCACTGCTCCGCCGCGGACTCGATCGCCGCGAGCGCGGCGGGCAACGGCCGGGCATCGAGCGTGGTCGCCACCTTCTCGAGCGCCGCGCTGGCGGCCTTGGCGGCATCGTCGAAGGGTTTGCGGTCCACCGTCTTGAGCCCCGCCTTCGCCGCCGCGGCGAACACGCCGTCGCCGGCCTGGCGGCGCGCCTGCAGCGTCTGGCGCAGTTTGTCCAGGTCGCCCTTGAACGCACCGGCCATCGCGCCGGTGGCATTGCGCAGGCCGCGCGCGGCCTGCAGGTAGTTGTCTCCCTTCTCGCCTTCGTCCATCTGCTGGCGCGCATGGGTGAACTGCGCCGTCGAATCCTGGAAGGCCTTGTCGCAGACCTCGTCGAGCGTCTTGCCGGCGAGGGCGGCGTCCCAGCGGTCGAGGTCGGCCTGCGCCTGGGCCTTGGCCTTGACGTAGTCCGCCTTCTTCGTGTCGTTGACCGACTGGAAGGCCTTCCTGAAGTCGGCAAGGCCCGTCTCGAGACGGTCCAGTTCGTCGCTGGCCCGGCCCCAGTCCTTCGCGCTGATCGCCGCCTGCACGGCGGGGAAACTCTTATGCACGGCCTGCATCGCCGTCTGCACCGGGCCCGGCGAACCGAGGTAGGCCTGGGCCTCGATCTTCGCGATCAGGTCGCGCGCCGGGCCGCTGTTCGCGGCGAAACGCTGGCCCACCAGCGCCTTGCGCGGGTCCTGGGCGATCGGCTCCGGGTGCGCGTCGACGCTCGTCGACGATGGGGTGTCGGAGGCCGGCGAGGCGCCGGGGTCCGGCTGGGGCGGGGTGGGGGGCTTCTTCGGAGCCTTCAGCCCCAGCACGGTGAACAGCGACACGCGGCGACCCTCCTGCACGGCGACGCGCCGGAACTTATCACGGGTCCGGGCTCAGCCGCTGCGTCGGGCGGATACCCCTGCCGGTTCAGCCGCCCGACCCCGTGTGGCGTGCAGGAGGTCCTGCAGGCGCAGGAGCGCGGTCGACGCGGTGCCGTTCCACACCAGATGGGTCCGGTTGCGGCGCACCGGGGCCGGCAGTTCGTGCTGCTGCACGTCGTCGGCGGCACGCAGCGCCACGAGCAGCGAGCGCGGCACCACCGCGAAGCCAGTGCCGGCCGCCACGCACGCGATCATCGCCTGGTAGGAGGCCAGTTCCAGCGTGCGCGCCGGCGGCAGTTCGCCCGCCCCGAGCCAGTCCTCCAGGCGCTTGCGGTACGAGCAGCCCGCGGCGAAGGCGACCATGCTCATGCCGGCCAGATCCGCCGCGCGCCGCACCCGCGGCAGCCCCTTCGCGGTGACCAGGACCAGTTCCTCGTCGAACACCTTGAGGGTCGACAGTCCGTCGGCCGCGAACGGCTCGGACACGAACGCGGCCTCGATCTCGAACTGCGCCACGCGCTGCAGCAGGGCGCCGGTCGTCCCGGTGACCAGTTCCACCACGACGCCGGGGTGCAGCTGGTGGAAGCGCGACAGGATCGGCGCGAGCCGGCTGCCCGCGGTGCTCTCCAGCGAACCGATGCGCAGCACGCCCATCGGGCGACCCTCGCGCAGTTCGCTCTCCGCCTCGTCGGCGATCCGGAACAGCCGCTGCGCATACGAGAGAAGCCGCTCGCCCTCGGGCGACAGCACCAGCCCGCGCCCCTGCTTGCGGAACAGCGCGCAGCCCAGGCGCTGCTCGAGCTGCTTGATGCGGGTCGTGACATTGGACTGCACGCGGTTGAGCTTGTGCGCCGCGCGGATCACGCCGCCCTCGGTCGCCACCGCACGGAAGATGTCCAGGCTGTCCAGGTCGATGGTTCTCATGGAGAGAACGGTAGTTCTGATTAATTCACTTGTGGGGGCGATGGATTCTCGATCCAATGGCAGGCCATGACAACCCAGGCGCGCCCGATCGCCCCCGCCCTCGTCGCGGCCGCCGGGCTGCTCTCGCTCGCGGCGGCGATGGGCATCGGCCGCTTCGCGTTCACCCCTGTGCTGCCGTTGATGCTGCGCGAGGGCCTGCTCGACGTCGGCCAGGGCAGCTGGCTGGCCGCAGCCAACTACGCGGGCTACTTCGTGGGCGCCCTCAGCGCCGCGCGCGTGCCGCTGCGCCCCACCGCGCTGGCCGTGCTGGCGCTGCTGGCGACCGCGGCGCTGACGGCCGCGATGGCGTGGCCGTGGCCGGCGGCCTGGGTGGCGCTGCGTTTCCTGGCCGGCGCCGCGTCGGCCTGGGTCTTCGTCGCGACCAGCGTGTGGTGCCTGGGGGCGCTCGCGCAGCGGCAGGCGGCACAGGCGAGCGCGTGGGTCTACGTGGGGGTGGGCGCCGGCATCGCGCTGGCCGGCCTGCACGGGCTGTACGCCGCCGCGGTCGGCGTGTCGACGGCCGCGCTGTGGCTGCAGCTCGGCGGGCTGGCGCTGCTGCTCGCGCTGCCGGTCTTCGCGGTCATCGCGCGGCTGCCGCCGGACGCCGGCGCCGCTGCCGCGGCGGCCGCCGGCAGCCTGCGTGGCGACACCGACGGCACGCGCGGCCTCGTCGTCTGCTACGGGTTGATGGGCTTCGGCTACATCCTGCCGGCGACCTTCCTGCCCGTGCTGGCGCGCAGCGTGGTGGACGATCCGCGCGTGTTCGGGTTGGCGTGGCCGGTGTTCGGCCTGACAGCGGCCGCTTCCATGCTGCTGGCCGCGCGCCTGCTGCGGGGTGCGTCGCGCCTGCGGACCTGGGCCGCCGGCCAATCGCTGATGGGTGTCGGCGTGCTGCTGCCGGCGCTGCGCGCCGATGCGTGGACGATCGCCGCGTCGGCCCTGCTCGTGGGCGGGACGTTCATGGTGATCACGCTGGCCGGCGTCCAGGAGATGCGCGCACGCGCGTCGGGGCAGGCGACGCGCCTGGTCGGGCGCATCACGGCTGCGTTCGCGCTCGGCCAGATCGCCGGGCCTGTGGCCTCGGCGCTGTTGCTGCGCACCGGGCCGCACGGACTCGCATGGGCGCTCGCGCTGGCCGCGGCGGCGTTGCTCGCGTCCGGCGCCTGGCTGTGGCGCCAGTCGTCCCTGCAGACCCTTCCGGAGGTGATTCCCCATGGCTGAATCCGCAACGTTTGCCCAGGGCTACGCCCGCGACGCGCTCGAGCGCCTGCCGATGCCGCCCGCCGGCGCGCTCGACGAGGCCCAGCGCGCCGCCGCGCAGGCCCTGATCGACGGCCCGCGCCAGGGCGTCTACGGGCCGTTCCTGCCGCTGCTGCGCAGTCCCGCGCTGCTCGAGCGGGTCGCCGCGCTCGGGGAGCAACTGCGCTTCCGCAGCGTGCTGGACGGCCGCGTCCGCGAGCTGGTCACCTGCGTGGTGGCGCGGCACCTGAGCAACCAGTTCGAATGGGTGATGCATGCGCCGCTGGCGATCAAGGCGGGCGTGGCGCCGGCGGCCCTCGAGGCGCTGCGCCAGGGCGCACGGCCGCGCGGGCTCGCGCCGGACGAGGAAGACGCCGTCGACTTCGTGCGCGAACTGCTGGTGACCCATGGGGTCAGTGACGCCACCTACCAGGCGGCGTCGGCCCGCTGGGGCGAGCAGGGCGTGGTCGAGCTCACGACGCTGGTCGGCTATTTCGCCATGGTCTGCTGGCTCATGAACGCGGCGCGCACGCCGGCGCAGTCCGGGGCGGCCGGGCCGGGCATCGACGCCTTTCCGGCCTGAGGCCGGGGACGCGTGCCCGAGGCCAGGCGCGATCCGGCGTGACGACAGCCGCGGGTCGAAGCCGGCGCCGGGGCACCGTCACGTCCGGCATGAAGGCATCGCGTTGCCGCCCTCCTGCAGCGCGGCACGCACCCGTGCCGTGCTGTCCACCGCATCGCGGCCATGTGGTGGGCCAAGGCTAGAATCCCGCGCCCTTCACGACGACCGCGCCCTTGGACACTCTTGCCACCCGCCCCCCGACCACCCCGGGAAACGATGCCGAGCGAACGGAGGCGCGGCCGCTCGAGACCCGGCCCAAGGCGGGACCCGTGCGGCGGCCCCTGCGGACGCTGCTGGTCGCGGCCTGCGGGTGGCCGACGGAAGTGGACGTCCCGCCGCGGCGTCGGCGCACGCCGCGCCGCTGAGCGCGGTGCACCGCTTGACCTTTCCACGGTGGGAAGGTCCAGAGTACGCCCGTTGCCCTCGGCCGGCTCCCGGAACCGACGTCACGGAACCTTTGCCGGCCAGGCCGGTCCGTCGACAGCCGCGGGCCGTGCGCCTCGTTGCTCTGATACCCTCGTGACCGTGCGAACGTTTCGTGTCCTCGTCCTGCTGCTGGTCGCCGTGCTGCTCCCCGTCCGGGTGGCGATCGGCGCAGCCATGCTCTGCTCGGGCGGCGGCATGGAGCTGAAACACGGCGCGGCGGCTGCGGCGACGGACGAGCCCTCCGCCCACGGCGCACCTGCGCACGGCGATTCCGCACACGCACCTGTGCACGAGGGCCACCACGGCATGCACGGGCATGGCCACGGTGCGCCGGCCGATGCGGTGCAGGCGGACACCGGTTCGGTGCCTTCGGACGGGTTCGCGAAGGTCAAGTGCCACGTCTGCATCACCGGAGGCAGTGCGACGCCGTTGCTCGCCGTGCCGCCCGAGATCGCGGCGCCGGCGCTGACGGCCGAGGTCGACTATCCGGCACTCGTGGTGCCCGTGCCGTCGTTCCAGGGCGAAGGCCAGGAGCGACCACCCCGAACCGTCTGACACGGCCCGGCCTGGCACTGCCAGGCCGACGTGTGCTCGTGCCTTCACGGCACGGGCGGTCGCCCGTGACCCGGCTCACGGGTGCTTCAGACGAGTTCAACCATGCAGATCATCCCGTGGTTCGCCACGCCATCGGTGGGCCGTGCGGCGCGTGCCGCCGCCACCGCCGTCGCATCGCTGGTCCTCGCCGGCTGTGCCTCGTTTTCGCAGGACGGAGGCTTCGGCGCCGTCGAGCAGCTGACGCGCGAGCGCATCGACCGCGCACCCAGCGTCCAGCGCACGCCTGACGATGCCAGGGCCGCGGCAGCCCGCGTCGAGGAACTGCTGCGGCAACCGCTGAGCGCGGATGCCGCGGTCGAGGTCGCGCTGCTGAACAACCGCGAGCTGCAGGCCGGCTACGCCGGCCTGGGCATCGCCGAGGCCGACCTGGTCCGTGCCGGCCGGCTGGCCAATCCGTCCTTCTCGTTCGGGCGCCTGAGCGGCAACGGCGAGGTCGAGATCGACCGCGCGGTGATGTTCGACATCCTGGGCCTGCTGACCCGGCCGGTCGCCCGGGCGGTCGAGCAGCGCCGCTTCGAGCAGGCCCAGCTGCAGGCCGCCTACGACACCGTCGGCCTGGCGGCCGAGACGCGCCAGGCCTACTTCGACGCCGTGACCGCGCAACAGCTGGTGGGCTACTTCGAGCAGGTCAAGGAGGCGGCCGACGCGTCCAGCGAGCTGGCGCGGCGCATGCTGGCCGCCGGCAACTTCAGCAAGCTCGACCAGATGCGCGAGCAGGCGTTCCACGACGACGCGGTCGCCCAGCTCGCCCGCGCGCGGCACCGCGCCGTGGCCACGCGCGAGCAGCTGGTGCGCCGCCTCGGGCTGGACGGCGACCGGCTGCGCTTCACGCTGCCCGAGCGGCTGCCCGACCTGCCGCCGTCGCCGGCCGAGCCGCGTGACGCCGAGCAGGCCGCCGTCGACCGGCGCCTGGACGTGCTGATGGCCCGGCGTGCGACGGAGGCGACCGCCCAGGCGCTCGGCCTGACCCGCGCCACGCGCTTCGTCAACGTCCTGCACGCCGGCTACCAGAACAAGAGCGCGAGCGGGGAGCCGCTCAGCCGCGGCTACGAGATCGAGCTCGAACTGCCGCTGTTCGATTTCGGCACGGCCCGCGTGGCCCGTGCCGAGGCGACCTACATGCAGTCGGTGCACCGGACGGCGGCGCTGGCCGTGCAGGCGCGTTCCGAGGTCCGCGAGGCCTACTCCGGTTACCGCACGGCCTACGACCTGGCGCGGCACTTCCGCGACGACGTGGTGCCGCTGCGGCAGCGCATCTCCGAGGAGAACCTGCTGCGCTACAACGGCATGCTCGCCAGCGTGTTCGACCTGCTGGCCGACTCGCGCGACCAGATCGCGACGGTGGTCGCCGCCGTCGAGGCCCTGCGCGACTTCTGGTCCGCCGAGACCCGGCTGCAGACCGCCATGACCGGCGGCTCTCCAGGGGGCGGCACGAGCCTCTCCGCCCCCCGGGCCACGGCCGCCGAACCGGCCGCCGCGCACTGACGCGCACTGAAGGACTCGACCATGAACCAGCGCAGAAACTTCTTCCGTGCCGCGGGCGCCACCCTGCTCGGCGCCGCCGCCGTCAGCCGCGCGGGGGCCGCGCTGCTGCCCGAGGCGGTCATCCAGACCTCGGCCGCGACGCAGCCGCCCCCGGCACCGCCAGACGGCCGGCCGTTCCAGCCCATCGTCACCCTCAACGGCTGGTCGCTGCCCTGGCGCACCCGGGACGGCGTCAAGGAATTCCACCTCGTGGCCGAACCGGTGGTGCGCGAGATCTCGCCCGGCATGAACGCCAACCTGTGGGGCTACAACGGCTCCAGCCCGGGGCCGACCCTCGAGGCCGTCGAGGGCGACCGCGTGCGCATCTTCGTGACCAACAAGCTGCCCGAGGTCACGACCGTGCACTGGCACGGCATCCTGCTGCCCAGCGGCATGGACGGCGTGTCGGGGCTGACGCAGCCGCCGATCGGCGTCGGCAAGACCTTCATGTACGAGTTCGTGCTGCAGCGGCCGGGCACCTTCATGTACCACCCGCATGCCGACGAGATGGTGCAGATGGCGATGGGGATGATGGGGCTGTTCATCGTCCATCCGAAGAACCCGAACCAGTACCGGGTGGATCGCGACTTCGGCTTCATCCTGAACGCCTACGACATCGAACCCGGCAGTGCGACCCCCCGCGTCAACACGATGCTGGACTTCAACCTGTGGACGTGGAACAGCCGGGCCTTCCCCGGCATCGACCCGTTCGTCGCGCGCACCGGCGACCGCGTGCGCATCCGCGTCGGCAACCTGACGATGACCAACCACCCCATCCACATGCACGGGCCGCACTTCGAGGTCACCGGCACGGACGGCGGCTGGGTGCCGAAGTCCGCACGCTGGCCGGAGGTCACGACCGACGTGGCCGTCGGCCAGATGCGCGCCTTCGAGTTCGACGCGCTGGCCGGCGACTGGGCGATCCACTGCCACAAGTCGCATCACACGATGAACGCGATGGGGCATGGCGTGCCGACGATGATCGGCGTGGACCACCGCGAGGTCGCGAAGAAGGTGACGCGGCTGATCCCGGACTACATGGTGATGGGCGACCGCGGCATGCACGACATGGCCGAGATGGAGATGCCGATCCCCGACAACACGCTGCCGATGATGACCGGCACCGGTCCGTTCGGGCCGGTGGGCATGGGCGGCATGTTCAGCGTCGTGAAGGTGCGCGACGACCAGCGCCCCGGCGACTTCCGGGACCCCGGCCCGTACCGGCATCCGCCGGGCACGGTGGCCAGCGAGTACACGGCCGAACTGCCCGCGCCGGCACGCAGCTCGGCGCCGCCGGCCGACGCCGCCACGCTGCGGGTGCGCAAGCCCGGCGGCCACATGAACCACTGAAGGGAAGCCCCATGAACCTGCTGAAAGCCCTGATCCTCTCCGCGCTGGCGAGCGCGGCCGCCCCGGTGTTCGCCCACGGCGACGAGCACGCCCAGCGTCCGAAGTACGACGCCAGCCGCGTGGAGGAGACCGACTTCGGCCGCGAAGGCGACCCCGACAAGGTGTCGCGCACGATCCGCGTCGACATGGCGGACACGATGCGCTTCTCGCCGGCCCGCCTGACCGTCCGGCGCGGCGAGACCGTGCGCATCGTCGTGCACAACGGCGGCCGGCTGCTGCACGAGATGGTGCTGGGCACCGCCGAGGCGCTGAAGGAGCACGCTGCGCTGATGGCGCGTTTTCCCAACATGGAACACGCCGACCCGAACATGGCGCACGTCCAGCCGGGCCAGACCGGCGAGATCGTCTGGCAGTTCACCCGGCCCGGCGAGTTCCAGTTCGGCTGCCTGCAGGGCGGCCACTTCGAGGCCGGCATGGTCGGCCGCGTCACCGTCAAGTGATCACCCGCGGCGCTGCGCCCCGCGAACCGTCTCATTCGCAAGTCATCAGGAGATCCAGCATGTTTCGTTTCCTTCCCGCCGCCGTCGTCCTGCTCGCGCTATCCGGGGCCGCCGCGGCGCAGAGCGCCGAACATGGCCACGCCATGGCCGCGTCAGCGCCGGCCGCCGCCGCACCGGCGGCCGACGGCGAGGTCCGCAAGGTGGACACGGCCCAGGGCAAGCTCACCCTGCGCCACGGCCGCATCGAGAACCTCGACATGCCCGCCATGACGATGGTGTTCCGCGTCGCGGACCCGAAGATGCTGAGCCAGCTCAAGGTCGGCGACAAGGTGAAGTTCGCGGCCGACAACGTGAACGGCGCCTTGACGGTGACCGCGATCGAGCCCGCGAAGTAGGCCCGCTGCGCGGCGTACAAGGCCGAATTGCGGCGTCTCAATCGCCCCGGCCGGCCGGGCCGCGACACTGGCCGGACGGAGGCGCCGGAGCCGACCATGCTGCCGTTCACCCACGACCAGTTCCTCGCGGTCTTTGCCGCCTACAACGAGGCGGCGTGGCCGGCGCCGGTCGTCGCCTACCTCGTCGCCGCCGCGGTGCTGCTGGCGATCGCGCGGCGCTGGCCTGCCGCCGGCGGACTGGCGGTCGGCGCGCTCGCGTTGCTGTGGGCGTGGACCGGGCTGGCGTACCACGGCCTGTTCTTCGCGGCGGTCAATCCGGCGGCCCGTCTGTTCGCCGGTGCGTTCGTGCTGCAGGCCGTGCTGCTGGCGGCGTGGGGCTGGAGGCGCCCGCCCGAACTGTCATTCGGCGGCGGGCTGCAGCGCGGTGTCGGCCTGGCGTTGCTCGTCTACGCGACCGTGCTCTACCCGCTGCTCGGCCTCGCGCTCGGGCTGCGCTATCCGGCGATGCCGACCTTCGGCATCACGCCCTGTCCGCTGACGCTGTTCACCTTCGGCCTCTTCCTGCTGGCGCGCCGCCCCGTGCCATGGTGGGTGCTGGTCATTCCGCTGCTGTGGTCGCTGGTCGGTGGCAGCGCGGCCTTCCTGCTGCAGGTGCCGCAGGACTGGGTGCTGCTGTTCAGCGGCGTCTTGACGGCCGGCCTCGGCATTGCCGCCGCGCGCCGGGTGGGGCACCGGGCGGCGTAGGTCCGCTGCCCGGGTGCGGCGGCTGTGGTCCACTGGCGGCATGTCGGTGCGCTCCGCCGCTCCCGCGCTCGGCGCGGCCCTGCTGTTCGGGGCCAGCACGCCGCTGGCCAAGCTGCTCGCGGGCGACCTGTCGCCGCTGCTGCTGGCCGGCCTGCTCTACCTGGGCAGCGGCCTCGGCCTCGCTGCGTTGCTGATGCTGCGCCGCCTGCGCTCGCCGGTGGGGCCCGCGCCGTCGCGCATCCCGCGCGGCGAGCTGCCGTGGCTGCTGGGCGCCATCTCGTTCGGCGGCATGCTGGGGCCGGCCCTGCTGATGTGGGGCCTGACGCTGACCGACGGCGCGACCGCGTCGCTGCTGCTCAACGTCGAGGCCGTCCTGACCGCACTGCTGGCCTGGATCGTGTTCCGGGAGAACACCGACCGGCAGGTCGTGTGGGGCATGGCGGCCATCGTCGCGGGCGGGCTGCTGCTGTCGTGGGAGCCGGCCGGCGCGCGGCTCTCGACCGGCGCGCTGCTGATCGTCGCCGCCTGCCTGTGCTGGGCCGTCGACAACAACCTGACGCGCAAGGTCTCCGCCAACGACGCGATGCTCGTGGCCTGCAGCAAGGGGCTGGTCGCGGGCACGTTCAACACCCTGCTGGCGCTGGCGGCCGGGGTGGCGCCGCCCGGCGCCGCGCCCGCCGCTGCGGCGCTGGCGATCGGATTCCTCGGCTACGGGCTGAGCCTGACGCTGTTCGTGATCGGCCTGCGCACGCTGGGCACGGCGCGGACCGGCGCGTACTTCTCGGTGGCGCCGCTGTTCGGCGTGCTCCTCTCGCTGGCGCTGTGGCCCCAACCGCCGTCGCTGATGTTCTGGGCGGCCGCCGCGCTGATGGCACTCGGCGTCGGGCTGCATCTGCGCGAGCGCCACGAGCATGAACACACGCACGAGCCGACGTGGCATGCGCACCGGCACCGGCACGATGCACACCACCGGCACCAGCACGACTTTGCCTGGGACGGCACGGAGCCGCACACCCACGAGCATCGGCACGAGCTGCTGACGCACCGGCATCCGCACTACCCCGACATCCACCACCGGCACGGGCACGCGCCGTAGAGCCCCTTGCCCGGTCGACGGGCCTCCCGGCCTGTCGAGCTTCCGGTTCGGGCAGCGTCTGCGTCGCGTGCCGATCAGCCCCGGAGCTTCGGACAGGAAATGCCGAGGGCCGGCCATGGCCGGCGCGGGGCTTCGCCGCGAAGAATTCGCTCCCGTCTGCCAAGGAGCATTCCATGCAAGCCTCTTCCGCCGAGAGCGGCCCGTACACCAAGGTCATCGCCAACTCGAAGCGCGTGCGCTGGGACATCGAGCACGATGTGCTGCGCGGCCGCCGCTTCGACCTCGGCAAGCCCTTCTTGCCCGCCGGGCTGTCGCTGGCCGGCGAACTGCCGTTCCTGCGCGACGCCGACCGCCGGTTCTTCAGCCAGGTCCAGGGCCGCAGCTACGCCTACATCTTCGGACTCGTCGAGCGCTTCATCAGCGCCAAGATGCTGGAGGTCGGCCGCGAGCACGGCCTGGGCGACCAGGTCGCGCTCGAGGCGCTGGTGCGCATGACCGACGAGGAGATCAAGCACCAGGCCCTGTTCCGCCGCCTCGAGACGCTGATGTCCGAGGACATGCCGCCCGGCTACGCCCCGGCCGCCGAGCCGAACGCCGTGGCCGACGCGGTGCTCGCCAAGGGCACTTGGGCGGTGCTGGCGCTGACGCTGCACATCGAGCTGTTCACGCAGTCGCACTACCGCGCCAGCATCGCCGCCGAGGCCGACATCTGCGCGCTCTGGCGCGACGTGTTCCTGTTCCACTGGAAGGAGGAGTCGCAGCACGCCGTGCTCGACGAACTGGAGTTCCAGCGCGTCGACGCGCGGCTGACGACGCCGCAGCGCGACACGGCCATCGGCGAGCTGATCGATCTCGTGGGCATGGTCGACCAGATGCTGCAGGCGCAGGCCGCGGCGGACGCGGCGTACTTCCTGCGCGCCGCGGCGGGCGACTTCGGCGCCGCGCAGCAGCAGGCCATCGCCGCGACCTTCCTGAAGGCCTACCGCTGGCAGTACATCGTCTCGGGCGTGATGCAGCCGCGCTTCCAGCAGGTGCTGTTCGCGAACATGAACCTGGCGCAGATCGGGCGCGTGAACGAGGCGCTCGCGCCGCTGCTGGCGGCGGTGCCGAGCGGGCCGTCGCGCCTGCTCGAGCCGGCCTGAGCCGGGACCGGTCCATGGGTCCGCTCGAACGACTGCCCGGCCGCGGCCGCGAGCTGCTGGAGGCGGCCGCGATCCTGTCGGCGCTGGCGGCTGCGGCGGCCGTCGCCGCGTTCGCCGCCGCCACGGCGCCCGGCCCGTCCGTGGCCGTGCCATCCGATGCGCCTCCGGCGCTGGCCAGCGCGGCCGTCGTGGCGCGTGGAAGCCCGGGCCGCACGGCGCACGAAGGCGTGGTCGAGGCGCTGCGGCAGACCGTCGTCGCCGCGCAGCTGCCCGGTGCGGTGGTGGCGCTGCCGGTCCGCGCCGGAGACCGGGTGCGCTCCGGCCAGGTCCTGCTGCGGCTGGACGCGCGCGCGGCCGACCAGGGCGCAGCGGCGGGTGCAGCCCAGGCGCGCGCCGCCCGGGCCGCGCTGGAGGAGGCCGCGCACGACTTCGAGCGCCAGCGGCAGCTCTTCACGCAGGGCTTCATCAGCCAGGCGGCGCTGGACCGGGCGCAGGCGCATCTCCGGACGGCCGAGGCCGCAGATGCCGCCCAGCGCGCCGGCGCTGCGGCGGCGCGCACCGGGTCCGACCTGCACGTGGTGCGCGCGCCGTACGCCGGCGTGGTGGCGCAGGTGTCGGTGGTGCTCGGCGACATGGCGCTGCCCGGCCGGGCGCTGCTGACGCTCTACGACCCGAGCGCGCTGCGCGTCACGGCCGCGATCCCGCAGGGCGCCGCGGCGGCATGGGACGCGTCGACCCCGCCGCCGGTCGAGATCCCCGGCGCGGCGCCCGGTCTCGTCCAGCCGATCCGCGCCCATCTGCTGCCGCTGGTCGACGCCGCCAGCCACACACGCGAACTGCGCCTGGACCTGCCCGCGGACCTGCGCGCCGCGCCCGGCATGTTCGCGCGGGTCTGGCTGACCGAGGCCGAGCCGCCCGGCGGCGCCGCCGGCGGACACCTCTTCGTGCCGTCGCAGGCGCTGGTGCGCCGGGGCGATTTCAGTGCGGTCTACGTGCTCGGCGCGGACGGCCTGCCGCGCCTGCGGCTGGTGCGGCCGGGACGCCGCGGCGACGGCGAGGTGGAGATCCTCAGCGGCGTCGCCGCCGGCGAACGCGTCGCGCTCGAGGCGCCGCGCGTGCCGCCGGCGCACTGAGGCCGGCATGGACACCGGACGACTCGGCCTGGCGGGCCGCATCGCCGCCTTCTTCCAGGCTGCACCGATCACGCCGCTGCTCGCGCTGCTCGTGCTGCTGCTCGGCGTCGCCGCCGTGTGGGTGACGCCGCGCGAGGAGGAGCCGCAGATCGACGTCACGCTGGCGCACGTCGCCGTGCCGTTCCCGGGTGCGTCGGTGCGCGACGTGGAGCAGAGGGTCTCCACGCCGACCGAGCAGCTGCTCGGCCGGATCCCGGGTGTCGAGCATGTGCTCTCGCGGTCCGAGCCGGGGCTGGCCCTGCTGACGGTGCAGTTCAAGGTCGGCGTGCCGCGCACCGAAGCGCTGGTGCGCCTGTACGACACGGTCGACCGCATCGAGGCCGGGCTGACGCGCGACCTGGGCGCGGGGCCGCCACTGGTCCGCCCGCAGGGCATCGACGACGTGCCCGTCGTGGCACTCACCCTCGTCGACCGCGACCGGTCCGCCGGGCCCGAGGGACTGGAGCGGGTGGCGCACAGCCTGGAGACCGAGCTCAAGCGTGTGCCCGGCACGCGCGAGGTGCTCACGCTCGGCGGCCCGGGGCGCGCGGTGCGGGTCGAACTCGATCCGCAGCGCATGGCCCGCGTCGGCATCACCGTGGCGGAGCTGCGCCAGGCGCTGCAGGCGGCCAACCAGGGCGCGCCGGTGGGCGAGCTGCTGAGCGGCAACCGCGCCGTGGCGATCGAGGCCGGCACCTTCCTGCGCGACGCCGGCGAGGTGGGCGAGCTGGTGGTCGGCGTGCGCGGCGGCAGGCCGGTCGCGCTGCAGGACGTGGCGGCCGTCCGCGAGGGCGCGCCGCCGCCCCGGCATTACGTGTGGCACGGCACGGGCGGGGCCGAACCGGCCGAGTTCGCGGCCGTGACAATCCAGATCTCCAAGCAGCCGGGCGAAAACGCGATCGATGTGGCCGACGGCGTGCTGCACCGCGTCGAGGAGCTGCGCAACACGCTGATCCCGCCCGGCGTGGAGGTGGTGCCGAGCCGCAACTATGGCGTGACGGCCGACGACAAGGCCCGGGCGCTGATCCGCAAGCTGCTGTTCGCCACCGCCTGCGTCGTGGCGCTGGTGTTCCTGACGCTGGGCCGGCGCGAGGCGGCCATCGTCGGCGTGGCCGTCGCGCTGACGCTCGCGGGCACGCTGTTCGCGTCCTGGGCCTGGGGCTTCACGCTGAACCGGGTGTCGCTGTTTGCGCTGATCTTCTCGATCGGCATCCTGGTCGACGACGCCATCGTGGTGGTGGAGAACATCCACCGCCAGCAGCAGCGGCACCCGGACCGGCCGCTGCACGCGCTGATCCCGGCCGCGGTCGACGAGGTCGGCGGGCCGACCGTGCTGGCCACGCTGACGGTGATCGCGGCCCTGCTGCCGATGGCCTTCCTGACCGGGCTGACCGGCCCGTACATGAGCCCGATCCCGATCAACGCCAGCCTGGGCATGCTGCTGTCGCTGGCCATCGCGTTCAGCGTCACGCCCTGGCTCGCGCGCCGGTGGCTGCAGCTCCCGGCGGGCCGCGCCCACGCCGGAAGCGGCCGTTTCGCGGCCCGGCTCGAGCAGCTGTTCGAACGCGTGTTCGTGCCGCTGCTGGACGAGCGCCGCGGCGCGCGCCGCCGCCGCGTCCTCGCGGCCGGCGTCGCGGGGCTGATCGCACTGTCGCTGGCCCTGCCGGCGACGGGGGTCGTGATCCTGAAGATGCTGCCCTTCGACAACAAGTCGGAGTTCCAGGTCGTGGTGGACATGCCCGCCGGCACGCCGCTGGAGCAGACCGCCGGCGTGCTGCGCGAGCTGGGCGCCTTCCTGGCCGCGCAGCCCGAGGTGCGCCACTACCAGGCCTATGCCGGCACGGCCTCGCCGATCAACTTCAACGGCCTGCTGCGGCAGTACCAGCTGCGCCGCGGCGGCGCGGTGGGCGACCTGCAGGTCACGCTGCTCGACAAGGCGCATCGCGCGCAGCAGAGCCACGCGATCGTCAAGCGTCTGCGTCCCGGTCTGCGGGCCATCGGCCGCCGGCTCGGCGCCAACGTCAAGCTGGTCGAGGTGCCGCCGGGCCCGCCGGTGCTCGCGCCGCTGGTGGCCGAGATCTACGGGCCCGAGGTGGAAGGCCGGCGCCAGCTCGCGCGCGCCGTGCGCGCCGCGCTCGAAGCGACGGCCGGGGTGGTGGACGTCGACGACAGCAGCATCGCCGCCGCGCCGCGCAAGGTGCTGCGGGTCGACCGGCGCAAGGCCGCGCAGCTGGGCATCGCCCAGGCCGACATCGTGGACACGCTGCGCGCCGGTCTCGCCGGCGAAGCGGCCACCTTCCTGCACGACGAGGGCCGGGTGCCCGTACCGGCCTTGCTGCAGCTGCCGGCCGAACAGCACGGCGAGCTGGAGACGCTGCTGCAGCTGCCGCTGCGCGGCGCCGCCGGCCAGCTGGTGCCGATCCGCGAACTGGTGGACATCACCGACGCCGAACGCGAGCAGCCCGTGCACCACAAGGACCTGCTGCCGGTCGACTACGTCGTCGGCGACGTGGCGGGCCGCGTCGACAGCCCGCTGTACGGCATGTTCGCCGCGCGCGCTGCGATCGCGGCGCTGCCCACGCCGGGCGGCGGCGGGCTCGCGGAACACTTCATCGGGCCGCCGGGCGACCCCTACCGCGGCTACGCGCTGCGCTGGGACGGCGAGTGGAAGGTCACCTACGAGACCTTCCGCGACATGGGCATCACCTACGCGTTCGGGCTGGTGCTGATCTACCTGCTGGTCGTCGCGCACTTCCGCTCGTACCAGACCCCGCTGGTGATCATGGCGCCGATCCCGCTGACGGTGGTCGGCGTGTTGCCGGGGCACGCGCTGCTGGGCGCCGAATACACGGCCACCAGCATGATCGGCATGATCGCGCTGGCGGGCATCATCGTGCGCAACTCGATCCTGCTGGTCGACTTCATCGAGCTGAAGCTCGCCGAAGGCATGCCGCTGGAGGAGGCGGTGGTCCGCTCGGCCTCGACCCGCGCGCAGCCGATCCTGCTGACCGCCGTGGCGGCGATGCTCGGGGCGCTGTTCATCGTCGACGACCCGATCTTCAACGGCCTGGCCACGTCGCTGCTGTTCGGCATCTCGGTCAGCACGCTGCTGACGCTGGTGGTGATCCCGCTGCTCTACTTCACGGTGGCCCGGCGTGAAGCCGCCGCCAGGCCGCCGGCGGCACGCCGAACTCGCGCCGGAATGCCCGGCTGAACGCGGCATCCGTCTCGTAGCCCACCAGTTCGGCGATGCGCGCCAGGCTCAGCGCGCTGCGCCGCAGGAAGTTGGTGGCCAGTGCCATGCGCCAGCGGCCGAGGTACTGCATCGGCGACTGGCCGACGTAGTGCGTGAAGCGCTCGGCCAGCACCGACCGGGACAGCGCGACCTCGCGGGCCAGTGCGTCCACCGTCCAGGGATGCGCGGGCTTCTCGTGCATCAGCGCGAGGCAGCGGCCGACGGCGCGGTCGCGCAGCCCGGACAGCCAGCCGGTGTGCCCGGGCTCGAGCTGCGCGACGTACTGGCGCAGCGTCTCGACCACCATCACCTCGGAGAGCTTGGCCAGCACGCCTTCGGCACCCGGCTGCGGCGACGCCGCCTCTTGCACCGCGTGCTGCAGCGAGGCCTCCAGCCAGCCGGCCTTGTCCATGCGGCGCAGGCTCATCGTGACCACCGGCGGCAGCGCGGCCAGCACCGGCTGGAACAGGCGCGGATCGCAGGCCAGGTAGCCGCAGACGAAGCGCGTGGTCGCGCCGCCGCCGCCGAGCTCCAGCAGCTTGTTGCGGTCGCGCAGGATGGCCTGCGCGTCCAGCGGCTGCGGCCGGGCATCGCGCGACGACGCCATCGTGTGCGCGTCGCCCTGCGGGAAGACGACGATGTCGCCGGCGTTCAGCGTCACCGGAGACATGCCGTCCAGCGTGACCAGGCACGAGCCCTCGACGACGTAGTGGTACAGCACGATGCGTTCGCCGCCGCGGTCCAGCAGCGGCGCGAGCGAGCCCTCGGCCGGCGACACGACGCACCAGGGCGCGGTGAAGTGGGCGTTGAAGAAGATCGCGCCGTTCAGCTGCACGACCTTCAGCACTTCGGACAGGGCATCCATGCGGCGGCGCACTATACGCGCGGCCCGTGGCCGAAGCGGATCGCGGACACCGCCGCCGCAACAATCGAAACAGGCCGGCGCCGGGGCGGACGTCGAGGTGAAACCGGCCGGGCCGACAGTGCGCGGCATCGGCCGACGGCCAGCCGCCTCGTTGCAACGCCCGCATGAACCCCGTCTCCCGCGCGACCCTGGCGCGCGCCTTCACGATCGGTGGCGTCGTCGTCGCCATGCCGTCGCTCGCCATGCTCGCGTTCTACGCCGTGCACACGCTGCGGCAGCGTCACGCGCCCTTGCCGCCCGACGCCGGCTTCGGCGATCGCCCGGACGGCGTGCTCGGCGCGCTGCAGGGCACGCTGGAGGTGCTCGACGGCGCCGCGCGGCTGGCCGGTGCGCTTGCCCAGATCGTGCTCGACGCCGCTGCGTTGGCGGCCACGGCGGGCTGCCTGCTGGCGTGCGCCTGCTGGGTGATCGGTCGCGGCCTTCGCCGGCGGGCGGTGTGGGCCCGCGTCGGTGCGGGCCTGATGCTGGTGTTCATGGTGCTGGTCGCCTGCGCCCTGGCACTCTCGATGAGTGGCATAGGCCGCCTGCCGGGGCTGGCGCTGGTGGTCCTCGGGGCGCTCGGACTGCACCTGCTGTGGACCGGGACCGACGACTCGGCACCGCACCTCGACTGAATGGAACGCCCCGCCATGACCGCCACGCTGCCCCTGGCCCCGCGCCGGTTCCCGGCCCGCGTCGCCGACCTCGGTTTCACGGCCGTGCTGCCGGCCGACTGGGTCAGCCACGCGCTGCCATCCGACGCCATCGACTTCTCCGATCCGACGGCCTTCGCGCCGCTGGCGATCGTCACCGCGCCGCATGCCGCGATCGTCTTCTCGTTCGCCGCACGTCCGGCCCATGTCGACGGCTCGCTGCACGACTGGGCGTGGTACCACCTGCAGCAGCAGCCGCTGCAGCCGCGTGCGGTGGGCCAGGACCGCGTCGCCGGCGTGGCCGCCATCCTCGGCGAAGCGGCGATGGATTCCGAGCTGGGGCCGATGACGGTGCGCTTCGCCTTTCTGGAGGACGGCGACCGGCTGGTCCAGCTGTCGCTCACCGCGCCGGAGCTGTTCGCCGACAGCGTCCGCGACGCCTGGTTCGAGATGCTGCGCTCGTTCACGCTCGAGACGCCGCGCGGCTCGCGCTTCGTCCTCGACCCGCAGGCGGACGCACCGCCCGCGCCCGCGGGGCACGGGCCTGCCGATGCCGGCGAGGCACTGGACGAGGCGAGCAGGGAGGCGAGCGGCGAGCCGCCGCCGCCAGCCGTTGACCTGGCCGGGGAGCCGGTCGCGACGGCGGACGGATCGGATCCCGCCGCCGCCTCTGCGGAAGCTGCTCCGGAGGTCGAGGGCCCGGCGTGGTGGCGCGAGGCGCTGGCCCTCGAAGCGGCCGGCGACGTGGCGGCCGCCGAAGCGCATATCCGCGAGGGCTGCCCGCACATCGGCTACGCCTGCGCGACCGCCGAGCTCCACCGCACCCGCATGCGGCGCCTGATGGCGACCGGCGACGTGGCCGGCGCCGACCTGGCCTTCCGGCGGTCGGGCGAGTGGATCCGGCACTACGCCGGGCTCGCCACCAGCGGCGGCGAAGGCGCCGCGCTGTCGCTCGAACGCGACGCCTTTCTCGCCGCGCTCGACCACGACCACCGCGCGGCAGCCGGCCGTCGCTGAGCCGTATCGCCGCCCACGACGAGGGAACGCTCCATGACGACACGCACGCTGCTGCACCGCCGCCTGCACTTCCGCGATGCGGCCGAGCCGCAGGACGTGCAGGCCGGCCTCGAGCGGGCGATCGGTGCCGTGTTCGTGCCGATCGAGGGCCGTCCGTCGGCGCGGGCGGCGCAGGCCCGCGTCGGAACGCTGCGGTTCCGGGTCGAACTGAGCCTCGACGCCGTCCTCGAAGGCGCCAACGTGTATCGGCTGGCCTTCGACGTGAGCGCCGAAGGCGAGGCCGCGGACGACGCCGCGCTGCGGCGGCACGCCGAGAACTGGATCGGCCTGTGGACCGGTCGGCTCGCGATCGACGCACCGCCGCCGTCCGGCGCGGGATCGGTTTCCGGGCGGCAGGCCCTGGTGGCGCGCTGGGCCGACGATGACGCGCAGCTGGCCGACGCCGCCGCGACGCAGCAGGCGATCGTCTCCGCACTGCGCGCCGGCGCGGCCTTCTCGACCGCGCACAAGGAGGGCGGCACGACGATCCGGTTCGACGGCCGCGCCTACGTCCGTGCCGACTACGGCGAGTCCAGCGAAGTCACGCGCTTCGAGACCGATGCGCAGCTGCTCGCGTTCCTGCGCCGCTTCTTCCATCACGAGGTTTCGTTCCACGCGCCGCCGGGCGGCGTGTCGGAGGCGCACGCCTGGCAATTGATCCTGCGCCGGCTCGAGCGGCACCGGCGCGGGCCGGCGCCCGGCGCGGCGGCCCTCGGCCATTTCAGCCGCCTCGGCCGACTCGGGACCGGTGCGCGCCTGGCCGCCGTGTTCGGCAGTGTCGTGCTGGTGTTCGCCGTGATCGCGGGCGTGTCCTGGTGGCAGCACACACGGCAGCGCGCCGCGGCACCGCCGGCGCCCGGGCTGGCACGCGTGCCGCCGCCGCCCACGCTGCGCGGTCCGGGCGAGACGGCGTGCTGCCGCCCCTAGCGCGTGGTCTTCGAGGCGGGCGCCTCAACGCCGGAAGAGGCCGGCGCGCGGCGTGGCGTGGTCGAGCAGGTCGAGTGTCTTCGCGTAGCGGCCGGTCGACCACTTGACCCGGTCGTGCTGCCATCGCACCAGGTCCAGCGGGCGCTGTCCCGGCGCGAAGCGATGTTGCGGATCCGGGTCGCGCCAGCCCGGCTGCGCGGCGAGGTCGAAGGCGGCACCACTGCGGGCATTCGGGTCGGCGCCGTGCCCCAGCAACCACGCGACCTTGTCCTCGTTGCCGTCGAAGGCGGCCACGTGCAGCGGGGTCATGCCGATCCGGTCGCGCACGTCGATGCCCGGTTCCAGCAGCAGCTCGGTGGCCTGCCTCGCGCCGTGCAGCGGGACGCGGCCGAGATCATTGGTGCTGCGGGCGTCGGCCCCCGCCGCGACGAGCAGCAGCTGGGCCTGCGGCCCGGCATGGTGCAGCGGCGTATCGCCGCGGCGGTTGCGCGCGTCGACCCGGGCGCCGGCGGCCAGCAGCATGGAGACGCCGGCGGCGAAGTCCTCCATCGCCGCGAGGTGCAGCGGCCGCCAGCCGGGGCCGTCCGCGGCTTCCAGGTCGGCGCCGCCGGCGATCAATGCCGCCAGCACGTCGCTGCGGCCGCGCGCGATCGCCTCGCGCCAGGCCGTCAGCGGCGTCGGCGCAGGTCCACCGGCCTGCGCGCCGGGTGCCCAGGCCAGGCACGGCGCGGCCAGCAGGGTGAAGGCGCGCAGCACACGGCGGCGCGGCGGGAGGGAGCAGTCGGTCTTGCGGCGCATGGTCCGGCAGGCCCGTCGCGACGGGCGTGGCAGTGACGTCGCTGCCCACTGTGCCGCGGCCCGGTTTCGGGCGTACCACGACGACGCGACCGAAGCGTTTCGTTGGTTGCGGCGCGGGCAGGCGCCGGGAGCGCGAACCAGTTGGCCGATTCCGCCCGTTTCGACGCGCTGCCGGCGCCGCAGGCGCGGTGGCCGCGCTGCGCACCGCCTAAGATCGTCGCCAACCGGTGGTGCAGGGGCCGCGGAGGGATGGCGTGGAGATCGACCGTTTCAAGGAACTCGTGGCGCGGCTCGAGCAGGAGAGCGCGGCCTCGCCCGGCCGCTACCGCGCGAAGGTCGCCGCGCTGACGCTGCTGGGCTTCGGCATCCTGGCGCTGCTGCTCGGTGCCGTGGGCTTCGGCCTGCTGGCGCTCGCCGGCATCGTGGTGGTCGTGGCCTTCACCGGCGGCACGGCGCTGCTGCTGCTCGCGAAGTTCGGCAAGCTGCTGTTCCTGCTCGCGGTGCCGCTGTGGTATCTGTGCAAGTCCGCCGTGCAGGCGCTGTTCGTGCGGCTGCCGCCGCCGCAGGGCCGCGAGATCGCACCGGCCGAAGCCCCGCAATTGTTCGCCGCGCTGCAGGACATGCGGCGGCGCATGAAGGGCCCGCGGTTCCATCACGTGCTGGTGGTCGACGAGGTCAACGCGGCCGTCGTGCAGCGCCCGGCGTTCGGCCTCGTCGGCTGGCCGCGCAACTACCTGCTGCTCGGGCTGCCGCTGCTGGAGGCCATGCCGCCGGAAGAGGCGCTGGCCGTGGTGGCCCACGAGTACGGGCACCTGGCGGGATCGCACGGCCACTTCTCCGCGTTCGTCTACCGGCTGCGCCACACCTGGGGCACGATCCAGGCGTACGTCGAGCACATCCAGGGCTGGCTCGGGCGGCTCGTCGCGCCGCTGGTGCGCTGGTACGCGCCGTACTTCAATGCCTACACCTTCGTGCTCGCGCGCAACGACGAGTACCTCGCCGATGCGGCGTCGGCCGAACTCGTCGGGCCGGCGAACGCGGCGCATGCGCTCAAGCGCGTCAACCTGATCACGCCGCGGCACCACCGCTTCATGCAGGCGACCTTCGAGCGCATGGACCACGACGCGGCCCCGCCGCCCGACCTGATGCACCGCTGGGCGGCCGCGGCCGGGGAGCCGCCAGCCGAACCCGATGCGCGGCGCTGGCTGACCGACGCGCTGGACCGCGTAGGCAACCCGCTGGACACCCATCCGACGCTGCGGGCGCGGCTCGTCGCGCTGGCGGGCGGCAAGGCGGCGGAGGGTGACCCGCCGCCGCTGCGCGACACCTCCGCGGCACGGGCCTGGTTCGGCGACCGTCTCGAGTCGCTGCGCGGCGAACTCGAATCGCACTGGGCCGCGCAGGTGGCCGAGCCGTGGGCGGCCCAGCACGCCGCGGTGCAGCAGCAGCGCCAGCGCCTGGCGGACCTGCGCGCCCAGGCCGCGCGCGATGCCGACGAGGAGATCGAGACCCTGCGGCTGACGATGCGCCTGGAGCCGGAGGTGGACCTGCGCGACGCGCTCGCCGCGTTCAACGCCGCCCACGCCGACCATGCGCTGGGGCTCTTTCTCGAAGGCACCGTGCGCCTGGACAAGGGCGAGCGCGAGGGGCTGGCCCTGCTGGACCGCACGATGGCCCTGGATCCCGAAGCCACCAAGCTGGCCTGCGAACGAGCCCATGCCTTCCTGAACGAACACGCCGAGACCGCGGCGGCCGAGGCGTATGCCGAGCGCTGGCGGCGCCGCGACGAACTCGAGACGCAGCGCGCCTGGCAGCTCGAGAACATCGACGGCGGCGACACGCTGGAGCCGCACGGGCTGGACGCGGCGGTCGTGCAGGCGATCCGGGACCGGCTCGACGCGCCGGCACGTGCGCAGGTGGCCCGGCTGTACCTGGCCCGGCGGGTCATCCCGGCGGACCCGACGGTGCGTCAGTTCGTGCTCGGCGTCGAACTCACCTGGTGGGGACGCCAGCGCGGCCGGCAGCAGGCCGTGGTCGACCGGCTGGCCGCGATCGACTGGCCGATCGCGCTGGTCGTGCTGACGCTGGAAGGCCGGTACGCCGGCCTGAAGAAGCGCTTCGCGGGGCTGGCGGATGCCGCACTGACATGACTGCGGGCGCCCCCTCCCATCCGCTGCTCGGCATCGCGTTCGTGATCGGCGCGGCGAGCTGCTTCGCGACCATGGACACCACGGTGCGCTACGTCGGCGCCTACCTGTCGGTGACGCTCGTGCTGTGGGCGCGCTACGGGCTGCACGCGGCGATCATGACGGTGTGGATCGCGCTGTCGAGGCAGCGCTCGTTCCGCACCGCCAACCCGATGTTCCAGATCGCCCGCGGCGCGCTGCTCGCGTTCGCCTCGGCGATGGCCTTCGCCGCGCTGCGCCGCATGCCGGTGGCCGAGTTCACGGCCATCATCATGCTGACGCCGGTGATCGCCACGCTGGTCGCGCGGCTGTGGCTGAAGGAGCGCATCTCGCCGCTGCGCTGGACGCTGGTCGCCGGCGGCTTCGTCGGCGCGCTGATCGTGATCCGTCCCGGCAGCGGCATCATCGGCTGGGCGGCGCTGCTGCCGCTGGCGGCGGCGTTCTCCAACGCGGCCTTCCAGATCATGACCAGCCGCTTCGCGCCGCACGAAGACCCGTTCACGACCAACTTCTACACCGGCGCGACCGGCGTCGCCATCGCCACCCCGCTGCTGCTGGCGAGCGTGGCCGACCCGATCGACATGCTGCTGAACGCCCCGGGCCCGCAGGTGGGCGCGCTGCTGGCGATCGCGGTCCTCGGGACCACCGGGCACCTGCTGCTGATCCTGGCGCTCGGCAAGGCCCCGGCGTCGACGCTGATGCCCTTCCAGTACGCGCAGCTTGCCGTCGCCGCGCTGGCCGGGTTCATCGCCTTCGGGGCCGTGCCGGACGGCTGGGGCTGGCTGGGCATGGCGATCATCGGCATCTGCGGCGCCGCCAGCGCGTGGCTGAACGTGCGCACCGCCGCGGACCGCTACCGGCCCGTCAGCGCCGTGCAGGTCGACACGATCGCGGAGTGAGCGCGCCGGTCAGCCGCGCACCCGCAGGATGGCGGCGAAGTACGCCGCCAGTTCGGCGCGGGCGGCAAGCGGCAGCACGTGGCCCACGTACTGGTCCGGCCGCACGACGACCAGGCAACCCGCGGCCCGGTCGATCCCGCGCAGCGCGAACAGGTCCTCGCCCGGCTTCTGTACCGCACAGAAGGCCTTCTCGTAGTCGCACAGGCCGTAGCGGCCGACGGCCGGGCGCAGCAGCGAGGGCAGGGCGCCGAAGTCGAGCTCGCGGAAGCCCGGCTGGAAGACCGCGCGCACGTCGATGACCGCGTCCACGTCTTCGCCGGGCGCGGTGTGGCGGCGCAGCGGCGAGGCCGGGTCGTGCTCGAGCCAGTCGCACAGCGATGCCACGGCGCCGCCGGGGCCGCCCGCATCGCCGGCGGGGGCGAACAGGAACAGGCGGAAGCGGGCATCGGCCTCGATGCAATGGCCGAGCTGCATCGGCTTGGCGTCGGCCAGCCGGATCACGGGCGCGGAGTGGAAGCGCATGCCGATCGGAAAGCCCGTGGCGAGCCCCTGGTGCGCCGGCGCGCCGGTCAAGGCGCTGCGTTCGTACTGGATGGTCAGCCCGCAGGTGAACGGCAGGTTGTTGACGAACTCGCGCGCGACCCGGGGCAGCCCGTCGGTGGCGTCGTCCGCGGACCGGGCGCCGACGACACGTGCCCACTTGTGGTCGAACTCCACCAGGCCCTTGGCCGCTGCGCGCCGTTCGCCGGAGTAGCTGTGCAGCAGCGCCGCGTCGGCGCGGCCGGTCAGCACGGAGATCAGCTTCCAGCCGAGGTTGAAGGTGTCGCCCATCGAGACGTTCATGCCCTGGCCGGCCTTGGGGCTGTGCGTGTGGCAGGCGTCGCCGGCCAGCATCACGCGCGGCGCGCGCGTGGCCACCTGGTCCTCGGGCACGTCGTCGAACTTGTCGGTCAGGCGGTGCCCGATCTCGTAGATCGACCACCAGACGACCTCCTTCACGTCCAGCGTGAAGGGCGCGAAGATGCGCCGGGCCTTCGCGATGATGTCCTCGGCGCCCATGCCGCGGTCGGCGGCGCGTTCGTGCTCGCCCAGGGCGTCGAGTTCGACGTACAGGCGCACCAGGTGGCCGCCTTCGCGCGGCAGCACCATCAGGATGCCCTCGTCCTGCGAGCGCACGAAGGACTTCATGCGCCAGTCGGGGAAGTCGGTGACGGCCAGCACGTCCATCACGCCCCAGGCCTGGTGCGCCGCGTCACCGTGCAAGGCCCCGCCGATGGCGCCGCGCACCGTCGAGCGCGCACCGTCGCAGCCGATCACGTAGTTGGCGCGCAGCGTGGTGGTCCGGCCGGCACGCTCCGGCGTGGTGTGCTCCAGCGTGACGGTCACGGGGTGCTCGGCGGCCGCAGGGTCGATCGACAGGTCGACCACCTTCAGCCCGTAGTCGGGTTCGAGCCGGGTGGGCGAGCGGCGCATGACGTCGAGGAACATGTCGTGCACACGCGCCTGGTTGATCAGCACGTGGGGCATCTCCGAGGTGCCGTCGGGCACGTCCTGCACGCGCGCGACGCGCGACAGCGGCGCGTCCGCGCCGGGCGCCCAGAAGGTGGTCTCGTTGATCCAGACCGACTCGCGCATCACCTTCTCGGCGAAGCCGAAGGCCTGGAACATCTCCATCGAGCGCACGCTGATGCCGTCCGCCTGGCCCTTCTCCATCGGGGCCAGCTTGGGCTCCACGAGCAGCGTGCGGATCTGCGGCACGCGGGCGAGCTGGGCGGCCAGGCACAGGCCTGCCGGCCCCGAGCCGGCGATCAGCACGTCCACGGTGGCCGGCAGCGGATCGCCGGCGCGCCGGTGACCCGGGGCCGCCGGAAGGACGTCGGGATCGCCGGGCTTGAAGCCGTTGACGTGGTATTGCATGGGGTCTGTCTCCTTCCGGTGCCGTGCCGCCCTATCTGTATGCTTGCATATGATATGCATACATACTAAAATCGTCAAGCCGAACGCAGCCCGTTCTCCAGGACCGGCGTGGGCGGCGACACCGCGGAGGCGCAGATGGACCGAATCGCGATGGCCGGGCACCTGATCCGGCGCCTGCACCAGCAGTCGACACAGGTCTTCCAGGCCCGGACCCAGGCCGCGGGATTCGACCTGACCTCGGTGCAGTTCGCCGCGCTCGATGCCATCGCCGAGCAGCCCGGCATCGACCAGGCCAGCCTGGCGGCGACGATCGGCTTCGATCGCGCCACGATCGGCGGGGTCGTCGACCGCCTGGAGTCCAAGGGCCTGGTGCAGCGCGAGGTCAGCGTGCAGGACCGGCGGGCGCGCGAGTTGAACCTCACGCCCGCGGGTGAGCGGCTGCTGGCGGCCTGCCGGCCCGTCGTGGAGGCGCTGCAGCTCGACATCCTGGCGCCGCTGTCGGTTCGCGAACGCGCGACCTTCCTGGCGCTGGCGCACAAGGCGCTCGGGCTGGACTGACGCGGCCCGCCGCCGCACTCGACCCCATCACCGACGGCGGTCCATCGGGCCCAGCGCGAAGGCGGGCCGGCGCCGGCCGCGCAATCTGGGCAACCCGTGCGCCCAAGATGGGCAGGCCTGCCGGCGCGGTCCGGGGGGCCGATCGGCACAGTGCGGGGCATGCCAGCACGACCGCTGTCGGGCACTTCCAGAAGGCACGGACGCGCTGACCTGCGCTCGACCCCGCTGCGCGGCGCAAGCGCCCCGCAGCAAAGCATCAGCGATTGATCAGGTCGGCGGAAGGACGCCACCGACCCCGCTGCCTACGCTTCTCTCCACTCGTTCGACGCACCTCCAAGGCTTTCCCGATGACCTCGACCTACCTCGTTCGCCGCCGCGGCATTGCCGCCAGCGCCAGCGAACTCGAAGCAGCGCTGACCCGGCTGCGCTCGCTCGAGGAGCAGCCGCCCGCCGGGCTCGACGCCCGCTGGCTGCATTCCTACGCCTTGCGCGAGGCGGACGGCGGTTTCGGGCTGGCCTGCGTCTTTCGCGCCGACCGCCTCGAGACGCTGCACCGGCACGCGTCGCTCGCCGGACTGCCGGGCGAGGACATCGCGACCGTGCAGACGACGCGCGTGCTGCGCCCCTTTGCGCCGACCCGGGTGTACCTGGTGCGGCGCCCGGTCGTCGGCCGCGACGCGGCGCAGCTCGACGTCCGCCTGGCCATCGCCCGCCGCATTGCCGACGAGGACATGCCGCAGCAGGTGAGCTGGCTGCGCAGCTACGCGGTGCACGCCGACGGCGGCGGGATCGGCACCTTCTGCCTCTTCCAGGCCACCGAGCCCGCCGCGCTGCGCGAGCACGCCGCGCGGGCGGGCCTGCCGGTCGACGAGATCACGCCGGTGTTCGGCCGCCTCGTCTTCCGCGAAGACCACGACCCCTTGCGACCTTTCCCCGACCAGGCCGTGTCGGCCTGAATCCTCACCACTCCTACGACAGGACTCCCATGAAACCTCTGCTCCAGACCCTTCTGCCGCTCGCCGTGGCCGTGGCCGCCACGCTCGCGGCCACGGCGCCGCGCGCACACGGCGACGAGCCCGCCGCCGGCTTCCAGCTCCACAAGGCGCTGGCCGAGGCGCGCCAGGCCACCGCCGCGTTCAACGATGTCAATGCGGCGATCGCCGCCAACTACACCAAGTTCCCCGACCTGCAGGGCGACTGCGTCGCGCAGCCGGGCCAGGGCGGCATGGGCATCCACTACCTGAACGGGGCCCTGGTCGACGGTGAACTCGATCCGCTGCGGCCCGAACTGCTGGTCTACCGCCAGGCCGCCAACGGCCGGCTGGAACTGGCCGCCCTCGAGTACGTGACGCCCGCGCCGGTGTGGGACGCGTCGCACGCGCAGCCGCCCTCGCTGTTCGGCCACCCCTTCCACCTGCTGCGCGTGCCCAACCGCTACGGCCTCACCACGCCGCTGTACACGCTGCACGTCTGGCTGTGGGAGCACAACCCCGATGGCCTCTTCAACGACTGGAACCCCCATGTTCACTGCCGATGAGACCACCCGCGCGCAGCCGCCCTCGTGGCCGGTCGCGATGCGCGACGCCCTGCGCCGCGGCGCCGACCGCATGGCCCGTGCGCGGCTCGCGCGGCACACGCTGCGCGCACTGACGCACCTCGACGCGCGCACGCTGCGCGACATCGGGCTGGACGCCAGCGAGGTCCGCTTGGCGGCCCTCGAGGCCGCGGGCCGCATCGACGCCACGCGCTGGCACGTGTGGCATCACCACGCCGCGCGCGGCTGATACCGCTTCTCCCGTCGACGGTCGCTTGCCGCAGCGCGGCCGAAAGACTCGTTCCTGCCGCTGCGGCCATCTCTCTGGAAAGTCCTCACCATGAATCGCTATGTGATCGAACGCAACATCCCCGGCGTCGGCGGCCTCGACGGCGCGCAACTCAGGGATGCCTCCGCCACCTCCAACGCCGCGCTCGCCGAGCTGCGCGGCAAGGTGCAATGGGTGCACTCGTACGTCGTCGACGACAAGACCTTCTGCATCTACCTGGCCGACGACGAGACGCAGGTGCACGAGCACGCGCGCCTGAGCGGCTTCCCGGCCAGCAAGATCAGCGAAGTGCGCAGCGTCATCGACCCGACGACCGGCGCCTGCTGAACCCCCGCCGCCCCGCGCCCGCGGGGCGGTGCCCTTCATCCTGCTTCGAGTTCATCCGATGGATCTGCCGGATTCCGCCTTGCCCGGCACGTTCTGCTGGGTCGACCTCGCCGCGACCGACGCGGCCCGGGCGATGGCCTTCTACGCCCAGGCGTTCGGCTGGACCTTCGAGACCCAGCGGGCCAACGGCGGGCAGTTCACGCGCTGCCGCGTCGGCGGGCGCGACGTCGCGACGCTCTACGCGCTCAGCGGGACGCAGCGCGAGCGCGGCGTGCCGTCGCACTGGACGCCGTACCTGCGCGTCGACGACCTCGATGCGCTCGTGCCGCGCATCACCGCGCAGGGTGGACGCCTCCTGGTCGCCCCGTTCGAGGTGGACGGCGTCGCGCGCATCGCGCTCGTCGAGGACACCGTCGGTGCCCTGCTCGGCCTCTGGCAGCCGCTGGAAACGGGCCAGCTTGGCACAATACGGCCGTGACGGCGACGGCCACGACCTTCCGGTTCGGTTCCTGCGAGCTCGACGAGGCACGTCGCTCGCTGACCGTGCGCGGCCGTGAGCTGAAGCTGCAGCCGCGGGTCTTCGACCTGCTGTGTTACCTGGTGCGGCACCGCGAGCGGGTGGTCACCAAGGACGAACTGCTCGAGGCGCTCTGGCCGCGCGCGATCGTGGTCGACAACGCGCTGCAGCGCCTGGTGAGCCTGGCGCGCAACGCGCTGGCCGAGGCCGGGCTGGCCGACGTGGTGCGCACCTACCCGCGCCACGGCTACCGCTTCTGCCTGGAAAGCGCGCTCGCCGAGGCTGCGCCGGCGCCGCCGGACAGTCGGCTCGCCGCCGCGCGCGCCGCGCTGGAACGCCGCGACTGGGGCGCCGCCTGCGAGGCCTTCGCGGCCGCCGATGCGCAGGCCCCGCTGGCCGGCGAGGACATCGAGATCTGGGGCCGCGCAGCGATCTGCGGCGGCCAGGGGCCGAGCGCCGTGGCCGCGCTCGAGCGCCTGGTGGCCGAACGCAGCAGCGCCGGCGATGCGCTGAGCGCGGCACGCGCCACGCTGCTGCTGGTGCAGATCCGCATCGACCAGCGCCAGGGCGCCATTGCGCGCGGCCTGCTGCAGCGCGCATCGCGCTGGCTGGACGGGCGTGCGGACACCGTCGAGCGCGGCCACCATGCCTGGATGTCGGCGCGCATGGCGCTGGCCGGCGGCGACGCCGAGGCCGCGATCGCCCACGCCGACGAGGCCTGCCGCATCGGCCGCCTGCGCCACGACGCGGACGTCGAATGCCTGGGCCTGACCTACCGCGGGCACGGCCTGATGTCGCGCGGCGACGTGGCCGAAGGCTTTGCCCAGCACGACGAGGCCGCCGCGATGATCCGCCTCGGCGGCGTGTGCCCCTGGGCCGCGGGCTGGTCGCTGTGCTCGATCCTCTATGCCGCGCGCTACCGCAGCGACTGGCTGCGCGCCGCCCAGTTCGCGCAGGCCTACGAGGAATGGAGCCGCGCGAGCAGCATGCCGTCGTTTCCCGGCACCTGCCAGCTGCATCGCGCGGCGGTGCTCAACGTGCAGGGTGAGCTCGAGCAGGCCGCGGCCGAGGTGCGCGCGGCGGCCCAGCTGATCGCGCAGGCCGCGCCCTGGGCGGAGGGCGACGCGTACTGCGTGCTGGGCGACATCCAGCTCAGCGTGGGCGACCTGGAGGATGCCGAGGCGTCCTACCGCCAGGCGCACGCGCTCGGCTGGAACCCGCAGCCGGGCCTCGCGCGCCTGCACCTGATGACGGGTCGCGCCGCCGAGGCGCAGCGCGGCCTGGAGCGTGCGCTCGACACCCCCGACTTCACGCTGCGCGAGCGGCGCACGCAGCTGCTGTGCCTGCTGGTGCATGCCGCGGTGGCGAGCGGTGACGTGGCGCGTGCCCGCGAGGCGATGAGCCTGCTCGACGGCGGCGCGCGGCGCCTCGACAACGAATCGCTCACCGCGATGCTCAGCGCCGCCGAGGCGGAGCTGGCGCTGGCCGACGGCGACACGCGGCTCGCCGCGTTGAAGCTGCGCCGCGCGATCAGGGACTGGCGCGAGGTGGGCTCGCCGGTGGGCGAGGTCGAGGCGCGTCTGCGCCTGGTCGAATGCCTGCTCGACGAGGGCGATGCGCCGGCGGCCGAGCTGGAGATGCATGTCGTGCAGTCGGCGCTGGCGATCGCCGCGCGCGCCCACCGTCACCGGATCGCGGCGCTGCGCGCGCGTCTGACCACGGCTACCGGCTGACGACTGACCTTGACCTGCCGGGGGTCGGCGGCCGTTCAGGCGCCGCGCGCGGCGAGCGCGAGCAGTTCGCGATTGACCTCGTTGCGGTGCAGGAAGCTGTCGCGGAACTCCGCCGGCACCCGCTGCCCGGCGGTCTCGTTCAGCCAGCGCAGCGCCGTGGCCTGCAGGCTGTCGGCCCGTGCCGGCGCAGCCGCCCGCAGCGCGGGCACCGCGGTGAGCCAGACCTCGGCGCGATACAGCCCGAGCGGCTCGACCCCGGTGTCGAACAGCTCGATTGCCGCCTGCGCATGCCGATGCGCGGCCGCATCGTCGCCCAGCCGCCGGGCCGCCGCCGACGCGCGCAGGTCGGCGGACAGCACGAGCCCCGGCACGCCGGTCGCGTCCGCGGCGTCGCGCACCCGGCCCGCCAGCGCGAGCGCATCGGCCGGCTCCAGCCAACGGCAGCGTGCGAGGGAGATCTGGTGCGCCACGCGCGGTCCGCCGCCGCGCAGCCGCCGTTCCGCCTCGTCGAGCGCTCCCTGCATGTCGGCCGGCCGGCCGAGTGCCGCTTCGACCTCGGCCGCGACCAGCCGGGCCCGGGCCGCGTAGATCGCGATCGCGCCGTCGCTGCGCGCCAATGCCTGTTGGGCCATGCGCCGCGCCCGCGCCCACTGGCCCAGGCGCATCCACAGCGTCGCGACGATCGTCTCCAGCCCGATCAGCCACGGCTGCATGCGCTCGGCGATCACCGGCAGGGCGTCCTCGAGCTGACGCACCGCCTGCGTGTACTCGCCCAGGTCGAGCAGCAGCCGCGCGCGGTGCACCAGCAGCGCCGGCACCTCGCGGCCGAGATCGAGGTCGTGGCTCGCGGCGGCACGTTCGGCGAACTCGAACAGCGGCCGCGCCTCCTCGAGCCAGCCGAGTTCCATGCGATTGGCGGCGCAGTTCAGCGCCGTGGCGATCTGCACCTCCGGCGGACCGATGCCGCGGCGCCGGATCTCCATGGCCCGCGCATGGTGCGGCAGCGCCTCGGCCGCACGGCCCGCCCAGTCGAGCGTGCTGCCGAGCGCCGCGACGATGCTCGCCAGGCGGTCCTCGTCGTCGCCCGTCTCGGCCACCGCCACCGCGCGGTACATCGCCTGTGCCGCGCCGGCCGCGTCGCCGGCGTACAGCTTGGCGCCGGACTGGTAGGTCATCAACGTCGCCACCAGCACCGGTGCGTCCGCCGGTTCGACCAGCTGCAAGGCCTCCTCCGCGATCGCGCTGCAGCCGGCGAAGTCGCCGGTGCGGTTCAGCAGGTCGGCATGGTGCTGGGCGGCCAGCGCGTGTTCCACGGGCGTCTGCGCCAGCGCACGCATCCGCTCGACCAGCGCGCGGCTGGTCTCGTCCCAGACGGGCATGCCGGCAAAGTAGGTGTCGAGCGCATCGAACGCGCCGCGCCGGTCGCCCGCATGCTCCAGCAGCTCGGCGGCACGCGCCAGCGCCTGTGCCGCCTCGCTCTTGCGCAGGGCACGCAGCGCGCGCCGACCGGCCTCGACGAGGTGAGGCGCCGCCGCGTCCGGCTGCGCGCTGGCCAGCCAATGCGCCGCGATGCGCTCGGGCGCACCCGCGCGCGCGGCGAGGTACGACGCGATCCGGCCGTGCAGCTGGCGCGCCAGCGCTGGGGGCACCGACGCGAGCGCGGCCTCGTGGATCAGGTCGTGCGCGAACGCCTGCTCGCGCAGCACCTGCGCCGCTTCGAGCTCGGCCCAGGCGTCGGCCAGGTCGAGCGGGCGCGCGCCGAGCAGCTCGGTCGCAAGCTCGCTGCTGAAGTCCTGCCCGGCGACCGCGGCGCAGCGCGCCAGCCTGACCGCGTCGGGCGAGAGCTGCCCGATGCGGCGGCCGACCAGTTGCGCGACGCTCGCCGCCGCCGGCAGCGTGGTCGCCGGCGACGGGGTGGTGCGCATCGCCTTCAGCGTCTCGAGCAGGAACAGCGGGTTGCCTCCGCTGTGCTGCGCCAGGCGCGGTGCAAGAGCAGTGCCGTCGAACCCGGGCAAGCCGAGGGAGTCGACCAGTTCGGCAATCTGCGCCGTCGTCAGCGGCGACAGCGGGATGCTGACCGCACGGCCGGCCTGCAGCAGCTCGTCGGCGGCGGCGCGGGCCCCCGCCGGCCACTCGGCGGGACGGGCCGCGAATACCCAGGCGAGCGCGGCGTCGCCGCCGGCCAGGTGCAGCAGGGTTTCGGCGCTGGCGGTGTCGGCGAAGTGCAGGTCGTCGACGATCGCCTGGCGCAGCCCGCCGCGCACTGCCGCGGCGAGCAGCGCCTCCAGGGCCGCCAGCAGGCGCGCCGCCTGCGCCTCGTCGCCGCCCGGCGGCGGGTCGCCGAACTCGGGCAGCAGGCGCGCCAGCGGGCGCCGCACGGCGGGCGGCAGGTCGCCGGCACACCGTAGCGCCGCACGGGCCAGCCGCAGCAGGCTGGCATGGGGCGCGTCGCCGGGACGCGCGCTGACGACGATCGTCCCGTCCGGGTCGCGCTGGGCGAAGTCGCCGGCCAGCCGTGTCTTGCCCATGCCGGCTTCGCCCTCGAGCAGGGCCACGCGACCGGCCGCCGCCGCGTCGAGCAGCGCTGCCCAGGCCCGGTCGCGGCCCACGAGGCGCGGCGGGCGCAGCAGTGCGGCCGGGGCCAGGCGCGTACCGTCCACCGGTTGCACCGCCGGCGTGCGTTCGAGCGTCTCCAGCAGGGCGAGCGTCTCGGCCGAAGGCCCGGTGCCGACCTCGTCCTTCAGCAAGCGCTCGCAGGCATCGAACGCGAGCAGCGCGGCCGCGCGGTCGCCGCGCAGGTCGTGCAGCCGGATCACGCGCCGGTGTGTCGCCTCGTTCAGCGGATCGAGCGCCAGCAGCTCTTGCGCGTGCAGCAGCGCGTCGCCCCATTGCTGCGCCCGTTCGGCCAGGTCGGCGAGCTCGGCGAGCGAGCGGTGCATGCGCTCGCGGCGCCGTTCGCGCTGCAGGCCCAGCCAGGCGGCCAGTTCGGGGCCGAAGGCGTCGCCGACGGCGCCGAGCACGTTGTCGGCGTCGTCCAGGTCGTGCACGACGCCGCCCGCGAGTGCGATCGTCGTGCCGCCGGTGACGGTGTCAGCACCGAGCAGGCGTCGCAGCTGGAACAGCCGCTGGCGCAGTGCGTTGCGCGCGGCGACGCCGTCGCTCGCCGGCCACAGCAGCGCCGCCAGGCGCGCGCGCGGGGTCGGACCCTCGAGTGCCAGCCAGGCCAGCAGCGCGGCATCGATCGGTGCCAGCTCGCGCACCGAGCCGTCGGCCAGCGCGGCACACGGGGCGGCGGCGAGTCGAAGCTGCATCGCCACATGCTACGGCGCGGCGGACGCCGCGTCAGGTCGCCTGGCGCCGGCAACGCCGTGACGTCGGTCCCGGGGCGGGATTGCAGCGGCAATACTCGGGCGGCACTCTTGACATCGATCGACAACCGGCGTGCCGCCAGACTCCCCTCCCGAGACGTCACTGCAGATCGGACCCCCCGATGAATCAGATTCCCCTGTCGGCCATCAACCTGGCGCAGAAGCTCGAGACCTTCCCGGAACACTGGCAACCGCGGGTGGTAGGCCGGTTCAACGGACACGACCTGATGGTCGTGAAGGTGAAGGGCGAGTTCGTCTGGCACCAGCACGACGACACGGACGACTTCTTCCTCGTCCTGCGGGGCCGCATCACCATCCGGATGCGGGCGGGCGACGTCGAGGTCGGGCCGGGCGAGCTCTTCGTCGTCCCCCGCGGCATGGAGCACTGCCCGGTGGCGCAGGAGGAAGCCCACCTGCTGCTCATCGAACGCGCGGGAACCCCGAACACCGGCGATGAAGCGACAGCCGCCGTCCGCCGCGACGCATAGTCTGTCGGGCCGAGCGGCTGCATCGCGATCGGGTAGCCGACGAAGCCCGTGGTCCGAGCGCGGGTCAGCAACGACAAGGTCGGGCGTACCGCCCGCGCACGCCGGCGAAGAGTGGGCAAAGGTGAGAGACTGCGCACCGGCTCCCCTCCGAGAGAGACCATGCCTGTCATCGCCTTCAATCACTTCAACCTCCGGGCCGAACGGGGGCTGCTGGAAAGGCTGCGCGACTTCTACGCCGAGGTCGTCGGGCTTCATGAGGGTGACCGGCCGCCGTTCGATTTCCACGGCTACTGGCTCTACGTCGGCGAGCAGGCCGTCCTGCATCTCGTCGACGATGCCGCCGCGCCGGCCTCCGGCGAAGGCCGGCGCGGCACCTTCGATCATGTCGCCTTCACCTGCACCGATCTGAATGCGTTCGAGGAGCGCCTGGGCCGCCTCGGCGTTCCATGGCGCCGCGCGGCCGTGCCCGGGCGACGCCAGGTGCAGCTCTTCCTGAAGGACCCGGCGGGCAATGGGGTCGAGCTCAACTTCGAACTCGGCGACGCTCCGGGCTGAGTGCGGCGATGCGCGGACCGGGCGGCCCATCGCCGGTTCCGCGAACGCCGCGGCTGGTGTCGAACCCGCCGTGAAACGGCCGCATGGCGGAGGTCCTTGTCCGGGTGATGCCATGGCGTCCGCTCTGCAGCCGGTGCAGTTGCACCGCTGTGCGGCGTGGTGCGTCGGTATCCTGCTGGCGGTGCTGGCCGCCTGTTCGACGGCGCCCGTCGCACCGACGATTCCGACCGCCATCCCCGAAGACGTGGGCCTGTCGGGCCAGCGACTCTCCGGCATCGATGAGTTCATCGCCCGCATGCAGCGCGAGCAGAAGGTCGCGGGGGCCGTGACGCTGGTGGCGCGCCAGGGCCGGCTGGTGTGGCTCCGGGCCCAGGGCCTGGCCGATCTGGAGTCCGGGCGCCCGGTGCGCGTCGACGACCTGTTCCAGCTGCAGTCCATGACCAAGCCGATCGTGACCGTCGCGGCGCTTCAATTGATCGAGCGCGGCCAGCTGAGCCTGTCCGACCCCGTCGAGCGGTTCCTGCCGGAGTTCGCGGATCGGCAGGTCGCCGTGGCGCGCGAAGGCGCACCCGACGGTTTCGAACTGGTTCCGGCCGTGCGGCCGATGACCATCGCGGACCTGATGACGCACCGCGCCGGCTTCGCCGGTTTGCCGCCGCGCGATTCGCCGGGCGCGCGGCTGCAGCGCGCCGCCTTCGCCGGCCTCCCCGCGAACCAGGACTTCACGCTCGAGCAGTTCGTCGCGCGCCTGGCCCAGCTGCCGCTGGACGCACAGCCCGGCACGGAGTTCCGATACGGCCCGGCCACCGACGTGCTGGGCCGCATCATCGAAGTCGTCACGGGCCAGCCGCTCGACGAGGTGCTTCGGGTCCGCATCTTCGGCCCGCTCCGCATGAACGACACCTTCTTCCGGGTTCCTCCGGAGCAGCGTGCCCGCATCGTCCCGGCCTACGCGCTCAAGCCGGGCCTCGGGCTGGTGCGGCTGCCGCCCGACGACCCGGCGCCCCGATTCATCTCCGCCGGGGGCAATCTGTTCGGCACGGCGACGGACTACCTGCGCTTCTGCCAGATGCTGCTCAACGGCGGTGAGCTGGGCGGTGTGCGCATCCTCCGCCGCGAATCGGTGGAGCTGATGCGCTCGCCGCAGGTGGACAGCATCCCGGTGCCCTTCCTGCCCGGGCAGTCATTCGGCCTGGGCGTGGCCGTCCGCAAGGCGGGTGACCCGACCGCGTGGCTGGGTTCGCCCGGCACCTACGGCTGGAGCGGCGGCTACAACACCTACTTCAGGATCGATCCCGACGCGCAGGTCGTTTTCGCGCTGTTCGTCCAGCTGGACTTCTCTCCACGCCAGCTCGAGTTGCAGCATGGCTTTCACGACGCCGCGGTGCGGGCGTATCTCCCCGCGGAGGCGCGCTGAGGGCGGCGGAACCGCCCACGTCACGACGTTCGCGTTCGTGCCGCGGATCGCCATGGCCCGGGGCGGTGCGACCGGGCCTTGGTCGGCTGGGGAAGGCGCGGGAACGAACGGACCCCAAAGCAAAACGCCAACCGGGAGGTTGGCGTCTGCTTCGCGGCCGGGCCGCTGGGATCTTGGTTGCGAGGGGGCGCAACGTCTTCCAGAAACGTCTGTGGCTTTGACGTGAGAAGGGAGACGAAAGTGATCAAGTTCCTGCTGGCGGCCGTTCTGGCCGCGCTTTGCTCGGCCTGTGGTGGTGGTGACCCGGAACCGGAGCCGGAAGATGGCCATAAGCCGCCGCCGATCAACTGCAACGCCGATCCTCGGCCGACGGAGTGCCTGTAAGCAGCCTGACCCTCACGGGTAGAAGACACGGCCGCCGCCGAAGCGCGGCGGGACCGTCTGCAGGTGCGTCCGGCCCTTTGTCGCGGCCGGATGCTCCATCCACAGGCCGATGTCCTCGAGCGCTTGCTGCCCGGCGGCAGACATGAGCCAATGGTCGAGGTCGCCTTCGGGGTCCGCCAGGTCGACGGCTTGTGCGGTCAGATGCTTCGAATTCGGGGCAGCGCCCGGCGTCGCGGCATTGACCATGGCGGGGCGCCATCCGCTGATGACCTTGCGGCCCTGGCCGAAGCGGGCCAGCAGCGCGTTCGTCAACTGCACCGTCAAGGCGGCGTTGCGCTCGATCTGGGGCGAGAGGAACTGCGGGTATTCCTCGTCGCGGCCCATCCAGTAGTCCGTCAGAGAGATCATGGCTGCACCTTCTTCTGCTGCACGAGTCGGCCGGCGATGCCGAACAGGAGCACGCCGGCGGTGATCCACGGCACCCAGCCTTCGGGCACCACGGCCCTGATCGCGTCAGGCTGAGTCTCCCAGGCCACTTGCAGCACGCCGGCGGCGGTCATGGCCTGGACGGACAGCATGCGCCACGCGCGGCGCCAGTTCGGAATGAGTTTCATCGACGCCCCAGGTGATCCACCAAGAAGCCCACCACGCCGCCTACGCTCGACGCGATCGCCATGCCCATCCAGAAGCCGCCGCGGCTCTTGTTGGCCAGCTCGAGCAGTGCCTTGACGTCACGCCGCAGCTCGCGCACCTCTTCGTCCAGGGAGTCGACGCGCTCGAGAAGCTGGCCGTATTGAACGGGGTCGAAATCGCTCATTTCTTGGTTGCTCGCTTGGGTTGGAGAGTGGTTCACGCGCTTGCCCACCGCCGCAGCCGCACGATCAGCTGGATGTCCTGGAAGCCGAGCGTGTAGAGGCCGCCGGGGTTCTTGAACCCCTCCTCGACGACACCGATGGGCCAGGCCGCGTCGCCGCCGGGGTAGTCGATCTCGAAGCTGACCGTGCCCGAGTTGAACTTGTCCATGATCGGCGTGTAGGTCGGCGAGCCGGAGGGCCCGGCATAGCCCTTGATCGACAGGTTGCCGCCGCCGCCGCCGGAGCTCGGGAAGCCGGCGTCCGCGTAGCTGTTCGCGAAGAACTGGGCGTTCAGCGTCACCGTCAGCCGGCCGGCGTGCGGCGACTGGAAGGTGTCGGTGGGGAGCGAGCCGAAAACTGCCATGGTCAGGTGACGGTGGAGTACCCGTAGGAAGCGCTGGTGAGGATCAGGTCCTCGAACAGCCCCGGCGCATCGGCGATCAGCGACAGCTTCTGGTCCGACCAGGCCCCGCGCACGCCGAGCGTCGTGCGGGCTCGCGCGCGGAACAGGTAGTGGATGCCGGCGCGGAGGCCGACGACGGGCATCTGCGTGGCGTTGCCTTCGGCTTCGGCGCGGCCTGGCCAATCGTCGCCGCTGGTGGGCAGCGTGGCCGTGGCCTCTATCCACTGCACCTCGACCTTGCCGGACTGCCGCACCGCCTGGCTGGGCACCGCGTCCCAGCTGACGATGGTGCGCACGAGGATCGAGCGGTCCAGCTGCTCGGTGGTGCCGCTGGCCACGGCCACGCCCGTCACCTGCGGCACGTCGGTCGGCTCGGGGAGCCCGGTGTTGGGGCTGACGGTCAACTGGTCGAAGTTCGCCTCGGGGTCGTAGATGCCGGCCGATGTCTCGCGCAGCGTGACCAGCGAGCCGAGATCGGGCGAGAAGCTCTTGCCCACCAGCTCGGCCTGCTTGTCGCCGTTCCAGCCGAACAGCGGCAGGTCGAGCGCGAAGCAATCGAACAGGCGGTACGGGAAGGCCTTGAGGTTGCACGGCAGCGTCACCGTCAGGCCCTCGCGGGTCTCGCGCATCAGCACGCCGGCCACGTGCATGGCGTGCACGGCGTGCGTCACGCCGCGCAGCTCGAGCTCGAGCGGCAGCTCCTGCCCGTCCGCGGCGATCGCGGGCTCGAGGCGCACCTCCGCAGTCGGCGCCGGCACCCAGTGCTGCGCGGCGTCGCTGATTGTCGGGCGCACCACGTTCACCAGCTCGGCCGTGGCCGTCTGCGGCACGATCTGGATGGCCTGGCGGTCCGTGATCCAGCTCTCGTCGATCGTGGCCACCGGCGCCCTGTAGACGCCTGCACGCACGATGAGCTGGCCGCCGTCCCAGTCCCACTTGCCGGCCATGGCCTCGACGATCTCGTCCATCCATGCGTCCGGGCCGCCCTCGAGCGGGATGGCGATGCCGCACTGGTACAGCGGCCGCACCTCGACGCTGCCGTCCGTGCGGGTGAACGAGGTGGCCACGTCGCAGGCGTTCGCCGCGGCCACGAACGAGGGCAGCACCACCTCGCTGGCCTTGGCCGCGCCGCCGTTCGCGTAGAGCGCCCAGTCGTACGCGATCTCGGCGGGGTTCTCCGACCATTCGACCGCGCCGGTGCGCAGGTTCAGGACCTTCGCGCCGCGCACCAGCGCCGAGATCGGGTTCGGGATGCCGGTGGGGTAGACGTCCTGGTTGTACTCGAGCGTGACGATCAGCGTGGCATCGTTCGCGAAGCGGTCGCTAGGCTGCAGCTGGCTGGTGCCGACGATGGCCGACAGCACCGCGTACAGGTCCTGCTGCGGGCCGCCAAGATAGGTGCGCACACGCGCCTTCGGCAGGCTCTGGCTGAACTGGTAGTTCACCGTCCAGTCCCCGTCGATGGGCGCGCCGGTGACGCTGACGGTCGTGCCGGCCACGGACGGCGTGGCGGTGTAGCTGCCCTCGTTGTCGCCCGAGCCGACCGTGATGGCCATGCTGACGGTGCCGGCGATCGGCGCCACCGGCAGCACCACGCTGCCGGAGCCGCTGGCCACCGTCATCGTCGCCTGCGCGCTGGCGGGCTGGCTGCCGTTCCAGGGCGCCGTGAGCACCCAGCCGTCGGCATCGAGCTCGACGGGCGTGTCGCCGAAGTACACCCGCTCGATCGCGTCGACCTCGTGGCCGGCCACCGAGATCACGAGCGTGTAGAACTCGCTGTTGACGCCGTGCGTCTGCTTGAAGACCACGCCGTCGACGTTGCGCACACGGCCGTAGAGGCGCGATCGCCTGCCGTCGGCCGTCTGCGTCATGACCAGGCGGTCCTGCAGGCCGGCGTTGAAGGCGTCGCGCGCGCGCCGGGCGGCCTTGCGGCGCTGGGCGGCGCCGATGCCGAACACCGCCGCGGCGGTGACGATCCAGCCGGCGACAATCAGCGCGCTGCTGCCGACGGCCAGGCCGAACGAGCTCGCCGCGTAGGCGAGCACGTAGGTGACGGCGGTGGGCATCGGTCAGGCCTCGCAGCGCCAGGCGCGCAGCACCTGGCCGGGCAGGATGGTGGCCAGCCCCGCCTCGCCCGGCGCCATCCAGTGCGCGCCCATGCACACGGCGAGCGTGTCGCGCCCGTCGAAGCGCACCAGGCCGACGTCGCCCGGCTGGGCCAGGGCGGCCGGCACCACCGGGCCCAGGCGGGCGATCGCCAGCTCGACAACGCCGCCGTGGGCCGCCAGCAGCCGCGCGGCGCCGCGCTCGTCGGCGTAGGCGCCGCGCAGGTCCTCGGCGGGGTCGCGGCCCGTCACCGCGAGCACGCAGTCCGCCGCGAACAGGCAGCAGTCGTTGACGCCCCAGGCGAAGGGCGCCTGCAGACGCCTGCACACGATCGCCTGCAGGCGGGATTGCCAGTCGCGCACGCGCACGGGGTTCACCTCTTGAAGAACGACGCGGCGGGCCAGACGTCCTGCTGCTGGCTCTGCGCCACCACGAAGCGCCGGCTGGTGTCGCCGGGCGCGAGCTTCTGCTGGTCCACGTCGGTGTTGCGCAGGGGCTTCGGGCGGCCGAAGGTCTCGCCGCGGTGCACCGCGGTGGCCGAGATCGCCGCCGCCTCGGCCGAGAGGGCCACCGGCAGCTGGTCCATCTGCCCCGCGAAGATCTGCACCACGTCGCGCAGGGCGCGGGCCGCGACGTCGAACACCCCCACGCGCAGCGTGCACGGGGCGAACTTCACCTCGTCCTGCAGGGCCAGCGCCACCACGTCGCTGGCCACCGCGGCCAGCGTGAAGCGCAGCGCCGCACCGCCCGAGGAGCCGACCTTGTCCTCGACCTGCTCGATCGTCCCGAGCTTCTGCGCGCCCTGCCACCACACGCCCTCGTAGAAGATGGGGTAGGGCGTGCTGACCAGGCGCACGATGGGGTCGGTCTGGATCTCGAGCAGCAGGATCAGCCCGGCACGGCCGGACGCCAGCACGGCCAGGCCGGCGGAGGACAGCGAGTGCATGGCAGTTCAGGACGTGGCCACCTTGACAACCGAGAACGACAACACGATCGCTTCGGACAGCGAGCCGCCGGATCTATTCGTGAGGTAGATCGACGCAGCACCGCTGATGCTGTTGCCGACGTTGACGGTGTAGTTCTGGGCGTTCGACATGCCCGAAACAGTCTGCACGAGCACGATGTCGCCTGCGCTGATGGCCGTGCTGTTCAGCTGGAAGCCGACCGTCGCACCGGCGGCCAACGCCGCGGCATTGAGCGTGACCTGGCCGGTGGGCTTGTTCAGCGTCACCGCGGTGGACTTGCTGGTCGCCTGAGTGACGGTGCCACCGCTGCCAGTGCCGTAGCCCAGCGTGCCGCCGCCGGTGACCAGCAGGTTGCCGGATGCGTCGATTCGCGCTGACTCCACGACGGTCTGCGCCGCCCCCGCGGCCACGCTTGCGGCTCGATAAAACTGCACCGTGCCAGAGCCGAGCGCGATCTGCGAACTTGCCGCCGTGCTCTTGGCGCGCCAGTTCGTGCCATCGTAGTATCCGTTGCCCACGAGGTAGACAAACGAGCTGTCGGAAGCCAGACCCGATAGCGAACCGACGTCGAAGGCAGGCAAGCTGCTAGCCCACGGCGATGGCGTCGTGCGATGGCCCAGGTTTCCGCTCGAATTGATCGTGAGGCGCGGCGTCGACGCAACGTAACTCGGCGTCGACACCAGTTCGCGCATCTCGTACAGCTCCACAAACATCGGGTCGAGATGCGTGGAGAGATTCAGCGTCGTCAGCGCCCCGAGCGGGATGCGCGCGGCCTGCGCGTGGTTCAGCACGCCCAGCGCGGCGGCGGCCAGAGCGGCGGCGATCAGCGCGATGCGGCGAATGCGATGGCGGATGCGATCGGAAAGGGTCATGGTCGGGTCCTTCTGCAGGTTCACAGGTCGATGGCTTCCTCGAGGTCGACGACGACGTCGCCGAACTTCAGCCCCTCGTAGACGACGGGCACGGGGCCCTTCAGGCGGAAGCCCACGCTGGGCTTCGTGACGGTGATGGCCGTGGCGGCTGCAACGTCGCTGCGCGCTGCCGGCGCGAACTCCACGGGCATCTCGCCGTTGCCGTCGGCCACCGTGTCCACCAGCTGGCGGACGCACTGGCCGTTGGCCAGGCCGAAGTGGTCGCCAGCGAGCAGCGTGCGGCCGGGCCGGCACAGCACGGTGCCTGTGCGCGCGAACTGGGCGATGGGGTGGCGCAGCGTCGGGGTGCCGCCCACCACGCTCACGGCCGCGGCGCTGGCGTTGACCACCGACACGCCTGCCAAGCTGGCGTTCACGACGCTGACGGCGCCGGCGTCGTCACGCAGCGTGCCGCGCGGGAAGGGCCGTTTCAGGTTCCAGACGCGCAGGCCGCGCTCGGTGCCGTTCAGCCGGTCGAACAGCGCCTCGAGGCGCGGGCCGAGCTCGGGCGTGATGTGCGACGGGATGACGAACGAGCACACCCAGTAGTCGCCCAGCAGGTCCAGGGTCTGCCCGGCGGCAGGGTTGAACGCGCTGCGGAGCAGCCGCGTGTTGGGCATCACGCGCATCTCGAAGCGCGAGACCAGCGTGGTGGGCAGGTCGAACAGGTCCACGGTCAGCCCCCCCGGCTGTCCAGCAGCCGCCGGAACTTCAGCTCTTGCGCCGCGAGCGCCTGCGACACCACGGCCGCCATCTCGCCACGCGACACCCCGTCGCCGGCGGTGAGCTGGCCGATCGAGAGGTCGAACTGGTTGATGACCGGCGGGCCGGCTGCCCATGCGCCCTCGCCACGGCGCGCGTTCTCCTCGCGGGTGAGGATGGCCTCGCCCTGGTGGATGTAGGCGAGGCCGTCACGCGGCACGTAGTCGGTGCCCTGGTCGAAGAAGCCCAGGAAGGCACCCAGGCCGCGACCGACCAGGCCGCCGAGCGAACCGTCCTTGCCGAAGTCGCCGAACAGCGCGCGGCCCAACTCCGCCGCGATTGCCTGGGACACCATGTCCAGCAGCAGGTTCTCCCACAGCCGCCCGATGTCGTCGAAGTCGCCGCGCAGCGTGCTCTTGACCGTGTCGCCCAGCGCGTTCTGGATGTTCCGGCCCGCCTGACGGCTGAACTCGTCGAGCTCGTCGACCTGGTCCTGGATGCCGGCGATGCCCTTCACCACGCGCTCGAGCTCGGCGGGGCTGAACTGCTGGCCGGCCGCGAGCAGCTCCTCGAGGCGCTCGGTCAACGCGAGCTTGCGGCGATCGCCGGCGCGGCCGCTGAGCGCGTCGAGCTCGTCGTCCAGCGACTTCAGTGCAGACGCCTGCTCGCGCGCGTTGTCGGCGATCTGCTTGCGCAGCTTCTCCTCGTCGGCCAGCTCGTCGTTCTGCTGCGCCAGGCCGAGCACCAGCTCGCGCACCTGCGGGATCTGCCCCGTGGTGCCGAGGCCCTGCAGGAACACCAGGGCCTGCTGCACCTCGGTGAGGTCCTGCGTCTTCTGCCGCTGCTGCTCGAGCTGCGACACGTAGCCGCTGAGGGCACGCGAGGCGTCGTCGATCTCCTCCTTGGCCGCCTTCTTCGCGGGGGTCGGCAGGGGCGGCGCCTCCGGCCGCTGATAGCGGCCGCCGCCCTCGTTCGGCGGCCGGCGGCCGAGCAGCAGCGGCGCCAGCTGGGTGGCCTGCGACTTCAACGCCTCCGAGGCGCGGGCCGCCTCCGCGCGCATCCGCGCAAGATCGGCGGTCAGGTCGCGCACGCGCTCGCTGTACGCGCGGTTGGCGGGCTCCTTCGCTTGGGCCTGCTCGAACTCGTCCAGCTGGCTCTGCGATGCGGCGATCTGCAGGTTGAGACGCTCCAGCGCCTTGCGCTGCAACGACAGGTCGTCGAGGCTGATCGCGCGCTTGAACTGCTCGAGGGCACCGCCCTTGTCGCGGAACGCCTCGAACATGCCGTTGATGGCCGGGATGAAGCGCACGGCCAGCTCACGCGCCACGTCTTCGCTGTTGGTCCGCAGCTGGGCCAGCTGCTTGTTCAGCTTCTCGGCTTCCTCGGCCTGCTGGGCCGTGACCTTGCCGACCAGCTCGCTCTGCTCGCCCACGTCCTTCAGCAGCGGGGCGATCTCCTCGAGGTTCTTCTGGAACAGCGCCGTGACGATCTGTGCCTTGCGCGGACCGTCATCGAAGCCGGCCAGCGCTCTGGCCACCTCGTGGAAGGCGTCGGCCGGATCCAGCGCGCGCAGGCGTTCGACGTCGAGGCCAATGGCCTTGAGTGCCTGGTCAATCTCGTTGCCGGGCTTGGCCTGCACCAGCAGCTTGTTGAAGCGCAGCAGCGCGTCGCCCGCGGTCTCGAAGGACGTGCCGTTGCGCTTGGCGATGTCCTCGAGCGCCGACAGCTTCTCGACGCTGGCGCCAGTGGCATCGCTCAGGTCGTTCAAGCGGTCCAGGCTGTCGACCTGGCCCTTGATGAACGCGGTGAGCGTCACGCCGGCGAAGGCGCCGCCGAGCACCACGCCCAGCTTGCCGAACACGCCGTTCAGCGAGCTGCCGGTGTCGCGCAGGTGGCCGAGGTTACCCCGCAGGCCGTTGATCGCGCGGCTGGCCCGGTCGTCGGCCTGCAGCACGTACTTGATCCGGCGCTCGGCCATGCTTGCGAATCTCCCTCATGAGGTCGACCAGCAGATGCCAGTCGGGCACGTCGTGCAGCGCGGCGTAGACGGGCCAGCGCTCCGGGTGCCAGCCGTCGCAGAAGTCCCAGCAGTGGGCCGCGCGGGCGGCGTCGTCGTTGAGCGGCGGCGGGGCGCTGCTCAGTCGGCCGAGCCCGAGGCCGGCGAAGCGGCGCGCATCGTCGCGGGATCGCTCCCACTCGATGCGCGCGAGGAGTTTTTTGCGGCGGCCGCCTTCTTGCCGTTGCGCGCCTCGATGCGCTCGAGCAGCTGCCCCCAGGCGAGGGTCTGCCATTCGGGCTTGGCGTCGAGCAGCAGCGGCACGGCCTCGGCCGACCAGGCGAGCGGCGCCGCCGCTTCGTCGCCCTCGAGATCGGCAACGACGTCGCGCTGGCGCGGACCCTGCCAGCCGATGATGGCCACCTCGAGCATGGCGCGCTTGGTGCGCACCATGGCCGCGCGGTCGGCGCGGCGGCCGGTGTAGCCGTTGCTCTCGGCAAGCAGCTCGGCCTCGTACGGCGTCGGCAGGCGCATGCGGAACACGCACTCGCCCTCGATCGGCGCGTCGAACTCGCGCGCCTTGAGCGCGCGCTCCTGGAGCTCGGCCAGTTCCATCAGCTGGTGTACTCCGTGAACTCGGCCGCCATGGCCACGTTGATGGTGCGCCGGCGGGTGTTGTTCAGCTCCATCGCCGGCGCGGCGGAGTAGGTCCAGATGCCCGTGCCGGCCGCCTTGCCGCCCTCGGGAAAGTCGAAACGCAGCGGCCGGTTGGCCAGCGCTGCGCGGCTGGCCTTCACGTGCGCCCAGTAGGCGGCGGCCTGGTCGTCGTCGACCAGGAAACGCACGTCGATCGGCGTCTGCGACGTCGGGAAGCGGAACTTGAGCGGGTTGTCGATGTACTGCCCCTCGCTGAACTCCTGCTCGCCGCCCGACACCTCGAGCTCGTTGATCTGCTGCAGGTTCGCCCAGGTGAGCACGGCGCGCGAGGTGCCGGCGCCCTGGCTGGCGGGGTACTTCGACGTGTCCTGCGTGTCGCAGCCCTCGAGCGTGGCGTCGTTCGTCGACAACGCCGAGATGCGGAACACGCGGCCGGCCAGCAGGTTCCAGCCGCTGGTCAGGATCTCGACGTAGTCGCCGACCTGGTAGCTATGGGCGGCCGCCAGCGTGGCCACCGCGTTGGCCGCGTTGCTGATGTCGGTGATGGCGGCCTGCGTGCCGCGAAAGGTGGCGGCGATCTTCGGGATCGTGCCGTTGACGTAGAAGCGGGACATGGTGGGGGTTCTCCTTCAGAGCAGCACGTCGGGCGCTGCGGGGTGGACGTAGAACGTGGCGGTGACGGCGAGCGTGATGCGGCCGACCGCCGCCTCGCCCTCGCTCACCATCTGGCGGCGGATGACGTCGAGCTGCAGCTCGTACGGCACGGGCTCGGCGAACAGCGCCGCGCACCCGGCCGACGCGAGCGCGTGCATGGCATCGTCCAAGTCCACCGGGGCGCGCACCGAGCCCTGGGCCTCGAGCTGCAGCCGGTGGCGGTTGCCGCCGTCGAGGTAGGCGCGCTCGACCTGTTCGTCGGTGGCGACCAGGCGCCAGCGCGGCAGGGTCGCTTCGTCGATCGGGCTGGCCCGGTCGGTGACGACGGTGGACGTCGTGGTCGGGGCCAGCCTGGCGGCCAGCGCGTCGACCACCTGGGCAGCCGCGAGCGCCATCGATCAGCTCCGCACCAGCACGAGCCGCACGAGCGCGCCGTCCGGCGGCTCCTGCAGCACCTGGCGGACGCTGTGCGCGGCGCCGCGCACCACGCACGCCGCGCCCTCGGCGACCGTTGGCACTTCCGCTGCGGGCAGCAGCAGCGTGGGGGCGTGCGTGAGCACGTCGCCGAGCACGAGCTCGGTGGACGTGTCCACGATCGCCGACTTGGCGGCGCCGGCGATCGTCACCGACTCGGCGAAGTCGGTGAAGAAGGCGGTCAGGTCTTCGGTCATGTGCAGACGCCTGCAGTCGGGGTCAGGCCTTCGCCGCCTCGGCCGGCTGCATCACCGCCTTCACCGCCGCGGCCACAGCCGCAGCGATGACCGCCTGCGGCGTGAGCTGCTCGGCGCGCGCCTTCTCGGCGGCGGCCTCGTGCTCCTTGGTGGTGTCGCGCAGCTTCGCCCCCTTGTCGGCGAACTTGGCACGCTGCGAGGCCACGAGCGCGATGGCGGTGTTGTCGTCCACCTCGAGTACGGATTCGGGGTAGAGGGTCTTCATCTGGCCCTCGACTTCGGACGGCGCGAAGCAGGGCGCCAGGATCTCGACTTTCTTCATGGTGGGGTCCTTTCGGGTGTCAGGAAAAGCAGCGGGCCCGCTGCGTTGAGACAGCGGGCCCGCGAAGCGAGGGCGGGCCTGCGAAGGCACCAGCCGCTCGAGGAGACAACCGGATCAGGTCGTCAGGGCATCCAGCATCGCGGCAAAGCTCTGCGCGCGGCGGACGGCGATGTCGATGGTCTGGTAGATGTGCATGCGGACGATCCGGTTCGCCGCCTGCGTCACCTCGTCGGGCAGCAGCTCGGCGCCGCCCCATTCGCCGATCAGCAGGTCGGCCCAGTTGCCGTAGAAGATCGCCGAGCAGACGCCGCTCGAGGTGCCCTTCGTCAGCGCGCTGGACACGTTGTTGCTGACGCCGGCGCGGTAGCCGTTGACGCTGCCGAACAACGAGGAGTCGTCGCCGAACATGGCCTGCATCCAGATCTCCTGCCCGTTCGTGCCGCTGAACTTCTGCGTGCGCTTGAGCTTGCCGCGCACCTTGGTGTTGGTCAGGTAGCCGGTGGCACCGAAGGCGGCGTTGTTGTTGGCCACCTGCGACTCGAGGTCGACGATGTTGTCCCAGGTCGGCGCCGCGCCGTTGGTGCCGCCGGCGACGGAGCCGATGCCGGCGGTGGCCGCCAGACCGGTCGGCTGGTTGCTTGCGCCGGTGCCGTGCAGCGAGACGAGGTCGAGCTGCGTGGCCATCGACTCGATCAGGTCGGCACGGATCAGGCCCTCGACCGCAGGCGTACCCTGCAGGAGCAGGTCGCGGGTGACGTCCTGGATGGCGTGCGCCGTCTTCGGCGACAGCGTCACCTGGCCGAACGTCGCATCGCCCTCGGTACCGGCACCGGCCTGGGCCACCCACCCCGGCGTGACGCCGGCGGTCTGGCGCGGGATGGCGACGTTGCCGACCAGGCCGCCGAGCACGCGCGCACCCATGCGGCGCACCAGGGACGCGTTGCGCAGCAGCGTGATGAAGTCGGCGGCCAGCAGGTCGGTGGCGACCAGGTTGCCGCCGGCGGTCGGCGTCGACGTCGCCAGGTCGCGCTGGCTGGCGATGACGCGATCGCCGATCATCAGGCGGCCCTCGACCACGCGCACGCCGGGGAGGGGCTGCTGCATCACGTCGAACGGGATGAAGTTGCCCTTGCCTTGGCCGCGGTAGCCGACCTTCTCCATCGCCTCACGGACGGCCTTCGCGCACTCGTGCTCGAACGGCGCGAGGTCCTTGTCCTTCTCGATCAGGCTGCGCATGTAGCGCGTCACCGAGAAGCGCTTCGCGTCCCTCTCGCTCAGGTCCAGGTGCGACGCGTGCTGCTCGAGCGGCCGGTCGGAGCCGCGCTTGTGCAGCTCGTCGAGCATCAGACCGCGGAACAGCTCGAGCGACGTGCCATCGTTGATGGCCTTCTCGCCGATCTCGCGCAGGTTGTGTCGCGTGGCCAGCGCGAGGATTTCCTTGACGCGCAGCTGCTCGGCCTTGCGGGCCTCGTCGCGCGCCTCGGTGCGGGCCTTCTCCAGGACGGCCTGGTCTTCTTCCTTGCTCACAGGGTTCTCCTTCTGGGAGGTGGTACGGGGGGGGTTGTCCTCAGCGGTCCGCCCGATGCCGACTGTCATGTCGGCAGGGATGGCCACCAGACTCACTTCGAGCGGGCGCCACTCGGTCACGCGGTACGTCTTCTCGTCGCCCTCTTGCTTCACCAGCTCGAGTTCGTCGATTTCGTAGCCGACGCTGACGTTGATGCGCACGTCGTCCTTGGCGTCTTGCATCTCCTGCTCGGCGCGTTCGCTCTTACCGAAGCGGACGCGGGCATGACCTCGCCGGTCACGGCCGATCAGGGCGCTGCGGACAACGCCAATCTGGGTCCAGCGATCGTGGTCGGCGAGCAGGGGTGCTCGGCCCGACGCGATCCAGGACATGTCGCACTCGCCCGAGCCGTGGCCGAGGACCTCGGTCCCCCACCAGCGGGCATAGGGCGTTTCGCTGCTGTACGAGAGGTCGACCTCGCGGGTCTCCTCGTCGATCTCGGCAGCGCGAATGAAGCCGGTCGTGTACTCGACGAGCTGTGGCACGGCATCGTCGGCACGCTCCTCGGCGCCCTCGGTTGCAGGCGTCTGCACGCGCGCGATGACATCCGCCAGGCGCAGGCGCTGGCCGACCTTCAGCTGGCCGAGGGCCTCGAGGAGCTCGGCGCGGCCGCGCGCGTCGTTGCGCTGCCAGTACTGGTTACGCTGCAGCGGTTCCATCGTCGTCTTCTCCTTCCTCGGGTTCGTCGTCGCCTTCGTCGTCGTTCGACTCGGCGCCGGGCTTGGCGGGTTTGCCGGCGTCGTCGACGGCCGGCGTCTTGTGCGCGGCGGCCGCGGCGGTGTTCAGCGTCACTTTCTTCTCGCGCGCCATCTGTTCCTCGCGCGCGAGCTCCTCGAGGATTTCCTCGAAGTCGTTGCCGTCCTCGGCGCAGATGCGCGTGCGGCTGTTGATGCCGAGCGCGACGGCCTGCGCGCGCGCGGCCATGTCTTTCTGCGGGTCGGGCGAGCGGAACGGCCGCGCGATGAAGCGGGGCTTGTTCAAGCGCTCGAAGGCTTCGCTGGGCAGGCGCCCGATCTGCCCCAGGTCCAGGCTGAGCTGCAGCCAGGGCTCGAACATCGGGACGCTGACGTCGTCCCGGAAGTACTGCTGCAGCGCTTCGTAGGTGTCGCGATCGCCGTTGGCGCCGTGGCGCATCGCCGACAGGCTGACGTTGCGGAGGTCGCCGGTCAGCCCGTTGTAGTTCAGGCCCACGCCCGAGCAGAAGGCCCGCAACATGGAGACGACAAAGTCGTCCATCTTGTCGTTCGGGTAGGCCGGGTCGTAGGTGGTGAAGTCCCAACCCGCCGGCAGCACGCCGAACACGCCGGGCTCGGCCTCCTGCACCAGGTTGCCCTCGGGGTCTTCCTCGTCGGCGACCGCCGTGCCGTCGTTGTTGGGGTTGCCGGGCGACTTCGGTTCGTCCGCGGGCCGCTTGTAGAAGCCCATCTTGCTGGCGCCCTGGCGCGCGCTGACCAGGGCCGCTTCTTCGTAGCCGCCGAGCATCGCCATGCGGCGCATGGCGGCGTAGATCCAGGGCACGCCGCGCGACGTGTCCGGGCGCAGCTCCTCCGCCAGGAATCGGTGGATGATCCGATCGGCCGGAACGCGCCGATGGCGCACCACCGGGACGTTGATGACGTCGTCACCCGGGTGGACGTTGTGGAACCAGTAGGCGACCGGCCGGCCGTAGGCGTTCTGCTCGACCCCCATGCGGATGCTGTGCCCGGTGTCCAGTCGGCCGTAGCCGGGGTAGGCGCCGTTGATGCCCACGTTGAGCGTCTCGTCCAGCAGGTCCGGGTCGAGCAGGCGCCAGGCCAGGCCGAAGCGACCGAACTGGCGCCCGACCAGCTTCTCGATCACGACCTCGCCGTCGCGCGCCAGGCAGGTGACCGCTGCGCGTTCAAAGGCGCCGCGGCTCAGCTTGCCGCATGCGGTGAAGTTGCCTCGCTTGCTATGGGCCGCGTGCGCCTCCTCGATCTCGGCGTTCGCATCCTTGTCGAGCTGGGCCAGGCCTTCGACCTTGCGGGTCTTGTAGATCTTCATCTGCAGCTCGAAGCCACGAGGTCCCGGAACGTTGTTCCGCAGCAGCTGCAGGAAGCGCTTGACGTACTCGTTGTCGTTGGCCAGCTGGCGCGAGCGGATGCGCATCGCGCGCAGCGACATGCGCACCTCGGCGTTGCCCGACACCAGGCCCATCAGCGACACGAGATCGCCGACCAGGCGATCGTTGCTCGCCGCCATATAGGCACGCAGCGAGCGAGCAGTGCGCCCCGCCGTCAACGCTTGCTGTGCACCGGCCGGCGCGCCGAGCCATGCACCCGACGGCGAGCCGAGCGCACGCTGGTGCTCACGCTGTGCACGCCACTGTGTGAGGATCGCGCTGCCGCGCGCCCCGGTGTTCACGACATTGCCCATGGATCAGCGGGGGCGCACGAAGCGCGTCAGGATTCGGTTGCGTGGGCGCAGTCCCTGCGCCAGTCGGGTAGCGCTCTCCTCAGCCGCGACCTGCTGCTCCCACCAACCGATGATCTTGATGATCTCGGTGGCGTTGTTGAACTCCATCTCACGCTCACCGATGCGATAGCGACGGGTGGTGCCTTTGGTCGCAGTGAAGGTCGCAAAGGCGGCCTTGGCGTCCTCGAGCGCCTTCGCGGCCACGCTGCGACCGTCGCCCGTCAGCGCTTTGACCGTCAGCTGGCCAGTGGCAACGGTGTAGCGCTCGCCGTCCTTCTCGACGCGCTGCCACCAGGTGTAGGCGCCCGGGGACCAGGCCGTGGTCTCGGTTGCCGAGACGGCCACGACGAAGTCATCGCCATCGGGCGTGGCTTCGATCAGGATGTCGTCGCCGCCGGCCCGTGGCTTCAGCAGCAGCGACATCGACCAGCCCGCGCTCGCGGGGTAGTTGCCGCCCTGCACGGTGAAGCGAATGCTGTCGCCGACGATCAGCTCGCTGATGTCCATGGATGTCCCTCTCAAAGGCGCCGACGGCCGAACCGCCGCGACAGATCCCGAAGCACGCGCACGCCGAAGCGAACCGGGCCGCCTGCCGGCCAGGTCGGCAACACCGCCAGGGGCACCACCGACAGCGTCCCGAGCGCCGTGGCCACCGCGCCGCCGGCGCCGCTGAGCAGGACCGTCTGCTGCAGCTCGCCTGCGGCTTGCGCCTGGCCCTGCGCGGCACCGCCGAGCACCAGCGTGACCACCAGGCCACCCGACGCTGCGGCGATCGCCTGCGCCTGCGCCGACAGGGGCACGACGAGCGACAGCGCACCGCTGGCGCCGGCCTGGACCGCGGCGTCGCCGGCCAGCGTGACGACGCCGGCGAACGAGGCCTGTGCAGACGCCTGCGACAGAGCGGCGCCGGCCAGCGCGATGCTCAGCGCGATTTGCCCGCCAGCCGTCGCGGTGCCGACCGCGGCGCCGTTCAGTGGCACCCCTTGGGTCAGGGCGCCCGCGGCCATGGCCTGGCCGATGGCCGCGGCCGTCAGCCCGACGCTGAGCTGCAGCGCGCCCGCAGCGCCGGCGGAACCACTGGCCGCGCCCGCCAGGTCAACGGAGCCGTTCGTCGAGAGCGTGCCGGCGGCCGTCGCCACACTCGCGACAGCGCCGGAGAGCAGCACGCTGACAGCGATCTCGGCCGAGGCGGTGCCTTGTGCGGCGGCCGCGGCAGCCAGGGCGCTGGCCTTGGCCAGGGCACCGGCAGAGCTGCTGTCGGCAGACGCAGCACCCGCCAGGCCTACGACCAGCTGCAGCGCCGCGGCCGCACTGGCCTGCACGGCGGCGGCGCCGGCAAAGGTCTTGCCGAGCTCGAGCGCCGCGGCGGCGCTGACTTGCCCCGCTGCGTTGCCGGCCAGGCTCTGCAGCGCGCCGACTACCGCTGTCAGGACCTTGCGCTTTGTCGGCTGGGGCCTTGGCGGCGCCCGCCGGTACAGTGGGCGTCGCAGCACGTCCGTGACCCTAGACGCGCTTGAAGGGGATCTTCAAGTCGCCGTTGGCGTCGAACGCGGCCAGCACCCGGCGGCGGAGCTCGGGTGGCTTGGCCAGCAGCTCCGTCGCCGCGATGCGCACCTCGGCGCCCAGCTTGCGCAGCGCCAGCTCCTGCAGCTCCTCCTGGATGATCTGGCGGTCGCCATCCGTCGCCACGACCTTGTAGCGCTCGGTCTGCGCGGCGGCCCATGCGTCCGCCTTGGGCGTGCCGCGCATGGCGCGCGGCGCTTCTGCGGCCTGGAAGACCTTGCCGGTGTTGCTCATGAGCCGACCTCCTGAACGGTGAGCGTGCCAGTGACGGTGATCGCATCGTTGGGCGTGCCCGCCAGTTCGATGGTGAAGCGGCGGCCCGCCGCCATGAGCTTCTGCTGCTCTTGCGTGAACACCACGTCGAGGCCCGTCAACACGTTGAAGCCATAGGCACCGTGCGAGACGATGGTGCCGGCGCTGGCCTTGGTGGTGTTGTTGATCTCCGCGACGAACCCGGCTGCCGAACCGCCCGGTTCCGTCGGTGTCGGCGTGATGGCGGAGCCGCCGCTGCCGCTGGTGGTCTGCCCGGACTTGACCAGGATCGGCAGGATCTCCGCCTGGGCATCGCCGAAGTCGCTCACCTGCGAGAGGTGGAAGGCGATCGGCACAAACGGCCTGGCGGCATGGCCGGTGATCTCCCACAGGTCTTGCTGGGCGCTCACCACCACGGCGGCGATCGGAATGTCAAAGGTGCCCGACATTGGGGGTTCTCCTTTCAGAAGTGCCGCAGTGCCTGCTGCACGAGCTTGGATCTGTAGGGCGTGGCCGCTGATCCGCCCGCGGCGAAGTCACCGCCGGACCATGAGGCCGTGCCGCTCGTTCCGTCGTAGTGGAACAAGCCGGGTGCGCCATTGCCGCGCGGAGAGGTGTCCGTGTAGTTGCAGCGCTCGACGCCGGAAGTGAGCGCGCGGAGCACCTTGTTCGCCCCCGAGTTGGTCGATTCCAGCCGGACTGGCTGCCCGACGACGTACGCGCCTGCACCGTTCGCGACGTTGGCGAAGCCGCCGGCCCCGATCTCGTACAGGTACACGTTGGAGCCGTCGAAGTTGGTGCACATGTAGCCGTCCCAGGGTGAGAGGGCGCCATGCACCACCGGCCCGCAGTCTCGCCCGCCGACCGCGGAAAGGATGACCTCAGACCACTGCTCCGACGGCCAGGTGATGCCGCCGGTGACGTGGAGGCCCCACGCATCATTGCTCGCGATCGTGGTCACCGCTGCGTTGCTCACGACCTGCAGCGGCACCGAGCCGCCCGGGTTCTCCCACGGCGGGTCCGGGATCGGGTTGACGTCGGCCTGCGTGAAGCTGTAGGTGGCGAGGGTGGTCATGCGTGGCCCCCTTACCGCGCGATCACTTCGCAGTCGCCCGCGGCCAGTAGCTGAGCGTGGACCCGATCGGGTACTGTGCCGTCGATCAGCACCAGCACCCGGCCACCTTCCGCGTGCACATGGTCCCACTGGCGCCCGTCCTCCTTCTCCATGCGCCACGGCAGTGGGTGCAGGAGGTGGCGGTACTTGGGGAAGACCTCGAACGAACCCCGGAACGGCGCGCGCGCGAGCGGCATCCTGTAAACGCTCATAGGGTCGAAGCCTCCACTGCGGCGTAGCCGTAGCTCGAGAGCGTGCCCCCGGGTCGCATGAAGAAGCTGATACCGGGGCTGCCAGCCGAGTGCGCTGCGTCGGTGGCGGTCGCCAGCACCGTCTCGGTCGCGCCTCGGATGTGTCGGAACACGATGTCGCTGCCGATGATCGATGCCTCGATCTGGTCGCCGTCCTGTGGGAAGGGGTTGTTGACCCCCGGGTCGGTTATCTCGGTGAAGTACGTGGTGCCGCCTGCTCCGTCCCAGCGCATGATCTGCACGTAGGCGCTGCCGCTGTTGATGCCATACAGGCACTCGTAGGCGGCGATGCTTCCGGCCTCTGGCTCCGAGGCGCGCAGCAGCAGCTCGACCTCGTGGGGGTCGGTCGGGGAGTAGGAGGGCGCGAGCGCGATGGTCGCGGTGATCACCTGGTCTGGGCCGAACCCGACAGCCTCGAGCCACGCAGCGCTGTCGTCGTAGGACTCGTTCGCGCCGCCGGCGAAGGCAATGCCGCCGGCCTTCTGGGGCGCTTGCCAGAAGCTGCTCATGTGGGTCCAGGCGCCGCCCTCCGACAGCGGTGCCTCTGTGCCGTCGAAGGTCGAAGCGTAGGAGCCCAGGACGGCGGGGATTGATTGAGGCAGGAGCCGCGGGAACGCGGAGCGCAACCGCGCGCGCCTGGCGCTTGACCGCCTCGACATCACGCCCAGCACGTCAGGCCTCCCCGCCGTGGTTCATGGGATCGTTCGTCACGTCGTCCTTGATCGCTTGCAGCGTGCCGCCCAGGTCGTGCCAGCGCGCGGTCAGCCTTTCGGTGAACACAGTGACGCGACGCCCCTCGAGCGACTCGCCCGTGAGGAGGGCGGCCATCCTGTCGATCGCCTCGACCTGGACGGCGCCGAGCGGGGTGTCCGAACGCGTGGTCGCAAATAGCCCCAGCGGGACCCGTTCACCCGGGAATCGGCCGTGTTGCATGGGCGGCTGGTTCAAGGCCTCGCCGCCGATGCCGCTTCAGCCGCCAGCCTGGCCAGCACCGGGTCGCTGCTGAGGGGCACGATCGGGAAGCGCTTGCCGGCGCTGCGCAGCATGGCCAGCGGGTCGGACGCCTTCATGATGGTCTGCAGGCGGCCGCCGACCTTGGGCAGCTCGGCCAGCGTGCCGCAGAACATGTTCACCTGGATACCGGCCGGGTGCTGCGGGCTGAAGGTGTCCAGGTAGCACAGCCAGCGCACGCAGGCGCCCTCGGCGGAGAAGGTCACGAAGGCGCGCGAGGCCACCATGCTGCCGCCGGCGGCGTCCGGCAGGCATTGCTCCTCGCCTTGGGCGACAGCGGCCCCGGCGGCCGCGAGCAGCAGGCCGGCGATCGCGGTGCGCAGCATCACGCGGCCCCGCCGTTCTCGCGGCGCAGCGCGGCGTCGATTGCCGCCTGGGCGTCGGCGCGTGCCTTGTCGTCCATCGCGCGCAGCGCGTCGCCGATGCTGAAGGTCACCTGGTCGCTGCCGGCAGCCTCGGCGGTGCGGATGGCAGACTCGAGCGCGGTATGCAGCGCGCGGGCCAGCTCGATGTTCATGGTGGGGCTGTTCACGGCAGGGCCTCCAGGGTGTCGCGCAGGTTCTTCACGCGCTCGCCGGCCAGGATCAGCATCACGCTGTTGACGGTCGAGCCGGTGCAGACGGTGTCGAGCGCCGCGCGGGCCTGGTCGGCCGCGGTCTGCACGCTGCGCGCCTGGCTGGCGGTCCACGCACCCGAGGCGAGCTTGCGCGGGATCTGCTTGCGCGCGTGGATGGTCTGCGTGTAGCCGGCCGCGGTGGCGGCCTCGCAGGCGTTGGTGGCCAGCGTCGCAGTGGCCAGCGGCGCGAGCGTGAGCGCGCGGCCCTCGAGCGCCACCGGTGCACTACTGCAGGCCTGCAGTAGCGCCAGCAGCGGCGCGATCAGGAGGAGGATGGCGATGCGCATGCGGCCCCCTCAGTTGTCGATCTGGAAGGTCAGCGCCGAGGCCGGGAAGCTCACGGTGTCGCCGCTGTTGATGGTCTTGCTGGTCGTCAGCGCCTGGCACACCAGCTGATTGCCGGCGGTGGGGGCGTCGTACAGGGCGAAGTGCGTCGCCGTGCCCCAGCCCGCCGACGGCGTCGGGAAGTTGATCGCGCTGACGTTGCTGGTGGTGCCGTTGCCGGCGCTGACGGCGGCCCAGGTGCCGGTGCCGCTGGCCACCCCTACCCGGGCGTAACTGCCGCCGGTGACCTCGGTGCCGGCCGCCGAGTCGCTGCAGGCCGCGGTGAGGAGGCCGACGTACCAGGTGCTCGGCGCGGTGTAGGCGGTCGCGCGGAACAGGTGGTTGATGAGGCTGGTTTCGAGCGAGTCGGTCAGGCTCGCGGCCTCGGCCGACACCGGCGCGAGCGCCAGGGCGGCCGCGGCGGCGCCGGCGGCGAGGGGCGCCGCGACGGGCACCGTGGCCGGCGCGGTGACGACACCGCCCAGGCCGCTGAACAGCGAAGCGAAGGCCAGGGCAGCGGCGAGGCTGAACTGGCGGATGCGGTTGATGAGGTTCACGGTGCCATTGCTCCTCTAACGGCGCGCGTCAGCGCGCCAACGGTTGACGAACCCGCCGCGTTTCGGTCGCGGCGGCTTGTGGAACTTCTGTGACGGCACGGGTTGCCGAGCCGCGGCCTCGGCCAGGGGCTCGGTGCCCTCGAGCTCGGCCTGGCTGTCGTCGCCAGCCGGCGCGTCATCGGATGGCGGTGCAGACGTCTGCACGGGGATGGGCGCGCCGTCGTCCAGCAGGTCGAGCTGGCGGACGCGGCCGAAGACCTTCTCGCGGCTACGCCAAACGGTCTCGGCGTGCTGTCCCTGCATGCAGAACAGGAAGGCGCCGTAGTTGTAGACCTCGCAGTCCCACGGCTCATTGCCGGGGGTGTTGATCCACCACAGCTCCTTGCGCCCCTTCCTGTCGCGGTGCCATTCCCGCTTCTCGATCCGCAGGCCCTTGTAGTAGTCCGCGCTGAAGCCCAGCGGGAAGTGGTAGTAGCCACCGCCAGGTTTCTCGAGCTTGAACCGCCCATCGATCAGGTTTTTGATCGACTGGGTGCCGAGCCACCGAAGGACCGCGCCGCCCGGCACCTCGGCGCCGCGCCAGTTGAAGTCGACCTTGCGCGGCTTGCCGAGACGCGGCGCGTAGTAGTCCTTGGCGCCGCGGATGGCATGCCACTCTTTGCCGCGCAGCTGAGCGTCGCGACAGAAGGCATACACGTCCTCGCCATGGTGGCCGCCGGCGTCGATGAACGCCGCATCGACGAACATCTGCTGGCCGCTTTCGTGCCTGATCGGCGTTTCGAGCAGCGCACGCAGGTCCTGCCACACCTTTGGCAGCGACGGGTCGCCCCAGATCTCGCCGTACCAGACGCCCCAGCTTTCCTCGCCGCGGCCCCAGCAGCGGATAAGCACCGCCAACCGGTTGTCCTGCGTGTCGACGCTGGCGCAGCAGATGAGGCCGCCGAGCGGGCATGTCATCAGCTCGTACCGCTCGGCACGCTTCTGCAGGGCATCGGCGCCGACTTGCACGCCGACCTTCATCGTGTACTGCTCGGCCAGCTCGTTGTTGAAGAACACCTTCAACTTCGTTTCGTCGCCCTGGGCATCGAGCCAGGCCTGCGCCAGGTCGGGCCAGGGACGCCAGCCGAGTGGTAGGCACAGCGCGTTGAACCCGGTCCAGCTGGCGACGCCTGGCTGGCCCTGCGCAGTCTTGACCCAGTGCGCCAATCCGGCTGCCCCGGCTTGCTCCTCGGTCATGCCGGGCGACCGGGGCGCGTAGTTGCGCAGCTTCCAGGCCTGCTCGTCGTTGAGCGCGCCGCATTCGGTGCAGCAGTAGCGCGCCGACTTCGGGTCTCCATCGACCCAGCGGAGCTGCGCCCAGACCAGGCGCTGGGCGTGCCCGCAGTCCGGGCAGTGCATCAGCCAGTGCCGCTGGTCGCCGCGCGCGGCTTGCTTGCTGATCTCGCTGTTTTCGTCGGTCGGTGTGCCGTCGCCGTACAGCTTGCGGCGCCGTCCGAAGTTCTTGGTGCGGGCCCGCGCCTGGTCGACGAGGCTGCCCTGGCCAGCGACGTCGGCCGGGTAGTCGTCAGGCTCCTCGAACTTGACGTAGCGCGCTGTGGTCGACTTGATCGGCTTGTTCGCGCCGACCAGGCGCATCACGCCGCCGGGGTACTTCTTCCGCAGCTTGGTGTTGTCGCTGCCCTTCTCCTCCGCAGCGCGTACCCGGCGGCGCAGCTCGCGCGTGCCTGCGCGCAGCGGTTCGAAGCGCGCGAGCTCCCACTGCTTGGCGTCCTCGAGCGTCGGAAAGATGACGAAGATGGAGCCGGCAGCCGCGCAGATCCAGGTGGCGATCATGTTCTCGCCAGACACCGAGCCGCCAGCCTGCACGGGCTTCTTCCACCAGCCCTCGCTGTACTCCGACGCCGGCGACATCGTGCGCTGGATGTCGATGACGTAAGGCGTGCGCGTCGGACGATACGGGCCTGGCTCGGGCGTGTCTGGCGGCAGCACGCGGTGCTTGGCCGCCCACTCGTCCACCCAGACCTTCTCGTCAGGACGCTGACCGTCGACGAACCAACGCAAGCCGGCGCTAGTCCATGTCCTCTTCGGCACGTGCGGCATCCTCGATCGCTGCGTTCGCCTCGGTGAGTACCTCGTCCACGAGTGCGGTCAGCCGAGTCTGGAAGGCGTGGAGGTCCAGCTGCTCGGCCACCGACGCACGTTGCACTTCGGGGACCAGGGAAAGCAGCAGTGCGTGCAGCTCCGCCGAAGCCCGAACCGGCAGCGTCTGGAAGCGATCGCGATTGATGCGACCAGCAGTAAACATCGCCTGCTTGAACTCTGCCGCCGGGACGAGCTGGCTGCGAAGCTGCTCTAGCTCGATCTCGGCTTTGTCCGCACTCAACCGCTCGCGACGCGCTCGATGTTCGCGATAGACCGCCGTGTTCTCGTCGGCCTCGTCCTCAGAGCTGCCCGCCGGGGCATGGACGTCCCCGGCGGGCCCGGCCGCCTTGCCGGCTTCGGCCGCTTGGTATGCGTTCTGTGCAGGCGTCTGCGTTCTGGGCGCCTGGTCAATGCGGCCAGCCTTCGAGCGACCCAGATCGATCGTCGCTTCGTACCAGGCCTGGGCCGCGGCGATCGAGTCGACCGGCATGCCTTGCTTCTTCAGCTTGCTGGCTGCCTGCTTTGAGATTCCCGGCCCCAGAGCCGCACCGATCTCGGCAAGTGAGGGGGGCTTCAGAGTCAACCGTCGACCCTCCTTGGGGGTTGTCAACCGTCAACCGTCAACCGCGTCAACCGTCAACCAAGTTCGCACTCTTGCGAGCGCGTCAACTTCGCGCTCGCGAATGACCCGCGAGGCTCCCGGCTGGGGAAGGACCCGTTCACCGTGCGGTCGCGAGGGCCAGCTGCCAGGCCCGGGTGAGGTTGGCGTCGAGCCGAGCGTCCACGATGCGCTGCGTGTCGCCGTAGAAGTCGAAGCGGCGGCGGTAGCGTGCCGAGCGCTTGGGGAACACGACCAAGGGCACGAGCTGGTGCCGCTGGGTGCCGATCGCCACGCGCTTGTACAGACCCGCGGGCCGACCGTCGCCCGGCTCGCCATAGAACAGGTCGAGCGCCTTGCTGACGCCGAAGCGCTTGGCCTGCGCACCGGTCGCTCGCTTGCCAGCCTTCGCGCGTGCGATGAGCTGGCGCACCAAGCCGGCGGGCATGTTGCCGTAGCGATCGAGCTCGATCTCGCCTGGCAGCCGCAGCGCGCGCCGCTTCGGTGGGCGCGTGCCGCCTTCGACCTGATAGTGCAGATACTCGGCCTGTCGATCCTTGAACCCGACCGCCGCCTGCAGCCTGTCCTTCCGGGCCGGCGTGACGTACAGGCCCTGCTTGGTGTAGGGCGTCGGCTCGTCCAGCTCGGCCTCCAGCCGTGCGGGCATCGCCTTGCGCACGTCGACCATCGTGTCGGTCAGGCCCTTGGCCACGGCGAAGGGGAACTGGTCGTGCAGGCGCGCCGTGAACCCGAGCGCCTTGTCGATGTCGCTCGTGACCGTCAGCACCGCCAGCCTCCAGAAAGAACAACGCCCGAGCGGGATGGGCGACCGTCGGGCGTTGCGTGCACCTTGCTGTGGCAGCTAGGGCACGGTGCCGGAAATGTAGCGGTTTCCTCTATTGGGTAATAGAAACCTCCGGCGCATTCAGCGTGTCACCGGGCCCCACTCCGTGCGGACGCCTGCAGGGCCTCCATGCGGGCCCGGTGGTCGCGCTGGGCCTGCGCCTCGGCGGAGAACCAGGCCGCCAGCCGCCGGTGCGCCTGGTCAATGCGGGCGTAGACGGTCGCCTCGGCGATGCCCAGGCGGGTGGCCTTCTCGCGCATCGTGCCGCCCTTCACGTAGACGGCATGCACCGCATCGCGCAGGCCGGCCTCGAGCGCCTCGACGGCCACGTCGGTGCGCGCGGCCTCGTCGTCCGTGATGGGAATCGCCAGCGGCGCGTCGAACCCGCCGCCGCCGTCGACGCGCTCCTGCGTCATGTCGCAGCGCGCGTAGTTGCCCACGCCGCCCATGCCCATCGAGGCCCGCCAGCGCCCCCAGTTGCGCAGGCGGCGCTCCATGTCCTCATTGCGTGCCATGGCTCGGCTCCGGCCGCCGCATGTCCAGCAGCGCCTGCCCCGGCGTGAAGGCCTCGGCGCGGGTCGACCCCTTGCCGCCGATCCAGCGGGGCCCGAGCGCGGCGAACCAAGCCAGGCGCTGGTCGTCGTCCGGCGTACCCAGCGCGATCGCGCCCTCGAGCGCGAAGAACCAGCCCGGCCGCCGCTCGACCACGCCGCGCTGCCAGCACAGGTTCACGTGGGCGTCGCCGTACTCCCGGCGTCGATCGGCCATCAGCCGCGCCACGCCGGGCATCGCCGCCGGCACCCAGCCCCAGGGCCTCGGCTGTTTCGTCGCTTCCCCTTCGACCCTCTTGTCCATCACGTCCACCAATCCACAGTGAGGTATGAAAACCCGGGAGTGCTCGGGCGCGCGCGTCTGCGCGCACCCGCCCCTGCCTGCGCCTGCCTTGTGCCCCGCACCGTGGACGTCCGGGCAACGCTCCGCCAGGAGCCCCGGCAGCGGCTGATGCCGGAGCCGCCGGAACTCAATGCAAAGTCATGGACGTCGTGGACGGTGCCCCAGGCGCGCCTGGCCGCGTGCGCCTACCGCATGGCCTCGGCGCGCTCGCCCGCCCCGACCTTTTCCGCTCCGCATCGCGATCGCTGGTCAGAATGGCGGGTCATCGTCGCCCCCCGTGGTTGCCAGAGCCTGCGTCGGCTCGCCCGTTGAAGATTCGCTGGCGCCATGCGCGGCAGGCGCGCCCGGCGGCCGCCGGTACACCCAGGGCCGCTCGGCCTTGCCCGAGCGGTGCAGCGTCCAGCCCAGCTGTCGCAGCGAGGCCGAGGCCTGCCGCACGATCACGGCCGTCTGCTTGTCCACCGAGATGCCGATGGACGACAGCACGCCCGACACCGTCACCTCCGACACCAGCGCGCCGTTCACCCCGTTGGCCGAGATGTGCTGGCTTTCGTCGTACAGGTAGCGGCGGATCGCGGCCTCGATCGCGTTTTCCACCTGCCGCTGCCCCTGCTGCGGGTCGAACAGCTCACGCTGCTCCGCCGGCGTCGGATAGAAGCGCTCGCCGGCGTCGAGCCTTGCCAGCGCCTCGGCGAACAGCTGCTCGAGGTGCTGCTGCAGCCAGCCGATGTCGACATGCCGGTGCACGGGCACGGGCCAGAAGCGCCGGTTGCCCGTCTGGTCGATCAGGTAGCGCCCCTCGTTCGTCGTGCCGATGAACACCACCTGGCGCGGGTAGTCCTTCGGCCGCCGATCGAAGCTGGCGCGAAACCGGTCCTTCTGCGAGCTCACGAACTGCTTGACCTTCGTGACCTCGCTCTTGCTCATCGCGTCGAGCTCGCCCCACTCGTAGACGAGCACACCCTGGATGTTCTGGTAGCTGTCCTTGTCGCCCAGCACCAGGCCGGTGTCGGCGAAGTAGCCCAGTCCCAGCACGCTGGCCAGCGTGGACTTGCCCAGTCCCTGCTTGCCCTCGAAGATCACCATGTAGTCGAACTTGCAGCCCGGGCGCATCACCCGCGCGCAGATCGCCATCAGCAGCCAGGCGCCCACCTTCTCCAGGTAGGCCTGCAGGCGCTCGTCGATCTCGTCCTCGGGCAGGCAGCACTGCCGCAGCCAGCGGTGCAGCCGGGGCTCGCGGTCCCAGGCGCCGCGCAGGCCCTCGAAGCGCTCGCGCACGGGGTGAAACCGGTGGCGCTTGGCCACCATCGTCACCGCCTCCTCGAGCGTGCCGCGCGGCATGCTGGGCAGCCAGTGCTCGCGGGCGAGCCAGTTGCCCATCTCGAGCTCGTCCTGCTCCTCCCACACGCCGGCGGCGGTGCCCCAGGGCGTCGCGCGGCGCTTCTCCACGTCGTTCGTGAAGTCGTTGAACGCGATCAGCGCCGAGGCCTCGGGCAGGCCCTCGATGCGGCCCAGCTTCGCGTGGTCCATGCCGTCCAGGGCCAGCACCACGTTCTCGCGCACCGGCTTGATCGCGCCGGTACCGCTCGAGATGAGGAAGCGCCGCCAGGACCGGTCGGGCTCGCCCTCGCCCTCGGCATCTTCCCCTGGCGCTGCGCCAGCGAGGGTAGGGGTCGATCGCCCGGCCTTCGCTCGCGCGGTGTCGTCCGGCGGCACGAACTCGAGCGCGCGGCGGATGAACCCGCGCACCTGGTCGGCCGTCCAGCCCTGCGCGATCGCGTCCGCGATGTCCCAGCCCTCGGCCACCTCGCCCGGCGCCGGGATCTGGCACAGGAGCACCGTGCACCCATGGTCCGCCATCAGCTGCGAGCCGATCGCCACCATCGCCGCCATGCCCGGCTGCTTGGCCGCCGGCAGCAGCGGCTTCGCCTTCGGGTCCAGCCCCTGCTCGCGCTCGGCACGGGTCAGCGCCACGTGCTGCGCATCGCAGTCCGGCCACAGGTACACCGTGCGGCCCATCAGCCAGCCCCAGCTCGCCTTCGCCCACGCCTTGGCGCCCCCCGGCCAGCTCACGAAATCGAACTCGTGCCCCAACAGCTGGTGGCCGGCCTCGGCGCACTTCTCGCCCTCCACCACCACCACCGGCAGCTGAAGGTCGCCGCTGAGCAGCGTGGCCGGCACGTACAGCGGCCGCGGCGCTTCCCACTGCTTCCAGTGCCAGCGCTGCGTGCCGCGGCCGTCGCTCGTGTCCTCGCACCAGGTGCGCGCCACCGTGTCCTTGACGAGCTTGCCGTCCGAATCCTCCCGCTCGAAGCGGGCCACGTAGCCGAGCAGCGCGCCCTCGAAGCGGTACTCCCACGTCCGCGTGGCCTGCAGCTCCACCCAAGGCTCGCCGGGCTTCGAACGGTCACGGTAGCCGAACACGAACTCGGGGCGGGGCGCGTGCGGCGGCACCGGCACCACCGCGCGCCACTTGCTCTCGCCCTTCTTGCGGCCCGGCCGCGCCGGCGCCGCGCCGTCCTCGGGCGGCGGGTCCGGGCGCCCGTCGCCGCCGGCCGCGGCGCGTGCAGGCGTCTGCACCGCCTCGCCGGCGGAGGGGCGCACCCAGCCCAGCTCGCGCATCAGCTCGCGCGCGGCCTGGCCGTTGTTCAGGTTGTGCAGATACGCGTACAGCGACACCAGGTCGCCGCCCTGCTCCTGCGCCGAGAAGTGCGACCACCGGCCCGTGACCAGGTTGGCCTTGAGCGAATCGCCCATGCCCCCTTTCGCGGTCGAGGCCTCGACCCATTCGTGCCCCTCGCGGTGGCCGGCCGGCAACCACTGCGACACGAAGTATTCGGCGCGCTCGAGCAGCGCCGCCGCGAGCCGCGCGAAGTCGACCGGCGTTCGATCACTCGCCACGGCGTGCCCCCGCGGCGATGGCCCATCGTGTCATGTGGTCGGGTGCTCTCGGTTGGCCTAGCCCCTGACCCAGCCGCGCAGCGCCTGGTCCAGCGCCGCCCCGCCACCTTGAACGAACCCGCGCCGGCGCGGCGCGTACAGCCGCATCGGGCGGCAGACGCCGGGCACGCTGCGCTGCCCCACCACCTGCAGCTCGCCCGCCACGGCCATGTTCTTGGCCGTGTCACGCGCCGCGCCGAAGCCCACGCAGGCGTGCACCGCCATGTCGCGCCAGGTGGCGCCGGTGCCTTGCGTGCGCTCCCACAGTTCCTCGGCCGCCCGGGCCAGGGCGTCGCGCACCTCCGTCCGCTGCCACATGGCCGGTCAGTGCGCCTGACCGCCCGCGATCGCCGCGTCGGCCTCGTCCCGCGCCTGCATCGCCTGCACGGCCATCGCCAGCATCGCCAATGACGTCTGGCCGTAGGCCTTAGTGCCGTCCGGCATCGTCAGCTCGATGACCACGCTGGACTTGCCGCTCTGCATCCCGGCCGGCAGCCGGCCGATCGCAGTGGCCAGGCCGAACCGCTCCGGCTTCGCCTCGGGAAACGCGCCGTCCCCGTCAAGAATGATGCGCAGCGTCGTCATGGTCCAGTCTCCTCAGGTTGAGAGTCATGCCGCCCTCCGCTGCGCCTGCATCTCCTCGAGCACCGTCAGCTGCGCGCGCCAGGCGTGCCACTGCGAGACGGCCGTGTTACCCAGCACGGCCTCGACAGCCTGGATGGCATCGCCCGGCAGGTTGCGGCGCTTGGGCTTGTCGTCGGCGTTGAAGTAGTCGCCGACGTGCTGGAACGGCACGCCCACCTCGGCCGCCAGCTGGCGGTACGTCAGCCGCTTGGCGCGCCGCAGCTGCCAGCACAGGCGCACGGCCTGGCGGTAGGTGCGCGCCGTGCGCAGGATCTCGGGCGGCACCACGTCGGGTGCCGCCATTCGGGCGAGCAGGGGAAACTCCCCCTGCAGTGGGTGTTCGTTCAAGGCTGCCCCCTTGAAGAAAAACAATCGGGTAACCGGTTGAGTAACCAGTTGCGGAGAGGCCAAGCTGAGGGCGTGAATGCCGCTCGACGCCTTGCCTTTCTGATGCACCCGGTCCCCCGTGACAGTGCCGCGGGAGGCAGCCTTTGGCGCTACCTCGAGGGGGGGTGCATCAGGAAGGGAAGGCGGCCGCCCTGCCCGCGATACGCTGGTGGCTCTCACCCCAACCAGCCACAGGAGGGCGGCCATGGAACTGCCGAACGTCGTGCATCCGACGGTGTTCACCATCAACGGGCACAAGGTGCAGGTGGTGGCGTACTGCGTCATGACGGAGAGCCAGGCGCGGGCCGCGGCGATTCATTCGGCTCGCTCGGGCATGCTGAAGAAGAAGCCAGACCCGAAGAAGGTGCTGCAGCTTCTGACGCTGTGGGATCGAGACACCGTAGGGCAGCTCGGACCATAGGCACGTCCGCGACGGTGAGGGCAATCGACCGACCGTCGGGGAGATGCAGGTCGACACCGTCCTCGCTGATGCCCAGCGCGCCGAGGAGGAAGCGGTCGAAGTCAACGCCCTCAGGCTGCATCGCGGGCCTCCTGGAATGGCGGCCGCCCTGCCTGCGATACGCTGGTGGCTCTCACCCCAACCAGCCACAGGAGGGCGACCATGGCAAACGACAAGCCGGAACGACGGCTCGAGCGAACAAATGTGGACACCAAGGCCTTCGTCGACACGATGCGCGAGCACGAGTTGACGCTCGAACACATGTTTCGCGACATCGCTATCGCGCTGGGGGACGTGGTGGGCCACGAGAAGATCGCGGCCGCGCTGGTGCGGCGCATCAACGACATGGACGCCCCAAGGACAAGACCTGCCTCGCGGATGCTCTCCGCCGTCTGGCAAGCCGTTGCGCACATCGACGCGCCGCGTCGATAGTTCCGTACAGCGTGAGCATCCGCTGCTCACGAGCCAACGCGATTTCTTTCAGGCGCTTGTGCCGCTCCCAGTCCATCGGGACGCCAGTCCTGATGTGCTCAACCAATTCACGCCACCAGAGCGGAGACGCGCGGTCAGGCTGCATCGCGGACCTCCTGCGCAGGCTGCTGGGCCTGGACCACGGCCAGCAGCTTCCGAAGCGTGCCGTAGCCAGGGTTCGGGATTCGCCCGTTCACGAACTTGGAGATCCAGGAGTGGCTGACGCCCGCCCGGCCGGCGATCCCATGCCAGTCGCCACGCCGTTCCGCGAGGAGATCGCGCAGTCTGGTGTCCAGAAGTTCGTCCATGACCGCCAGTATCGCAAAGTTTTGCGACAAGGACAATCAACACTTTGCGACTTGGCCTTCTGACACTCGGTTGCATGGACCGAAAGCCAATCAACCAAGTGCTGGCGGAAGCTTTGCGCTTCTACATGGGCGACCGCTGGAACAACTCGACTCTGGGGCGGAAGGCCGGTGTGGCGGCTAACACCGTTGCGAACTACCTGCAGCCGGAGCAGCGAGCCCAGGGCGCTTCAGGCAAGGAACCTTCGGCGAAGTTAACCGAGCTGGCCAAGCTCGCGGAGGCCTTGGGCGTGGAGGTGGCGGACTTGGTTACTGACGCAACCGCTGAGGAACGGCTGAAGGTTCATCGCAAGCGCGCCGCCGAGTTCTACGCGGAGCACGGCGTGCTTCCCGAATGGGCGCCCGATCCGGGAGCGCGCCCATCGTCCGGCGATGCCTCGGCGATGGTCTTGCATGAGCCGACGGCCAAACCGTACGTGGTCCGCAGATAGTGGCTCGAATCTACAGGCTGCCGCGCGACCGCGCCCGCCGGACCTGTCATTCCTTTCAGGTTCCCCTTAGTCGAGTGGAGGGTATATGCCGATCATGGGGCTTGTTCTGATGCATGCTCGCCGCGTGATCGTACTGGCCGGGCTGGCATCGCTTGCGATGCTCGTCGGCTGCGCGGCCACGCTGGACAAGGCCAACACCACGGCATCGCAATTCACCGTCGCGTCGACCCCCGAGCAGACCTACCGAAACCTGGTCACCTCCATGCGCCGGTGCTATACGGTTCCGTCGGTGCGGGTTGAGTCCGACTATTTCCCCGATGCGCGGTCGGGCGCGCTCCGGCTGATCTGGGGCAACGATGTTGGCATCATCGAATGGCTCCGTGTTGACATCTCACCGGGCGCCGAAGGAACCACCGTGAAGATCGTGCACCGGGCTTCGCAGAGTGAATTCGGTCCGGCCACACAGGCGTGGAGCCGTGGCGACGCGTCCAGCTGTCCATATGCCTGAAGCCCCATAGTCTCAAAACTTTGCTTGCAGTGATCGCAAAGTTTTGAGAGACTCCGCTCCGCGCCCAAGTCGGGCCCTGGAGCGAAGATGCCGAACATTCACACCCCCGAGCGGGGCCCCGCTGAGACTCAAGACGAGTACCGGGCCCGCCGCCGCCGCTCGCAACGCGCCCTGCGTTTGCTGAACCCTCGCGGCGGCAAACTCACCAGCCGCCAGCTGCTCCGCGACGAGCAGCGCCGGAACGGCACCCTGCGCGCCGGCGCCTACGGCAAGGGCCTGCGGAACTGGATCACCGTCCAGCACGCGCGGCGGGGTCGGAAGTGACGCCCGAGCAGCTCCGCGCCTTCCTCGCCGCCGTGCACGCCCGCGCCCAGGCCGCGCGCTTCGCGCCATGAGCGCCCCCTGCCCGGGCCACTGTGGTCGCGACTGCAACGCCGACCAGGGCCGCCACCGCTGCGCGGCCTGCCCGGGGCGGCAGCTCGTGCGCCTGCCCATCACCGACCTCGAGCTCGCCGTCGGCATCGTGCTGCTGCTGGTGCTGCTCGCGCTCATCCCCTGAGGAGCCGACCATGCCCCCTCTGACCACCGATCCGCTCGACGGCGCCGCACTGCGGCAGCCGTTCGAACACACCGCACAGCGCATCAACCGGCTGGCGGAGAACATCCGCGAGGCCGAGCACGCCTTCCGCGAGCGCGAGCGGGAAGCGCAGGAGCACCTGCTCGACACCACCTGGAGCGACGGGCGCGATTGCGGCCTGCGCGCCGGCTACGTGCGCGGCTGGCGCACCGGCCTGATTGACGGCACGCTGCTCGGCGCGCTGCTCGTCACCGGGGCGCTGTGGCTCGGCAACCACTTCGGCCTGGTCGAGCGGCTGCAGGGGCTGCTGCAATGAGCCGCCCCCGTCGCACCCCACCGTCGCCCTCAGCCCCGATCTGGTGGGCGAGCCACGGCCTCGTCTGCTACATCGGCGCAGGCAACGAGGGGCTGGAATTTCAGCGCCACAGCTGCCTGTGCGATCCAGGCTTCTGGCGCGTGAGCGTCACCGGCTGGGGCGCTGTCGGCCGCGCCGTCGTCGACGACTTTGGCACCCTGGTCAAGGTGTACCGATGAACGCCGCCCTGCAGACGTCTGCACCCCCCGTGCAGGCCACGCTCGCCGGCGTCGAGCCGGCGGCGGAGGAGGGCGCCGCGCTCGAGCTGCGCTGGTCCGTCTGCGGCCAGCTGCAGCGCGCGGCCGAGGTGCGCGTCAGCCCCTGCGGGCAGCACGGCCACCTGGTGCTGCGCCTGCAGCAGCCCGCGCACGGCAAGCGCCGGCGGCCGCCGCTGGTGCTGCATCACCACGCCCACGGCGCGGCCGTGCAGCGCCTGCACGAGCTGGCCGCCCGCCTGCAGCCCGGCGCGCTGGTGCTGTGCCTCGGCCGCGGCCTGGACATCGAGCACGAGGGCGCGCCGCCCGTGCGCGACGCGTATCTGCACGCCTGGCGGTGCGACCGCATCGCCCCCATCCCGCCGGCCGAGGCCCGCCAGTGGCTGCCCGACGCGGCGATCGACCCACCCCCCACCGCCCAGGAGGGCACCGCCCCATGAGAACCGCGCAGATCCACACCCATGGCCGCTTCGCCATGCTGCCGCAGCGCCAAGAGGTGCTGTGGCCGGACGGCACCGCCGTCGCCCTGCACCCCGTGCGCGAGAACGGGCACGACTCGATGTTCCACCGCGCCGTGGTCACGCGCAACGGCCTGCGCATCGTGTTCGACCTGCGCAAGGTCTGCCCGCCGCTGGACGCGGACCTGCGCGCGTGCCCCGCTCGCGACGTGCCCGGCGTCGTGTTCTACACGCTGCGCCATCACCTGCCCTCGGCCAATCACCTGGAGCAGGCCGCCAAGCTGCACTCCCTGGCGGTGTGGGTTCCGATGCAGGAGGAGGCCGGCGCATGACCTGGATGCTCACCGCCACTGGTGCGGTCTTCGATCTGTTCTACCTCGGCCGGGAGGCCATCAGCCTGCTCGACATCGCGCACCACCTGGCGCAGACGAACCGGTACAACGGCGCCGCGCAGCGCCCCGTGAGCGTGGCCGAGCACAGCCTGATGGTGTGCGACATCCTCGAGCGCGCGCACGGCGAGCGCCGGCCCGAGGTGCTGCTGGCCGCGCTGATGCACGACGCGCACGAGGCCTACACCGGCGACATGACGCAGCCCCTGAAGCGCGCCTTTCGCGAGTATGCCAACGACGCGTGGGACCGTTTCGAGCGGCGCGTGCAGCACCAGGTGCTCCGCCACTTCGACCTGCTTGAACCGTTCAAAACGAACGAGCAGGCGATCCACTGGGCCGACATGACCGCGCTGGCCACCGAGCGCGCGCAGGTGATGGCGCAGGGCGGCCCGCCCTGGGAGGTCGAGGCCACGCACCAGGCGGTGACGTGGATCGACATGCAGGCCCAGGCCCGCTTCGCCTGGGACGACTGGCGCCAGGCCTTCATCGACCGCTACGGCGAACTCAACTTCGCCCGCCAGCTGCGCGCTGGGGGCATTGGAGCCACGGCATGAGCTACGTCCCCCAACAAGGCAGCCTGCCGGCGCGCGTCTGCCAGTTCTTCCTCCGCAACCGCGACGAGACGCTGAGCGCGCCGGACATCGTCCGCAAGTTCGACCTGGCGACCACCAACAGCAGCAACGTCCACGCCCAGCTGGTGGCCGCCGTCAACGCCGGTGCCCTGCAGCGCGACGCGCAGGGCTACAGCGCCGGGCCGAAGCTCGAGGAGGCCGCCGGCACGCCCGGCGCACCGCCGCCCAAGGCGCGCCGGGCGCCCGTGGCCGAGCCGCTGGACCCGGCCACCGTGAAGGTGGAGAAGAACGTGCCGAAGCCCGAGCCGGCACGAGGCAATAAGGCCAACTACCGGCCGATCATCGAACAGCTCGGCAAGGGCGACAGCGTAAAGCTGCCCAGCCGGCATGCCACCCGCTTGATCGACTACGCCCGCAAGCTGGGCAAGGTCGCCAAGCCCCCGCGGACCTACAGCCTCCGCAAGATCGACGCGCAGACCTCGCGGGTCTGGCGCGACTCCTGAACCCCTGACGCGAGGGACCCCCATGGAAGAGTCCATTGTCCAGATCCCGCTCGAGCATCTGCACGAGTCCCCCTTCAACCCGCGGCTGATCTACACCGGCATCGAAGGCCTGGCCGAGAACATCAAGGCCGAGGGTCGCATCCACGAGCCGCTGCTCGTGCGCCCGCGCACCAATCCGATGTTCAAGGACGACCCGGAGGGCGCCACCGGCTTCGAGCTCGTGTTCGGCCACCGCCGGCTCCGCGCCGCCCAGCTGGCCGGCCTGGCCACCGCGCCGTGCATGGTGCGCGCCATGACCGACGCCGAGGCCCGCAGCGCGCAGATCGCCGAGAACCTGCAGCGCGAGGACGTGCACCCGCTCGAAGAGGCGGTCGGCATGCGCGAGATGATCGAGGCCGACGGCGTCACGCCCGAGCAGATCGCGGCCCGGCAGGGCAAGAGCCTGGCCTACGTGTACGCGCGCCTCAAGCTCAACAGCCTGTGCGACGAGCTCCGCGAGCCGTTCCTCAAGGGCGAGGTGCACGCCGAGAACGCGCTGCACATCGCGCGGCTGCCCAGCGTCGAGCACCAGCGCAAGGCGCTGGAGTACATCCGCAAGGAAAGCTACCGCATGGGCCTGGACGACGGCGGCCGCCGCAGCGTGCGCGAGATCCGCGACATGCTGGTCGAGCGCTTCACGCTCGAGCTCAAGGGCGCGATGTTCGACCCCGACGACGCCGCGCTCGTGCCCGCCGCCGGCGCCTGCGCCGCGTGCCCCAAGCGCTCCGGCAACGCGCCCGTGTTCGAGGACCTGGTGGCCGAGCCGAAGCGCGAGCCGTGGCAGACGCGGCCGCGCGGTGCAGACGTCTGCACCGATCCCGACTGCTTCGACGCGAAGAAGAAGGCGCACCTGGCCAACAAGGCCGCCGAGCTCGAGGCCAAGGGCAAGACCGTCGTCACCGGCGCGAAGGCGCGCGCGGCCGTCGACCAGCACGGCAAGGTGAAGGGCGCCTTCATCGCCGCGAAGGACGTGTCCGAGGAGCTCAAGAAGGCCAAGGCCAAGGGCAAGCCCGTCGAGCTGGTGACGATCCTGGACCCCCGCAGCGGCAAGACGACGCAGGCCGTCAAGCGCGAGGACCTGGTGGCCGCCGGCGTCAAGAAGAAGGAACCGGCCAAGCGGGCCCAGCAGCGCGACTGGCAGGCCGAGCAGCGCGAGAAGGAAGCGCGGGCCGAGCAGATCACGGCCCGGAACAAGGCCCTGCTGGCGCGCGTGCGCGCGGCCTCGCTCGAGCGTGCACCCGGCGCGCTCGAGCTGCGCATGATCGCCGCGGCGCTGGTCGAGCTGGTGATCGACAGCGACGACGGCGACCTGCTCGTCGAGCTGTGGCAGGAGCACCTGCCGGGCCTCGCCGGCAAGTCCTGGCAGCGCCGGCGGGACGAGTGGTCCCTGCAGGTCGAGCAGCTCGAGCCCGCCCAGCTGACGCGGCTCTGCCTCGACTGCGTGCTGCTCACGAACGTGCACGTCAGCGCCTACGGCATCGAGAACGAGCCGACGAACCTGCTGGCCGCCGCCGAGGAGTACGGCGTGCCGCTCGAGGAGCCGGCCGACGAAGGCGCTTCTACCCCTTCCCCCGCTGCGCGCGCGCCCGAAGAAGCGGCCGCTGGCGCTGGCGCAGGGAAGGCGACGAAGAAGGCGGCCGCGAAGAAGCCCAAGGGCAGGAAGACCCCGCCGGCTGCCGCCGGCGAAGAACAGACGGACGACGCCGGCGTCGCCGGCGGGAGTGACGCGACGACGGGTGCGCTGTTCGAGGAGGCGGGGGCATGAGTGACGCGATCAGGGGGGCGATCAGCATCGTTCCCAAGGACTTCGAGTTGAAGGGGCAGCCCTTCGACATCGGCCTGCAGCTCGCTGCGGTGCTGGTCAACGATGCAGCGCACCAGACGGCGCAGGTGCTCGAGAACCCGAAGCACCAGCTGGCCATGTTCGCCGGCGTCCTGACGCAGCTCGTCACCACCGCCGCCTGCTACGCGTCGCTGCGGGAGGTCGCGGGAATCCTCGATGACCTGGCCGAATCCCTGCGGTCAGCGCCGGAGCATCTCAACAGCCCGCCCGCGGGCGAGTCGAAGGGGATGCACTGATGGCCCTGCAGCTCATCGTCGACGCCAACGGAAACAAGGGCTGGCAGGCGCGCATGCACCCGCGCGGGCCCGGCAACACCGCCTACTTCTCGATCAAGGCCCACGGCGCGCGCGGCGCGAAGGCCAAGGCCCTGCAGGCGCTCGCTGCGATGGCGCGGCGGGCGAAGAAGCGGAGGGCGAAGTGAGCCACCTACCCGTTGACATCCACCGCCGGCTCGACGAACCCGCCGACACGTCGGTGACTCCGCCGCCGGCGCCTTGGCGGCCGATGAAGACGGCGCCCAACGATGGCACCGCCGTGCTGCTTCTCATCGTCGACGGCGAGCACCCGCTGCAGGACGAGAACCCGAGCGTTTCTATCGGCTCGTTCGGTGTTGAGGGCGGCCCCGAGAGCGACCCAACGTGGCATTTCGCCGGGTGGTCTTGGCACCATGACTGCTACTGCCGCGGCGCGGGCGAGCCGCGCGGCTGGTTGCCACTGCCGTCGACCGCCGCAGCGACGGTCGACGCCACGAAATGAGCGGCCACACCTGCCACTGGCCAGGCTGCGGCAAGGCCGTGCCGCCGAAGCTGTGGGGCTGCAAGGCCTGCTGGTTCAAACTGCCCAAGCACCTGCGCGATCGCATCTGGTCGACCTACGTGCCTGGCCAGGAAGTCACGAAGACGCCCTCGAGGGAGTACCTCGAGGCCGCCCGAGACGTCCAGGCCTGGATCGCGGCGAATCACCCGCCGGCGCCCGTGCAAGGGAGGCTGCTCTGATGGCACGCATCGAGAACATCGGCCCCACGAGCCGCGATCGCTTCAACGCGGAGATCCGCCGCATGAGCGACGGCCAGCTGGTCGGCCAGGAGCTGGCACAGCAAGGTGCCATCAACGTGATCGCCTGGCTGCTCAAGCAAGGCTGCACCGAGGCGAACGCGGCCGCGGCGCTCGATTCACTGCGCGTCAACGCGCAGCTGCTGCGCGAGGAGAAGCGGCGCCGGGGTGGGGCGCCGCTGTTCACCGACGATCAGACGGAATTCAATTGAGCACCACCCGCGACGCCGCGCTCGAGCAGCTGATCCAGCTGCTGGCCGGCGCCATCGTGCGCGAGACGCTTGCCAAGGCGGCCGCGCGTGCCATCATCCCGCCCGAATCCGCCCCACCCCATGCGCGTCGCCCTCTACGCCCGATTCAGCAGCGACCTGCAGCGTCAGACGTCGATCGTTGACCAGCTGCGGGCCGCGCGCGATCGCGCGGCTAAGGAAGGCTGGGAGGTGGTGATCGAGCGGTCGGACGAGGCCATCTCCGGCTCGGTGCCGGTGGCCCTGCGCCGTGGCGGCAAGGCGCTGCTGGCCGATGCGCTGGCCGGCCGCTTCGACGTGCTGATCCTCGAAGGCCTCGACCGCTTGAGCCGCGACGTCGGCGAGCAGGACCAGGTGGTCAAGCGCCTGGAGTACCGCGGCATCCGCCTCATCGGCACCAGCGACGGGTACGACACCCAGGCCAAGGGCCGCAAGGTCATGCGCGTGGCGCGCGGCCTGGTCAACGAGATGTACCTCGACGACCTGCGCGACAAGACGCACCGCGGCCTGGCTGGCCAGTTCGAGCGCGGGTTGAGCGCCGGCGGCCGCAGCTACGGTTACCGCAGCGTCGAGGTCGCCGGCGGCCGCCAGCTCGTGGTCGACGAGGCCGAGGCCTCGACCGTGCGGTTCATCTTCGAATCGGCGGCCGCCGGGCACAGCGTCCGCTGGATCGCCCACGAGCTGAACGCCCGCGGCATCAAGAGCCCGCGCGGCGGGTCGTGGGCCGTCAGCGCCATCTTCGGCAGCGCCGCGCGCGGGCTCGGCATGCTGAACAACGAGCTGTACATCGGCCGCGTGATCTGGAACCGCCGGCAGTGGTTGAAGGACCCCGAGACGGGCATGCGCCGCTACGTGGAGCGCCCACCCGCCGAATGGCGGGTGAGGGAGCAGCCGGAGCTGCGCATCGTGCCCCAGGACCTGTGGGACCGGCTGCACAACCGCGCGCGGCGCGGCCCGGCGCCCGGCCGCGAGCGCGAGGGCGCCGGCGCGAGCCCCAAGACCCTGTTCGGCGGCCTGCTGGTCTGCCCGACGTGCGGTGGCGCGGTGGTGGCCATCAACCGGGCCCGCTACGGCTGCAGCGTCCACAAGGACCGCGGGAACACCGTCTGCGCCAACGGCGCCACCTTCCCGCGCGATCGCGTCGACCAGCGCCTGGTGGCCGAGCTGCGCGACTGCCTGCTCGAGCCGACCGTGCTGGCCCGGCTGCAGCGCGAGGTGCGCGAGCAGCTGCGCCAGGCGCGCCGGGAGACGCATGCCGATGCCGACGGCCTGCGCAGACGTCTGCAGGCGCTCGAGGGCGAGATCGGGCGGGTGGTGGAGGCGCTGGCCAGCGTCGGGGTCAGCCAGGCGCTGACGACGCGTCTGCAGGCCGCCGAGGCCGAGCAGGCGGCGATTCAGCGCCTGCTCGAGGCGGCCGCCGCGCCGGCCGTCGACGACCTGGTCGACGCGGCCGTGGCCGGCTGCCGGGCGAAGATCATGCAGCTGCAGCAGGCGCTAGCCGAGGATCTCGACCGGGCCCGCACAAGGAGGGTATTGGCAGATCTGCTGGGACCCGTCAGACTGGTCCGCGATTCAGCGACTGGCGAGTCGTTCGCCGAGCTGGAGGAACCCGCCGACCGGCTGCTGCTGGCAGCGGTCGGCGAGTCTCTGGAAGTGGTTGCGAGGGCAGGATTTGAACCTGCGACCTTTGGGTTATGAGCCCAACGAGCTACCAGACTGCTCCACCTCGCGACAGAAGCTCGCATTATAGACCATTCTTCAGCCCTGCCGAGTTCGAGGGTTCGCCGGCCGGCCGAGAGTCCTTCGAAGCGACGGTCAGCTCAGCCGCAGGCCGATCACGCCAGCCACGATCACGACGGTGCCGAGCAGGCGGCGCCCGCCGAAACGCTCCTTCAGCAGCCAGGTCCCGAGCAGCGTCGCGAACAGCACCGAGGTCTCGCGCAGCGCCGCGACGCTCGCCACCGGCGCCCGGGTCATCGCCCACAGCGCGATGCCGTAGGAGCCGATCGAGGCCGCGCCGCCGAGCGTGGCCAGGGCCCAGCGGCGCTGCACATGCGCGAGCAGCGCAGGCCGCCCGGCGCGGCCGCGCTGCCAGGCGACGAGCAGCGGGTACGGCAGGCCGTCGAGCACGAACAGCAGCAGCACGTAGCGCATCGCCTGCCCGCCGGCCTCGACCTCGCGCCGCACCCCCTGGCCGTCGACCAGCGTGTAGATCGCGATGATGGTCGCGTTGGCGAAGGCGAATCCGAGCGCGCGGCGATGGTGCAGCGTCTCGCCCGGGTGGGCCAGGCCGACCAGCGCGACACCCAGCGTGATCGCGAGCACCCCGGCCCAGGCGGCCGCGCTCGGCGCCTCGCCGAGGAAGGGCGCGCTGCCGAGTGCCACCAGCAGCGGCGCGCTGCCGCGCATGATGGGATAGGTGAGGCCGAGGTCGCCATGCCGGTAGGCGCCGGCCAGCGTGATGTAGTAGCCCACGTGGATCACCAGCGAGGCGGCGATGAACGGCAGCCCCGCGGGCTGGGGCAGCCCCGTCCAGACCAGCAGCGGCAGCGCGACCACGGCCCCCATTGCGTGCACCAGCGCCGTGTCGAGCGACTTGTCGCTGCCGGACTTGACCAGCGCGTTCCAGCCGGCGTGCAGCAGCGCGCCGAACAGCACCGCCGCGGCGATCGGCCAGCTCAGGCCCGGCATCGGAGGCGCAAGTGGCTGGCTAGCGCGCGCAGCGGCGCGCGCGCGCGAGGAAGTGCGCCAGCGGCGGGGTCACCGCATCGGCGGACTTCGCCAGGTCGTCCCAGAGGCGCAGCTGCACCGCCTCCGAGGCGCCGGGGCGTGCGATGAAGGCCGCCGCCTCGCCCGCGTCGAACACGCCGCCCTGCAGCGCGAGGCTGCGCTCGGAATCGGCCGAGAGCGCCTCGCGGTAGCCGGGGCGCGTGGCGCACATGTAGCGCTTGGCGTCGACGTGGCCCTGGATCGCGCCCAGCACGCGCTCGCCGAACAGGCCGCGCAGGAACGGCAACGCGATGTACTGGTGCAGGTCGTCGACCCCGCGCAGCGTCGGGGTCGCGCCGAGATCGCGCACCAGGTGGCCGAGGTCGTGCAGCAGCGCCGCCGTCACCAGTTCGTCGTCGGCGCCGGCCTGCTCGGCCAGCGACGCGGTCTGTAGCGCGTGCTGCAGCTGGGTGACCGGCTCGCCGCTGTACTGCTCGTGGCCGCGCGCCTCGAACAGGCCCTGGATCTCGTCGATCGTCGTCATGCGCGCCTCAGCCCCACGGCATCGAGTAGGTCTTCAGGTTGGTGAAGCTCTTCATCGCCTCCTGCACGCCCTCCTTGTAGCCGAGGCCGGAGTCCTTGATGCCGCCGAACGGCGTCAGCTCGAGCCGGTAGCCCGGCACCTCGCGGACGTTCACCGTGCCGACCTGCAACTCCGCGACGAAGCGCGCGATGTCGTCCAGGCGCTGCGTGCAGACCGACGACGACAGGCCGTACGCGGTGCCGTTGGCGATCGCGATCGCCTCGTCGATCGAGCCGAAGGTGAGGATCGGCGAGACCGGGCCGAAGGTCTCCTCGCGCACGAGCGTCATCTCGGGGCGCACGCGGTCGAGCACGGTGGGCGCGTACAGCGCACCGTCGCGCCGGTGCCCCGCGAGCAGCCGGGCACCCTGCGCGAGCGCCTCGTCGACGCGCTGCTCGAACAGCCGCGCCGCCGGCTCGTCGATCACGGTGCCCATGTCGGTCGCCGCGTCGGTCGGGTCGCCGTGCACCCAGGCGCGGGTCTTCTCGACCACGGCCTCGGTGAACGCGCCGGCCACCTTCTCGTCCACCAGCATGCGCTTGACGGCCGTGCAGCGCTGCCCGGAGTTCTTGTACGAGCCCTGCACCGCCAGCCCTGCGGCCTCGTCGATGTCGGCGTCGTCCATCACGATGATCGGGTCGTTGCCGCCCAGCTCCAGCACGATGCGCCGGTAGCCGGCCCTGGCAGCGATCGACTTGCCGATCGCGACGCCGCCGGTGAAGGTGATCAGGTCCACCGCGGGGTTCGTTAGCAGCTCGTCGGCGATCTCGCGCGGGTCGCCGGTGAGCACGCTGAGCATCTCCGGCGGCAGGCCGGCCTCGTAGAGCAGGTCGGCGAACAGCAGGGCGGAGAGCGGCACCTTCTCGCTCGGCTTGAGCACCATGCGGTTGTTCGTCGCCACCGACGGAACCACCTTGTGCGCCACCTGGTTCATCGGGTGGTTGAACGGCGTGATCGCGGTGATCACGCCGAGCAGCGGGTCGCGCTGCGTGTGCACGCGGCGGCGCCGGCCGTGCGGCGTGATGTCGCAGCTGAAGGTCTGGCCGTCGTCCTTCAGCACCTCCAGCGCGCCGAAGGTCAGCACGTCGGCGACGCGGCCGGCCTCGTAGCGGCTGTCCTTCAGGCTCAGGCCCGATTCGGCGGTGATCAGCGCGGCGATCTCGCCGGTGCGCTGCCGCACCGCGTCGGCGGCGCGATTCAGGATGCCGGCGCGCTCGAAGCGGGTCAGCCGCGCCCGGTAGCCGCGCGCGATGTCGAACGCGCGCCGCACCTCGGCGAGCGTGGCCTTCGGCACGGTGCCGACGAGCCGCCGCGTGTACGGGTCGTGCACCGCGATGTGCTCGGCGCGCCCGGCGCCGACCTTCTCGCCCGCGATGCGCAGCGCCTCGTGCCGCACGTCCATGGTCACGCCCTCACTGCGCGTGGTTCAACGCCAGGTCGAAGGCGTCGAAGTTGCGCCAGCGCCGCTGCGGATCCAGATCCGCGAGGCGCCGGTTCAGGATCAGCGGCACGCGCTGCTCGGAGACGCCGCCGTGCGAGCGCAGCGGCACCTCGAGCGCGCTCAGGTCGTGGCGCGCCGCGCTGGTGCCGAGCACCGTGAAGCGTTCGGCAACGATCACCAGGTCGCCGATCCGGTCGGCCGGCAGCTCGAAGCGCTCGGCCGCCTGCTCGCGCGTGTGCACGCTCTCGACGCCGCGCTGCGCCGCGAGGCGGCGCGCCAGTGCGGCGCGGTCCGCGCCCGCGGGCAGGTAGACGGTCGCGAAGGAGCCCAGCGCGCCGTGGTGCACGACGTACGGGTCGGTGATCGGCAGGATCACGCGCGCGGCCGCCGCGCCGAGCCAGCCGTCCAGCAGGTCCTGCAGGTAGATGACATCCGGCTTCGCGTCCATGCCGGTCTTCGGGTTCATGCCGTGGTCCGCCGTCAGCGCGATCACGCAGCCCAGCGCGTCGAACTCGCCGAGGTAGCGGTCCATCATCGCGTAGAAGTCGTTCGCGCCCGGCGTGCCCGGGGCGTGCTTGTGCTGGATGTAGTCGGTGGTGCTGAGGTAGGTGACGTCCGGCCGGCGCGTGCGCATCAGCTGCACGCCGGCGGCGAACACGAACTCCGACAGCGCGGCGCTGTAGACGTCGGGCAGCGGCTGGCCCACGAGCGCCAGCACGCCGGCGATGCCGTTTTCGGCCTCGCTGGCGACATCCGCCTTCTCGGACGAGAAGCAGATGCCGCGCATGCCGTGGCCGAGCAGCCGGCGCAGCTTGTCCTTCGCGGTGACGACCGCGCAGCGCTGGCCGGCGTCGGCCAGCGCGGCCAGGATGGTCGGCGCGCGCAGCCACTTCGGGTCGTTCATCATCACCTCGGTGCCCGTGGCCGGGTCGTAGAGGTAGTTGCCGCAGATGCCGTGCACGGATGGCGGCGCGCCGGTGACGATGCTCAGGTTGTTCGGGTTGGTGAAGCTCGGCACCACGCATTCGGCGATCAGCGCGGTGCCTTGCGCGAGCGTGCGCGCCATCCACGGCATCGACCCGGCGGCGACGGCCTGCGCGATGTATTCCGGCTCGCAGCCATCGACGCAGACGACGACCGTGGGCTGGGTGGCGGGCCGGTAGCCCCGGCCGTTGACTTCAAGCATGGCGGATCTTCCTTGTCGCTGCACCGGCAGCGCCGGCCGACCCGGGGGTCGGGCCGCCCTGGTTCTTCAGTGTGCGCTCCTTGCTCTCGATCACGTGGGCGCGCAGCGCCTGGCCGGCCGCGTCGGCGTCGCCGGCGGCGATCGCCTTGAGCACCGCGCGGTGCTCGGAGGCCGAGACCGGGATCTGCCGGCCGCCCGCCAGGTTGGCGCGCCGCAGCAGCGAGAGTTCCTTGACGAGCCGGCGGTACAGCGTCGCGAGCTTGCGGTTGCCGACGCTGTCGACGAGCGCCTCGTGGAACGCGAGGTTCAGCAGGTGGTACTGGTCGCTTGCACTGGTGTTGTGCCCGTCGCGCACGAGGCGCTCCATCTGCTCGACCATGGTGCGCAGCGCGCGCAACTGTTCCGGCGTGATGTGCTCGGCGAGGTGGCGCACGGCGGCTTCCTCGAGGATCACGCGCAGGTCGAAGATCTCGCGCGCCTCGTCGAGCGGGATGCTGCGCACGAACGCGCCCCGGTTCTTCTCCTGCCGGACCAGGCCGGCCTCCTCGAGCACGCGGAAGGCCTCGCGGATCGGCCCGCGCGAGACCCCCAGCCGCTCGGCGAGCAGCGCCTCGGTCAGCTTGGCGCCGGGGGCGAGCTCGCCGGACAGGATCAGGCGTTCGATCTCGGCCTGCACCGCCGAGGACAGCGAGTGCGCCTGCAGCAGCGCGATGGTCGCCTGCGAAGCGGCCTCGGAGCCTGGCACGGGCTTCGCTACGGGATCGGCGGACGTCGGGGTGGGCGTGGCGCCATGCGGCGCGTGCGCGGTCTTCATGGCGGCATTAGAGGGGTGTGATCGTCGATTGTCAACAATCTTCAAAAAATAGTTGACACACTGGCGAGCACGCCGTGAAGATGATTCCCGGAGTCCATGTCATCACGATGTCGCCGCGGACTGCCAGAGTCCCGGCTCCACGTTCGGCACGACCCGCCCCGCGAGGGCATACGAGGAGGTACAGATGATCCCGAAGTCCCTGATCGGTCCCGTGGCGGCGCTGCTGCTCACCGGCCTGGCCGGCACCGCCGCCGCGCAGAAGACCCAGCTGCTCGTCTACACCGCGCTGGAGACCGACCAGCTGAAGGCCTACCAGGAGGGCTTCAACAAGGTCAACCCGGACATCGAGCTGAAGTGGGTGCGCGACTCGACCGGCGTGATCACCGCCAAGCTGCTGGCCGAGAAGGGCAATCCGCAGGCCGACGCGGTGATGGGCGTGGCCGCTTCGAGCCTCGCGCTGCTGGACCGCAACGGCATGCTCGAGCCCTACGCGCCGCTGAACCTGGACGCGATCATGTCGCAGTACCGGGACAAGAAGAGCCCGCCGGCCTGGTTCGGCATGGACGTCTGGGGCGCGACGGTCTGCTTCAACACCGTCGAGGCGGCCAAGAAGTCGATCCCGAAGCCCGAGTCGTGGAAGGACCTGCTGAAGCCCGCCTACAAGGGCCAGATCGTCATGCCGCACCCGGCGTCGTCGGGCACCGGCTTCTTCGACGTCACCGCCTGGCTGTCGCTGTGGGGCGACGACGCCGGCAAGGGCGGCGGCTGGAAGTTCATGGACGGCCTGCACGAGAACATCGCGCAGTACACGCATTCGGGCTCCAAGCCCTGCAACATGGCCGCCAGCGGCGAGTACGTGGTCGGCATCAGCTTCGAGTACCGCGCGAACTCGAACAAGGCCAAGGGGGCGCCGATCGACCTCGTGTTCCCGAAGGAAGGCCTGGGCTGGGACCTGGAATCCTTCGCGATCCACAAGGGCACGAAGAACCTGGCGGCGGCGAAGAAGCTGGCCGACTGGGCCAGCAGCAAGGATGCGATGGTGCTGTACGGCAAGAACTTCGCGATCACCGCGCAGCCGGGCGTCGCGGCGCCGCTGCCGAACGTGCCGAAGGACTACGAGTCGCGCCTCGTGAAGCTGGACTTCGCCTGGGCGGCCGAGAACCGCGAGCGCATCCTGGCCGAGTGGACCCGGCGCTACAACGCGAAGGCCGAGCCGAAGAAGTGAACTCCGGCCGCCCCGGCACGGCGCCGGACCCTTACCTGCGGCTGGAGGGCGTCGCCAAGCAGTTCGGCGCCTTCACGGCGCTGCAGGGCGTCGACCTGGAGGTCGGCCGGGGCGAGTTCGTCTGCTTCCTCGGCCCTTCGGGCTGCGGCAAGACGACGCTGCTGCGCATCATCGCCGGGCTGGAGACCCCCACGCGAGGCCGTCTGCTGCAGGCGGGGCGCGACGTCACCGCGCTGCCGCCGGCGCAGCGCGACTACGGCATCGTGTTCCAGTCCTATGCGCTGTTCCCGAACCTGACGGTGGCGGACAACGTCGCCTACGGGCTGGTCAACCGCCGCCAGCCGAAGGCGAAGGTGCGCGAGCGCGTCGCCGAGCTGCTCGCGCTGGTCGGCCTGCCGGGCAGCGAGGCCAAGTACCCGGCGCAGCTGTCGGGTGGCCAGCAGCAGCGCATCGCGCTGGCGCGCGCGCTGGCCACCGCGCCCGGCCTGCTGCTGCTGGACGAGCCGCTCTCGGCGCTGGATGCGATCGTGCGTGTGCATCTGCGCCAGGAGATCAAGGCGCTGCAGCGGCAGCTCGGCGTGACCACGATCATGGTCACGCACGACCAGGAGGAGGCGCTGTCGGTCGCCGACCGCATCGTCGTGATGAACCAGGGTGCGATCGAGCAGGTCGGCACGCCGCTGGAGGTCTACCGCGATCCGCGCACGCCCTTCGTCGCCGACTTCGTCGGCCGCATCAACGCGCTGCCGGCCACCCGCACCGCCGAAGGCCGGCTGCGCATCGGCGCGACCGAGTTCCAGGGCAACGGCCTGGCCGGCCACGGCGCGCCGGGCGACGCGGTGACCGTCTACCTGCGCCCGGAGGACGTGCTCGCGCGGCCGATCGCCCCGGGCGATGCGAACGTCTTCGAGGCCGACATCGAGCACATCGAGTTCCTCGGCTCGTACTGCCTGGTGACCGTGGGCGGCGCCGCGTTGGGCGGGCAGCGGATGGCGGTGGTGCTGTCGCTGAACTTCCTGTCCGAGCAGCGCCTGGCCGCCGGCTCGCGCCTGCCGCTGAAGCTGCTGCCGGAACGCCTGCGGGTGTTTTCGTGAGCGCCATCGCCGGCCCGCTGCCGGGCGCTGCACCGACCGTGCCGCGTGCCCGCACCGACCCGACACAGTTCGTCGCGCACGCCGCGCTCGCGGTGGTGCTGGTGCTGATGCTGGCGTTCCTGGCCGCGCCGTTGCTGGCGATCCTGCAGAAGTCGCTGCAGGACGCCCAGGGCCGCTTCGCCGGGCTGGCCAACTTCGTCGCCTACGCGAAGACGCCGGCGCTGCTGCGCTCGCTGGGCAACAGCCTCGGCATCTCGCTGCTGGTCACCGTGCTGACGGTGCCGGCCGCGTTCGCGTTCGCCTACGCGCTGCGCCGCACCGCGATGCGCTGGAAGCCGCTGTTCCGCGGCATCACGCTGCTGCCGCTGCTGGCGCCGTCGCTGCTGGCGGCGATCTCGCTGATCTACTGGTTCGGCAACCAGGGCGTGCTGAAGGGGGCGATGCAGGCGCTGGGCATCGAGTCGATCTACGGCGCGCCGGGCGTCGCGCTGGCCGAATGCTTCGCTGTCTTCCCGCACGTGCTGATGATCCTGGTCACCGCACTCGGCGCGGCCGACGCGCGCCTGTACGAGGCGGCCCACTCGATGGGCACGGGGGCGTGGCGGCGCTTCTTCACCGTCACGCTGCCGGGCGCGAAGTACGGCCTGATCTCGGCGGCGCTGGTCAGCTTCACGCTGGTCATCACCGACTTCGGCATCCCGAAGGTGATCGGCGGCAACTTCAACATGCTCGCGACCGACGTGTTCCAGCTCGTCATCGGCCAGCAGGACTTCCCGCGTGGCGCGGTCGTCGCGCTGCTGCTGCTGGCGCCGGCGGTGCTGACCTTCGCCGTGGACCGCTGGGTCGCCGGCCGGCAGACGGCGCTCATCACCGCCCGCGCGGTGCCGTACCGGCCGGGCCGCAAGCGCTGGCGCGACGGGCTCGCCACCGCCTACTGCGCCGCCGTGTCGGCGGCCGTGCTGGCGATGATCGGCATGGCGGTGTTCGCGTCCTTCGCCCGGCTGTGGCCGTACAACCTGAGCCCGACGCTGGCGCACTACACGATGGGCCTGGTCGACGCCGAGGTCGGCACGGCGTTCCTGAACAGCCTCACGATGGCTGCCGGCACCGCGCTGTTCGGCACCACGCTGGTGTTCGCCGGCGCCTACCTGCTGGAGAAGACGCAGGGCGCCGCGCCGCTGCGCGCCGCGGTGCGGCTGCTCGCGATGCTGCCGATGGCCGTGCCCGGGCTGGTGCTCGGCCTGGGCTACATCTTCTTCTTCAACGCGCCGGGCAATCCGCTCGGCGGCCTGTACCACACGATGGCGCTGCTGACGATCTGCACGATCGCGCACTTCTACACCACCGGCCACCTGACCGCCGTGACCGCGCTGAAGGCGATGGACGCGGAGTTCGAGGCGGTGTCGGCCTCGCTGAAGGTGCCGTTCTGGGTCACGCTGCGGCGCGTCACGCTGCCGGTGTGCACGCCGGCGCTGATCGACATCGCACGCTACTTCTTCATCAACGCGATGACCACCATCTCGGCCGTCGTGTTCCTGTACTCGCCCGAGACCAAGGTCGCCGCGATCGCGATCCTGAACCTCGACGAGGCCGGCGAGACCGGCGCCGCGGCAGCGATGGCCGTGCTGATCACCGCGGCGTCGAGCGTCGCGATGCTGGCCTTCATGGCGCTGGCCTGGATCGTCGACCGCCGCACCCAGGCCTGGCGGGCCTGAAGAACGAGGAGACCACATGGACCGCGACCGCATCCTGCTGACGCCGGGGCCGCTCACCACCACGCTGCGCACCAAGCTCGCGATGCTGCACGACTGGGGCTCGTGGGACGGCGACTTCAACGCCGTCACGGCCAGCGTGCGCCGACGGCTGCTCGAGATCGTGCACGGGCAGGACAGCCACGTGGTGGTGCCGTTGCAGGGCAGTGGCACCTTCAGCGTCGAGGCCGCGGTGGCGACCGTGGTGCCGCGCGACGGCCACGTGCTGGTGCTGGACAACGGCGCGTACTGCAAGCGTGCCGCGAAGCTGACGCAGCTGATGGGGCGCCGCTGCAGCGTGCTGGCCTTCGACGAGGACGCGCCGGTCTCGCCGGCCGCACTGGAGGCGCGCCTGCAGGCCGACCGCAGCATCACGCACGTGGTGCTGATCCACTGCGAGACGGGCGCCGGCGTGCTGAACCCGCTCGAGGAGGTGGCGGCGGCCTGCGAGCGCCAGGGCCGCGGCCTGATCGTCGACGCGATGAGCAGCTTCGCGGCGCTGCCGATCGACGCGCGCCGCGTGCGCTTCGACGCGCTCGTCGCCGCCAGCGGCAAGTGCCTGGAGGGTGTGCCGGGCATGGGCTTCGTGTTCCTGCGCCGGGCCATCCTGGACGGCTGCGCCGGGCACAGCCAGAGCCTCGCGATGGACCTGCACGACCAGCATGTCTACATGGAGAAGACCGGCCAGTGGCGCTTCACGCCGCCCACGCACGTGGTCGTCGCGCTGTCCGAGGCGATCGCGCAGTTCGAGGAGGAGGGCGGCCAGCCGGCGCGGCTGGCGCGCTACCAGGACAACTGCCGCACGCTGGTCGACGGGCTGCAGGCGCTCGGCCTGCGGCCCTTCCTGAAACCGGTGCACCAGGCGCCGATCATCGTGACCTTCCACGCGCCGGAGCATCCCGCCTACGAGTTCAAGCGCTTCTACGCCGCCGCCAAGCAGCGCGGCTTCATGCTCTACCCGGGCAAGCTGACGACGCTGGAGACCTTCCGCGTCGGCTGCATCGGCGCGATCGGCCGGCTCGAGATGCAGCAGGCGGTCGATGCGGTCGGAGCGGCGCTGCGCGAGCTGGGCATCCCGGCCGCGCCGCAGTGAAGGCGACGTCGCGCGCAGGCCGATGACGCTGGCGCTGTTCGACCTGGACCACACGCTGCTGTCCGGCGACAGCGACGTGCTGTGGTGCGAGTTCCTGATCCGCCACGGGCAGGTGCCGGCGGACTGGCGCGAGCGCAACGCGCACATGGAGGCCGGCTACCGCAGCGGCACGGTGTCGGTCGCGGCGTTCAGCGACTTCTATGCCAGCCTGCTGGCCGGCCACGACGCGGCGTTCTGGGCCCCCTGGCGCGAGCGCTTCCTGCACGACGAGGTGCTGCCGCGCATCCCGCCGGCGGCGCGGGCGCTGGTGGCGCGGCATCGCGATGCCGGGCACCGCCTGGTGCTGACCACCGCGACGAATCGCCTGATCGCCGAGCCGACCGCCGCGGCGCTCGGGTTCGCGCAGCTTATCGCCACCGAGCTCGAGCAGTCCGGCGGCCGCTACACCGGCCGCACCACCGGCACCTTGAACATGCGCGAAGGCAAGGTGGCGCGCCTGCAGGCCTGGCTGGCGGCACTGGGGGAGGACGCCACGCAGGCGCTGGCGCAGGCCCATGCGTACAGCGATTCCGCCAACGACCTGCCTCTGCTGCAGGCGGTGGGCTTCCCGGTGGCCGTGGACCCGGACGAGCGGCTGCTCGCCCACGCTCAGGTTCACGCCTGGCCGGTGCTGCGCCTGCCGCGCGACGCCTGAACACGGAACCCCTCCGGGCACGCCGTGAGCGACAGCGCGTTCGACCTGATCGTCGTCGGCGCCGGCATCGTCGGCCTCGCGCACGCGCTGGCCGGCGTTCGGCGCGGCTGGCGCGTCGCGGTGGTCGAGCGCGATGCGCGCTGCGTCGGCGCCTCGGTGCGCAATTTCGGCTTCGTCACCGTCAGCGGTCAGGCCGGCCGCGCGTGGAACCGGGCGTGCCGTTCGCGCGAGGTGTGGGACGAGGTCTCCACCGCGGCCGGCATCGCCATCGAGCAGCGTGGTGCGTGGGTCGTCGCGCGGCGGCCGTCGGCGGTGCGTGTGCTCGAAGCGTTTGCGGCGGGCGCGATGGGCGCCGGTTGCGAACTGCTGGAGGGCGCCGCAGCGCGCCGCCGGGTCCCGGAACTGCATCCGCAGATGCGCGCCGCGCTGCACTCGCCGCACGAGCTGCGTGTCGAGTCGCGCGATGCGCTGCCGCGGCTGGCCGCGTGGCTCGCCCAGTCGCACGGCGTGCGCTTCTTCTGGAGCGAGACCGTGCTCGAGGTCGACGCGCCGGCCGTGCGCACCGCGCGGCGCACGCTGCACGGCACGCGGGTCGTGCTCTGCCCCGGCACGGCGCTCAGCGGCGTCGGCGCCGGCGTGCTCGATGCGTACCGGCTGCGCCTGACGCGTCTGCAGATGCTGCGGGTCCGCCCGCCGGCGGGCCTGCGCCTGCCCGGCGCGGTGCTGGGCGATCTGAGCCTGGTGCGCTACGGCGGCTTCGCCGGGCTCCCGGCGGCGGCCGCGCTGCGGGCGGAGCTGCAGGCCGAACTGCCCGAGTGCCTGGGGCATGGCATCCACGTCATCGCGGTGCAGAGCCGCGACGGGACGCTGGTGGTCGGCGATTCGCACCACGACGACGAGGCGGCCGGCCCGTTCGGTCCCGCGGCGAGCGAGGCGGTCGATGCGCTGATCCTCACGCAGCTGCACGAGCTGCTCGCACTGCCCGCCTGCCCGGTGGTCGAGCGCTGGGTCGGGCACTACCCGGTCGGCCACGACGAGGACGTGCTGGTCGCGCCGCTGGGCGATGCCGCGCGCATCGTGGTCGTGACCAGCGGCACCGGCGCGAGCACCGGCTTCGCGCTGGCCGAGGAGGTCCTCGCCGACTGGTAGGTCCGTTTCCGGGCATCATGCGTCGCGGAACGCCTCTTGCATTCGCGTTGCGGTGCGATCCAGGCGGTCGCCCCGGCTTCACGGCCGGACAACAAGAACGGACGTACAGGGAACGGAAAACATGAACGAGTTCACGGCCGCGCCGCAGGCGCCGGCAGATCGATCCGCCGCGGGCCTGCAGCGCCATCGCGCCGGCCGGTGAGGATCGCAGCGCTTTGGACGCCGCCCGCGACGGACAGTGACACGCTAGGGGCCTTCGAGGCCCGCGCGATCCCGGTCGAACAGTTCTCCGCGCCGGACGCGTTGCTGCACGCGTGGCGCGAGAAGGCCTTCGACGCGATCCTCGTGCTGGATGGCGGCGCCGCGTCGCGCCCCTGGCTGGAACGCCTGCAGGCGCAGACCGCGGCGCGCGTGCCGATCATCGTGGTCGGCGCCGGCGACGCGGCGTCGATCGCCCAGGCGCTGATGTCCGGCGCGGACGACTACGCCACCGACGCCGAGGGTGCCGCCGGGCTCGTGCAGCGGGTGCTGGGGCGGGTGCGTGCGCGGGCTGCCGCGCGGGCGCGGCAGCACCTGCACGTCGGCGTGTATTCGCTCGATGTCGTGCAGCGCACGCTAGCCGCGCCCGGCCACGAGGTGCGCCTGACCGCGCGCGAGTGCCAGCTGCTGCGCGTGCTGTTCGAGCGGCCCGGGCGCATCACGCCGGCCGAGACGCTGTCCGCCGCCGTGCACGAGCGCGCCGAGGCCGGCAACCGGCGCTCGATCGAGCAGCACGTCTACAAGCTGCGGCGCAAGTGCCGCCGGGTCTCGATGCAGCAGGCCACGCCGCTGAGCATCGAGTCGGTCTATGCCTCGGGGTACCGGCTGAAGGGCTGAGACGCGGCCGGCGGGCCGATCCGCTGCAAGGTTCAGCGCGGGCCGGCGGCGGAGTGCGGGAAGCGTCACTGCCGCAACCGGAGGAAAGAGTGCTTGTCGGCCGCGAGGAAGCCGGGAACGATCGCGGCCGATCGCAGAACGAGATGCCAGGAGGATCCCATGTGCAGCCCGCGCCCCGAGCCCGTGCCTGACGTGCCGGGACTGCAGCGCCGGCAACTGCTGGTTGCCACGCTGTCGTCGCTGGCCGCCGGCGGCCTCGCGGCCTGCGGCGGCGGTGAGGGCTCGACGCCGGAGACCGCGGCGCCTGCGCCTGCGCCGGCACCGGCACCGGCACCGGCACCTGCCGCCAAGAGCCCCAAGCGCGGCATCGCCTACGACCTGGCCAGTGCGGCGGACCTCGCGGCGCTCGCGCCCGGTGTCAGCTGGTGGTACGGCTGGGGCCTGCGGCCGCGCAGCAGCGTGCCGACGGACCACCGTGCGCTGTACGGCATGGATTTCGTGCCGATGCTGTGGAACGGCAACTTCGACGCCGCGCAGACCGAGGCCTTCCTGATGGGCAACCCGTCCATCCGCTACCTGCTGCTGCTCAACGAGCCGAACCTGACCGACCAGGCCAACCTCACGCCGGCGCAGGCCGCGGCGCTGTGGCCCCGCTACGAGGCCGTGGCGGCACGGACCGGCGTGCAGCTGGTCGGCCCGGCGATCACCTGGGGCACGCTGGCCGGCTACGCCGACCCGGTCGTCTGGCTGGACGCGTTCTATGCCGCCTACCGCGGCGCGCAGGGCGGCCGTGACCCGCAGATCGACCACCTCGCGTTCCACTGGTACGACTACGGCCTCGCCGGCCAGCTCGACCGCCTGATGAAGTACGGCAAGTCGTTCTGGGTCACCGAGTTCGCCAACTGGCACACCGGCGATGGCGCGGCCCAGATCGACACGGTCGACAAGCAGAAGGCCCAGATGGCCGAGATGGTGGCGCTGTGCGAGAGCCGCGCCGACGTGTTCCGCTACGCGTGGTTCACGGGCCGCTGGTCCAGCGACCCCCACCACACCAGCCTGCTCGCCGCCGACGGCGAACTGACCGCGCTCGGGCGGCACTATCTCTCGCTGCCGTTCGCGCCCTAGCGACGAGCGCCCGCGGGCCGGGCTGCGGCGCGGTTACCATCGCGCCCGCCGCGACGCGGCCCGCTTCCTCTGATGTTCAGCCTGACCCGCCACATCGTGCGGCGTGCCCGGGAGGAACACCTGGCGCAGATCGCCGGCAGCCTCACGTTCACGACCGTGCTGTCGATCGTGCCGCTGTTCGCGGTGTGCTTCGCGCTGTTCGCGCGCTTCCCGATCTTCCGGCGCCTCGAACAGGCCATCGAGGACCAGCTGCTCGCGAGCCTGCTGCCGCCGCAGCTCGCCCGCACGGTGCTCGACCACCTCGGGCAGTTCGCCGGCAACGCGCACGGGCTCACGCTGGTCGGCTCGCTGTTCCTGCTCGCGACGGCGCTCGCGCTGCTGCTGACGGTGGAGAACGCGCTGAACCAGATCTGGGGCGTGCGCCGGCCGCGCCCGCTGCTGCGCCGTCTCGGCCTGTACCTGGTGATGCTGGCGGTCGGGCCTCCGGTGCTCGGTGCGAGCCTGTGGGCGACCTCGGTCGTGCTGAGCGCCTCGCTCGGCCTGATCGGCAGCGTGCCGGCCTGGCTGCAGGTCGCGCTGACCTTCGGCCCGGCGCTGCTCGGTTCGCTGGTGCTGGCGGCGCTGTTCATCCTGGTGCCCAACACCGCCGTGCGGCGGCGCGATGCGCTGGCCGGCGGGCTGCTCGCCGGCATCGGCTTCGAGCTCGGCAAGCGCGGCTTCGCGGCCTACGTGCTGCAGATCCCGACCTACCGCACCGTCTATGGCACCTTCGCGGCGTTTCCGGTGTTCCTGCTCTGGATCTACTTCTCGTGGCTGGTCACGCTGGCCGCCGCGCTGGTGACCGCGAGCCTGGGCCGCGGCGCACCGGCGCCGCGCGGGCGGGCGGCTGCTCGCGGCGCGCCCTGAGCGCGGCGCTCGCGCTCAGCGCTCCCAGGCCGGGGTCTGCTCTGCGTCGATGCCGTAGCGGGCGATCGCTGCCGCGCAGACGGCCGGTTCGACCTGGCCCTGCGCCTGCAGCGCGCTCAGTGCCGCCAGCACGATCTGGTGGCGGTCGACCTCGAAGAAGCGGCGCAGTTCGGCACGCGTGTCGCTGCGCCCGAAGCCGTCGGTGCCCAGCGCCGTGAACGGCGCCTGCAGGTGGCCAGCGACCAGCTGCGGCCAGGCGCGCACGTAGTCGCTCGCGGCGACGATCGGGGCCGGCCCGCCGAGGCAGCGCAGCAGGTGGCTCTCGCGCGGCGGCTGCTGCGGATGCAGGCGGTTCCAGCGCTCCACCTCGCGCGCCTCGCGCCCCAGCTCGCTGAAGCTGGTCGCGCTCCAGACCTCGGCGCCCACCTGCCAATCGGTCTCGAGCAGCTCGGCCGCCGCGATGACCTCGCGCAGGATGGTGCCGGAGCCGACCAGCCGCACGCGGGCCGGACCGGTGCCTGACGCTGCGGGCGCGAAGCGGTACAGGCCCTTGACGACGTCCGCCTCCGCACCGTCCGGCAGGCTCGGCTGCGCGTAGTTCTCGTTCATCAGCGTGACGTAGTAGAAGACGTCCTCCTGCCGTTCGAGCATCTGGCGCATGCCGTGATCGACGATCGCCGCGAACTCGCCGGCGAAGCAGGGGTCGTAGGCGCGGCAGTTCGGCACCGCGGACGCCTGCACCAGGCTGCTGCCGTCCTGGTGCTGCAGGCCCTCGCCGCCGAGCGTCGTGCGGCCGGCCGTCGCGCCCAGCAGGAAGCCGCGTGCGCGCTGGTCGGCAGCGGCCCAGATCAGGTCGCCGACGCGCTGGAAGCCGAACATCGAGTAGTAGATGTAGAACGGCAGCATCGCCTGCCCGTGGGCCGAGTAGCTCGTGGCCGCGGCCGTCCAGCTGCTCAGCGCCCCGGCCTCGCTGATGCCTTCCTCGAGGATCTGGCCGTCGGTCGCCTCGCGGTAGCTCATCAGCGAGCCGATGTCCTCGGGCTCGTAGGTCTGCCCCGCGCTCGAGTAGATGCCCACCTGCTTGAACAGGTTGGCCATGCCGAAGGTGCGCGCCTCGTCCGCGACGATCGGCACGACGCGCGGACCGAGCGTCTCGTCCTTCAGCAGGTTGGTCAGCATGCGCACGAAGGCCATCGTCGTGCTCATCTCCTTGCCCTGCGCGCGCAGCGCGAACTCGGCGTACTTCGCCGCCGGCGGCACCGGCACCGCGGCCGCGCGGCCGCGCCGGGCCGGCACGACGCCACCGAGCGCGCGGCGCCGCGCGTGCAGGTACTGCAGCTCGGGGCTGTCCGGCGCGGGGCGGAAGAATTCGAGTGCGGCGGCCTGCTCGTCCGACAGCGGCAGCGCGAAACGGTTGCGGAATGCGATCAGGTCCTCGCGCTCGAGCTTCTTCTGCTGGTGCGTCGTCATGCGGCCCTGGCCGGCCTCGCCCATGCCGTAGCCCTTCTTGGTCTGCGCGAGGATCACGGTGGGCCGGTCGACGGTCTGCAGTGCCGCGTGGTAGGCCGCGTGGATCTTCACCAGGTCGTGCCCGCCGCGCTTCAGGCGGTCGATCTGCTCGTCCGTCAGGCCCTGCGCGAGCGCGGCGAGCTGCGGGTCCTGGCCGAAGAAGTGGTCGCGGTTGTAGCGCCCGTCCTTGGCGGCGAAGGTCTGGAACTGGCCGTCGACGGTGTTCGCGAAGGCACGCGGCAGCGCGCCACCGGCGTCGCGCGCGAACAGGCCGTCCCAGTCCGAGCCCCACACCAGCTTGATGACGCGCCAGCCCGCGCCGGAGAACAGCGCCTCCAGTTCGTCGACGATGCGGCCGTTGCCGCGCACCGGGCCGTCCAGCCGTTGCAGGTTGCAGTTGACGACCCAGATCAGGTTGTCGAGCCGCTCGCGCGCGGCCAGCGTCAGCGCGCTCATGCTCTCCGGCTCGTCCATCTCGCCGTCGCCGAACACGCCCCAGACGCGGCGCCCGTGCGTGTCCTGCAGGCCGCGGTGCTGCAGGTAGCGCATGAAGCGCGCCTGGTAGATGGAGCTGATCGGCCCCAGGCCCATCGAGCCGGTCGGGAACTGCCAGAAGTCCGGCATCAGCCAGGGGTGCGGATAGCTGCTCAGCCCGCGCGCGCCCTGGCGCGCCGCGCCGAGCTCCTGCCGGTAGTGCGCGAGATCGGCCTCCGACAGGCGGCCTTCGAGGAAGGCGCGCGCGTACACGCCCGGGGCCGAATGCGGCTGGTAGAAGACGAGGTCGGCGCCGCCGGCCGCGTCGCCGGCGCGGAAGAAGTGGTTGAAGCCGACCTCGAACAGGTCGGCCGCGCTCGCGTAGCTCGCGATGTGGCCGCCGAGTTCGCCGTAGGCCTTGTTCGCGCGCACCACCATCGCCAGCGCGTTCCAGCGCATCAGCGAGGCGAGGCGTTCCTCGATCGCCAGGTCGCCCGGGAAGGGCGGCTGCTGCGCGGCCGGGATCGTGTTGACGTAGGGCGTGCCGTGCGCCGGCTGCCAGCCGATCTCGGGCCGGCGTGCCACCGCGGCGAGGCGGTCCATGATCTCGCGCACGCGCGCCGGGCCGCCGTTGTGCAGCAGCGAGTCCAGCGCGGCCTGCCACTCCGCGGTCTCGACGGGATCGCTGTCGGCGTCGACGGGCGTGGGGATCGGGAGGGCAGGTGCTTTCATGATCGTCGTCTCCTGATCCGGCACTGTAGGCTTCATCGGGCGGCATTTCTGGCTGCGTTCGACCGTTTCCGGCGCTGTTTGCAGCACAAAATGCGGCCGAAGTCCCATATCGGAGCACCCATGGATCTCGACGCCATCGATCTGCGCATCCTGCGCGAACTGCAGGCCGACGCCTCGCTGCCGAACGTCGATCTGGCGCGGCGCGTGCACCTCTCGCCGTCGCCCTGCCTGGCGCGCGTCAAGGCACTGCAGGCACGGGGGCTGATCCGGCAGTACGTGGCGCTGCTCGACGCGAAGCAGCTGGGCCTGCACCTGAACGTCTTCATCTCGATCAGCCTGAAGCAGCAGACCCGCGCCGCGCTGGAGGCCTTCGAGGCCAAGGTGTGCGCGCGCGACGAGGTGATGGAGTGTTACCTGATGACGGGCGACGCCGACTACCTGATCCGCGTCGCCGTGCCCGACATGGCCGCGCTGGAGCGCTTCATCATCGAGCAGCTGTCGCCGATGAAGGAGGTCGAGAAAATCCGCTCCAGCTTCGCGCTGAAGCAGGTGCGCTACAAGACCGCGCTGCCGCTGGGCGAGGCCTGAGCGGCGCCGCGCTCAATCCCCAGCGATCCGGTCGCGCGGACGGATGGCGCTACAGTCCCTGCACGAACGACACGGGCAACCGGCGAGGACGGCGATGGGACGCGAGACACGCTCCGCAGAGCAGCTGCGGGCCATGGTGCAGGTTCGGCTGAACGCCCTGCCGGCGGTGGCCGCGCTGGCGGCGCAGCGGCCGGACGCCGGGCCGATCGCCGGGCCGGTGCTGCCGGCGGAGGACGCGCAGGGCCGCACCTGGGACATCCGCGACCTCTACCAGGGCATCGGCTACCAGGACGACTTCCGAGCCATCGTCGACGACCTGCGCGAACGCTACGACCTCGCCGCGTGACGCGGCTGCTGCCCACGCTCCACCGGGCCTGAGCCGCGCCTACTGCGCGCGCGCCGCGCGCACCCGCTCCCGTTTGTCCGCAGACGGCCCAGCGCGCCCGTCCCCGGTGGGCGTGGCGGTGCGAGGGAGTGCGCCGACCTGCGTGAGCCGAACGTCATCCGGGGCCGCACGGATTTCGGAATCAAGTTCCGAAATCCGTTGCCGCGCGTCGGTCCGGTCCCTACAATCCGCGCCACCTCCTGCTCCGGCCCGCGGCCGACCCGCATGCCCGCCCGCGACGACGACAAGTCCGACACCGTCAATGCGCTCGCGCGCGGCTTCGAGGTGCTCGACTGCGTGGCCGCGGCGCGCCGTGCGCTGACGCTGGCCGAGCTGGCGCAGCTGACCGCGATCCCGAAGCCGACGCTGCTGCGCCTGCTCAACACCCTGATCGGGCTGGGCCACGTGCGGCTCGCGCGCGAAGGGCAGGGCTACGAACTCGCGGCCGGCGTCGTGCGCCTGGCCGAGGCCTTCCTCGGGGCCTCGGACCTGCGGCCGCGGGCGCGGCCGCACCTGGTGGCGCTGGCCGAGGAGTGCACGGCCAGCGCCTTCCTCGGGCTGCGCGACGGGCACGAGGTCCTCGTCGTCGAGGCCGCGCTCTCGCGCTCGGCGGCCGCCCTGATCGCCGCCGACGCAGGCACGCGCACGCTGCAG
>JAHBZL010000011.1 GCA_019635485.1 Piscinibacter sp. | reverse complement strand
GATGACCGGAGCGGGGGGCGGGGCCGGCGGCGAGGCTTCGGCGACCGGCGGGGTCGGTTCGGCCGCCGAGGCCGTCACCGGTGGAGCCGGCACGGCGGGCGCAACGGTCGGGGCGCCTGCCCGGGCGGTGTCGACCGCCGGCGCCGCGGCCGGCTCGGGCGTGGCGGCCACCGGCGGCGCCTCGGGCGCATGGTGGGTGGCCGTCCAGGCCCACCACGCGGCACCGACCACCAGCAGCGCGGCGGCGGCGCCGGCCAGCACCCAGCGGCGCCGCTGGTGCGCCACCGGCGTGCCGGCCTCGCCGGCAGGCACGCTGTCCGGGGCCGGCGTGGCGTTCTCCTCCAGCCAGTGGCGCAACTCGCGCGACAGCGCGCGCGCCGAGCGGTAGCGGTGCTCCGGATCCTTCTGCATCGCCCGGGCCGCGATCTCGGCGAGGGCCGCCGGCACCTCCGGATCGACCTCGTCCGCGCGCGGCGGGTGGTGTTCGAGCACCGAGGCGGTGATCTCGCTGAGCGTCGCGCCGCGGAACGGACGCTCGTCGGTGAGCAGCTCGTACAGCACGACACCGAGCGAGAACACGTCGGCCCGGCGGTCCACCGTCTGCTGGCGCGCCTGTTCCGGCGCCATGTAGTAGGGCGAACCCGCCGCCACGTCGCCGGCCCCGTCGTGCTGGTGCGCGATGCGTGCGATGCCGAAGTCGAGCACGCGCGGCTGCGTGCGCCCGACCATGAAGATGTTGGCCGGCTTGATGTCGCGGTGCACCACGCCCTTGCTGTGCGCATAGGCCAGCGCGTCGGCCACACGGCGCACGATCAGCGCCGCCTGCGTGGCCGTCGGCCGCCAGCCTTCCTGGCGCAGCTGGCGCAGGTCGCGGCCCTTGAGCAGCTCCATCGCGATGTAGGCGCTCTGGTCGCTGACGCCGGCGTCGAACACCGTGACGATGTGCGGGTGGCTCAGCCCGCCGGCCGCGCGTGCCTCGTTCAGGAACAGCGCGTTGAACGCGTCGCGCTCCTCGGCGGAGATCTCGAGGTTCAGCGTCTTGATCGCGATCAGCCGCGACAGCAGCGGATCGTGCGCTGCGTAGACCGTGCCGAGGCCGCCGGCGCCGATCTTGTACTTGAGCGCGTAGCGGCCGATGTGGCCGATCGTCGGCATGTCGCCCTCACGCTTGGGCGGCGGGTTGGTCGAGAACGTCGGCACCGGCCCGGCCGGCATGATGTCGCTGTCGCCCCAGGGCGCCAGGTCCGCGGCGGTCGGCGGCAGCGTCGGGGGGGAGGGCTCCGCCGGCTCGGAATCGGCCGGTCCGGGCCGCGACGGGGGGCTCGAAAAGCTCACTGCGGCAGCTTAGTGCAGCCCTTGGCGGCGAATGCGTGAAAAAGCCCGGTCGGCCGGTGCCTGTTAACACACGCTCACCAACCGGGGGCCCGGTGGCGGGACAGGTTCACGACCGGCGCAACAGCCAGGTGTCCAGGCGCGACAGGGCTTCCTGCAATTGCGGCAGCGAATTGGCGTACGAGAGGCGCAGCCAGCGTTCGCTGCCGTGGTGGCCGAAGTCGCGTCCGGGCGTCAGCGCGACCTGCGCCGCGCGCATCGCCTCGAACACGAAATCCCAGCTGCTGGCCGTGTGCGCCGAGCAGTCGGCCCAGGCGTAGAACGCGCCGTCCGGCAGCACCGGCACGGTCAGGCCCATGGCATTCAGCGCCGGCACGACGAGGTCGCGGCGCGCCCGGAACTCCTGCCGCCGGCGTTCGTACTCGGCGATCGACTCGGGCTCGAAGCAGGCCAGCGCCGCCTGCTGCGCGATCGTCGAGGCGCAGATGAACAGGTTCTGCGCCAGCTTCTCGACCGCCGGCACCAGCGCCGGCGGCAGCACCAGCCAGCCGAGGCGCCAGCCGGTCATCGAGAAGTACTTCGAGAAGCTGTTGATGGAGATCACGTCGTCGCCGTGCCCGACGCCGTGCGCCAGCGCGCTGTGGCCGAAGCGTTCGTCGTAGCTCAGGCCCAGGTAGATCTCGTCGACCAGGGTGAAGCCGCCGCGCGCGCGCACCGCGCGCACGATGCGGCCCATCTCGGCCGGGTCGATCGACGTGCCGGTCGGGTTCGACGGCGAGGCCAGCAGCACGCCGCGCGTGCGCGCCGTCCACGCCGCCTCGACGCCGGCGGCGTCGAGCTGGAAGCGCTGCGACGCCCCGGCCGGCAACAGCACCGGCCGGCCCTCGGCCGCGGCGACGAAATGCCGGTTGCAGGGGTAACTGGGGTCGGGCAGCAGCACCTCGTCGTCGCGGTCGATCAGCGCCAGGCAGGCCAGCTGCAGCGCGGCCGACGCGCCGGCGGTGACGACGATGCGCGACGGCGCGATGTCGAGCCCGAAGCGGGTCTGGTACCAGGCGGCGATGCGCTCGCGCAGCGGTGCGATGCCGGTGGCGTCGGTGTACTGGGTGCGGCCGGCGCGCAGCGCGCGCTCGGCGGCCTCGCGCACCAGCGGCGGCGCGGTGAAGTCGGGCTCGCCGATGTTCAGGAAGATCATCGGCCGGCCGCCGGCCGCCGGGTCGCAGACCGGGGAGCGCGCCAGCTCGCTGGCCGCCTTGGCGCACTCCATCACGTAGAAGGGCTCGATGTGATCGAGCCGGCGCGCGGTCTTCAACGCCGTGGCGCGGCCCGTGCCGCCTGCACCTCGGCGGGCCGCAGCTCCGCCGCGGCCTTGTCGAGCACGCCGTTGACGTACTTGTGGCCGTCGGTGCCGCCGAAGCTCTTGGCCAGCTCGACGGCCTCGTTGATGGCCACCTTGTACGGCACGTCCAGGCAGTGCTGCAGCTCGTACACGCCGATCATCAGCACGCCGTGCTCGATCGGCGAGAGCTCGCTGGTCTTGCGGTCCACGTGGGCGGCGAGCACGGCGTCGATCGCGGCGGCGTCGGCGATGCAGCCGTGCAGCAGCGCATCGAAGTGCACCGCGTCACACTCGGCGAAGCCGTCCTGCTCGCGCATGTGTGCATCGATCACGCCGGGCTCGGCCCCGCCGAGCAGCCACTGGTACAGCCCCTGCAGGGCCGCCTCGCGCGCGCGCCGGCGCGCCGACGGCGCGCGCTTGCCCGGCGGCTTCGGGCGCTTCTTGACCGGAGCGTCGCTCATGACAGGTCTTCCAGCAGGCTCGCCATCTCGATCGCCACCCGTGCCGCGTCGCGCCCCTTCTCCTCGGCGCGGGCCCAGGCCTGCGCCTCGTTCTCGACCGTGAGGATGGCGTTGGCGATCGGGATCTGGTGGTCCAGCGACACGCGCGTGACGCCGGCGCCGCTTTCGTTGGCGACCAGTTCGAAATGGTAGGTCTCGCCGCGGATGATGCAACCCAGTGCGATCAGTGCGTCGTAGTCGTCGCTGTCGGCGAGCGCGAGCAGCGCCAGCGGCACCTCCAGCGCACCCGGCACGCGGACGTGGCGGATGTGGCGCTCGGCCACGCCGAGCGCGCGCAGCTCGGCCAGGCAGCACTCGGCGAGCTTGTCGGTGATCGCGGCGTTGAAGCGGGCCTGGACGATGCCGATGCGCAGGTCCTGCCCATCGAGTTCATCGCCGCCGCCCTTGTCGGCGTCTTGCATGTGTGATTCTCCCTAGGCGTCGGGCGCCACGAAGCCGGTGACCTCGAGGCCGTAGCCGGTCATGCTGGGCATGCGCCGCGGGCTGCCCAGCAGGCGCATCCGCGCGATGCCGAGGTCGCGCAGGATCTGCGCGCCGACGCCGTAGGTGCGCAGGTCCATCTGGCCGCGCGCGGGCGCGGGCTCGAGCCGCCCCTCGGCCAGCTGCGGCAGCAGCGCGGCGGCGGCTTCGCCGCAGTTCAGCAGCAGTGCGGCACCGCGCGGGCTGGCCTGGATGGCCTCGAGGGCCTTCGGCAGCGGCCACGAATGGCCGCAGCGCCCGGCATCGAGCAGGTCGAGCACCGACAGCGGCTCGTGCACGCGCACCAGCACCTCGTCGCTCTCGCCCCACTGGCCGCGCGTCAGCGCGAGGTGCAGGCCGCCGGTGCGGTCGCGGTAGGCGCTGCAGTCGAACTCGCCCTGCGGCGTCTGCATGCGCCGCTGCGCGACGCGTTCGATCAGCGACTCGTTGCGGCTGCGGTACTCGATCAGGTCGGCGATGGTGCCGATCTTCAGCCGGTGCTCGCGGGCGAACTCGACGAGGTCGGGCAGGCGTGCCATCGTGCCGTCGTCCTTCATCACCTCGCAGATCACCGCGGCGGGCGTCAGCCCGGCCATGCCGGCCAGGTCGCAGCCGGCCTCGGTGTGCCCGGCGCGCATCAGCACGCCGCCGTCCTGCGCCTGCAGCGGGAAGATGTGGCCAGGCTGCACCAGGTCGCTCGGCTGCGCGTGGCGGCCCACCGCGGCCTGCACGGTGCGCGCCCGGTCCGCCGCCGAGATGCCGGTCGTGACGCCTTCGGCGGCCTCGATCGAGACGGTGAACGCGGTGCCGGTCTTCTGGCCGTTGCGTGCCGCCATCGGCGTCAGGTGCAGGCGCTCGCAGCGCTCGCGCGTCAGCGTCAGGCAGATCAGGCCGCGCCCGAACTTCGCCATGAAGTTGATCGCCTCCGGCGTGACATGGTCGGCGGCCAGCACGAGGTCGCCCTCGTTCTCGCGATCCTCCTCGTCGACGAGGATGACCATGCGGCCGGCGGCGAGCTCGGCGACGAGCTCGGGAATCGGGGAGATCGACATGCGCGGATTGTAGGTGGCGGGTCCCGTCCCGCCGGGGTCTAGGGGCGGGGCAGCGAGCCGCCCAGCATGCGCTCGACGTAGCGCGCGATCAGGTCGATCTCGAGGTTGACGGCCTGGTCCGCACGCAGCGTGCCGAGCGTGGTGTTCTGCAGCGTGTGCGGGATCAGGTTGATGCTGAACTCGCACGAGCGCTCGAGGTCGGTGACGCGGTTGACCGTCAGGCTGACGCCGTTGACCGTGATCGAGCCCTTGTAGGCCAGGAAGCGTGCCAGCGGCGGTGGCGCGCTGATGCGCAGTTCCCACGACTCGCCGACCGGTTCGAAGAAGACCACCGTGCCGATGCCGTCGACGTGGCCGCTGACGAGGTGCCCGCCGAGGCGGTCGTTGGCGCGCAGCGCCTTCTCGAGGTTGACCGGCCCCGGTTCGCCGAGCCCGGCGGTCCGGGCCAGGCTCTCGGCCGAGATGTCGATGCCGAAGCGGCCCGTGTCGAGCTCCAGGCTGGTGACGGTCATGCAGGCGCCGTTCAGCGCGATGCTGTCGCCCAGGGCCACGTCATCCAGGTAGCCCGCGGGGGCCTGCACGACCAGTCGGCGGCCGTGGCTCGCGTCGGCGCCGAGCGGTCGCACGTCTTCGATGCGGCCGACGCCGCTGATGATGCCGGTGAACATGGGGCGATTGTCGCAGGCGGCCCGCGACCGCGTCGTCGCGCAGGCGTCAGAAGTGCTCGCGCCCGGCGGGCCGGGCGATCAGGCGCAGGTCGTCACCGACCGGATGCACGTCGACCCAGCGCAGGTCGAGCGACTGGTCGAGCCGCTCGAGCGGGCCGAACGCGGCCAGTTCGCGGCCCTGCCCGAGCAGCCGCGGCGCCATGTAGACGAGGAACTCGTCGACCAGGCCCTCGCGCACCAGCGAGCCGTTCAGCTTGTGGCCGGCTTCGACGTGCAGTTCGTTGACGCCGCGCCGGGCCAGGTCCGCGAGCATGGCCCCCAGGTCGACCTTGCCGCCGGCGCCGGGCTGGAACGCCACCTCGGCCCCGCGATCGCGCAGCCCCGCTTCGCGCGCCGCGTCAGGCTGGGCGGCGTAGACCAGCACCGGTCCCGGCGGGTCGAGCAGCCGCGCGGCCGGCGGGGTCTCGAGACGCGAGTCGACGACCACCCGCAGCGGCTGGCGCGGCGTCTCGACCAGCCGCACGTCCAGGCGCGGGTTGTCGTCCAGCACCGTGCCGACGCCCGTCATCACCGCGCTGGCGCGCTTGCGCCAGGCGTGGCCGTCGGCGCGCGCCGCCGGGCCGGTGATCCACTGGCTCACACCGTTGGGCAGGGCGGTGCGGCCGTCCAGCGAGACGGCGACCTTCAGGCGCAGCCAGGGCCGGCCGCGCAGCACGCGCGAGAAGAAACCGAGGTTCAGCTCGCGCGCGGCCTCGGCATGCGGCCCTTCGATGACCTCGATGCCGGCCGCGCGCAGCCGGGCGGCCCCCTGGCCGGCGACCTGCGGGAACGGATCCTCGACGGCCATCACGACGCGGCCGACGCCGGCGGCGATCAGCGCGTCGCAGCAGGGCGGCGTGCGGCCGTGGTGGGCGCAGGGCTCGAGCGTCACGTGCACGGTCGCCCCGCGCACCGATTCGGCGTGTGCGGCGGCATCGCGCAGCGCCATCACCTCGGCATGCGGGCCGCCGGCCTGCTGGGTGTGGCCGCGCCCGATCACCCGGCCGTCCGGCGCGACGATCACGCAGCCCACGCGCGGATTCGGTTCGGTCAGGCCGAAGCCTTCGCGCGCCAGCGCCAGGGCTTCGAGCATCGGGTCGTCGGCTGCAGCGGGATCGGGCATCGGCGCATTCTGCGCGATCAGCGCGGCAGCACCGCCACGCCGGCCAGCACTGGATCGAGCGTCGCACGCAGTGTCGGCAGGCGCACCTGCTGGGGCTGGCCGCCGTGATCGGTCCAGGTTGCCGTGACCGTGAGCGAAACGATGCCCGGCCAGCTCCCGCCATCGACCTCGCGCTGCAGCCGGTAGGCCGTGCTCGATGCGGGGTCGTCGATCAGGCTCTCGCCGGGCATCGGTGCGGCGGGGGCGGCGCGCAGCCGTTCCAGTTCGGCCTGTGCCAGGCGCAGTGCCTCGCTGCGCTGGCGGGCCACCTCGGCCTGCCGGCGCCACTCCGGTTGGGCGCGCAGCACGGCCAGCAGGCCGAGCGTCAGCACCAGCAGGCCGATCAGCGCCTCGACGAGGCCGAAACCGCGATGGGATGCCATGGTGTTGCCCCTTCTCAGAAGTCGCGCCAGCTGCCGGGCACCGGGACGAAGCTGCCTTGCTGCGATCGCAGCCGTTGCAGCACGGTGGCATCGTGGACCAGGTCGAGCGTGCCCACGCCGGCGGCGCCGCCTTCGGTCATCAGCGCGCCACGCCAGGCTCCGGTCGGTGCGGACCAGGAGACGTCGGCGGCATAGGCGGCGCCTTGCAGGTCGACGGCCCCTTCGATGCGCAGCCGGCCCGCCACGACGAGCAGCACCGGGCGCTCGGCGGTGCCGAGGGCGAGCGGACCGCGCAGCAGCAGGTCGCCGTCGACGTAGACGAGCGGCTGCCGCACATCCGGCCCGATGGCCGGCGCCAGGGCCGCACCGCAGTCGCCGCGGCAGTCGAGGCGGGCCACCGTCGGCTGCGCGGCCCAGGCAGCGCGGGACAGGCCGAAGAGGCCGGCGAAGAAGTGTTGCGGCGGCAGCGCCGGGTCGCGCAGCGTCAGGGCCGTCGGCGGCGGGCTGGCGAGTGCCGGCTGCAGAGTCAGCAGCGTCTCGTGCCGGGCCACGGCGTCGGGCGGGCCATCGCCGTCGACCACCACCCGCACGACGCCGGGCCGGCCAGCATCCGCGAATCGAACGGCGAAGGACGGGCCATGCGGCGCCGGCAGTGTCCCGGCGTCGTCGGGGCAGGTGCAGTGCCAGGTCGCGCCGTCGTGCGCACAGCGCGCGACGCGCGGGCCGCCATCCGCGGCCGGCCGCGGCGTGATGTGCGTGGCGTCGATGGCCAGGTAGCGCTCGCGGAAGGTCGGCGCGGGCGCGGGCGCCGGACGGCAGTCGGCACCGGCCGGCAGGGCGCCGTTGAGCATCGCACCGGCCCAGTCGAGGCCGGCATCCGCCGCCTCGAAGGCTTCGGCCGAACGCACCTGGTTGCCCGACAGGCGCAGTTCGAGCAGCAGCTGGCGGTTGGCCGCCAGCAGCATCAGCAGCGTGGCGGCGAGCAGCGCGAGCGTGACGATCACCGTGGTGGCGCCGCGCTGCGAGATGGGGCAGGTGTTCATTCCGGGTCTCCTTGCATCAGGCAGGGCAAGAGCCGAGCACGACGGGATTGCGCAGCTGCACCTCCGCGTCGAGCTGGCGCTGCACGGAGGGATCACCGGTGGCTTGCGCCGCGATGTGCACGGCCAGGCTGCGCTGCTGCAGCCGTGGGGTGCAGTCGACCCCGACCGGGCAGGGCCGCGGGCAGTGCGCCAGCAGCGGCAACTCCCTCAGGTGCGGCCGGATCTCGAACGTGGTGACGGTCATCGACCCGGCGTCGGTCAGCGCCTGCCAGTTGCCGGCGCCGAGCTGGAGTTCCACGACGCCGCTGCGCAGGCGCAGGCCGAACTGCTCGTTGCTGTCGCGCAGGTGGTTCTCGGTCGCGTCGCGCGAGTAGCTGTAGGCCGCCGACGTCGCGGCACCGGTTACCGGCACGAACGCGGCATAAGGGTTGGCAGACGGCGTGGACGCGGCTGCCGCCCACAGGCCCGCCGCGGCGTCGCCCCAATGGCCGGCGCGCCGCAGATCGCGGGCGACGAGATCCGTGGCGCCGCGCAGTTCCTGCATCAGGCGCAGTTCGGCCGCCGTGCGCCGATGCTCGCGGGTCTGCGCGGCGAACAGGCTCACTGCCGCGGCCACGACGACCATGCCGACGGCGAGCCCCACCATCAGCTCGACGAGCGAGAGCCCGCGCTCCCGGCCGGTGCGCAGCGCGCTCACAGCGACCAGCAGCGGCGGTTGGCCGCGGCATCGTTGGCGGCCTGCTCGTCGCGGCCGGACGCACGTGTCACCTGCGCGCCGTCCACCGTCAGTTGCAGGACACGGCAGGCCCGGTCGCCGGCCTGTGCGCCGATTGCAAGGGCCTGCAGGACGTAGCGGTCCGTGTCGGCCTCGAGCACCGCCATCGTGTAGTGACCGCCGGGGGCGATGCCGGACAGGCCGATCTGCGCCAGCGTGCCGTAGGCGCGCTGGTTGAAGCGCCAGCGCTCCTGGGCAGCCTGTGCCTGGGTCAGCGCGACCAGCGCGTCGGCGCGGCGTGCCTTGTGCAGCGCGCCCTGGAACGACGGCCAGGCGATGCCGGACAGCACGCCGGCGACCGACAGCACGGCCAGCAGCTCGATGAACGTGAAGCCGGCCTGGGTGCAGGGGGTGTTCATGCCTAGTCCTCCTCAGCAGGCGCGGTAGCCGGGCACGGCGCCCAGCGGGGTGCAGGAGCGCAGGCGGCCCATCACGTTGACGACGTGGTGGATCGCGCGGCCGTCGTCGGCGACGATGCGCAGCGTGGCGCTTGGCGTGGCGGTGCCGTGGCGCGGGTCGAACAGGATCGACGTGGTGCCGGACTGCAGCGCGAGCCGGTCACTCGCGTCCCACGCCGCCCTGCGCAGGACCCGCGCGCCGTTGGCGCAGATCGGGGCGGACGCCGCGGCGCAGCGGCAGTCGGCCGCGTTGCCGGTGTGGACAAGGTAGCAGCCCTCGGCGGCGTTCCAGCTCATTCGCACGGGCTGGTTGCGGGCCAGTGCTTCGCCGCGTGCGAACTGCAGGTCGGTGGCGAGCTGCGTGGCCGCGCCGTCGAGGCGGCGCAGGTCCAGCACGTGACGAAGGTTCGGCGCCGCGAGCCCGGCGATGACGGCGCTCAGGCCCACCGCCAGGGTCATCTCGACCAGGCTGAGGCCGCGTTGTGATCGGCTGTCCTGCATGTGCATCCTCCGTGTGGAACGAATGCACCGACTCTAGGAATCCGCGCCGCGCGGCGCGTCCCGCTCGGGGGCGAAGGGCCGCTCCCCGTCGCGGTGCCCCCGGCGGCGGGATCCCCCGGGCGGGGGTGGAAGGGGGGTGGCCGGCCCGCCGGCATGCGCGCGGTCCGTGCGGCGGGAGTTCAGTCCGCAGGGACCGAACGCCCGACCGGCGTCAGATGTCCCGGATCAGCTGGCGGAACTCGTCGACGTCCTCGAAGCTGCGGTACACCGACGCGAAGCGCACGTAGGCCACCTTGTCGATGCGCTTGAGTTCACGCATCACCAGCTCGCCCAGGCGGGTGGAGGGGACCTCCTTGGCGCCGCTGTTGAGCAGCTTGTCCTGGATGCGCTCGACCGCCGCGTCGATCTGCTCGACGCTGACCGGCCGCTTGCGCAGCGCCAGCGTCATCGAGCCGCGCAGCTTCGCGAGGTGGAATTCCTCGCGGTTGCCGTCCTTCTTGACGACGGAGGGCAGCGCGATCTCGGCGCGCTCGTAGGTGGTGAAGCGCTTGTCGCAGTGCTGGCAGCGCCGCCGCCGGCGCACCACGTCGCCCTCGTCGGACTCGCGGGTCTCGACGACCTGCGTGTCCTCGTGGGCGCAGAACGGGCAGCGCATGGCGGCGGCGGGCCGCGCCTCAGCGGTAGACCGGGAAGTCGCGCGTCAGCGCGGCCACCTTGGCGCGCACCGCGGCGATGTGGGCCTCGTCGTGCGGCTTCTCGAGCACGTCGGCGATCAGGTGAGCGGTCTGCCGCGCCTGCTCTTCCTTGAAGCCGCGCGTCGTCATCGCCGGCGTGCCGAGGCGGATGCCGCTCGTGACCATCGGCTTCTGCGGGTCGTTCGGGATGCCGTTCTTGTTGGCCGTCATGTGGGCACGGCCCAGAATCGCCTCGGCCTCCTTGCCCGTCAGGCCCTTGGGCCGCAGGTCGACCAGCATCACGTGGCTCTGCGTCCCGCCGCTGACGATGCGCAGGCCGCGCTCGGTGAGCGTCTGGGCCAGTACCGCCGCGTTCGCGACGACCTGCTGCTGGTAGGCCTTGAACGCGGGCGACAGCGCCTCCTTGAAGGCCACCGCCTTCGCGGCGATCACGTGCATCAGCGGCCCGCCCTGGATGCCCGGGAAGATCGCGCTGTTGATCTGCCTGGCGACGGCGTCCTTCATCAGGATCAGCCCGCCACGCGGGCCGCGCAGCGTCTTGTGCGTGGTCGAGGTGACCGCGTCGGCGAACGGCACCGGGTTCGGGTACACGCCCGCGGCGATCAGGCCGGCGTAATGCGCCATGTCGACCATGAAATAGGCGCCGACATCCTTGGCGACCTTCGCAAAGCGCGCGAAGTCGATGTGCAGGCTGTAGGCCGAGGCACCGGCGATGATCAGCTTCGGTTTGTGCTCGTGCGCGAGGCGCTCCATCGCGTCGTAGTCGATCGCCTCCTTGGCGTCGAGACCGTAGCTGACCACCTTGAACCACTTGCCGCTCATGTTCAGCGGCATGCCGTGTGTCAGGTGGCCGCCCTCGGCCAGGCTCATGCCCATGATCGTGTCGCCCGGCTGCAGCAGGCCGAAGAACACCGCCTGGTTGGCCTGCGAGCCCGAGTTGGGCTGCACGTTGGCGTGCTCGGCGCCGAACAGCTGCTTCACGCGGTCGATCGCGAGCTGCTCGATCACGTCGACATGCTCGCAGCCGCCGTAGTAGCGCTTGCCGGGGTAACCCTCGGCGTACTTGTTGGTCAGTTGCGAACCCTGCGCCGCCATCACAGCCGGCGACGCATAGTTCTCCGACGCGATCAGCTCGATATGGTCTTCCTGGCGCTGGTTCTCGGCCTGGATCGTCGCCCAGACCTCGGGGTCGACGTTCGCAATGGTGGATTGGGTGCGGTCGAACATGACTGGCAGTCCTCGTCAGCGGATGTCCCCGGGGGCCGGCCGCGCACGGAACGCGGTCGCAGGGCTGCCCAGGCGAACGGCTCGTTCGGCAGGCGAGAGCGCCTTGCCGGCCGCGCTCCCCGGTGGTTCACCACCTCAGGCCCCAGGGCGGGGCCGCATCGCCAGTCGCGCGGTGGTGGAAGTGTAGCGGAGCGTCGCGCTCAGCGAAGCAGGGCGACCCGCTCGGCCCGGGGCTTCTCCCCCGAGTTGGCGTCGGTGGTCGCCGCCGGCGCCGGGGCCGACGCGGGGGCCGGTGCCGAGACCGTCATGATCGTGGCGTTGAACGGCACGCTGCGACCGCCGGCCACCTGGCGCAGGTGGTTCTGCTCGGCCAGCACCTTGTCGGCGTAGCCGCCGTCGTCGTCGAGATTCGCCGCGCCGACGTAGTAGCGCAGACCGGCTTCCAGACTGCCGGCGCGCTGGATGCACTCCTTCAGCACCTGCACGCCGACGCGCAGGTTGGTCACCGGGTCGAAGGCGGCATGCGTGCCGCCGAAGGCCGTGTACTTGTCGTCGTGCACCTTGGTCATGACCTGCATCAGGCCCTGCGCGCCCACCGAACTCTGCGCGAAGGGGTTGAAGCTGGACTCGATGGCCATCACGGCGAGGATCAGCGTCGGCTCGATGCCGGCGCGTTCACCGACCTGCCAGGCCTCCTTGACGAGCCGGCTGATCGGCTCCGGCGCGACGCGGTAGCGGCGCGAGATCCAGTTGGCGACCGCGGCCTGCTGTCGGGTGAGTTCGCGCGGGTCGGCTGCGGTGGCGCGGGCCACCGCGCCGCGCTCGCGCAGTTGGGCGGCGAGCAGCTCGGCGGGATCGGCGCGCGCCTCGTAGCGCGTCTGCAGCCAGCCGAACATCTTTTCCTCGGCCGCATGCCGCAGCTCGGGACGGCCGAGCGTGAACACGACCGTCGCCACGATCAGCAGGCCGATCAGCGCCAGCGTGTTGTGGCAGACCTCGAGCAGGCCATGTCCCACGTCCTTGACGAACACTGCAGCCGAACTGGCGGCTGCCGAGCACCATCGTCGAAGCATTTGCACAATAACTCCTGTGGCTCCGTCGCTGCGTTCGGGTGCGTCAGGCCTTGGGGGCGGCCTGCTCCTGTCGGCAGCGATATTCTTCGGCTCCTGGCCGGCGGCGGATCCGCCTGGCCTGGTCGGGTGTCGACCCTCCTGGCCGACTCTGGCAGCGTTCACTTCCGCCTGCCATCCCCACGGTTCGGGATGCGGGTTATCCCTTGTTCGAGCGAAGACGGCGGGATTCTAGAAACGCCTTTCATAACCAGTCAAGGTTATGAAACTTCAATGTAATTACGAATTGATATGAAGTACCGCGATCTTCGAGACTTCCTGGCGGGCCTGGAGAACGCCGGCGAACTGCGGCGAGTCACGGAGCCAGTCTCGGCGCGGCTCGAGATGACAGCGGTCAGTGACTTTGTCCTGCGCCAGGGCGGCCCGGCATTACTGTTCGAAAAGCCTGACGGTTACACGTTCCCGGTGCTGGCGAACCTGTTCGGCACGGCCCGTCGGGTCGCGCTCGGCATGGGCGCCACCGAAACAGGGGAGTTGCGCGAGGTCGGACTGTTGCTCGCCAGCCTCAAGGAGCCCGAGCCGCCGAAGGGCCTGCGGGATGCCGGCAAGCTGCTCCAGATGGCCAAGGCGCTGTGGGACATGAAGCCCTCGACCCTGAAGCGGGCGCCTTGCCGCGAGGAGATCCTGGAGGGGGCGGACGTCGATCTGACGCGCCTGCCGGTCCAGACCTGCTGGCCCGGCGACGCCGGGCCGCTGATCACCTGGGGGCTCGTGATCACCCGTGGCCCGCAGAGCGGGCCGGCGCCGCGCACGCGCCAGAACCTGGGGATCTACCGGCAGCAGGTGATCGGCGCGTGCCAGGTGATCATGCGCTGGCTCGCTCACCGCGGCGGGGCGCTCGACTTCCGCGAGTTCGCCCGCGCACAGCCGGGGCAGCCGTTCCCTCTCGCCGTCGCGCTCGGCGCCGACCCGGCCACCATGCTGGGAGCCGTGACGCCGGTGCCCGACACCCTGTCCGAGTACCAGTTCGCCGGCCTGTTGCGCGGCAGTCGCACCGAGGTCACCGATGCCGCTGTCGGCGACGCGGGCCGGATGCTGCAGGTGCCGGCCCACGCCGAGTTCGTGCTGGAGGGGCACATTCCGCCGGCAGAGGCCGGCTGGAGCGGCCACAGCGAGCACGGCGTGCCGCTGAAGGAGATCGGCGGCTATCTGCACGCGCTCGAGGGGCCGTTCGGCGACCACACGGGCTACTACAACGAACAGGACTGGTTCCCGGTCTTCGAGGTGCGCCGCCTGACGCACCGCCGCGACGCGATCTACCACTCGACCTACACCGGCAAGCCGCCGGACGAACCGGCCGTGCTCGGCGTCGCGCTGAACGAGGTGTTCGTGCCGATCCTGCAGAAGCAGTTTCCGGAGATCGTCGACTTCTACCTGCCGCCGGAGGGCTGCAGCTACCGCATGGCGATCATCAGCATCCGCAAGAGCTATCCGGGCCACGCCAAGCGCCTGATGTTCGGCCTGTGGAGCTTCCTGCGCCAGTTCATGTACACCAAGTTCATCGTCGTGACCGACGACGACGTCGACATCCGCCGCTGGGAGGAGGTGATCTGGGCCATCACCACGCGGGTCGACCCGGTGCGCGACACCACGCTGGTCGGCCAGACGCCGATCGACTACCTCGACTTCGCGTCGCCCGTCAGCGGGCTGGGCGGCAAGATGGGGCTGGACGCGACGAACAAGTGGCCCGGAGAGACCGACCGCGAGTGGGGTCGGGCAATCCGCATGGACGAGCAGGTCGAACGGCGTGTGGCCGACGTGATCGCGAAGATCATGAAGCAGTCCACATGACAAGAGGATTCGTGCGGGGTTCCTGCGCTTGAACTCGCGCGCGCGCTGACCTAAGGTTCAAGTGCCTGCATGCAGGCATCCTGAATGGCGCAGTCCCTGCGCGCCAGGAGCCCCGGACCTTCTACCTCCGGAGCCCCGGAACGGTGGCGTCAGCCACCCGCCCCTCCCACCTACGGTCGGGAGGGGTTTGTCTTTTGGGCGGTCATTCCGGGGTAGCGTGCCGGGACAGAAGGAGCGCGACATGGCGCAATGGCGACGCAAGACGACGGCCGACGAGGTCTACACGGCCGAAGAGATCGAGGCCCGCCTGAAGGCGGAACTGCCGCGGTGGTACCTCGAGGACGGCTGGATCCGGCGGAAGTTCAAGACCAGCGGATGGAAAGGCACGCTGATGGTGGTCAACACCGTCGGCCACCTCGCCGAGGCGGCCTGGCACCATCCCGACCTGACGGTGTCCTACGCGTTCGTGACGGTGAAGCTGATGAACCACGCCGCCAAGGGCGTCACCGACAAGGACTTCGCGTTGGCCGCGAAGATCGAAGAGGTGCTGATGTGGCAGCCCGGCCGTGAAGACGGCGCGGTGCTCGAAGGCACGCCGGACGATCCGCGCTTCAAGTACCTCAAGTACGACTGAAGTCGGCGGCCTGCGCTGACACAATGTCCCCAACCCGGGACAGGTACGGGCTTGCGGCGCGTCGTGCACGCATTGGCGTGCGCGGAACGGGCCTTGCTATTCAATGCGGATGACAACGCGCATGACCCGGCCCGCAGAACGTCGATGAATGCCATGACGAGCGCCCCCACGCGACCGGCCGTGCAGGCCGGGGCGAGCGTGCGCGCGCCCGGTCGCCTGCATCTGGGCTTCCTGGACCCGGCGGGCACCCTGGGGCGGCGCTTCGGCAGCATCGGACTCGTGATCGACGGCTTCGAGACCGAGGTCGAACTGCGCCGGGCGCGCACGGACCAGTGGCAGGCCGACACGCAGGACGGCGAGGCCGAACTCGCCCGGGCGGTCGACTGGCTGCAGCGGATGCGGCGCGAGACCGGCCGCACCGAACCCTTGCAACTGCGCCTGCGCCGCGCCTTGCCGGTCCATGCGGGTTTCGGTTCGGGCACGCAGCTCGCGCTCGCGGTCGGCCGCGCATTCGCTGCCTGTCACGCGCTGGAGGTCGACACGCCGACGCTGGCCCGCTGGCTCGGCCGCGGGCTGCGCTCGGGCATCGGCATCGCAGGCTTCGACCTCGGCGGCCTGCTGGTCGACGGCGGCCCGGCAGCGAATGGAATGCCCGCGCCCTTGCTCGCGCGCCTGGTGTGGCCGCAGGACTGGCACATCATCGTCGTGCTCGAGCCGACGCGGCGCGGCCTCTCCGGCGCCGAAGAGCGCGAGGCCATCGCCGCGTTGCCGTCGCTGCCGCGCGCGGGCGCGGCCGAGATCTGCCATCAGGTGCTGATGCGCCTGCTGCCCGGTGCCGCGCAGGCGGACTTCGCGGGCTTCGCGGCCGGCCTGAACGCGGTCCAGCAGGTCCTCGGCGACCATTTCGCGCCGGCGCAGGGCGGCAGCCCCTGGACCAGTCCCTCCGTCGCGCGCCTGATGCACTGGCTGGCCGCCCGTCATGAGGCGCCGGTGGCGCTCGGGCAGAGCTCGTGGGGCCCGACCGGCTTCGCGATCGTCGACTCCCCGGCCCGCGCCCAGGCGCTGATCGAATCGGCGCGCGCCGCCGGCGCGGTGGAAGCTTCGCTCGTGCTGCAGGTCGTGCGCGGCCTCGACCGCGGGGCATGGCTCGGCGGCCTGTCCGCACCCTGACGATTCCCTCGTTTTCGGACTCCCCCATGGAACGCCCCTACATCCTGCACATGTTCACGCCGGGCCGGCAGATGAGCCCGTTCGACATCAACATGGCCGCCGACGCCGGCTACCAGATCGTCGTGCCGTACTGCGAGGTCGGCGCGGAGAGCGTCACCGGGCTGACGCAGGACGCCATCTTCTCGCGCGGGCCGAAGGGCGTGCAGCGCACCGGCATCTTCATCGGCGGCCGCGATGCGCTGCTCGCGGCGGACATGCTCGAACGGGCCAAGGGCGCGATGGTCAAGCCCTTCGTCGTGTCGCTGATGGCCGATCCGAGCGGCGCCTACACCACCGCCGCGGCGATGGTGGCTTGCGTCGAGGCGGCGCTCCTGAAACAGCACCGGCACGGCCTGGACGGGCAGCGCGTGCTGATCCTGGGCGGCACGGGGCCCGTCGGACGCATCGCCGGCGTGATCGCCGCGCAGGCAGGGGCGGCGGTGTCGCTGTCGAGCCGCAACGGCATCGACGTGGCCGAGCAGGCGGCTCGCGAGACCGGCTCGCGCTTCGCAGTGACGATGCACGGCGTTTCCGGCGGCGACCGGGCCGCGGTGCGGACCTCGCTTGCGGCGGCCGATGTCGTGCTGGCCTGCGCGGCCGCCGGCGTGCAGGTGGTGTCGGCCGAGGACCTTGCCTCGGCATCCTCGATGAAGGTGGCCGCCGACGTGAATGCGGTGCCGCCCGAGGGCATCGCCGGCGTCGGCGTGATGGACGACGCGAAGCCGCTGGCCGGGACGGCCGCGGTCGGCATCGGAGCGCTCGCGGTGGGCAACGTCAAGTACCAGACGCAGCACCGCCTGCTGGTGCAGATGCGCGAAGCCGAGAAGGCGGTGACGCTCGGCTTCGCCGAGGCCTTCGCGACGGCGCGCGCGTTCCTCGCCGAATCGTCGGCCAGGCAGTGAGCCGCCTCGCCGTCGCGGCGCTGTCGGCGCGGGTGCTCGCCGAGGCGGCGGCCCGCGACGGCCACGAGGTCATCGCGCTGGATCTGTTCGGCGACCGCGATACGCGGGCCGTCGCGCGCGAGTGGTATCCGCTGGGATCGGCCGTTACCCTGGAAGTCGATGCAGACCGGTTTCTGGCCACGCTCGACCGGCTGGCTGAACACGGGGAGGTGCAGGGCTGGGTCTACGGCGGCGGCTTCGAGGGCCGGCCGGACCTGCTGGAAGCGGGAGCGCGCCGCCTGCCGCTGATCGGCAACGATGCCATGACGATGCGGCAGGTGCGCGACCCGCGAACCTTCTTCGCCGCGCTGGATGCAGCCGGCATCGCCCACCCGCCGGTCTGCCACGATGGGCCGGCCGACCGGCCCGGCTGGCTGCTGAAGGATTCGACCGGCTGTGGCGGCGGGCACATCCGGCGCGCCGGACCCTTCGCGACGCTGGAGCTGCCGGCAGGCAGCTACCTGCAGCGGGAAGTGGCCGGCCTGCCGATGTCGGCGACCTTCGTCGCCAACGGCACGCACGCGGTCGTGCTCGGCTGCAACGAACTGCTGGTGCGGCCGCAGGGCGACCGGCCATTCCTGTTCGCGGGCGTGATCGGTCCCGTGCCGGTCGCGCCCGCGGTGCGTGCGGACGTCGAGCGGGCCGTCGCGGCGCTCACCGCGCGCTTCGGGCTGCGTGGCCTCGGCAGCCTGGACTTCCTGCTCGACGGCGGGCAGGTCCAGGTGCTCGAGGTCAACCCCCGGCCGCCGGCCAGCCTGGCGCTCTATGCCCGGATCGGAGCGCCAGGGCCGATGGCGGCTCACCTGCAGGCCTGCCGTGACGGTCGCCTGCCCGAGCCGGTGCGGCCGCCGGCGGCGCCGCGCGGCCAGGCGGTCGTCCATGCACCGGTCGCGTTGCGTGTCGGGCAGGGCTTGCGTGACCGGCTGGCGGCCGAACCCGACCTGCACGACCTGCCCGATGGCGACCAGCACTGTGCTGCGGGCGATCCGGTCTGCAGCGTCGGCGCGGCCGGCACCAGCCCGGCCGCGGTTCGAGAACAATTGGCCCGGCGCCGCACGGCGCTGACAGCCACCCTGGAGACGATGGCATGAGCGAACCCCTGGCGCCGCTGGCCGGCGCAGGCCTGAGCGTGAACCGGCAGGCGATGCCGCTGGTCGAGCGGCTGGTGGACGACGCGCCGGCCCTGCGCGTGGCGGTGCAGCGCGACGCGCTCGGGCCGCGCATCGTCGATGCCGGCATCGGCGTGCCGGGCAGCGTGGCGGCCGGGCTGCTCATCGGCGAGATCTGCCTGGGCGGCTTCGGCCGTGTCGCCCTGCGCAGCGGGGCGGTGGACGGCTGGCCCAGCTGGCTGGAGGTGCACAGCTCGCAGCCGGTGCTGGCCTGCCTGGCGAGCCAGTACGCGGGCTGGAGCCTCGCGGCCAGCAAGGAGGAGACGGGCGGCAAGAAGTTCTTCGCGCTCGGGTCCGGCCCGGCGCGCGCCCTGGCCGCGAAGGAGCCACTGTTCGCCGAACTCGGCTACCGCGATCAGGCCGAGCAGGGCGTACTCGTGCTGGAGGTCGACCGCGTACCGCCGCGCGTGGTGCTCGAGAAGGTGCTGCGCGACTGCGGCCTCGCGGCGCATGCGCTGACCGTGGTGCTGACGCCGACCACCAGCCCCGCCGGCACAACCCAGGTCGTCGCCCGCGTGCTTGAGGTGGCGCTGCACAAGGCCCACGAGCTCGGCTTCGCGCTCGGCGACGTCGTCGACGGCGTCGCCAGCGCGCCGCTGCCGGCGCCGAGCCCGGACGGCGTGCAGGCGATGGGGCGCACGAACGACGCGATCCTGTACGGCGGCCGCGTGCACCTGAGCGTGCGCGGTAGCGACGACGCGGCACGTGACCTCGCGCAACGCCTGCCGTCGCGCAACTCGCGCGACTACGGGCGCTCGTTCGCCGAGATTTTCAAGGACGTCGAGTACGACTTCTACAAGATCGACCCGGCGCTGTTCGCGCCGGCGGAGGTCTGGGTCAGCAACGTCGACACCGGGCGCACCTGGCATGCCGGCGCGCTCGACATGGGGTTGCTGCAGCGGCTCTGGTTCGAGGGCCCGTGACCCGCATCGCGATCGCGACCGACGAGATCGGCTGGCACACGCGCCAGCTGCAGGCCGCTCTGCGCGCACGCGGCGCCGTCGGCCGCTGCCTGGACCTGGCCGACTGCCGCATCGACACCACGGCCGCCTGGCACGGCCTCGCGCTGCCCGGCTTCGGCCGCGAGCTGCCCGATGCAGTGCTGGTGCGCGGCATCGCAGGCGGCAGCTTCGAGCAGGTGACGCGCCGGCTCGGCGTGCTGCACGCGTTGCGCGAACTGGGCGTGCCGGTCTACAACGATGCGCGGGCGATCGAGCGCAGTGTCGACAAGTCGATGACCTCGCTGTTGCTGCACGCCGCCGGCGTGCCCTGCCCGCCGACCTGGGCGGTCGAGTCGGCCGCGCAGGCCCAGCGGATCGTGATGCGCGAGGCCGCAGCCGGTCATGCGCTGGTCCTCAAGCCGCTGTTCGGCTCGCAGGGTCGGGGGTTGCAGCGCGTCGGGCAGGCCGACGGCACCTTCCACGCACTGCCGCCGCTGCAGCCGGCGTATGGCGGCGTCGCCTACCTGCAGCGCTTCGTGCCGCCGGTCGCGGCGCCCGGCTTCGACTGGCGCGTGCTGGTGGTCGGCGGGCGCGCGCTGACGGCGATGCGGCGTGTCAGCACGCACTGGGTGCACAACGTCGCACAGGGCGCCCAGGTGGCGCGCGCCGAACTGACGCCGGAGCTGGTGCGGCTGGCGCAGGACGCCGCGCATGCGCTCGGGATGGACTACGCCGGCATCGACCTGATGCCCAGCGAGGAAGGGCCGTTGGTCATCGAAGTGAACGGCGTGGCGGCATGGCAGGGGCTGCAGCGCGTGACGCCGTTCGGCATCGCGCGGGCGCTGGTCGACGACCTGCTGGACCGCAAGCTCGCGCAGGCCGCGACGGCCCGGCGCGCATGAACGGCGTCGAGGCACGCGTCGCGCACGCCCGTACCGCTTTCCGGGCGGCCTGCCGGCTGGATGTCGCGGTGCGCAAGCCGGGCAACGTGAGCGTGGCGTCGCCGGGGCATGGCATGCAGGCGGCGCAGTTCGTCGACAGCGCCGAGGCCGCGGCCGGGCCGCTGTTCGAGCCGGGTGCGCCGGTCGGGCGGCGCATCGAGGGCGCCGTCGCGGCCAGCTGGGCACGGGTAGGCTGCAACACCAACCTCGGCATCGTGCTGCTGTGCGCGCCGCTCGGGGCGGCCTTCGAAGCGGCCGGCGCGGGCGGCCTGCGCCCGGCACTGGACGAGACGCTGGACCGGCTCGATCTCGACGATGCACGGGCAACCTTCCGGGCCATCGTGCAGGCCCGTCCAGGCGGATTGGGCGATGCGCCGGCGCAGGACGTGCGCACCGACCCCAGCGTCGGCCTGCGTGCGGCGATGCGCCTGGCCGCCGATCGGGACCTGATCGCGCGGCAGTACGCCGGCGGATTCGCCGAGCTCTTCGACACCGCCGCCACGCTGCTGCCGCAAGGGTTTTCACTCATGGCCGCGGCCGATGCGACAACGGTTTCGCCGACCCTGACGGAGGCGGTCCTGCGTGTCTACCTGCACTGGCTGGCCGGCTGGCCCGATTCACACATTGTTCGAAAACACGGCGAGGCCGTGGCACACACTGTCATGCGCGCGGCGCAAGCATGGCAGGGTCAGGCGCGGCCGCAGGACGACCCCGGATTCGCCGCCTGGGACGAGGAACTCAAGGCGCAGCGCATCAACCCGGGAACCAGCGCCGATCTGACGGTCGCCACCTTGCTGCTCGCGGCGTTGCGCGCGGACCACGACGCGGCGTGGCATGGAAAGTGATACTGGGATGGACGCGCTGGTTCATGGCCAGTGTGTCGACACCCCCCAGAACCACACCACAGGAGATTGCAAAGCCATGGCAAAGATTGATCGCATGATGGTCGGCGAGTCGCTCGTCGGCGACGGCAACGAGGTTGCCCACATCGACCTGATCATCGGGCCACGCGGCTCGGCGGCCGAAACGGCTTTCGCCAACGCGCTGACCAACAACAAGGACGGCTTCACGTCGCTGCTGGCGGTGGTGGCGCCGAACCTGCTGACCAAGCCGTCCACGGTGATGTTCAACAAGGTCACGATCAAGGGCGCCAAGCAGGCGGTGCAGATGTTCGGTCCGGCGCAACGCGCGGTCGCCATGGCGGTGGCCGACAGCGTCGAGGACGGCACGATCCCGGCCGCCGAGGCCGACAACCTGTTCATCTGCGTCGGCGTCTTCATCCACTGGCTGGCTGAAGACGACAAGAAGATCCAGGACTACAACTATCGCGCCGTGCGTGAGTCGATCCAGCGTGCCGTCGCCGGATCGCCGACCGCCGCCGAGGTGGTGGCCAAGAAGGGCAGCGTCGCGCACCCCTTCCAGGCGAAATGAGTTCGACGCGCAGCCTCGCGGCTGCGCTGCTTCGGACAGAGGGTTGAGAGGGATCGCCGACCGGCTCGTCCGGTCGGTTTTTTGTCGTGCGCGCGCGCTGCGTAGTGGGCGCGTTCAGCGCGTACCGGGCACCATCCCGCTGCCGATCAGGTGCAGCACCGCCGCCGCCGTGCGCGGGCGCTCCGGAGCGAACCGTTCGATCTGCACGCCGACCGCCTGCACATCCTCGAACTTGCGCGGCTTGACGACCTTCACGCGCACCCAGTGCGCGCCGAACTCGTCGAGCAGGATGTCGGCCACCGCCTCGGCGAACGCTTCCAGCAACTGCAGCCGGTGCTCGCGCAGCAGCCGGTGCAGGCGTTCGCGGACGACGCTGTAGTCGATCGTGTCGCCGATGCGGTCGGTGTCGCAGGCGCGTGCGCGCGGGACGCCCGCATGCAGGTCGATCACGATCGGCTGGGCCTGGTGGAGTTCGCTGGTGTGGATGCCGATCACCGTCTCGCCGGTGAAGCCCTCGATGAAGATCAGGTCGAGCGGCGCCTCGGCTCGCGCAGCGTCGAGGGGCTCGGGGCGGGGATTGATCGGGCTCAAGCGTTGTCTCCGGGCGTAAAGTCGGCTGCTCGCGGCTGCAAAATGCGGGCCCGCATCGTGGCATGGCACGGGTGTTTCCCGGGTGCCCCGGGCTGCAGCGCGCCACCACAATCGGGAAAAAGGCCCGCCGGACGCGGGCTCGCATCGTAGCGGAGACATCGATGACCTTGACCATGCGGGAAGCCCACCGCCACGCCGATCGCATCCTGGAACTGGTGCGCAGCGGCCGCCCGGACCTGGGCAGCGACGTCGTGGCCCAGTCCTGGGGCCGCTGCGTCAACGAGTACCGGCTGCACCCGGCCAAGCCGCACGACCCGGTGTTCATCAACCGGGTCGAGCTGGAAGAGCGCCGCGCCCGCCACGCGGACGTGATCGCCTGCGCGCGCTACGAGATGACCACGCTGTACCAGCAGCTGGCCGACGTCGAGACCGCGGTCGTGCTGACCGATACCGACGGCGTGATCGTGCACATGGTGTCGTCGCCGGAGTTCGCCGCCGAGGTCGGCCCGCTGGGCCTGCGCGTGGGCGGCAAGTGGAGCGAGACCGACGCCGGCACGAACGGAATGGGCACTTGCCTCGCGGCCGGCGGCCCGGTGTCGGTGCGGCGCGAGGACCACTTCTACACCCAGTTCACGCAGCTGACCTGCTCGGCGGTGCCGGTGTACGACCCGTCCGGCGAGATCGCCGCGGTGCTGGACGTGACCAGCCGCTCGAGCCTGATGCAGCAGCACCTGCTGGTGCTGCTGGGCATGACGGCGCGCATGATCGAGAACCGCCTGATCGACGCCCGCTATCGCAACGCCCACCCGCTGCATTTCCACAGCCGGCCGGAGTTCGTCTACACGCTGCACGAGGGCAAGCTCGCGGTCGGCGACGACGGGCGCATCCTCGCCGCCAACCGCAGCGCGCTGTTCCAGCTCGGCCTGCCGTCGATGGACGAGATCCGCGCGCAGAAGATCGAGGACCTGTTCCAGACCTCGCTGGAGGACATGCTGCAGCGGAGCATGTCCTCGTCGTTCCACCCGGTCGTGACCTACCGGGCCAATGCCGCGCTGCGCTTCTTCGCGGTGGCGCGCCGGCCGGCTTCCGACGCCAAGACGCCGGGCCTGGTGCGCTCGGCGCCCGGCGTGGGCGCCGTCGACGTGCCCGCGCTGCAGGCGCCGCCGCAACGCGCCCCGGCGCGGACAGCCGCGCCGCGTGCTGCCGCCGCGCCGGCGTCGATCTTCAAGGACACGCGCCTGGTCGCCCACCTCGACACCGCCAAGCGCGTGATCGCCCGCCAGACGCCGGTGCTGCTCTGTGGCGAGACCGGCTCGGGCAAGGAGGTGTTCGCACGCGCGGTGCACGAGGCCAGCCCGCACGCCGGCGGGGCCTTCGTCGCGGTCAACTGCGCCAGCCTGCCCGAGACGCTGATCGAGTCCGAGCTGTTCGGCTACCGCGCCGGCGCCTTCACCGGCGCGCAGCGCACCGGGCGGCGCGGCAAGATCCTGCAGGCCGACGGCGGCACGCTGTTCCTCGACGAGATCGCCGACATGCCGCTCGAGCTGCAGGCCCGCCTGCTGCGCGTGCTCGACGAACGTCAGGTCACGCCGCTGGGCACCGAGGAGACGCACGCGGTGGACTTCCAGCTGATCAGCGCGAGCCACCAGCACCTGCCGCAGCGCGTGCGCGAAGGGCGCTTCCGCGAGGACCTGTACTACCGCCTGGCCGGCATCGAGCTGCTGCTGCCGCCGCTGCGCGAGCGCGGCGACAAGCGCGAACTGATCGCCCATGTGCTGGCCGCCGAGTCCGGCGGCACCGGCACGCTCGGCGCGGACGCCGAGAAGCTGCTGCTCGAGCACCCCTGGCCCGGCAACCTGCGCCAGCTGCGCCACGTGCTGCGCACCGCCGCCGCGCTGGCCGACGGCCGCCCGATCACGCGCGAACATCTGCCGTCGCTGCAGCACGCCGCCGCGCCCAGCCCGTTGCCGGCCGCACCGGCGGCCCCGGCGCGCGCCGCCGCCGAGCCGGCGCCGGAGGCGGCCCTGCCGGTCAAGCTCAACCCTATCCAGGCCAACGAACGCCAGGTTCTGCTCCAATTGCTCGAACAGCACCGCTGGAACGTGAGCAACGTCGCCAAGGCGCTCGATGTCAGCCGCAACACCCTCTACCGCAAGCTCCACAAGCTCCACATCGAGGTCTCTCACCCCGAGTAGTCCGCGCGCGTCCGGGTCCGGGCTCGACAACGCCGCCGTCGCGGCGCGATCGCGCTTCGCGTGGTGCATCACCGGTTCCGGGCACTTCCTCGAGGAATCGATGGCGCTGGCGCAGCGGCTGCCGGCGCTCGACCTGTTCCTCTCCGATGCCGGCGAGGAAGTGCTGGGCATCTATGGCATACGGCTCGAGGACCTGAAGGCGCGCTTCGCCCCCGGATTCCGCCTCGTGCGCGACAAGACCGCGAGCGCCGTGCCGGTGGGCATGCTGTACGAGGACATCTACCACACGGTGGTGGTGGCGCCGGCGACCAGCAACACCGTGGCCAAGTGCGTGGTCGGCATCAGCGACACGCTGCCGACCAACATGTTCGCGCAGGCCGGCAAGCTCGGCATCCCGGGCATCGTCTTTGCCTGTGACACCGAGCCGGTGGTGGTGACGAAGTCGCCGCACGACTGGGTCACCCTCAGGCCGCGCCGCCTGGAACTCGACAACGTCGACCGGCTGCGCGAGATCGAGTTCTGCCGGGTCGTGTGTTCGCCGGCGGAACTCGAGTCTGCCCTGGACGTGAGATTGAACGAACTGTCGCTGGCGTGGAACACATCGTCTTCCTGACCGGGCGGCTGGCGCAGCCGCAGCTGGAGAAGGTGCTCGCCGGCCTGGACGATCCGCCGTTCAGCTGGGAGGTGCGCGAGATCGGCCTGCAGGTCGCCGCGCTGATGACGGCCGACATGATCCGCCGGCGCGTCGAGCGGCCGGTGCAGGCGCAGCGCATCATCGTGCCCGGCCGCTGCCGCGGCGACCTGGAATCGCTCGCGGCGCACTTCGGCATGCCGGTGCAGCGCGGCCCGGAGGAACTGAAGGACCTGCCGCGCTTCTTCGACCGCGCAGCCCAGCCGGTCGACCTGCGCGAGCATTCGGTGGCGATCTTCGCGGAGATCGTGGACGCGCCGCGCCTGGAGCTGGCGGCGATCGTCGCGCGGGCGCATGCGCTGCGGCGCGACGGCGCCGACGTGATCGACCTGGGTGGGCTGCCCGAGACGCCGTTCCCGCACCTCGAGGACGCGGTGCGGGCGCTGAAGGCCGAAGGCTTCGCCGTCAGCGTGGATTCGATGGACGCGCAGGAACTGCTGCGCGGTGGGCGCGCCGGGGCCGACTACCTGCTCAGTCTGCAGCTGGACACGCTGTGGATCGCCGACGAGGTGGCGTCGACGCCGGTGCTGGTGCCGCGCACGCCGCACGACGAGGCGTCGCTGCATGCGGCCGTCGAGGCGCTCGCGGCGCGCGGGCGGGCCTTCCTCGCCGATCCCATCCTCGACCCGATCCCGTTCGGGCTGACGGCGTCGATCGTGCGCTACCACCGGCTGCGCGAGCGCTTTCCGCAGGCGCCGATCATGATGGGCATCGGCAACCTGACCGAGCTGACCGAGGCCGACACCTCGGGCATCAACGCGCTGCTGTTCGGCATCTGCGCCGAGCTGGACGTTGCCGCGGTGCTGACCACGCAGGTCAGCGCGCATGCGCGCCGGGCCGTGCGCGAGGCCGACTGGGCGCGCCGCATCATGCATGCGGCCGCGCGCCAGCGCGCGCTGCCCAAGGGGATGTCGGACGCGCTGATGACCGTGCACGCCAAGCATCCGTTCCCGGATTCGCCGGACGAGATCGCCGCCACCGCGGCGCAGGTGCGAGATCCGAACTTCCGCGTGCAGGTGTCGACGGCCGGGCTGCACGTTTACAACCGCGACGGCCTGCGCCTCGGCCAGGGCGCGTTCGAGCTGTGGCCGCAGCTCGGCCTGGAGAACGACGCCGCGCACGCCTTCTACATGGGCGTGGAACTTGCACATGCGGAGCTGGCCTGGCGGCTCGGCAAGCGCTACGTGCAGGATCAGCCGCTGGATTGGGGCTGTGCCGTCGAGGCGGAGGGCGAGGACCTGAACGCCTGGTGCGCCCCGGGCACGACACGACGATGAACGACCAGATCTTCGAAGCGGTGGTGACCACCGTGTCCTCCGCCGGCAGTCCGCATGTCGCCCCGATGGGCGTGCGCTACCAGTCGGGCCGCGTGGTGCTGATGCCCTTCAAGCCGTCGGCGACGCTGGACAACATCCTGGGCAGCGGCCACGCGGTGCTGAACATCGTGGTCGACGGCCGTGTCTTCGCCGGCTGCGTGACCGGCCGGCGCGACTGGGCGACGCTGCCGGCCGAGCGCATCCCCGGCGTGCGTCTGGCCTGCGCGCTGAGCCACGTCGAGTTGCGCCTGGCCGAACACCTGGACGAGCCGCAGCGCCCCGTGCTGCACCTCGAGCGCGTGCACGAGGCAACGCATTCCACGTTCGCCGGAATGAATCGCGCGCAGGCGGCGGTGGTCGAGGGCGCGGTGCTGGTCAGCCGCCTGCACATGCTGCCGCCGGAGAAGATCGAACGCGAGATGGCCTACCTGCAGATCGCGATCGACAAGACCGCCGGCGCCGGTGAGCGCGAGGCCTGGGGCTGGTTGCGCGAGGCGGTGGAGCGGCACCAGGCGCGGGCGGCGGAGGCTGCACGATGATCCGCCTGCTGGTCAGCGTGCGCAGCGTCGAGGAGGCGCTGGTCGCGGCCCGCGGCGGTGCCGATTTCATCGACCTGAAGGAGCCGGGGCAGGGCGCGCTGGGCGGCCTGCCCGTGGCGACGATCCGTGCCATCGTCGCGGCGCTGCGTGCGCGCGGCATCGAGGTCCCGGTCAGCGCGACGATCGGCGACCTGCCGATGTCGGAGCGCCTCGAGATCGCGCGCCGCGTCGCGGCCGTGGCCGCGTGCGGGGTCACCTACGTCAAGGTCGGCATCACGCGCGAGCCCGAGGCGCGCCCGGTGCTCGACGACCTGGCCGCGCTCGGGCCGGCGATCGTGCCGGTGTTCGTGGCCGACGGCGGGCTGGACGATGCGCTCGTCGATCACGCGATCGCGCTGGGCTTCCCGGGCCTGATGGCGGATACCGCCGACAAGCATGCGGGCTGCCTGTTCGACCGGGTCTCGGTGCTCGCCCTCTCGCGCTTCGTGACGCGGGTGCGTGGCAGCGGCGCCATGGTCGGGCTCGCGGGGGCGCTGCGCAACAAGCACCTGCCGCGCCTGGCCGGCCTGGCGCCGGACTTCGCGGGCTTCCGCAGCGCGGTCTGCATCGGCGAGCGGGATGCGGCGCTGGACGCGCGCTGCCTGGCGGACCTGCGCGACGCGCTGCGGGCCGCTCAGGCGCCCATCGCGCCGCGGTCGGCGCCGAGCAGCAGCGAGCGCATCCGGGCCAGTTCCCCCTTGTGAATCACGTCGATCGGGAACGCGACGCCGCGCGCCAGGCCGGCGAAGCGCCGATCGAGCACGCCGGTCTCGCCGAGGTCGGACAGGCTCGCCTGCGGGTTGACCTCGCAGGACTTCACCACCACGAGGCGCTCCGCGTTGAGCTGTCGCGCGAGGTCGAGCGCCATGCTGTCGGAGGTCTGGTCCCAGTGGGTCGACGCGTCGGCCTCCTGGCGCATGCCGTCGTAGGGCAGCCACAGCCCGGTGTGGCCGCCGTGCAGCACCTGCCGGATCTCGTCGTTGCTGCGCACCAGGCGCAGCGTGGGGTGCAGGCCGTGGCACAGGTAGGCAGTCTGCGCCATCGCGAGCACCGCCATGTTGTGCGCCGCGAGGTCGTCGAACTGCCAGTGGGTCTGGGCGCGCCGCACCTCGTCGGCGAAGCTGCCGCCACCGCAGACCACGGTGACGCGGCCGCCGCCCAGCCGGTCCAGCAGCTCCAGCCACTCCGGCAGCAACGGGTCGCCGTTCAGGCTGCCGCCGAGCTTGACGATCCACATCAGCGTGTTTCCTCGTCGGCGAGCGCCGCGACGGCCACCGCCGGCGCGCACACCGCGGCCCAGTCCGCGGTCGCGGGCGGCACACCATCCGCCAAGCGGGCCACGTCGCGGCCGTAGGCCAGCGCACGCGCTCCGGGGGGCAGCAGCTCGGGCACCAGGAAGGCCCCGCAGCCGGCAGCCACCAGCACCTGCGGCACGGGTGAGCCCGGCCGCCCGGCGAGCACGCGGTCGAGCTGGCCGCGCAGCTCGCCCAGCTGCTGGGCGCGCCAGGCCCGTGCGAATCCGAGCCACTCGTCCTCGCCCGCGTCGCGCGCGTCGAGCCCGATCATGCGGGCCAGCCGCATGCGGGTGTGCCCGGCGTCCTTCGGCGCGTCGTCGGCGCTGGGTTGCTGGTCGTGCGCCGCGGCGAGTTCGCCGGTCAGCCGGTAGACGTCGGCCGTGGTCGCAAAGAACTCGTTCATCACGTTCAGCCGTTCGCCGCGCCAGGGAATGCGGCGCGCCAGCGCGCACAGCGGCGTGCGCACCACGCCCTGGTAGACCAGCTCGCCGCTGGCCAGGCGCTGCACGTCGCTGCGGCTCGGGGTCGGCACGCGGCCGGCCTCGAAGGCGATCAGGTCGGTCGTGGTGCTGCCGATGTCGACCAGCATGCCCGCCATGTCGGGCAGCGCGCGCGCACAGTGCCGCGCGGCGGCCAGCCAGTTGGCCGATGCGATGTGCGGCCAGTGGGTCGCCGCGGTGTCGGCGCCGCACCAGCCGGCGTCGCCGGCGAAGAAGCGCGGCGCCGGCACGGCCCGGGCCATCAGGGCGGCGATGCGCCGCACGCCATCCTCCCGGTGCGCGAACAGGTCGACCATCTCGCCGGTCATCGTCACGGCGTGTCGCGCGCGCGCCAGACCCGGCCAGCGCGCGGCGGCCTGGGCCAGCCCATGCTCGAGGTGTTCGGTGCCCTGCCAGAGCGGGCAGGGCCATTGCGCGACGTCCTGCACCCGGCCGCCCGCCAGACGGGCGGCCTTCACGTGGGCGCCGCCGATGTCCCAGCCGACGACCACCGGCTCAGCCACCGACGGTCTCCCGGTGCGCGTCCAGCAGCGCGGCCGCGACGTTGCGTCCGAGCGATGCCGACAGGCCGACGTAGGCGCTGGTCACGCGCGGGTTGATCTCGATGAGCACCGGGCCGTGCCCGGCGTGCCAGACGAGGTCGATGCCGACGAAGCCGCGCAGCCCCGGCAGGGCCCGCGCGACCTCGGTGGCGAGGGCCGCCAGCGCCGGCCGGCGCGGGTCGTCCGACGGAATCACGTTCACGTCGACGCCGGCGAAGCGCAGTGCGCCGTCCGCCCCGATCTCGACATGCTGGCGGTTCACGCCGAGCAGGTCGGCCCGGCCGGCGCGGCACAGCATCGACAGGCTGAGCGCCTCGCCGTCGATCCAGGGTTCCAGGCAGGCGGACGGTCCGCGCGCGTCGCGGTCGCGGTCGGCCGCGCCGCGGTCCGCGTGCACGCGGCCCTCGAGCGCGCCGGTGCCGTCGTCGGGCTTCACGATCCAGCGCCGCACCGACGGGTCGTCGTGCCAGGCCAGCGGCGTCGGCACGGCGCGCGCCGCGAGGTGCTCGACGGTGGCCCGCTTGCTCGCTGCCAGCGCGATCGTCGCGGGCTCGCAGCCCAGCCAGCGGTCCGGCGCCACGCGCCGTGCCAGCTGCGCGAGCAGGCCGCCTGTCTCCGGCGCGACCAGCCACACCATGTCGTGGGCGGCCGCCTGGCGCGCGACGAAGTCCTGCGGCGTCTCGCCGAGCGCCGGGGCCAGCGGGAGCGCGCCGGGGAAGCCGGCCGGCGCAGCCGGGCCGGCAGCCACGCTCACGGCACAATCGTCCACGCACAGCAGGTCCAGCACCATCGCGTCACGCATCGCCAAGCCCATCGGGAGCAACTCGGCTGCGGCGTGCGGATCGTCCTCCACCGTGCCGCCGCCGCTGAGATACTCGTAGACGAACACCCGCCTCATCGGCATCCTCATACCGTTCTTCTCTCTTCCCTGCAGTCCGCCATGATGCTGGTTCCGGTGATCGATCTGATGCGGGGCGAGGTGGTCCGTGCGGTGCGGGGCGCGCGCCAGGACTACCGGCCGATCGTCTCGACGCTGTGCGCCGGCAGCGACCCGGTGACCGTCGCCGAGGCGTTGTGCCGTCGTGCCGGCGCGCGCCACCTGTATGCCGCCGACCTGGATGCGCTGCTCGGCGGCGCGCCCCAGCAAGACGTGCTGCAACGGGTGTTGCAGGCGTTGCCCGACATCGAGCTGTGGCTGGATGCCGGATTCGCCGACCCGGGTTCCGCCGCGGCACTGCGTGCCGCACTCGGGCCGGCGGGGGCGCGCGTCATCCCGGTGTTCGGCAGCGAATCGCTGCGTTCGGTCCACGGGCTGCCGCGCGACTCGCTGCTGTCGCTGGACCGGCGCGATGGCCGCCGGCTCGATCCGGCCGGCTGTTGGGACGCACCGCAGCATTGGCCCGAGCGCGTGATCGTCATGACGCTCGAACGTGTCGGTGCGGACAGCGGTCCGGACCTCGACACCTTGTGTGCGGTGCAGCAACGTGCGCCGTCCGCGCGGCTGATCGGGGCCGGCGGCATCCGCGATGCCGCGGACCTGCAGCGCGCCGCCGCGGCGGGCGCCCATGCGTGGCTGGTGGCCAGTGCGCTGCACGACGGGCGGATCGGGGACGGCATGATCGATCGCCGATCATGATTCGTGCCACCGCCCCAGGCGCCCGCCGCGCCGCGCTGACGCGGCCGCGGCGGCCGGAATCGCCACACTGTGTGGCAGTTTTGGCCGCCAGCGGCGCGGGTTGCCGTGGCGGCGCCACGCCATGCGAATGGCACATGGATTGCGTCCCCGAGGCTGCATGACGCCTTTCGCCGCCTGGACCTGCCCGTTCTGCCCCCTGGCCTGTGACCACCTCGGCGTGCGCGCGGGCGAGCGCACGCTGGAACCCGACGGGGCGGACTGCCTGCGCGCGCGCCGCAGCCTGGCCTGGTTCGACAGCGTGCCGGCGCCGGTGGCTCCCGAGGTCGACGGCCGGCCGGCCAGTCTGGAAGACGCCATCGCCGCGGCCGCGCGGGTGCTCGCGGCCAGCGCCCAGCCGCTCTTCGCCGGGCTCGGCACCGATGTCGCCGGCGCGCGCGCGCTGTACCCGCTCGCCTGCGCCACCGGCGCGATCGCCGATGCGGCGGGCGGATCGGCGCTGATGCAGGGCCTGCGCGCGCTGCAGGACCGCGGCCAGTTCACGACGACGCTTGCCGAGGTGCGCACACGGGCCGACGTGATCGTGTTCGTCGGCGGCGCGCCGGACGAACTGGCCCCGTTGATCCGCGCGCGCTGCGGCATCGGCGATCCGAACGGCCCGGCACGCGAGGTGATCGAACTCGGCGGGCCGGCCGCCGGGGCGCTGCCCCTGCAGGGCGACCTGTTCGATACGCTGGGCGTGCTGGCCGCGTTGCTGGCCGAGCGCATCGTCGAGGCTGCGCCGGCCCTGCAGGGCCTGGCGCAGCGGCTCCAGGCCGCGAAGTACGCGGTGCTGGTCGGCGCGCCGGCGCGCCTGCCGGCACAGGGCGCGTTGCTGATCGAGGCGGTGCACCGCATCGTCGGCGAACTGAACCGGACCACGCGCGCAGCCGCGCTGTGGGTCGGCGGCGGGCAGGGCGCGGCGACGGCGAACCAGGTCTTCACCTGGCTGTCGGGGCTGCCTCTGCGCAGCCGCGCCGGGCCGCGCGGCCTGGAGCATGAGCCGCTGGCCTACGACAGCGCCGCGCTGCTGGCCGGCGGCGCGGTCGACGCGCTGCTCTGGGTGGCGAGCTTCGACGCCGAGGCCGCGCCGCCGGCGACCGCGTTGCCGCTCGTCGTGCTAGGCCACCCGGCGCTTGCCGCGGCATGCCGCCGGCCCGGCCGGACCAGCGTGTTCATCCCGGTCGCGACGCCGGGCATCGGATGCGACGGCCACCTGTTCCGCACCGACGGCACCGTGCTGATGCCGCTGACGGCCGCGCGGCCCGACACGCTGCCCACGGTGGCGCAGGTCGCGCAGCAGCTGCTGCAGGCATTGCGGCCGATGTCTCCGGCGGCCGAGGGGCAGCCATGAGCAGCTTCGTGTTGCGCAGTGGCAGCGTGGTCGATCCGATCGGCGGCAGCGGCGTGCGCGACGTGGCCGTGCGCGACGGCCGCATCGTCGCGCCGGTGGCCGGCGAGCGCTTCGAACGCGAGATCGACGCCACCGGCTGCGTGGTGATGGCCGGCGGCATCGACCTGCACACGCACATCGGCGGCGGCAAGGTGAACCTCGCGCGCATGCTGATGGCCGAAGACCATCGCGCCGGCGCGGAGCCGCTGCCGTTGCCGGCCAACCCGCTCGAGCTGGCGTCCTGCGGCTTCTGCACCCCCGGCACGCTGGCCACCGGCTACCGCTACGTCGAGATGGGCTACACCGCCGCGTTCGAGCCGGCGATGGTGCCGAGCAACGCCCGCCATGCGCACATGGAGATGGGCGACGTGCCGGTGCTGGACCACGGCGCCTACGTGATGCTCGGCAACGACGAGCTGTTCCTCGAGCTGCTCGCGCAGGGCGGGCCGGACCTGAGGAACTTCGACCAGCTGCGCGACTACACCGCCTGGACCCTGCGCGCCAGCAAGGCGATGGGCGTGAAGGTGGTCAACCCGGGCGGCATATCGGCCTTCAAGTTCAACCAGCGCAAGCTCGACGTCGACGAACCGCATGTCCGGTGGCAGGTCACGCCGCGCCAGGTGGTGCACGCGCTGGCCCGCGCGCTGAAGGAGCTCGGCGTGCCGCACCCGCTGCACATCCATGGCAGCAACCTCGGCGTGGCGGGCAACATCCGCTCGACGCTGGAGACCATCGCCGCGCTCGAGGGCCTGCCGGCGCATCTGACGCACATCCAGTTCCACGCCTACGGCACCGAAGGGCCGAAGAAGTTCTCGTCGGCGGCGCTGCAGCTCGCCGAGGCGGTCAACGCGAACCCGCAGATCTCGATCGATGTCGGCCAGATCATGTTCGGCCAGACCGTCACCGCGTCGGGCGACACGATGCGCCAGTTCGCACAGAGCGGCCTCGCGAACCCGCGCAAGTGGGTCGGGGCGGACATCGAGCTGATGGCCGGCTGCGGCGTGGTGCCGTTCCGCTACCGCGAGCAGAGCTACGTCAACGCGCTGCAATGGGTGATCGGGCTGGAGATCTTCCTGCTCGTGCGCAACCCCTGGCAGGTGGTGCTGACCACCGATCATCCGAACGGCGGGCCGTTCACGAGCTACCCGCACCTGATCCGCCTGCTGATGGACCGCAGCTTCCGCGAGGAACAGCTCGCCAAGCTGCACCCCGAGGTCGCGGCGAACTGCGCGCTGCGCTCGATCACGCGCGAACTGACGCTCGACGAGGTGGCGATCCTGACGCGCGCCGCGCCGGCCCGGCTGCTCGGCCTCACGGACCGCGGGCAGCTCGGCATCGGCGCGGCGGCCGACATCGCGGTGTACCGCGAGCAGCCCGATCGCGAGGCGATGTTCCGTACGCCCGAGTTCGTGTTCAAGGACGGTGTGCTGGTCGCGCAATCCGGCCGCGTCACGGCGACGCCGGTGGGCGGCACGCATTTCGTCGAGCCCGACCACGACCCGCTGATCGAGAAGACGCTGCGCCGCCACTGGGAGGAGCGCGGCGCGATGCGCTTCGAGAACGTCGCGATCACGCACGACGAGCTGTGCCGCTGCTGCAACGGCGGGCGCCTGCTGCCCACCGCCTGCTTCGCGGGAGGCGACGCATGATCCGCAACGGCGTCGCGATCGACGACACCTTCGCCGAGGCCTTCCCGATGAAGGCGACGCGGCTCGTGATCACCGCGCACAACCCGACCTGGGCGCGCCACGCGGCCGTCGCCGCGACGGGCTTCGCGACCTCGGTGATCGCCTGCGGCTGCGAGGCCGGCATCGAGCGCGTGCTCGGGCCGGACGAGACGCCGGACGGCCGTCCCGGCATCGCGGTGCTGATCTTCGCGATGTCGGGCAAGGAACTCGCCAAGCAGATCGAGCGGCGGGTCGGCCAGTGCGTGCTGACCTGCCCGACCACCGCGGTGTTCGCCGGGATCGCCGAGGGCGAGGCGGTGGCGCTGGGCCGGAACCTGCGCTTCTTCGGGGACGGCTGGCAGATCAGCAAGGTGATCGGCGGCGTGCGCTACTGGCGCGTGCCGGTGATGGACGGCGAGTTCGTCGCGCAGGAAACCACCGCGGTGGTCAAGGGCGTCGGCGGCGGCAACCTGCTGCTGCTGGCGCGCGACACCGATGCCGCGCTCGCTGCCGCGGAGGCGGCGGTGGCGGCGATGCAGCAACTGCCCAACGTGATCATGCCGTTCCCCGGTGGCGTCGTGCGCTCGGGCTCCAAGGTCGGCAGCAAGTACGCCTCGCTCGGCGCCTCGACGAACGACGCGTTCTGCCCCAGCCTCGTGGGCCTGGTCGGCCGCAGCGAACTGACGGCGCAGACGCGCTGCGTGATGGAGATCGTGATCGACGGGCTGACGGAGGGGGATGTCGCGGCCGCGATGCGCGCCGGCATCGAGGCCGGTGTCGCGCAGGGCGAGGCCGGTGGCCTGCTGCGCATCTCGGCCGGCAACTACGGCGGCAAGCTCGGGCCGTTCCACTTCCACCTGCACCGGCTGCCCGGCGGGGAGGCGCGATGAGCGGCTGGACCCTGCGCCTGCGGCAGCCTCCCGCGCTGCGCCTGGACCTGCGCGGCGTGCTGCCGGGCATCGCCGATCCGGCGCGGACCGCCATCGGCCATGGCAGGCGCCTCGCGCCACTGGGCGAGTTCTTCGCCGTCACGCCGCGTGCCGACGACCGGCTGGTGTTCGAGGGTGACCTGTCCCGCTGCGATCGCATCGGCTGGCAGATGGACGGCGGCTCGCTGGTGGTCGATGGTCCGGCCGGCGACTATGCAGGCGCATGCATGCGCGCCGGCGAACTGCACGTGAAGGGCGACGCGCGCGATCTGGTCGCCTGCGAGATGGCCGGCGGCACGTTGCACATCGACGGCAGCGTCGGCGACTTCGCCGCCAGCACGCTGCCCGGCAGCATGGACGGCATGCGCGGCGGCACGCTGGTCGTGCGTGGCCGGGCCGGCGCGCGCTGCGGCGACCGCATGCGGCGCGGCAGCCTGCTGCTGTTCGGCGATGCCGGAGATTTCCTCGCCTCGCGCATGGTGGCCGGCACGATCGCGCTGGCCGGCCGCTGCGGAGCGCACGCCGGCTACGGCATGCGGCGCGGCAGCGTGGTGTTCGCCGGGCCCGCGCCGGCCGATGCGCCCACCTTCGTGCCGGCGGTCGCCGAGGCGCCGGTCTTCTGGCAACTGCTCGCGCGTGACCTGGCCCGCCACGGCGGAGCGTTCGCCGACCTGCCGCGGCGGCGCATCCAACGCCGCCTGGGCGACCTGGCCGCGGGCGGCAAGGGTGATCTGATCACGCTGCGCTGATCCTTCTTCTCTCTTCTCTCTTCTCTCTTCTCTCTCACTGCCACCACGACATGAACGACTACCTCTTCCACGCCGGCGAGGCCACCGTGCTCGCCCGCGACGGCCAGTTCACCGACGCGATGCCCGAGGTCCTGATCGGCCGCACCAGCGGCCCGGTGGGCCAGGCCTTCGCCAACATGATGGCGCAGAGCAAGGGCCACACCGCGATGTTCGCGATCCGTGCCTGCAACCAGCTGGTGCGGCCGGCGACCATGCTCGTGCCCAAGGTGACGCTGAAGGACATGGCCAACATCGACCTGTTCGGCGGCGTCGTGCAGAGCGCGACGGCCGATGCGGTGGTCGACTGCCTGATCGAGGGCATCATCCCGAAGGCGATCGCCAACGAGCTGTGCATCATCAGCCTGGTGTGGATCGACCCGCGTTGCGCGACGGACCCGAACCTCGACAAGAAGGACATGTACCGCACCAACTACGAAGCCACCAAGCTGGCGCTGCGGCGCGCGCTGGCCAACGAGCCCTCGGTCGAGGAACTGATCGCGAACCGGCACAAGATCAAGCACGACATGGACGACTGGTCGTGAGACGGCTCCCCCCCGGAAGCGGCTGCGGCGCCTCCCCCCCAGGGGGGCGCCGCCAGCGGACCGGCGGAGCCGGACCGCGGCGGCCGCTTGAATCGCGATGGATACGGCATTCGCGCTCCTAGACGATCGGTACGCGAGCGACGAGCGGCCCACCAGCCGCCTCTACACCGGCTTCGTGCGCGAGCACCGCTGCGTCGATCCGGCGCAGCTGGACGCGGTCTGGCAGCGCGTCGAGGCCGACCAGCGCGCCGGGCTGCACGCGCTGCTGCTGGCCGACTACGAATGGGGCGCCAGGCTGCAACGTGCCGGCGCGCTCGAACGTGACCGCGACGCGGCGCTGCGCGTGCTGATGTTCGGCGCGCTCGACCACCTGTCGCGGCCGCAGGTCGACGACTGGCTTGCCGCGCAGCCGGGCGCGGACGGCCCCTGCGGCACGCTGGACCTGCAGCCGAGCGTGACGCGCGACGCGTTCACGCAGGCGATCGCGCGCATCCACGCGGCGATCGCCGACGGCGAGACCTACCAGGTCAACTACACCTACCGGCTGCACGGGCGCGCCTACGGTCCGGCGGCCGCGCTGTACCGGGCGTTGCGGGCGCGCCAGCCGGTCGCCTTCGGCGCCCTGATCGCCCTGCCCGAAGGGGCGTGCGTGCTGTCGCTCTCGCCGGAGCTGTTCGTGCAGGTGGTGGACGGCGTCGCGACCGCGCGGCCGATGAAGGGCACCGCGTCGCGCATGCCCGCGCCGGAGGGCGACAGCGAGACCGCGCGCCTGCTGTCGCTGGACATCAAGAACCGCGCCGAGAACCTGATGATCGTCGACCTGCTGCGCAACGACCTCGGCCGGGTCGCGTGCATCGGCTCGGTCCGGGTTCCCGAGCTGTTCGTGATCGAGCCTTACGCGACGGTGTTCCAGATGACTTCCACGGTGCAGGCCCGGCTGCGGCCGGAGGTCGACTTCCCGGCACTGCTGCGCGCGCTGTTCCCCTGCGGCTCGATCACCGGCGCGCCCAAGCACCACACGATGGAGCTGATCGCCGGTCTCGAGAGCACGCCGCGGGGCCTGTACTGCGGTGCGATCGGCTGGGTCGATGCGCCGCCGGCCGACCGGGTGCTGGGCGACTTCTGCCTCTCCGTGGCGATCCGCACGCTGGTGCTCGGCGCCGAGGCCGAGGGCACCCGGCCGCTGCGGCTGGGCATCGGCGCCGGCATCGTGCAGGACAGCGTGGCGGCCGACGAGTACGAGGAATGCCGCCTCAAGGCCCGCTTCCTGACCGGGCTCGACCCGGGCTTCGAGCTGTTCGAGACCGTGCTGGCCACCGCACGGGGCGAACTCCCGCACCTGTCGCGCCACCTGGCCCGGCTGCAGCGCAGTGCCCGCGCGCTCGGCTTCGCGTTCGATGCCGATGCGGCGCGCACGGCCTTGCAGAACGGCGCGGCGCAGTGCCGTGGCACGGCGCGTCGGCTGCGCCTCGCGCTCGCGCACGACGGTCGCCTGACGCTGCAGCACGCGCCGCTCGCGCCGCTGCCGGACGGCGAGGTGACCTTGCGGATCGCGGACACGCGGCTGCCGTTGCACGACCCGCTGCGTGCGCACAAGACCACGCGGCGGCAGGTCTACGACGACGGCGTGCGTGCCGCGGAAGCTGCCGGTGCGTTCGACAGCCTGTTCTTCAGCACCGGCGGCTGGCTGGTCGAGGGTGGCCGCAGCTCGGTGTTGCTGCAACTGGACGGCCGCTGGTGGACACCGCCGCTGGCCGACGGCGCCTTGCCCGGGGTGATGCGCGGCGTGCTGCTCGATGACCCGGCCTGGGCGGCCGCCGAACGCCGGCTCGACCGGGCCGACCTGCAGCGTGCCGAGGCGATCGTCGTCTGCAACGCGCTGCGTGGCGCGCTGCGCGCGCGCCTGCTGCAGCCGGCGCATGCATGAACCTGGCGCTGTTCGACCTCGACCACACGCTGATCCCGTTCGACAGCGGCATGGCGTGGACCCGCTTCCTCGTCGAGCGCGGGGCCTTGCCGGCTGACGCCGAGGAGCGCTACCTCGGCTATTGCCGCCAGTACGTGGCCGGCACGCTGGACATCCATGCGATGCACCGCGCCAGCGTCGCGCCGCTCGCGGCCTTCGAACCGGGCCGGCTGGCGGATTGGCTGGCCGGGTTCGAGCGCTCGATCGCGCCGCAGCTGCCGGCGGCGATGCAATCGCTGGTGGCCCGTCACCGCGACGCCGGCGACCGCTGCGCGCTGGTCACGGCCACCACCCGGTTCATCGCCGAGCCGTTCGCGCGTGCGTTCGGCATTGGGGCGGTCGTGGCAACCGAGGCGCAGCGTGCCGCCGGACGCCTGACCGGAGAGATCGACGGACTGCCGTGTTTCCGCGCCCACAAGGTGACGCGGGTGCAGGCCTGGCTGGCCGACGGCACGCCGCCAGCTGCGCTGCAGGACTTCGAGCGCTCCTGGTTCTATTCCGACTCCGCGAGCGACCTGCCGCTGCTGCAGGCCGTGACCGACCCGGTCGCGGTGCGACCGGACCCGATCCTGCGCGAGCACGCATTGCGTCACGGCTGGACCGTGATCGATGCACCTTGAGGGGGCGCACCGATTCAAGTCACGGCCGGACCGGGCCGATATGCCCCCAGGAACGGTGCCGGGCCGCAGGGCTCGGGTGCTCTCGAGGAGACAGTGACATGGAATGGCTTCGCAAGGTCAGCCTGGTGAAACGGGTCGTGATCGGATTCACGAGCATGGTGGTGGCCACGGTGGGTCTCGGCGGGACCGGCGTGTGGGCCCTGCAGCATGGCACGGCCGGCATGGCTGGCGGCCTGGCGGTGGCGACCGCGCTGGTGGCCGGCTTCGGCCTGTTCGCCGCCTGGGCGGTCGCGGGCAGCATCAAGGCGAGCGTCGAGCCGACGGTGCAATGTGTCATCCGCATCGCCGGCGGCGACCTGGAGACCAAGATCGAGTCGCCCGGCAAGGACGAGATCTCCTGGCTGCGCTACGAACTGAATTCAATGCGCAAGAAGCTGCGCGGCATGGTGCTGGACGTGCGCCAGACGGCCGACGGCGTCGGCACCGCGTCCGCCGAGATCGCCACCGGCAACAGCGACCTCTCCTCGCGCACCGAAAGCCAGGCCGGCGCACTGCAGCAGACCGCGAGTTCGATGCAGCAACTCGCCGGCTCGGTGCAGGAGACCGCGCGCACGACGCAGGAAGCCCGCGAGGTCGTCGTGCAGTCCAGCCGCGTTGCCGAGCGCGGCGCGCAGACCATGCAGCAGGTGGTGTCCCGCATGGGCGAGATCAACCACAGCGCGACGCGCATCGGCGAAATCATCGGTGTGATCGATGGCATCGCCTTCCAGACCAACATCCTGGCCCTGAACGCGGCCGTCGAGGCGGCGCGCGCCGGCGAGCACGGCCGCGGCTTTGCGGTGGTGGCCTCCGAGGTGCGCGCGCTGGCGCAGCGCAGCTCGACGGCGGCGCGCGAGATCAAGACGCTGATTGGCGACTCGTCGGCCCGCGTCGAGGCCGGCTCCAAGCTGGTCGACGAGGCCGGCGGCCAGATGCAGGAGATCCTCTCCAGCGTGCAGAAGGTGTCCCAGCTGATCGGCGTGATCGCCGATGCCGGCCAGTCCCAGGGGCAGGGGATCGCCCAGATCAACGCCGCAATCGGCCAGATCGATACGGTGACGCAGCAGAACGCCGCGCTCGTCGAGCAGCTGGCCGCGGCTGCGCAATCGCTGCGCGAACAGTCCGGCCGGCTCGGCGAGTCGATGGGCTCGTTCCGCGTCGCGGCCTGAACCGAGTCACGGGCACCTTGCCGCTCACGCGGCTTCGTTGTCGGCTGCCTGGCATCGGAGTCGCCTAACGGCCCGTTGCGGTCTTTGGACCTCTGCTTCCTGCGGGTGTTCGAGCGGGCCGAGCCGCGCCCGGACGGGCGTCGGCGCGCGGACCCGGGCGGTCTTCGCTTCGCTGCGACTGCCCTGCGGTGCTCGGCCGCGCGGCCCTGTCGCCCAACTCGCTTCGCTCACTGCGTTCGCTGCGCTCAAACAGTCGGCGACCAGTCAGATCACGTGGCGCGCTGGCGCGCGCGGGCCACGCGGCCTGCGCTCCTCGGCGCCCTCCACGCGCGCCGCCGCCCACCCGGGCTCGGCTCGGCCAGCACCACCGAGCTTCGTGGCAGACCGCAACCGGTGCCCGGTCGCGGCAGGGGCCGCCTGGCGCGACCTTCTCCTGTCGTCGAGTGAGCGGTCGGACGCGAAAGACCGCAACGGGCGCCGGAAGCGGCCCGTCAGTCTTGCTCGTTGGGAGCGCTGGGCCGAGTCATTCGGCCCCGGCCAGCGTCGCGCGCACCAGCGCGACCCGCTTGCGCGTGCCGGGGTGGGTGGCGGTGTCCTGCGTCATGCCCAGGTGCATGAAGGCGTCCACCGCGACCGCCGGGTCGTGACCCACGCGGCGCAGCAGGCGCAGTGCGAAGGCATCGGCCTCGAATTCCTGGCGATGCGCCAGCTGCGAGGCGTCACGGCCGAGCCGGCCGGCGACGGCGTCGGTCTGCTCGGGCGTGACTTCGCCGGGCACCCACTTCTGGTAGACCATCGCCATCTGCAGCCAGTGCTGCTGGGCCACGTGGCCGAGTTCGTGGGCCAGCACGAACAGCCGCTCGCCCTCGGGCAGGTCGGCCAGTCGTTCGTTGGCCAGCACGATGTGGCCATGCACCGTTTCGGCGATCACCGGGCCGGTGATCACGCGCAGGTCGACCGGCGGCAGCCCGGGCTGGGCCTGCAGCAGCGTGGCGAAGCTGCGCTGCAGCAATGCGGCGCGCGGACTGGTCGGATCCGCGCCGGGCAGGGCCTCCAGCCGCGCCTGCTGGGAGCGACGCAAAACGTCGACGATGTCCTCGGCGCGTGCCGAGGGGGCCAGGGCCAAGACCAGAAATGTCAGTTGCAGCCAACGCATTTCGCACCTCGCTGGGGCACCTCGGGGGCCGAGGCATCTTGGCAGGGGTGCAACGCAACGGGCGTGCCAGATTAGGGGTTAACCCTGAATTGCGGGGTGTTTCGGGGTCAAATCTGGATCAGCCCCCATTGCAGGGCGATCAGCGTCAGCTCGGACTGGTTGCCGGCGCCCAGCTTCTGCTTGACGTGGTACAGGTGTGTGCCGACGGTGCTGGGCGAGAGCTTCAGGTTCTCGGCGATCTGGGCGACGCTCTGCCCGCGCGCGAGCTGGATGAAGACCGAGAACTCGCGTTCCGACAGGGCCTCCGCCGGGCTCGTTTCGCCCTTGACCTGGGCCATCGCCAGCGCCCGGGCGGTCTGCGCGTCGACATAGGCCTCGCCGGCCGCCACGGCGCCGACCGCGCTGATCAGTGCCTCCGGCGCACTGCGCTTGGTCAGGTAGCCCAGCGCGCCGGCACGCAGCACGCGGCGCGGGTGCGCGTTGTCCTCGTGGGCCGAGAGCACCAGGATGCGTGCCTTCGGGTCCTGCGCGAGGAGGCGCCGCACCGCTTCCAGCCCGCCCATGCCGGGCATCGAGATGTCCATCACGACGACGTCGGGCTTCACCCGCGCGTATTCGGCGCAGGCCTGTTCGCCGCTGTCGAGCTCGGCGACCACCTCGACGGCGGCATCGGCCAGCAGCATGCGGAACCCCATGCGCACCAGCGCATGGTCGTCGACGAGCATCACGCGGGTCGTCATCGGCTCTCCACGGCGGCGGCTGCGGGCAATGGCACGCGCACGCCCAGGCGCACGCCGCGCGGAGCGGCCGGTTCGATGCGCAGCTCGCCATGCAGGGTCTCGACCCGCTCGGCCAGCCAGCGCAGGCCATAGTGGCCCGGGCGTTGCCAGCCCTCGGCCGGCAACCCGCTGCCGTCGTCCCGCAGCTCGAGGCGCACGTCGCCGGGTCCCACGTGCAGCTCCAGCTGCAGCCGCCGCGCCTGGCCGTGCCGCAGCGCATTGGTGATGCCCTCCTGCACAGCCCGGTACAGCGTCAGCGCCACCTCCGGCGGCAGCGGCGTTTCGGGCAACACGAGCCGCGTCTCGATCGTCACCCCGGGCTGGCTGCGTCGCGTGCGCTCGACCAGTTCGTCGAGCGCCTCGGCGAGCCCGAAGTTGTCCAGCACCAGCGGCGTCAGCCGCGGGATGATGCCGTGCATCGCGTCGTACAGGCGCGAGGACTCCTCGGCGATCACGCGCGCGGCCTGCTCCACGGCCGGGTCGCGCGCGGCGCGCTGCGCGATCGAGAGCGCCATGCTGCGCATCGCGGTCACCGACTGGCCCAGTTCGTCGTGCAGCTCGCGCGCGATCATGCGCCGCTCCTGCTCGACATGCTGGTCGATCCAGCGCGTCAGCTCGCGGCTGTCGTGCAGCTGCGCCTCGGCACGGGCCGCGCGGCGCTCGGTCTCGATGTGGCCCCGCAGTTCGCCGACCATGCGGTTGAACGCGGCGCCGATCGCGCCGGCCTCGCGCCCGGGCAGCGGCGGCAGGGCGGCGTCGAAGCGGCCCGCCTGCAGTTCGTTGAGGGCGCCGACGATCTGGCCGAACGGGCGCACGGTGCGACCGACGAGCCAGAACACCGCGGCGTTCACCACCACCAGCATCAGCAGCGCGCCGCTGACCAGCCAGAACAGGTAGTCCCAGGCGTCGACCGCAGCGCGCGAGGCGTTCGAGCGCACCTCCAGCTTGCCGTCCGGGAACTCGATCGATTGCACGGAGGGCGAGGGCGCGATCAGCGCCTCGAACCAGGGCGGCGCATCGCGCCCCGCCTTGTAGGGCGACGGCGGCGAGCGGTACAGCTCCTGGCCCTGCGCGTCGAAGAGGGTGATGTCGTTCGAGCGGACGCGGCCGACCCCCTGCAGGAACGCCAGCATCGCCGGCGTGCCCTGCGCGGCGTAGCGCCAGGCCGTGCGGTTGAGCAGCTGCGCGGCGACACGGTTGGCCGCCACCACCTCCTCCTGCACCGAATCGCGCATGCTGCGCAGCTGCAGTGCCACGACGGCGAGCGTGAACAACACGGTCAACGCACCGACGATCAGGTTGATCTTCAGCCGCAGCGTCATGCGGCATCCCCGAAACGCCCGGCCTCGGCATAGCGGTCCAGGGCCTCGACCATCGCGGCCGCCATCGCGGGGTGGGTCGGATCGTGCCCGGCGCCATCGATCCAGCGCAGCGCGGCGTGCGGCAGGCGTTCTTGCAGGGCCCGTGCACCGGCCGGCGGGCAGACGCGGTCGGCCGTGCCGTGCAGCAGCAGCGTCGGCACCGGCGCCAGCGTCGCGCAGCGTTCGAGCAGCGGCGGGGCGCTCAGGAAACAGTCGTGGCGCAGGTAGTGGCTCTGCACGCGGTAGCGGTCCACCAGCGCATCCAGGTCCGGGGACTCGGCGGGGGTGGGAACCGCGGACCCGGCGAGCATCTGTTCCGCCTGCCACCAGCGACGCGCGGCGCGGCGCGCGGCCTCGGCGTCCATGCCGTGCAGCGCGTCGGTGAGCGCGGCCAGGTCCAGGTCGGCGGCTGCGGCGAAGGCGTCGATGTCCTCGCGCCGAGCCAGGAACACGGCGCGCAGCAGCAGGCCGGCCACCGCGTGCGGTGCGTCGGCCGCGTGCGCGATCGCCAGGGTCGCACCCCACGACCCGCCGACCACCAGCCATCGCTCGATGCCGAGCGCTTCGCGCAGCCGGCGCAGATCCGCCAGCAGCGTCCCGGTGTTGTTGTGCGCCACAGCGCCGCGCGGCGTGCTGGCGCCGGCGCCGCGCTGGTCGACACTGATCACGCGGTAGCGGCGCGCATCGAAGAAGCGCCGCAGCAGCGGCGAGCAGCCGCTGCCCGGGCCGCCATGCAGCACCAGCGCCGCGATGCCGTCGGGCCGGCCGCGCACCTGCACGTCGAGCACATGGCCGTCGCCGACCGGCAGCGCATGCCGCTCCAGCAGCGGCGGGTCGTCGTACAAGGTCGGCGGCACGGGCATGGCACCCGATGGTATCGGCTGCCCCCGCGCCTCGAATCATGAAAATCATGAGGCGCGAATCATGGTCCGGGGCCTGTTGCCGGCGCGGCCGTGGCGTGACGATGCGCCACGGGATGACGAACATCCCCGTGGCGACCGTCCGGCGCCGCGTGTGACCCCAAGGAGACGCTCCATGACCTGGCAAACCCCGACCGCCACCGACTTCCGCTTCGGCTTCGAAATCACGATGTACGTCGCCGCCCGCTGAGGCGGAAGCGATGCCGCCGCCGGTCTCGCACCGCGCGGCGGCTCCGGCGTCTGAACCATGCGAATCACGGTGCTCGGCTCGGCCGCCGGCGGCGGCTTCCCGCAGTGGAACTGCAACTGCCGCAACTGCGCCGGCGTGCGCAGCGGTGCGGTGCGCGCGAGGTCGCGCACGCAGTCCTCGATCTTCGTGCGCGGTGATGCGGCCGTCGACGGCGTGCTCTTCAACGCCTCGCCGGACATCCTCGAACAGATCCGTTCCAACCCGGCGTTGCAGCCGGCGCGCGCCGTGCGCGACACGGCGATCGCCGGCGTGGTGCTGATGGACGGCCAGGTCGACCATGCCACCGGGCTGTTCATGCTGCGCGAACGCGGTTCGCCGCTGCCGCTGTGGTGCACCGATCCGGTCGAGCAGGACCTGAGCCAGGGCAATCCGGTGCTGCGGGTGCTCGGCCACTACTGCGGCGTGCGGCGCGAGCGCATCGTGCCCGACGGCACGCCGTTCGAAGTGAGCGGCGCGGACGGTCTGACGCTGCGCGCCGTCGCGCTGGACAGCAAGGCCGCCCCGTACTCGCCGCACCGCGACGCGCCCGTGCCGGGCGACAACATCGGCGTGCTGATCGCCGACCGGGCGAGCGGCCGCAGCGCGTTCTACGCGCCGGGTCTCGGCGGGATCATGCCGGCCCTGTTCGACCTGATGGCCGGCGCCGATGCGGTGCTGGTCGACGGCACGTTCTGGACCGACGACGAGATGATCCGGCTCGGCCTGTCGAAGAAGACCGCGCGCGACATCGGCCACCTGCCGCAGTCCGGCACGGGCGGCATGATCGAATGGCTGGATCGCTTGCCGGCGCGCACGCGGCGCCTGCTCATCCACGTCAACAACACCAACCCCATCCTCGACGAGGACTCGGCGGAGCGCGCCCAACTGGCGCGCCACCGCATCGAGGTCTGCGAGGACGGCATGACGATCACGATCTGAGCCCATGACGCCCTGGACCCGCGACGAATTCGAGGCCAAGCTGCGCGAGCGCGGCCGCAGCTACCACATCCACCACCCGTTCAACGTGATGCTGAACTCCGGCAAGGCCACGCCGGAGCAGGTGCGCGGCTGGGTGGCGAACCGCTTCTACTACCAGATCGCGATCCCGGTGAAGGATGCGGCGGTGCTGTCCAACTGCCCGGACCGCGAGGTGCGCCGCGGCTGGGTGCAGCGCATCCTCGACCACGACGGCTTCGAGATCGGCGGCGTGAAGGATCCGGGCGGCATCGAGGCTTGGCTGCGCTTGGCCGAGGCGGTCGGCCTCTCCCGCGCGGAGGTCGAGGACCAGCGCCACGTGATCCCCGCGCTGCGCTTCGCGGTCGATGCCTACGTCAACTTCGCGCGCCGCGCGCCGTGGCAGGAGGCGGTGTGCTCGTCGCTGACCGAGCTGTTCGCGCCGGAGATCCACAAGCAGCGCCTGGCGACCTGGCCCGAGCACTACCGCTGGATCGAGCCCGACGGGCTGGCCTACTTCCGCAACCGCGTCAGCCAGGCGCGGCGCGATGTCGAGCAGGGCCTGGCGATCACGCTGGACCACTTCACGACGCGGCCGCTGCAGGAGCGCGCGCTCGAAGTGCTGCAGTTCAAGCTCGACATCCTCTGGGCGATGAACGACGCGATGGCGCTGAAGTACGGGGTGAACCCGTGAGAACGCACTCGTTCGCCGAGGGGCGGTCATGATCGACGCCGCCATCCGCCCGCGCGTCGCTCCCGGTCTGCGCCTGCAGTGGGAAGCCGCCCAGGAAGCCTACGTGCTGCTCTATCCCGAGGGCATGGTCAAGCTCAACGGCAGCGCCGGGGAGATCATGAAACGCTGCGACGGGCAGGCCAACCTGGCGGGCATCGTCAGCGCGCTCGAGTCGGCCTTCGGCGCAGCGGGACTGGAAGGCGACGTGCACGCCTTCGTCGAGATGGCCGGCCGCCAGCGCTGGCTGGTCTGGGATTGAGGCGATGACCGGCGCGACGATCGGGCCACCGCTGTGGTTGCTCGCCGAGCTCACGTACCGGTGCCCGCTGCACTGCGTGTTCTGCTACAACCCGCTGGACTTCGCGGCGCAGCCCGAGGAGCTGTCGACGGATGACTGGCTGCGCGTGCTGCGCGAGGGGCGCGAACTCGGTGCCGTGCAGTGCGGCCTGTCCGGCGGCGAGCCGCTGCTGCGCGACGACCTCGAGGTGATCGTGGCCGAGGCGCGCCGCCTCGGCTACTACACCAACCTGCTGACCTCCGGCGTCGGGCTGACCGAGCAGCGCGCCGCGGCCTTGAAGGCGGCCGGACTGGACCACGTGCAGCTGTCGTTCCAGGACTCGACGCGCGAGATGAACGACTTCCTCTCGCACACGCGGACCTTCGAGCTCAAGAACCGCGTGGCGAAGATCATCAAGGCGCAAGGCTGGCCGATGGTGATGAACGTCGTCATCCACCGGCTCAACATCGACCACATCGACCGCATCATCGGCATGGCTGCCGAACTCGGCGCCGAGTACCTGGAACTCGCGAACACCCAGTACTACTCGTGGGCCTTCCTGAACCGCGACCAGCTGCTCCCCACGCGCGAGCAGCTCGTGCGCGCGGAGGCGGTGACCGACGACTGGCGGCGCAAGCTGGGCGAGCGCATGCGCCTCTTCTTCGTCGCACCGGACTATCACGAGGGCCGCGCGAAGAAGTGCGTCAACGGCTGGGGCAGCATGTTCCTGACCGTCACGCCCGACGGCACCGCGCTGCCCTGCCACACCGCGAAGATGCTGCCGGGGCTGAGCTTCCCGAACGTGCGCTCGGCCGGGCTGCGCGAGATCTGGCTCGAGTCCGAGGGCTTCAACCGCTACCGCGGCACGGGCTGGATGAAGGAGCCCTGCGCGAGCTGCGAGCACAAGGAAGAGGACCTCGGCGGCTGCCGCTGCCAGGCCTGGCTGATCGCGCATGACCCGGCCGCGGCCGACCCGGTGTGCCGCAAGAGCCCGCACCACGCGCGCGTGCAGGAAGCGGTCGAACGCGCCGAGCGCGGCGAGCATGTCGCCACGGCCCCGGTCGAACATCCGCTGGTATTCCGCGAGCCAGCCGCATCGCGCCGGCTCGCCGCCGCTCAGAGCGACTGAAGGTAGCTGGCCACGGCGCGCATCTGCGCCTCGGTCAGGGCCCGCGTCTCCTTCTTCATCACCACGCCGTGCGGGCGCAGCGGCGTGCGGAAGGCCTTCAGTTGGCGCACGAGGTAGTCCGCATGCTGGCCGGCCAGGCGCGGGAAGCCGGCGGCGCCCTCCGCGCCCTGGCCGTGGCAAGCGGCACAGGCGCGCACGCCCTGCGCCGGCAGGCCGCGTTCGAAGATCGCGCGCCCGTCGGCCTGCAGCCCTGCTTGAACCGGCGCGCCGGGCCGCGCTTCCTGGCGCGCGTAGTAGTCCGCCAGACCGGCGATCGTGGCGTCGCTGAGCAGCGCGGAGATGCCCCACATGTAGGCCTGCACGTCCGTCTCCGAGCGCTTCTGCTCGCGGAAGTCGGTCAGCTGGCGGATCAGGTAGTCGCGCGTCTGGCCCGCCAGCGCGGGATAGCGCGAATCGGCGCTGCGGCCGTAGTCGCCATGGCAGCTCGCGCAGACCTGCACTGCGCGCTGCACCTGCAGGTCCTCGTCGTGGCCGGCCGCGCGGGCCGCCGGCACGAACAGCAGCGCGGCGCACAGGCTGCCCCAGAACTTCGTCGTCATGCGCTCGCTCCTCGCCGCTGTCGCCCGGATTCTCGGCAGCGCCGCGCGGGCCGCCGTTGCGTTGCGTCAAGCGGCGCGGCGCGCTGGTGCTAGTTCTCGAGGTGCAGGATCTCGAGCTGTTCGGGCACGGTTTCGAAGGTGCCGGTGCCGGCCGGCATCTGCATCAGTGTGCGGCCCTCGCCGTCGAACAGCCAGACGCTCGGGTAGACGAGCTGGCGGACGCGCTCGTCGCGCAGGTGGCGCATGAACTCGGCATACGACCACGACTGCTCGCCGATGCGGAAGCGCAGCCGGTCCGCCTGCACCTTCAGGCTGCTGCGCAGGTCCACGAGCAGCCATTCCTTGCGGAAGTGCGGCAGCAGCGCGTCGGCGTTCTTGTCGAGGAAGGCCTCGTACTTGCGGCAGAACGGGCAGTCGTCGGCGCCGAGGTAGACGTACAGGCGCTTGTTCTCGGCGCGTGCGCGCTGCAGCGCGGCGCCGAGGTCGAACTCGTAGCGTTCGGGCGCGCCTTGCGGGCGGATCACCGTGGCGCCGTAGCGCGGCGGCAGCCCGATCGCCGCCGCCGGCCCGGCCACGGCGAGCAGCAGGGGCAGCGCAAACGCGTCGCGGCGCCGCATCGGCAGGTTCAAGTGGCGGCCGACACCGGGAGCGTGCCGACGAAGTGGCCGTCCTTCGAGTCGGTCACCTCGGCGCGCAGTTCGCCGTCGCCGTGCGGCACAAAATTGAAGCGCAGCGTGGGGTTCTCGCTGACGGAGAAGTCCAGGTCGGCGTCGAACACCTTGCGGCCGGCGAAGCTGACCTTGATCGAGCGCACGAAGTGCGGCGGGATGTACATCACCGTCACCTGGTTCAGCTCGAAGCCGGTGTCGTTCGGATGCACCACCGTCACGTCCGCCGCGGTCGGCTGGTTCAGGTGCACACCGGCGGGCAGCTTCAGGATGGTCTTGCCGATCAGGTGCAGCGCCTCGCGGTTCGGCGGGGCGGAGCAGCCGCCGGAGGTCTTCACGTAGCGCGAGTCGGTGTGCAGCGTGCCGTCGGACAGCTCGGTGACCACGCGCACGTGGCTGTACTCGTCGACGCGCAGGCGGGTCTCGAAGTCGGCCTGTCCGATCTCCGTGCTGAGGTCGAGCACCGCCGCCACCGGGGAGGGGTTCTTGTCCACCACCAGCCACAGCTTGCGCACGTAGCGCTGCGGCGTCTGCGGCAGCTGCGACACGATCTTGACCGGCACCGAGGCGCCATAGGCGGCGCGCAGCGGCACGACGAGCTGCACCACGTCGCGCCCGGCGCGCAGCGTGCGGCCGGGGAACAGTCGGGCCGCGAGGCGCTCCCATTCGGGCGAGGAGTCCTCGTGGCGAGCCGAGGGCAGGCCGCCTTCTGCGGCCCAGGCGGGCAGGGGGGCGGCGGCGGCCGCGAGCCATCCGAGGGCGCGGCGGCGGGAGGGGCGGGGCAGGTTCATCGCGTCGGCTCCGGCTTGAAGATCAGCTCGCGTTCGAAGCGCAGGAAGGCCACCGAGGCATTGCGGCGGTGGATGATGTCGTACTGGTCCCAGTGCTCGTAGTCCGGCAACTCGGCGGCGTCGGAGACGTTGATCAGCGAACCGCCCGCTTCCACCAGCGAGCGTACCTTGTCCTCGAGCCGCTGCAGATAGGTATCGACCGCCGCGATCGTCGCGGCGCCGGCGTCGGCCCGGCCGTGCCCCGGCACCACGGTGACCGGCCGCAGCGCGCGCAGCGCGGCGAGCGCGCGTTTCCAGCCGGGCAGGTCGCTGTCCTGGATGTCGGGCACACGCTGCACGTCGAGCAGGCCGCCGGCGAACAGCACGCCGCTGCCGACGTCGAGCACCGCGATGTCGCCCGGCCCGCTGGAGTGGCCGAAGTGCAGCACGCGCACCGGGCGGCCGATCAGCGTCGTCTCGAACGAGGCCTCGAAGGTGCGGTCCGGCTTGTAGACCACCGTGCCCTGCATCGCCGCGGCGCCGGCGGTCTGGCGCAGCGTCTTCAGGCAGGTTTCGCAGCGCGAGGCCATCAGCGTCGCGCTGCGTGCGTGCATCTCGACCGGGATGCCGCGGGCCTGGAAGGCCGTGCCGCCGAACAGGAACTCCGGCCGCACGTGGGTGACCAGCGCGAGGCGCACCGGTTGGTCCGTCACGGTCGCGATCGCGGCGAGCAGCGCCTCGCCGTGCGCGCGCGAGGTGCCGGTGTCGACCGCGATCACGCCGGTCGGCCCGACGATGAAGCCGCTGTTGCCGATGCGGCCGAGGTTGTGCTCATCCGCCGCGCCCGGCGCACCCGGGACCATGTAGACGCCCGGGGCCACGGCCACCGGGCGCGGCCCGCGCAGCCCGACGCTCGCGCAGCCGCCCAGGCCCGCGAGCAGCCCCAACCCGACAAGCGCCAGCCAGGCGCGCCACCAGCCTCGCATCGCGCGCTGCCTACTTCGCCTCGACGATCTTCTTCAGGTTCGCCAGCCCGGCCTGGTAGACGCCGGTGATAGCGGCCACCGCGGCCTCGTCGTTCTGGTCCGGCGGCGGATCGTTGTTCGGGTAGCCGCGGTAGAACGCGCCGCGCCACTCGACGATGGAACGGTTGCCATCCGCCTTCACGCTGATCGTCGAGGTGTAGTTGGTCACCGGCAGCGCGCCGCCGTTCTTGGCGCGGTAGCTGTAGCGCATCCTGGCGTCGTCGTAGGCCTCGAGCGTCTCGGTCAGGGCGCCGCCGCCTTTCAGCTCGAGCTGGCGCACCGAGCCCACCTCGTTGCCCTTGTCGGCGGGGCTCTGGGCCACGGCCGGGTGCCAGTCCTTCAGTGCGTCGAAGTTGCGGATGCGCCCCCACACGTTGGCGGCGGGGGCGTCGATCGTGACCTGCTCGGTCACCTTCTGGCGCGTCGGGCCGTGCGCCGCGGCGCCGGCCGCGATCAGCAGGCCGAGCGCGCCGCCGAGCAGCGCGCGCCGGGAGGGGAAGGACATACGGGGTCTCCTGGGTTGGTGTCGAAATCGTCGGGGAACGTCAGTCCGGGGCACCGATGAAGGCCCCGAACCCGCGGCTGTTGCGGCCGGCGGCGATGCGTTCGAGCGTGCGCCCGCTGGCCGCGTCGAGCACGCTGACGTCGTCGTCCATCCAGTTGACGACGTAGACGCGGTCGCCGTGCGCCGCGATGCCTTCGGGGTAGCCGAAGCCGGGCAGCGTGCGCAGCACGCGCAGCGAGCCGGCGTCGAGCACGCTGACACTGTCGGCGTGCTGGTTGGTCACGTACAGCAGTTCGCCGCCGCGCGCGAGCGCCGCGCCGTAGGGTGCGCGGCCGACCTTCACCGTCGCCGCGACGGCCAGCGTGCGCAGGTCGACCACGCTCACGTCGTCGCTCTGCACGTTCAGTGCGTACAGGCGCTGCCGCGGCGCGTCCAGCAGCAGCGCGAACGGGTGCGAGCCGACCGCCACACGCGCGCGGACGCGCCGCGTCGCCAGGTCGACCACCGCAACGCTGTCGTCGTCGCGCTCGGCGACGTAGACGCTGCGGCCGTCCGGATCCGCCGCCACGCCGGCCGGCGCGCGGCCGACCGGGATCTCGAGCGGCGCCGCGTCGCGCCGCTGCGTGTCCAGCACCAGCAGGCGGTTGCGGTACCAGTCGGCGACGTACACGCGCGTGCCGTCGGGCGAGGCATCCAGGCCGACCGGGCCGGCGCCCGCCGGCAGCGTGTCGACCAGGCGCTGCGTGCGCATGTCGATCACCGAGATCGTGCGGTCGTCCGGGTTGGAGACGTACACGCGGGCCGCACGGCTCGACGCGACGACGCCGGCCGGCGAGCGCCCGACCGGCACCGTGGCCACGACTTCGTCGCGCGCCAGGTCGATCACCGAAACGTCGTGGCTGCCCTGGTTGGTGATGTAGGCGAACGGCGCAGCCTGGGCCGCCGCGACGGCGAATCCCAGCGCGGCGGCGGCATGCTGGAGACTCATTTCGGCGTGTCGCGCAGCGCCTGGGCGGCGACGAATCGCAGGTCCCTCGAGTCCACCACCGTGGCACGCAACTCGCCGCCGTCGCTCTGCGGCACGAAGTAGAAGCGGAAGTTCGGGTTCTCGCTCATCGAGAAGTCGACGTCGGCCGTCAGCACCGGCCGGCCCGCGTAGGTGACGTCGATCTTGCGCACGTAATGGGCCGGCGTGTACTGGCGCGTGGCCTGGTCCATCGCGAGCCCGGAGTGGTTGGGGTGCTCGATGGCCAGCTGGGCCTGCACCGGCTCGCGGCCCTTCAGGTCACCGTCGATGCGGAAGCGCATCTGGCCGAGCGAGGCCTGTGCCGCCACCGCGTCCGCACCGGCCGGCGCGGAGCAGCCGCCGGAGGCCTTCACGAAGCGGGTGGTCATCAGCAGCTGGCCGTCGCTGGTCTCGGCGATCGCCCGCACGTGCGAGTAGTCGTCGACGCGCACACGGGTCTCGATGTCGGCACGCCCGCTGTCCGGCGTGAAACCGAAGATCGCCGAGATCGGCGACGGATTGGCGTCGATCACCAGGTACAGCTTGCTGACGTGCCAGCTGGCCCCGGTCGGCGGCCGGCTGCGGATCGCGATCGGCACCACGGCCGCATCGACGGCACGGGATGGAGCCTCCAGACGCAGCAGTTCGGGCGGCGCCGCGCGGATCGGCCGGTCGCCGAACAGGCTGGCGCGCACCTTCAGCCACACCGGGCTCGCGGCCGGGTCGTCGTCGGGCTTCAGCGTCGCGGCCGACGCGGCGAGCGGCAGCAGCCACAGCAGCGCGAGCAGGGCGAGGAGGCGGCGCAGGGCCGGGACCATCGTGCGGCTCCGGGGCGTTACTGCGGCCCGATGAAGCAGGCCTTCTGCACCTTGGCCTGCAGGCCGCGCCAGCGCTGCAGCTGCGGCTTGAGCGTCTCGTTGTCGCGGAAATCGTTGCCGCGCTCGCCGCCGATCGAGATCGCGTTCGCGATCGTGGACATGCTCACGTAGTCCTCGTACTTGACCTCGTCGGCGAGGCGGTCGAGCGCGCAGGAGCACTTGTTGACCATCTCGAAGTGCGGGCCCGGGTGGTTGCGCATGCACTCGTGCACGTAGAGCACGCGGTCGACGGTCGGGAAGTCGTTCGCCCGGGTCAGGCCGGCAGCGGCGAGCAGGACGCAGGCAAGCAGGGTCGAGCGGGTGATGGTGGTCATGGGGTGGTCGGGTTCAGGGGTTGCGCGTGGCGCCGTCGACGAGCATCTCCTCGAGCAGCAGCGGGGCGCCGGGGGACGGGCCGTCGACGCGTGCGCGCACCGAGTAGACGCCGCCGGGCACGGCCTCGGACAGCGTGAAGACGTAGGTCTTGCCCGCCAGCTTCTCGAAGCGCGGGCGCAGCGGATCGTCGAGGTAGGGGGCGATCGTGAACTGGCGCGCCGCGATCGTCTTTCCGCCGTAGCCGACCTGCACCGCCTGCTCCGTCGCGCCGCGGTAGACGGCCATCCGGATGCGCTTGCGGAAGTAGGCGGCCTGGCCTTTCGTGAGCCGGTTCATCTCGCGGATGTCGCGCTCGAGGAAGTACAGGATCACCGGGTTGCCCTGCGCCGCCTCCACGTCCGGCAGGCTGAGCCGGCGCGGGCCGGCGAGGAACTCGGCCGCGGCCGCGCAGCAGGCTCCGTCGGGCTGGGCGCGCAGGTGGACGGCCACCGGATCCTCGAAGCCGGCCTCCAGGCTGCCCGACTTGCGGAAGGTGTAGCGCAGCGTCACGGGCGGCTTCAGTGTCGCGAGATGGTTGGTCAGGAAGATGGCCCGCTCGGCGGCGGAGAAGTCCTCCGCGGCCGACGCCGACCCGGCCGCGAGGGCGATCAGCAGGGCGGTGACGGTCCACGGTACGCGCATGGTGAGTCAGTGCCGATCGGGGCGGCAGCCGCCGGCCGCCGCGGGTTCGTCGATGCGGCCGCGCAGCGATTCGAGCTGCGCCCGCACGGTGCCGTGTGCTGGCGCCAGGTGCAGCGAGCATTCGAGTGCCATGCGGGCCTCCGAGGGCCGGTCCAGCCGCTCCAGCGCCGTGCCGAGCAGGTGCCAGGGTTCGGCGTCGTCGGCGTCGCGCTGCAGCCAGTCGTGCGCCAGCAGCGCGAGTTCGCCCCACTGGGCGTCGCGTTGCAGTACTGCAGCGCGCAGGAAGCGCGGCTGCGTCCGCGTCGGCTGCTGCCAGTAGGCGGGCGGCCGCGAACGCAGCGGCGCGATGTCCGCAAAGGGTTGGTGGCGTTGCTCGTCGAGCAGGTCGCGCACCCATTCGACCGGGGCGGCGAAGTAGTGCGCGTCGCCGCCGCGCAGGCGGAACGTCAGGACGCCCAGCAGCGCGCCGCCGGCATCGAACAGTCCGCCGCCGCTCGCTCCGGAACTGAACCAGTTGCTCGACTGGATCACCCGGCCGCCGTCGTGGTGGTGCAGTTCGATCACGCGGCCGCGGCTGGTCTGCAGGCCGACCCCGCCGGTGTAGCCGAGCGCGGCCACCGGCTGGCCGATGGCCAGCTCGCCGGTGCGCCCGAGCCGCACCGGCGTCGCGACGAGGCCAGGCACCTTCAGCAGGCACAGGTCGCGCTCCACGTCGGCGGCCTGGGCCGTGGCCAGCCAGCGCGCACCGCCGCGCACGACCTGGATCTCGCGCGCGTCGCGCGTCACGTGGCAGTTGGTCACGACACGTTCCGGCGCCACCACCACTGCCGAGCCGATCGCGAAGCCGCCCAGTTCGCGCGGCGCCTCGATGCGAAGCACGCTGGCCGACAGCGCCACGACGGTGGCCGGCTCGGCGACGGACGCCCGCGCCCCGCCGGCGGCCGGCAGGGCCAGCGCGGCGGTCAGCAGGCAGGACGCGAATTTCATGGGCCGTGGCAGGACCGCCAGCGGATCACTTTCCGGCTGCGGCGTAGGACTCGTCGACCAGCGGCACACCGTACTCGCGCAGGATCGCCTGGATCTCGGGCTGCTTGGCAGCGATCAGGCCCTCGACCTGCTGCTTCCATTCGCGCTCGCCATAGCGCACCCCCATCGCCATCTGGAAGTCGAACTTCACGCCTGGCTCGGACTTCAGCGGCACGACGCGCAGCGCCGGGGTCTTGACGCGCTTGGCGAAGTAGCCGGCGATCGGACCCCAGACGATCGCGGCGTCGATCTGGCCGGACGCGAGATCCCGCTCGATGATCTCGCCGGGGTACTGCGCCGGGTCGGCGTTCATGATCTTGTAGGGCACGCCACGCTCGACCAGGCCGTGCTTGCTGAGCCACTCCGAGGCCGGCGAGCGGTCGTAGATGCCGATGCGCAGCGAGTCGAGCTTGCTGCGCTCGAGCGCGAGGAAATCATCGCCGGTGCGCACCTGGTCCATGCCCTTGCCCTCCGCGAACACCAGGGCGTAGGTGGAGCGGTAGTAGGGCTTGGTGACCGACACCTGGTCGAAGCCGAGCGGCACGCCCATCACGATGTCGCACGGATAGTCCTGGCCGGGCAGCTTGTAGCGCAGCGTGTTGCGGATGAACGCGAGCCGCTGCGGGAACGAGTAGTACGTGACGGGCAGGTTCAGCGCCTGGCCGAACACCTCGGCGATGCGGTTCTCGATGCCCTCGCCGCGGGTGTTGGAGAAGGGCAGGTTGTTCGGGTCCTGGCAGACGCGCAGCGCCTGGCGCGCAGCCGGCGCATCCTGCGCCGGGGCGGCTGCGGCCGCCAGCGCCAGCGCCGCGGCCAGTGCAACGCGGCTGCAGGTGGCCGTCATTGCGAGATGGGCTCGACCTTGGCGCGCGTGATCGCGCCGTCCGAGCGCCCCTTCAGGTAGGCGTACAGGTGATCGATGTTGTCCATCACCACCTTGCTCGTGCCGAAGCTCTGCATGCCCTTCTCGAGCCGGCCGTCGCGCACGGTCTTGATGAACTCTTCCTTGGTCAGCGTCTTCAGGCTGTTCACCAGCGACGGCCCGACCAGCCCTTCCTGGTTGGCGCCGTGGCAGCGGTCGCAGGCGGCCTGCCGCCAGGTGCGGAAGCCCTTCATGGTCTCCGGGTCGACCTTGTAGCCGTCCACGACGGTGTACAGCTTGTCGTCGGCGAAGGCGGCCGTGGTGGCGGCAAGGCAGGCAAGGACCAGCAATGACTTCCGAAGCATGTCTCGAATCATCCTTAGTGAAAGCGGGGGACGGTGCCGTCGGGCGCCATCCCCCGCGAGAGTCCGGGCCGGCGGGGGCCCGCCCCCCGCCTGGTCCCCGAGCCGATCAGTTCGGCAATGCAAACACGGTCAGCGATCCGCCCAGTTCGGTGTACTGGTTCAGCTCGCGGTAGCCACCCACGGCGCCCAGGCCATCAGTGTCCTTCTCGAGACCCGCGGCCATGCCGATGCCGGCCCAGCCGCCGATGCCCGAGAACACGCCGATGTACTGCTTGCCCTTGTGCTCGTAGGAGAACACGTTGCCGATGATCCCTGAGGGCGTCTTGAACTTGAAAAGTTCCTTCTCGATGTTCTTCTTGTCGACGCACTTCAGGTAGCCCTCGAGCGTGCCGTAGCAGGACAGACCGCCCGCGGTGTTGAGCGCGCCGCTCCACACCGAGAACTTCTCCGCCTTGCTCTGCACGATCTTGCCGGTGCCGGCATTCCACGTGATGTAGTTGCCCATGCCGCCGTGGCTGCCCGGGGCCGGGAACATCGACAGCGTCGCACCGACGTACGGCTGTCCGGCGGTGTACTCGACCTTGAACGGCTCGTAGTCCATGCAGACGTGGTTGGTCGGCACGTAGAAGAGCTTGGTCTCGGGGTCGAACGCGGCCGGCTGCTGGTCCTTGCTGCCCAACGCCGCCGGGCAGATGCCCTTGGTGTTGACGTCAGGACCGTTCTTGGCCGTTGAGTACTTCGCGACCACCTGCGGGCGGCCCGTCTTCATGTCGACGTGCGTGGCCCAGTTCACCTTCGGGTCGTACTTCTCGGCCACGAGCAGAGCACCGTTGGTGCGGTCCATCGTGTACGCGAAGCCGTTGCGGTCGAAGTGCACCAGCGCCTTGGTCGCCTTGCCCTTGACGTCGATGTCCGCCAGGATCATCTCGTTGATGCCGTCGAAGTCCCACTCGTCGTACGGCGTCATCTGGTAGACCCACTTGGCCATGCCGGTGTCGACGTCGCGCGCGAAGATGGTCATCGACCACTTGTTGTCACCGGGGCGCTGCGCCGGGTTCCAGGTCGACGGGTTGCCGGTGCCGTAGTACATCAGGTTCAGCGCCTTGTCGTAGCTGTACCAGCCCCACGTCGTGCCGCCGCCGATCTTCCACTGGTCACCCTGCCAGGTCTTGAGCGACGAGTCCTTGCCGACCGGCGCGAGCTTGCCGTCGGTCCAGGTCATGGTCTTGTCCGGGTCGATCAGCATCTCGTTGTCCGGGCCGACGCTGTAACCCTTCCACGCCAGCTTGCCGTCGGAGAGGTTGTACGCCGCGATGAAGCCGCGCACGCCCCACTCGCCGCCGGAAATGCCGGTGATGACCTTGTCCTTGAAGACGTGCGGCGCATTGGTGTTCACCGCGCCGAGCTTCGGGTCGCCGTTCTTCGTGCTCCAGACCATCTTGCCGGTCTTGGCGTCGAGCGCGACCAGCATCGAATCGGCCTGCTGCAGGATCACCTTGCCTTCGGCGTACGCCAGGCCGCGGTTCACCGTGTCGCAGCACATCTGCGGGATCACCGCCGGGTCCTGCTTCGGCTCGTACTTCCACTTGATCTTCTGCGTGTCGAGGTCGATCGCGAAGACCTTGTTCGGGAACGGCGAGTGCAGGTACATCGTGCCGTCGATCACCAGCGGCGAGCCCTCGTGGCCGCGCAGCACGCCGGTGGAGAAGGTCCACGCCACCTGCATCTTGCCGACGTTGCCGGTGTTGATCTGCTTGAGCTTGCTGTAGCGCTGGTTGTACATGTCACCCGCTTGCATCGCCCAGTTCTTGTCGTTGGCGATGTTCTTCTCGACGTCCGCGTTCGCCAGCGCCAGGCCCGGCAGCGCGAGAAGAGCCAGCCCCACCCGCGACCAGGCGTGCCGACCGGATTGCCCAGGAATTCGCATCGATGTCTCCTTGTTGAAGTGACCGGAGCCCGGCCACGCGGCAGCGTCGCGAACGTCGCTGCCGAACGAGGCCTCATGAACTCGGCGACCCCGCAACCGCAATTTCTGCGCCCGGTTTGTTCGCGCCGCCGGCCCGGGTTGCTGCAGGGCGGCGCATGGTCCGTGCTCAACGCGCGAGACCTGACGGCGGCCGACCGGCAGGCCTATGGGTTTCCCCTCAAAGTCGGGCTCGCCGCGCCGGCTCGTGGCCTGTCACTAGGGATGGCCCTCATAGGGAAAGCACGGGGCACGAACGACACCTGCGGCACCCGCGCGGGCGCGCCGAAAACGCTTGGCGACAGGGTGCGCCAAAAGCGTTGCATCCACATCGGCACAGAGTGTTTCATCGACGGCCGGCGTGTCGAAACGAGCCGCCCGACAAAGACCCGACGCGGGAATCCACCCGCTTGCCGAGCCGCGCACGACCGCCTTCAATCGCGGGCCGTGGCCGGGCCCGACGCTTGCTCGTCCACCTCCGTTATCGTCCACGACATCTTGCGCACGCCTGCACCGACCGAACGATGAGCGAACCCGTGAGCGCCCCGGCCATGCTGCGGATCTCGGCCTTGACCAAGCGCTACGGCAAGCAGGCCGCGCTGCAGTCGCTGTCGATCGATCTCGCGCCCGCGAGCTTCGTGGCGCTGCTCGGGCCGAACGGCGCGGGCAAGTCGACGCTGTTCCAGGTGCTGACCGGCCTGTTCGCCGCCGACGAGGGCGAGGTCGAGGTGGCCGGCTACTCGCTGCGCCACGCGTCGTCGGCGGCGCTGCGCCACATCGGCGTGGTGTTCCAGCAGATCTCGCTGGACCTCGACCTCAGCATCCGGCGCAACCTGCGGTTCCAGGCGGACCTGCACGGCCTGCCCGGTGCCCTGGCCGACGAGCGCATCGCGGCCGGCGCCGCGCGCTTCGGACTCTCGGACCAGCTCGGCCGCAAGGTGCGCGAGCTGTCGGGCGGCAACCGGCGCAAGGTGGAACTGATCCGGGCCCAGCTGCACCAACCCGCGGTGCTGCTGATGGACGAGGCCACCGTCGGACTCGACCCGAAGTCGCGCCAGGACCTGCTGGCCGCGCTGCATTCGGACGTCCGCGAGCGCGGCGTCACGGTGCTGTGGGCCACCCACTGGGTCGAGGAGGCGGCCGATGCCGACCGTGTGCTGGTGCTGCACAAGGGCCGGCTGCTGGCCGACGGCGCGCCCGCCGAGGTCACGACGGCGCTGGGCGGCGCCACGCTCGAGGCCGGCTTCATCGCCCGCACGAGCTGATCCGACGACGACGCGAAGAAGGAGAACGACGCTTGAAGACGCCCCGCCGCATCGCCGCCGCCCTCGGCCTGGCCGGCTGCTCGGCCCTGGCTACCGCCCAGGGCACCGCCTGGGTCAGCAGCGAGAAGGACGATGCGCTGACGCTGATCGACACCCAGACGCTGACCGTCAAGGGCACTGTGCCGACCTGCAAGCGCGCCCGCCACCTCCAGCGCATGCCCGACGGGCTGCTGATGGTGGCCTGCACCGATTCCAACGCGGCGGACGTGATCGATCCGGCCACGGCCAAGGCGGTGCGGCGCCTGCCGCTGGGCGACGAGCCGGAGGCCTTCGACCTGTCGCCGGACGGCAAGACGATCTACGTCTCCAACGAGGACGAGGCCGAGGCCAGCTTCGTCGATGCCGCCACCGGCAAGGTGCTGAAGTCGATCAAGGTCGGCCAGGAACCGGAGGGCGTGAAGGTCAGCGCGGACGGCAAGACGCTGTACGTGACCTCCGAGGTCGCCAGCCTCGTGCACGTGATCGACGTGGCGCAGGGCAAGGTGGTCAGGAACGTCAAGGTCGGCAAGCGGCCGCGCCGCATGGCGATCACGCCGGACGGCAAGGAACTCTGGGTCACGAACGAGCTGGACGCGAGCGTGAGTGTCGTCTCGACCGCCAGCCACGAGGTGGTCGCGACGCTGCGGTTCACCGTGAAGGGCGCGCGCGCCGAGGACATCTCGCCGGTCGGCATCACGCTGACGAAGGACGGCAAGCGTGCCTTCGTCGCGCTGGGCCGGGCCAACCACGTGGCCTTCGTCGACGTCGCGGCGCGCAAGGTGACCGACCTCGTCCTGGTGGGGCGGCGGGCCTGGAACGTCGCGCTCGACAAGGCCGAGGCGCGCCTGTGGGTGGTCAACGGCCTGTCCGACGACGTCACGGTGGTCGACGTGGCCGGCGCCAAGGCGATCAAGAGCATCCCGGTCGGGCGCGTGCCCTACGGCGTGGTGGTGGTCGAGTGAGGGGTCGGGTGAGGGCCTCCCGTGCCTTCCTGGCGGTGCTGCTGGCCGGATGCCTGGCGCCGGCCGCGGCGCTGCCGCTGAAGGCGACGCTGCTGGTGCCGGCCGACGATCCGCGAATGGAGCGCACGCAGGTCGAGCGCGCCTACCTGGGTCACCCGGGTGGCCCGCTCGACCAGGCGTTGCAGCTGGCGCTGGAGGACGGCCGGTTCGAACTGGAGGCGGCGCAGGCCGAGGTGGCGCTCGCCACGCAGGCCGCTGCTTCCCTGGAGGCCGCGCGCAGCGCCGCCCAGGCGGCCGAAAAGGGCGGGGCGGCGGTGCTGCTGGCCGACCTGCCGGCCGGCTGGCTGCTGGCCGTGACCGACGCCGTGCGCATCCCGGTGCTGAACCTGAGCGAGGCCGCCGACCGGCTGCGCGGCGCCGATTGCCGCGCGCGGCTGTTCCACCTGATGCCGAGCGAACGCATGCGCAGCGACGCGCTGGCGCAGTACCTGGTGTCACGCAAATGGAGCAAGTTGTTGCTGCTCGTCGGCCCGAGCGCGGCGGACCAGACCCGGGCGGCGACCGCCCAGGCGTCGATCCGGCGCTACGGGCTGCAGGTGGTCGGCAGCAAGCCGTTCAAGCTCTCGGCCGATCCGCGCGAGCGTGACCTGGCCAATCCGTTGCTGCTCACGGGCGGTGCCAGCTACGACGCCGTCTGGGTGGTGGACAGCGACGGCGAGTTCGCCCGTCAGCTGCCTTACCGCACCGCGCTGCCGCGCCCGGTGGTCGGCGATGCCGGGCTGGTGGCGCTGGCCTGGCACGCGCAGTTCGAGCGTTATGGTGCGCCGCAGGTGTCGCGCCGCTTCGCGCGCGCTGCCAAGCGTCCGATGACGGCGCAGGACTGGACCGCCTGGCTGGCCGGCAAGGCGCTGGTGGCGCTGGCGGCGGGCGCGCCGAAGGGCCCGGCCGCGGCCTGGGCGCAGGCGCTGCCCAAGCTCCCGCTGGACGGTTCCAAGGGCGTGGCGATGAGCTTCCGCGCCTGGGACCGCCAGCTGCGCCAGCCGCTGCTGCTGACCGACGGGCAGGGCGTGATCGCGCAGGCGCCGGTGGACGGCATCCTGCACCCGAGCAACGTGCTCGACACGCTGGGCGCGGACGCGCCGGAGAAGGCATGCAAGGCGACACCGTAGATCGGACCCGCGACCGGGCGCGCGGGCCGGGCGCCGGGCCGCCCCAGGCCGGCCCGCATCCCCTGGGGGGATCGCTCGCGGTACGCCGCGAGCGAGGGGCCGTCCTGCATGCCCTGCAGGCGCTGCGCGCGATCGTGCTGCGCGAGCTGCTCAAGTTCTCGCAGCAGACCGGCCGGCTCGTCTCGGCGCTGGTGCGGCCCTTGCTCTGGCTGGCCGTGTTCGCTGCCGGTTTCCGCAACGTGTTCGGGGTCGCGATCGTCGAGCCCTACGACACCTACATCCCGTACGACGTGTACATCGCGCCGGGGCTGGTCGGCATGGTGCTGCTGTTCAACGGCATGCAGTCCTCGCTGGCGATGGTCTACGACCGCGAGATGGGGCTGATGCGCCTGCTGCTGACGGCGCCGCTGCCGCGCGCCTGGCTGCTGTTCGGCAAGCTGTGCGCGACCGCGCTGCTGTCGGCGCTGCAGGCGCTCGCCTTCGTGCTGGTGGCGCTGGCCATCGGCACCACGCTGCCGCTGCTGACGCTGGACGCGCTGCACGCGCTGCTGGCGCTGGTGGCCGGCGCGCTGATGCTGGGCGCGCTGGGGCTGCTGCTGTCGGTGCACATCAAGCAGCTGGAGAACTTCGCCGGCACGATGAACTTCGTCATCTTCCCGATGTACTTCCTGTCCACCGCGCTGTACCCGCTGTGGAAGCTTGAGGAGTCGGGCGCGGAGTGGGTCTACCAGCTGGCCCGCTTCAACCCGTTCACCTACGCCGTCGAGTGGATCCGCTTCGCGCTGTACGGCAAGGACCCGGGGCTGGCGCCGTGGGTGGTGATCGGCTGCGGGCTGCTGTTCTTCGGCGTGGCCTGCTGGGGCTACGACCCGCAGCGCGGCTTTGGCGGGCTGACGAAACGCGGAGGCGGCGGATGAAGACGACGCTCCCACCGGCCGCGCTGCGCCGACGCGCGCTGCTGTTCGCGTCCGCCGCGCTCGCGGCGGCGCCGGGGCGGGTCTTCGCGCAGGCCCCGTTCCCGAGCAAGCCGATCACGCTCTGGGTGCCCTGGGCGGCCGGCGGTGCCACCGACATCTCGCTGCGCGTGCTGGCCGAGCTGGCCGGGGCGCACCTCGGCCAGCGCGTGCTGATCGAGAACCGTGGCGGCGCGGGCGGCACGCTGGCGATGCCGATCCTGCAGAACGCCGAGCCCGACGGCTACACGATCGCGCAGATCCCGCAGCCGGTGCTGCGCGTGCCCTACACGCAGAAGGTGCTGTGGGACCCGGTGCGCGACGTGACGCCGATCATCCAGATCTCCGGCGTCACCTTCGGCGTGCTGGTGCCCGCGGCCAGCCCGTTCCGCAAGCTGGAGGACCTGTTCGCGTTCGCGCGCGCGCGGCCGGGGCAGCTGAGCATCGCGACCAACGGCGTCGGCACCACCCCGCACGTGGTGCTCGAGGAGCTGTTCAGCCGGCGCGGGCTGAAGTACATCCACGTGCCGTACAAGGGCACGTCCGAGCTGACGCTGGCGGTCGAGACCGCGCAGGTGATGGCCGGCGTCAACTCGACCGGCTTCGCGCCCTTCGTCGACGGCGGCCAGCTGCGCCTGCTGGCCACCTTCGCGGCCCAGCGGTCGCGGCGCTGGCCGACCGTGCCGACGCTGAAGGAGCTGGGCTTCCCGATCGTCGCGATGTCGCCCTGGGGGCTGGGCGGGCCGCGCGGCCTGCCGCCGGCCATCGTGACGGTCCTGCACGACGCCTTCCGCAAGGCGATGCTCGATCCGGTCTTCGTGCAGGAGATCGCCAAGTACGACCAGGAACTCGACTACCGCGGACCGGCCGACTACGCGGCCTGGCTGCGCGAGGAGTACGCGCGTGAGCGGCGCAACGTCGAACGCATGGGGCTGAGCCGTGCCGTCCCCTGAGGTCCGCGGGCGGCGCGACCTCGCCGTCGTCGTGCTGGCGACGCTCGCGGCCTACGCGCTGTCGGTCGGCTTCGAGCTGCACGAGCGCTACTTCGGCTGGCTGGCGCGCTACGAGCGCTGGCAGGCCGACGAGATCCCGCTGTCGCTGCTGGTGCTGGCCTGCGGCATGGCGTGGTACGCGTTCCGGCGCCGCCGCGACACCAACGCGGCGCTGCGGGCGCGCGAAGCCGCGCAGCGCCGCGCCGACGAGCTGCTGGAGCACAACCGCGCGCTCGCTCAGGGCCTGATCGCGCTGCAGGAGTCCGAACGCGCCGCGCTGGCGCGCGAACTGCACGACGAGATGGGGCAGCGCTGCACGGCGCTGCGCATCGAGACTGCCGTGCTGCGCCAATGCGCGGAAGGGGACCGCGCCGGCATGCTGGCGGCCGCAGCGCGCGCCGATGCGTCGGCGCAGGCCCTGTACCAGTCGGTGCGCGAGCTGCTGCAGCGCTTGCGGCCGGCGCAGCTCGACGAACTGGGCCTGGTCGCGGCGCTGCAGGCGCTGTGCGAGGGCTGGGAACTGCGCAGCGGCGTGGCCTGCCTGTTTCTGCCCGAGGGTGCGGCCGACATGGCGGCGCTGCCCGACGCACTCGAGGTCGCGGTCTACCGCGTCGCGCAGGAGGCGCTGACGAACGCGGTGCGGCACGCGCACGCGACGACCGTCCGGCTGCGCCTGCGCCGCCGCGACGGACGCCTGGAACTGGAGGCGAGCGACGACGGCTGCGGCATGGACGTCGTCGCGCCGCGCCGCGGCCTGGGCCTGCTCGGCGCCGCCGAGCGGGCCGCCGCGCTCGGTGGCGAGCTCGAACTCGCCGGTGCGCCGGGCCAGGGGCTGCGCCTGACCTTGCGGCTGCCGCTGGACGTGCGCCAGGCCGTCGCGGAGGTGCCGGCGTGATCCGCGTCCAGCTGGCCGACGACCACCCGGTGGTGCGCACCGGCTACCGGCGCCTGCTCGAGCAGGCCGGCGACATCCAGGTCGTGCACGAGGCGGCCGACGCGGACGACGCCTTCGCCGGCTTCGTCGCGACCGGCCCGGACGTGCTCGTCACCGATCTCGCGATGCCCGGCGGCGGCGTCACGCTGATCCGGCGCGTGCGCGCGCGGGCCCCGACCGCGCCCATCCTCGTCTTCAGCATGCACGAGAGCGACGGCATGGTGCGGCGCGCGCTGGAGGCCGGCGCACGCGGCTACCTGACCAAGGCGAGTGAACCCGGCCGGCTGGTAGATGCCGTGCACGCGCTGCACGCCGGGCGCCGCTACCTGGGCGCCGAGCTGTCGCCGACGCTGCTGCGGCCCGACCCGCTCGGCGAGGGCGCGCGGCTGGCTTCCTTGAGCGAGCGCGAGTTCGAGGTGTTCCGCCTGCTCGCGCAGGGGCAGTCGCCGGCGCAGTGCGCGGGTGCGCTCGGCCTGAGCGCGAAGACCGTCTCCAACCACCAGACCGTGATCAAGGAAAAGCTCGGCGTCGCGACCTCGGCGGCGCTGGCCCACCTGGCGATCCGGCACGGCCTGGTGTCGGTCTGACGCGCGGCGGGAAGTTTTCCCTGGCCGCTGTGCAGGAGGCCCGGTAGCGTCGGCGCTCACGCTCGCCGCGACGGCGCGAGCGGCACCACAACGAGGAGGAGACAGCCGATGAACCGCACGACGCCACGCCGGCGCCTGCAATCACTGGCCGCGGCCAGCCTCGCCCTGCTGGCCGGCTGGGCGCAGGCCCAGACCACGCTGCCGGAGGTGGAGGTGGTCGGCGCGACGCCGGTGCCCGGCACGCGCGTGCCGAAGGACCAGATGCCGGCCAACGTGCAGACCGTCGACGACCAGAAGCTGCGCCAGCTGCAGAGCGTCAACCTGCCCGACCTGATGTCCGCGCGCCTGCCCAGCGTCAACGTCAACGAGATGCAGGGCAACCCGTTCCAGATGGACGTGAACTACCGCGGCTTCTCGGCCAGCCCGCTGCTGGGTACGCCGCAGGGCCTGTCGGTATTCGTCGACGGCGTGCGCGTCAACGAGCCCTTCGGCGACGTCGTGAACTGGGATCTGATCCCGCGCGCCGCGCTCGCCAGCGTGACGCTGCTGCCGGGTTCGAACCCGGTGTTCGGCCTGAACACGTTGGGCGGCGCGCTGTCGCTGCAGACCAAGAGCGGCGACACCCATCCCGGTACCGAGATCGAGCTGCAGGCGGGTTCCTTCGGGCGCGTCAGCAGCGAGGTGACGCATGGCCGGCGGCTCGGCGAGACGGGCCACCTGTTCCTGGCCGCCAGCACCTTCGACGAGGACGGCTGGCGCGACTACTCGCCCTCGCGCATCCGGCAGCTGTTCGCCAAGGGCGGGCAGCACGCGCCGGGCCTGTCCTGGGACCTGAGCCTGACGCATGCCGACAACCACCTGATCGGCAACGGGCCGCTGCCCGAGTCGATGCTCGCCGTGGACTGCAAGCGCGTCTACACCCGCCCCGACATCACCGACAACCGCCTGACGCTGCTGACGCTGGACGCCAGCCTCGATCTCGGTGCGCGCGACCAGCTGGCGCTGACCGCCTACGTGCGCCGTGCCCGGGCCGCGACCCTGAACGGCGACTTGAACGACGACTACGACCCGCCCGACGTTGCCGAGTCCGGGCTCGAGCACCGCACGCACAGCCGGCAGAACGGCGCGGGGCTGGCGCTGCAGTCCACGCATCGTCGCGGCATGCATCTGCTGACGCTGGGCGCGTCGATCGATCGCGCGCGTACCCGGTTCGATCAGACCACCGCCGAAGGCCTGCTGGACGCGACGCTGCTGGTCGTCCCGACCGGCGCGGCCGAGACCGACGCGCTGATCTCCGGGCGCACGCGCACCACGAGCCTGTACGTGCATGACCTCGTCGCGTTGCGGCCGGACCTGCAGCTCACGCTGTCGGGCCGCTACAACCGGACGCGTGTGACGACCGTCGACGAGGGGCGCGCCAGCCTGGGGCTGGACACGAACCTCGACGCCGACGCGCGCTACACGAAGTTCAACCCCGCGGCCGGCTTCACCTGGCAGGTCTCGCCGACGTTCACCGCTTTCGGCGGCATCAGCCAGGGCAACCGCGCACCGAGCCCGATCGAACTCGGCTGCTCGGATCCGGACAATGCCTGCGTGCTGCCGAATGCCCTGCAGTCGGATCCGCCGCTCGAGCAGGTCGTCTCGCGCACCGTGGAGGCGGGCGTGCGCGGCTCGATCGAGGGCGGCTGGCGCTGGAGCGCATCGGTGTTCCGCACCGACAACCGCGACGATCTGCTGTTCGTCAGCAACGGGCGCGCCGCGGGCTACTTCGCGAACTTCGGACGCACGCGCCGCGAGGGCGCGGAACTCGGGCTCGAGCAGCGCCTGGGGCCGCTCACCTGGTCGGCGTCGTACAGCCTGCTGCGCGCCACCTACCGTTCGGGCGCCTGCATCGTTGCCGAGGCCAACAGCAGCGCCGAGACCAGCGCGGCCTGTACTGGCGACGACGAGATCGAGGTGCGCCCCGGCGCCCAGCTGCCGGGTCTGCCGCGCCACAGCCTGAAGCTCGGCGCCGACTGGCAGGCCACGCCGGCCTGGAGCCTGGGCACGCAGCTGCGGGCCTACTCGAGTCAGTTCGTGCGCGGCAACGAGAACAACGCGCACCAGCCGGACGGCGAGGAGTTCTTCGGCTCCGGCAAGGTCGGTGGATTCGCGATGCTCGACCTGACCACGCGCTGGAAGGTCGGCAGCAGCGTCGAGCTGTTCGGCAAGATCAGCAACCTGTTCGACCGCCGCTACGCCAGCGCCGGCCTGCTGGGCGAAAACGCGTTCGACGCCGGCGGTGCCCTGCAGGCGCCGGACGACTGGCGCGCCGAGCAGTTCGTCGGCCCGGGCGCACCGCGCGCTGCCTGGGTGGGGGTGCGGCTGCAGTTCTGAGGGCCTCGATCCGGCGCGCGCCTGCTGCGTGCTATGGTTCCGCGACCCGCGCGGGGACCAGGCGGCATGCAGAACCTTCCACCGATCCGCTCGAGCTGGCGCTTGCTGTACGCGGGCCTGCTCGGGCTGCTGCTGGCGCTGGCCGCGCCTGCCGCACCGGCCGCCGGCCGCGTCGCGCTGGTGATCGGCAATGCGGCCTATCCGGGCGCACCGCTGCGCAACCCGGTCAACGACGCGCTCGCGATGGCCGACACGCTGAAGCAGCTGGGCTTCGAGGTCAGCACGCTGACCGACGCCGGGCGCGGCGCGATGGAGCAGGCGATCGTGCGCTTCAGCCAGCGCCTGGACGCCGAGACGACGGCGCTGTTCTACTACGCCGGCCACGGGGTGCAGTCCAACGGGCGCAACTACCTGCTGGCCGTCGATGCGCAGGTCGACAGCGAGGCCGGCCTGCGCTTTGCCGGCGTGGACGTGAGCGCGCTGCTGGAGGAGATCGAGCGCGCGGGCTCGCGGGTCAACGTCGTGATCCTGGACGCCTGCCGCAACAACCCCTTCGAGGTCCGTACGCGCGGCGGCGGCAAGGGGCTCGCGGCGATCGACGCCGCCCGCGGCACGCTGATCGCCTACGCGACGGCGCCCGGCTCGGTGGCCCACGACGGCGGCGGTCGCCATGGCCTGTACACCGCCGAACTGCTGCGCGCGCTGCAGGCGCCCGGCCTGAAGGTCGAGGACGTGTTCAAGCGCGTGCGCGTGGCGGTCTCCGAACGCTCCGGCGGGCAGCAGGTGCCGTGGGAGTCCTCCTCGCTGACCGGTGATTTTGTGTTCCGCGACGCGCCGGCGGTCGCCGCGACGGACGCCCCGGTGGCGACCGGGGCGGCGGACCTGGAGCGCCGCCTGTGGGACAGCGCGCGCGAGCTCGACACGCCCGCCGCCTATGCGGCCTATCTCGAGCGCTACCCCGACGGTGTGTTCGCCGGCATGGCCCGGCTGCGCGCCGGTGGACCCGCGTCGGCGGACCTGCCGGCCTCCGCTCCCGCCGTGCGTGCCGCGGCGCGCTGCGATGCCACCGGACGGTGGCAGCAGAACGTCCCGAGCACGAACTGCCAGTCGGTGATGAGCTTCAGGCCGCGCGGCGACGGCACCTACGACTACTCCGAGGACGGCTGCGGCCTCTCCAGCGGCGTGGCGCGCTACGTCGGCTCGCGCCTGCTGATCGACTGGAGCGTCGGCATCGTCCTGTGCCGCGGCTACACCGAACTCGACTTCGACGCGGCCTGCCAGCGCGCCTCCGGCGAGGTCGTGATGCCGGCGAACATCCTGCTTTGCAGCGGCCGCCACCCGGTGACCCTGCAGCGCCTGCCGGATGCCCCGCCGGCACGCTGAAGCGCGGCGTGCTCTTTGCTTGCCGACCTGCCGGCGCGGTCGCTGAGCCGCGTGCGGCGCAGGTTGTCCCGTCGCATGGCAGGATCCGCACCGGAGACGACAGAAGACAACAGGAGACGGCATGGACCGCAACGACGCGCTGCTGGCGGACTGGCGCACGCGCGCCCTCGCGCTGGAGGCGGAGGTGGGCAAGGCGGTGATCGGCCAGGCGCGTGTGCTGCGGCTGGTGCTGACCGCGGTGTTCGCGCGCGGGCACGTGCTGCTGCAGGGCGACGTCGGTGTCGGCAAGACGACGCTGCTGCGCGCCTTCGCGCAGGTGCTCGGCGGCGCCTTCGCGCGCACCGAGGGCACGATCGACCTGATGCCGGCCGATCTCGTCTACTACACCTACATCAGCGAGGCCGGCCGGCCGGCCGTCGAGCCCGGCCCGCTGACGCGCCACGGCGAGGACCTGGCGATCTTCTTCTTCAACGAGATCAACCGCGCGCGCCCGCAGGTGCATGCGCTGCTGCTGCGCGTGATGGCCGAGCGCAGCGTGCAGGCCTTCAACCGCGAGGTGCATTTCCCCCACCTGCTGGTGTTCGCCGACCGCAACCGCGTCGAGCGCGAGGAGACCTTCGAGATCTCCTCCGCGGCGCGCGACCGCTTCATGATGGAGGTCACGATCGACTCGCCGGCCGACGACGGAATGCGCCGCGCGCTGATGTTCGATCCGCGTTTCCACGACACCGACGCGCTGATCGCCTCGCTCGCGCCGGCGCTGGTGGCGCACACCGAACTGAACGGCGTGGCCGAGCTGATCCAGCGCAGCGTGCGCGCGTCCGACGCGCTGCAGCAGTACGCGCTGAACCTGTGGCGCGCGACCGCCGAGCCGGCCCGCTTCGGCGTGCGCGTCGGCGATCTGGACAGTGGCGAGCTGATGCTCGCCGGCGCCAGCCCGCGCGGCATGAGCCTGCTGCTGCGCGCCGCGCGGGTGGCCGCCTGGCTGGACGCACGCGACCACGTCACGCCGGAGGACGTGCAGGCGGTGTTCGCCGAGACGATCGCGCACCGCGTCGTGTTCCAGCCGGTGTTCGAGATGCGCCGCCACGAGATCGCGCCGGCGCTGATGGACGCCATCCTCGCCAGCGTCGCCGCGCCGTGACCCCTGCGCGCATCCCCGAGGTCCACTACCGCCTCGCGGGGCTCGCGGGCGGCGCGTTTCCGGGGCACCACCGCAGCCGCAGCGGCGACGGCGGCTTCGAGTTCCGCGCCCACGCGCCGCTGTTCGACGTGCCGGACGCGCGCCGGTTGGACCTGCACGCCAGCCTGCGCGACCCGTTCGGCCGCTGGCTGGTGCGCGTGAACAGCCTGCGCAAGGCGATCCCGGTGGCCGTGGTGGCCGACCTGTCGGCGTCGATGGGCTTCGAGGGCGCGCAGCGCAAGCTCGACGTGCTGGCCGACTTCACCGCCAGCCTGGCCTGGTCGGCCTGGCGCACCGGCGACAGCTTCGGCTTCGTCGGCTGCGACGAGCGCGTGCGTGCCGACTGGCTGCTGCCGCAGACGCGCCAGCGCGGCGCCGGCATCGCGCTGGCCGGGCGGCTGCGCTCGCTGCGCCCGCAGGGCCGCTCGGCCGCCGCGCTGCGCGAGGCGCACCGCCACCTGCCGCACGCCCGTTCGCTGGTCTTCCTGGTGTCGGACTTCCACCTGCCGTTGCCGCAGGTGGCCGAGGTGCTGGCCAGCCTGACGCACCACGAGGTCGTGCCGGTGCTGCTGTGGCAGCCGAGCGAATTCGAGCTCGCGCCGACGCGCGGGCTGGTGCAGGGCATCGACCCGGAGAGCGGCCAGCGCCGCTGGCTCTGGTGGCGCCCGGCGCTGCGCGAGCGCTGGCGCGCCGCGCAGGCCGAGCGGCGCGCCGCGCTCGGGCACCTGTTCGCCGCGCAGCAGCGTTTTCCGCTGCTGATCGACGGCCCGTTCGATCCCGACGCGGTGACGCGCCACTTCCTCGCATGAGCCGCGCAACGGCCTTCCTGATCGCGCTGGCCGCGTGGACCTTCGTCGCGGCGGGTCCGGCCGCCGGCGCGCCGGTGCCGACCGTCGAGACCGATGCGCCGCGGGCCTTCGGCTACCAGGTCGGCGACACGCTGCAGCGGCAGGTCGTGCTGCACCTGCCGGACGGCTGGTCGCTGCAGGCCGATTCGCTGCCCAAGCCCGGCGCGCGCGGCCAGCCGATCGAACTGCGCAGCGTCGAGCGGCAGGTGCAGCGCGAGGCGGGTGGCGAGCGCCACGAGCTGCGCCTGCGCTACCAGGTGTTCTTCGCGCCGACGGCCGTGCGGACCTTCGAGACGCCGCCGTTCCGGCTGGCGCTGCACGGCCCGGCCCGCGACGAGGAACTGCGTGTCGAGGCCTGGCCGGTGACGGTGGCGCCGCTGGTGCCGGTGGAGGTGTCGCCGCGCACCGGCCTGGGCGAGCTGCGGCCGGACCGCACGCCGCCCGGCATCGACAGCCGGCCGACGCGGCGCCGCCTGGAGCTGTGGGGCTTTGGCGCGCTGCTGGTGGGCCTGGCGCTGGCCGTGCTGCACCTCGGGCTGCCCTGGGTGGCGCGCCGGCAGCGGCCGTTCGGGCAGGCCTGGAGCGCGCTGAAGCGCCTCGCGCCGGCGGCCGACGATGCGCAGTGGCGCGCCGCCTGCCGGCACCTGCACGAGGCGCTGGACCGCAGCGCCGGCGAGGTGGTGTTCGAGCGCACGCTGGAGCGCTTCGTCGCGGCGCGGCCGGCGTTCGCACCGCTGCGCGAGGACCTGCGGCGCTTTCTGCAGCTGTCGCACCGCGAGTTCTTCGCCGGCGAAGTGCGCGACCCGGACGATGCACGCTGGCTCGTCGCGCTGGCGCGCCGCTGCCGCGAGGTGGAGCTGGCGTCGTGATGCGCTTCGACGACCCCTGGCTGTTGCTGCTGCTGCCGCTGGCCGTGCTGCCGCTGCTCGTCTCCTCCGGTGCGCCGCTGGCGAACGCCTGGCTGGCGTTCGCGCCGCGCGACCGGGCCTCGACGGCGCTCGGGATCGCGCTGCGCGCGCTGGCCGCGCTCGCGATCGCGACGCTGGTGTTCGCGCTCGCCGGGCCCTACCGGCCCGAGTACACCGTGGAGCGGGTCGGCCGCGGCGCGGAGATCGTGCTGGTGCTGGACCGCAGCCGCAGCATGGACCAGGGTTTCGCGCCGGGCCGGCCGCCCAAGGGCGTGCGCGGCACCGGCCCGGAGGCGCTGGACTACTACTTCAGCCAGGCACCGGCGCGCCTGCGCGAGGCCAAGGGCAAGGTGGCGCGCCAGCTGCTGGCCGATTTCACCGCGCAGCGCCCGCAGGACCGCTTCGCGCTGGTGGCGTTCAGCACGTTGCCGATGCGCGTGCTCGACTTCACCGCGCGGCAGGAGATGATCCAGGCCGCGATCGCCGCCGGCAACGTCGGGCGCGGCCTGTCGGAAACGCACATCGGCCGCGCGCTGGAGTCGGCGCTGTCGCTGTGGGAGGGGCGCGCCTACACCGGCTCGCGCATCGTGCTGCTGGTCTCCGACGGCGGCGACCGGCTCGACCCGGACAGCCGCGAACACCTGGCCCAGCTGCTGCGCCGCCACCGCGTCGCGATCTACTGGCTCTACCTGCGCTCGGCCAACAGCCCCGGGCTGACGCTGGCCGAGGGCGAGTCCGGCGCCGCCGCCGAGAGCGTGCCGGAGAAGCTGCTGCACCAGTTCTTCGAATCGCTCGAGACGCCGTACCGCTCCTACGAAGCCGGCACGTCGGAGGCGCTCGAGCAGGCGATCGCGGACGTCAACCGGCTCGAGAATCTGCCGATCACGACTCACGACCTGGTGCCGCGGCGCGAGCTCGCGCCCTGGGCGCAGGCCGTGGCGCTGGTGCTCGTGCTGCTGCTGCTCGGGGCGCGCCTGATGGAGCTGCGGCGATGGCACTGAACCGGCGCCGCCTCGGCCGCATGCTGCTCGCCGCGCTGGGCCTGCTGGCGCTGCTGGCTGCCCACGACGCGTGGCAGCTGCAGCGCGAACGGCAGCTCGACGCGCGCATCGCCGCCGGCGGGCAGGGCGGCGACGCGGCCGACGCACCGGCCGGCCTGCGCTTCGCGCTCGCCTACGCGCAGGCCGCCAGCGGCGCCGGCGAGGCGGCGCTGGCCCGCTACGGCACGCTGCAGGAGGACCCGGCGTTCGGCCGCGCGGCGCGCTTCAACAGCGCCAACCTGCTGCTGCGCCAGGCGATCGAACTGCGCGAGGCGCAGCACCCGGGCCAGGCGCTGGCGCTGATCGAACTCGCCAAGGAGCACTACCGCGAGCTGCTGCGGCAGGACCCGGGCGACTGGGACGCGCGCTACAACCTCGAGCGCGCGCAGCGCCTGGTGCCCGACCCGGAAGGCGAGGACGAGTCGATGCCCGACACGCGGCGCGACGCCGAGCGGGCGGCAACCACCATGCGCGGCCACTCGCCGGGGCTGCCGTGAGTGACGCCGGAGCGGCCGCATGAGGCTGGACGGGCGCCTCTGGCTGGCGGCCGCGGCGCTCGCGCTGGGTGCCACCTTCCTCGAGCCGCGCCTGCCGCTGCCGCGCCGCCTGTTCGAGCATGTGGTCGTGCTCGACATCACGCAGAGCATGAACGTCACCGACACGCTGCTGGACGGCCGGCCGGTGTCGCGCCTGGCCTTCGCGAAGCAGGCGCTGCGCGACGCGCTGCAGGAGCTGCCCTGCGGATCGAAGCTCGGCCTGGCGATCTTCACCGAGTACCGCAGCTACCTGCTGTTCGCGCCGGTCGAGGTGTGCGCGAACCGCGCCGAACTGCGCAGCTCGCTGGCGGCGATCGACGGCACGATGGCCTGGTCCGGCAACAGCGAGGTGGCCAAGGGGCTGCACAGCGCGCGGCTGATCGTGCAGGCGCTGCCGGGCGTGCCCTCGCTGGTGTTCGTCACCGACGGCCACGAGGCGCCGCCGCTGAACCCGCGCCACCGGCCGGCCTTCGATGACAAGGCCGGCGAGGTGCCCGGCGTGCTGGTCGGCGTCGGCGACACCCGACCGTCGCCGATCCCGAAGTTCGACCCGGTCGGCCGGCCGCTCGGCCTGTGGGCGGCGGACGAAGTGCTGCAGACCGACCCGCGCAGCCTCGGGCGTGGCGGCAGCGTCGGCGGCGAGGCGATGGTCGAGCAGGACGCCGCGCCGCCAGCCGTCGGGCTGGGCGCCACGCCGGGCGCCGAGCACCTGTCCGGCCTGCGCGAGCCGTACCTGAAGCTGCTGGCGGCCGAAGGCGGCTTCGCCTACCACCGGCTGCGCGGCGAGCAGGGCCTGCGCGAGGTGCTGCTCGATCCGGCGCTGGCCCGGCCGGTGACCGTGCGCGCCGACCTGCGCCCGCTGCTGGCGGGCCTGGCGCTGCTGCTGCTGCTCGCGCCGTACCTGGCTGCCGGCGCCCGCCGGCTGGGCTGGCGCTGGTCGCATCGCGCGCGGCCTGGCGGCGGACATGCCGGATCGCGGGCATGAACCTGCACCGCCTCGATCTTGTCTCGCTGTCGCTGTTCGCGCTGGTGGTGCGCACCGGCAGCATCAGCAAGGGCGCCGCGCTCGCGCACCTGGCGGTGGGGGCGGCGAGCAAGCGCATCTCCGACCTCGAGGCGGCCGTCGGGGCCGAACTGCTCGAGCGCCATTCGCGCGGCGTCACGCTGACGCTGGCGGGCCAGGCGCTGCACCGGCACGCGCAGCGCATCCTGGCCGACGTCGACCAGCTCGCCGCGGACCTGTCGGACCATGCGCGCGGCGTGGTTGGCATCGTGCGGCTGTGGGCCAACACCTCGGCGATCACGCAGTTCCTGCCGGCCGGGCTGGCCGGCTTCGCCGCGCGGCACCCGGGCATCCGCATCCAGCTGCAGGAGCAGGACAGCCACGAGGTGGTGATGGCGGTGCTGGACGGCCGCGCCGACCTCGGCATCTTCGCCGAGCGCACGCCGACGCTCGGGCTGCAGACGCTGAGCTACCGGCGCGACCGGCTGGTGCTGGTGGTGCCGCGCGAGCACCCGCTGGCCGGGCGGCATCGCATCGACTTCGCCGAGGCGATGGAGCACGACTTCGTCAGCCTGTCGCAGGGCACCTCGCTGGCGCAGCGCCTGGCGCTGGAGACCAGCAACCTCGGCAAGGGGCTGCGCATCCGCATCCACGTGCGCAGCTTCGACGCGATGTGCCAGATGGTCGCCGCCGGCCTCGGCATCGCGGTGCTGCCGGACGCGGCCGTGCAGCCGCACCTGCGCTCGATGGGCCTGCACCGCATCGAGCTGGCCGACGGCTGGGTCGAACGCGAGCTGCTGATCGGCGCGCGCGACCTGCTGGCACTGGCCCGGCCGGTGCGCGCGCTGCTCGACCACCTGGTCGACGCCCCGGACGCCGCGTCCCCGTCGCGCTGACCTTCCGGGTTTACCCGCAGTCGCTTTCGCGTTCCGCGAAGGCTGGCCTCGCGAGCCGTTCATTCCGCGTCGCCGCCCCGGTTTCGACAATGCGCGCCAGCCACGCCGCCACCCGACGGCGGTCCCCTGGCCCGATCGACATTCCGAGGAGACGACATGCCCTTCACCCGCCGCGCCGCCACGCTGCTGCTGGCCTCGTTCGCGCTGCCCGCCACGCCGGCCTTCGCGAACGACAAGTACCCGAGCAAGCCGGTCACGGTGATCGTGCCGCAGGCGCCGGGCGGCGCCAACGACGCGATCGCGCGCATCGTCGCGCAGAAGATGACCGAGCAGACCGGCCAGCAGTTCATCGTCGACAACCGCCCCGGCGCGGGCGGCAACATCGGCACCGCGGCGGCGGCCAAGGCCAAGCCGGACGGCTACACGCTGCTGCTGACCGTCAACAGCGCGCACGTGATCAACCCCTCGCTGTACAAGAACCCGGGCTTCGACCCGGTCAAGGACTTCGAGCCCGTCACCCCGGTCGCCACCGCCGGCTACGTGCTGGTGGCCAACAACGGCTATGCGCCGAAGAACGTCGCCGAGCTGATTGCCGACGCGAAGGCGCACCCGGGCAAGATCGCGATCGCCTCGGCCGGCAACGGCACGCTGAACCACCTGATCGGCGAGATGCTCGGCAAGGCCGCCGGCATCGACCTGATGCACGTGCCGTACAAGGGCGCCTCGGCCGCGGTCACCGACCTGGTCGGCGGGCAGGTGCAGGTGTCGGTGCAGAGCCTGCCGTCGTCGATCTCGTTCATCAAGGGCGGCAAGCTGAAGGTGCTGGGCGTCGTCAACGAGAAGCGCGTCGGCGCGCTGCCCGACGTGCCGACCATCGGCGAGACGATCAAGGGCTTCGGCTCGACGCCGTGGTACGGCCTGTTCGCGCCGGCCGGCACGCCCAAGGCGCTGGTCGCCCAGCTGCAGGCCGAGGTGGCCAAGGCGCTCGAATCGGCGGACGCGAAGGAGAAGCTCGCCACCGTCGGCTGCGAGCCGAGCAAGAGCACGCCCGAGCAGTTCGCGGCGGTGATCCACGACGATCTGCCGAAGTGGGCGAAGATCGTCAAGGATTCCGGCGCGACGATCGACTGAGCTTCGGGCGACGCCGCCGACCCTGCGGGAGCACACCACGATGGAAAGCACGATGAACCTGAGTCCCGGCGCGCTGGCCGGCCTGCGCGTGATCGAGATGGGCCAGCTGATCGCCGGCCCCTTCGTCGGCAAGACGCTGGGCGAGTTCGGCGCCGACGTGATCAAGATCGAGCCGCCCGGCGCCGGCGACCCGCTGCGCAACTGGCGGCTGATCCAGGACGGCACCTCGGTGTGGTGGCAGGTGCAGTCGCGCAACAAGCGCTCGATCGCACTGGACCTGCGCCAGCGCGAGGGCCAGGACATCGCCCGCAGGCTGATCGCGCAGGCCGACGTGCTGGTCGAGAACTTCCGCCCCGGCACGCTCGAAGGCTGGGGTCTGGGCTGGGAGGAACTCCGCCGGCTCAACCCCGGCCTGGTGATGCTGCGCATCAGCGGCTACGGCCAGACCGGGCCGTACCGCGACCTGCCGGGCTTCGGCGCGATCGGCGAAGCCATGGGTGGGTTGCGCCACCTGACCGGCGAGCCAGGCCGTGTGCCGGTGCGCTGCGGCATCTCGATCGGCGACACGCTGGCCGCGCTGCACGGCACGATCGGCGTGCTGACGGCGCTCTACCATCGCAAGGTCAACGGCGGCCAGGGGCAGGTGATCGACGTCGCGCTGACCGAGGCCGTGCTCAACGTGATGGAGAGCCTGATCCCCGAGTACAGCGCGTTCGGCGCCGTGCGCGAGCCGGCCGGCTCGGCGCTGCCGGGCATCGCGCCGTCCAACGCCTACCGTTGCACCGACGGCGTCGTGCTGGTGGCCGGCAACGGTGACAGCATCTTCAAGCGCCTGATGCAGGCCATCGGCCGCGACGATCTCGGCAACGACCCGGCGCTGGCCGACAACGCCGGGCGCGTCGCGCGGGTCGCCGAGATCGACGCGGCCATCGAGGACTGGACCCGTCCGCGCAGCGTCGACACGGTGCTCGCCACGCTCGGCGCCGCCAAGGTGCCGACCGGTCGCGTCTACACGGCCAAGGACATCGTCGAGGATCCGCACTTCCGGGCCCGCGAGATGGTGCTGACGCAGCGCACGCGCGACGGCCACGACGTCGCGGTGCCCGGCATCGTGCCCAAGCTGATGGGCACGCCGGGCCAGGTGCGCACATCGGCCCCGCATGTCGGCGACGACACCGACGCGGTGCTCGGCGAGATCGGCTTCTCGAGTCAGGACATCGCCGCCCTGCGCGGCCGCAAGGTGGTGGCATGAACGAGGTGTGGCAGGGCGCCGGCCGGCGTGTCTTCATGCAGGAGGTCGGCCCGCGCGACGGCCTGCAGGTCGAGGAGACCTTCGTGCCGACGGCCGATAAGATCGCACTGGTCGACGCGTTGTCCGACGCCGGGCCGGCGAAGATCGAGGTCACGGCCTTCGTCTCGCCGAAGGCGATTCCCGCGCTGCGCGACGCCGAGGTCGTGCTGCGCGAGATCCGGCGTGTGCCGGGTGTCGTCTACAGCGCGCTGGTGCCCAATGTGCGCGGCGCCGAGCGCGCAATCGAATCCAAGGCCGACGAGCTGAACCTGGTGATGTCGGCCAGCGAGAGCCACAACCTCGCGAACCTGCGCATGACGCGCGAGCAGTCGTTCGCGGCGCTGTCGGAGGTGGCGTCGATCGCGCGCCAGGGCGGCGTGGCGGTGTACGTGTCGCTGTCGTGTTCGTTCGGCTGTCCGATGGAGGGCGAGGTCGACGAAGGCAGCGTGCTCGACTGGTGCGAGCGCTCCGTCGAGCAGCTCGGCGCGCACGGCGTGACGCTGTGCGACACCACCGGCATGGCCTACCCGCCGCAGGTGGCGCGGCTGACGCAGGCGTTCCGCGCCCGCTGGCCCGGCACCGAGCTGACGCTGCACTTCCACAACACGCGTGGGTTGGGCCTGGCCAACGTGCTGGCCGCGATCGACGCCGGTGCGGACCGCTTCGACGCCTCGGTCGGCGGCCTCGGCGGCTGCCCCTACGCGCCGGGCGCCACCGGCAACGTCTGCAGCGAGGAGATCGTGCACGCGCTGGAGCTGATGGGCTACGACACCGGTGTCGACCTCGCGCAACTGCTCGCGGCCAGCCGGCGCCTGCCGGCGCTGGTCGGCCACGAGGTGCCGAGCCAGATCGCCAAGGCCGGCCGCCGGCTGGACCTGCACCGGCCGCCGGCCGACTTCGACGTCATCCGCGCGCGGGCGCACGAGCGCACCGGGCTGGTGTAGTCCCTAGCCGGCCGCCGCCCGGGCGCGGCGGCGGGGCGCGCGGCGCGGCGCGGCCTCCGGGCCGGGCGCGAGTTGGCGCGTGATCTCCTGCTGGCCGCGCTCGACCAGGAACTGCTCGAACGCCAGCGCGACCTGCGGCAGCTGGCGCGAGGCCAGGTGCATCACGTACCAGTCGCGCTCGATCGGGTTGCCCGCCATGGGCAGCAGCGCCAGCACGCCGGCGCGCAGCTCGAGCACGCAGGTGTGCAGCGACAGGAAGGCGACGCCGAAGCCGGCCGCGCACATGTGCTTGATCGCCTCGTTGCTCGACAGCTCCGAGCCGATGCGCAGCGGCAGGCCGGCGTCCTTGAAGACACGCTCGATGGTCGCGCGCGTGCCGGAGCCGCGCTCGCGCACCAGGATGCGCTGCTCGGACAGCATCGCGAGCGTCGGCCGCGGGCCCTTCATCAGCGGGTGTGTCGGGGCGGCGATGAAGGCCATCGGGTGCTTCGCGAACGCGGTCGACTCGGTCTTCAGCTCGGCCGGCGGACGGCCCATGATCGCCAGGTCGATCTCCTGCGCGGCGAGCATGTGCACGATCTCGTCGCGATTGCCGACCTGCAGCTTGACCTTCACCTGCGGCCGCTCGCCGGCGAAGGTCACCAGCATCGGCGGCAGCAGGTACTCGGCGGTGGTGATCGCGCCGACGCGCAACGTGCCCGAGAACACGCCCTGCAGCGTGGCCATCTCCTCGCCGGCCTCGCGCCAGAGTTCGAGGATCAGGCGCGCGTACTTGTCCAGCAGCTCGCCGGCCTCGGTCAGGCGCACGCCGCGCCCGGTGCGCTGCAGCAGCGGCGTGCGTGCCGATTCCTCGAGCGCGGCGATCTGGATCGAGACCGCCGGCTGCGTCAGATGCAGCTCGTCGGCCGCAGCCGACACGCTGCCCAGCCGCGCGACCGCATGGAAGCTGGAGAGCTGGCGGAAGGTGGCGTTGCGGGTCAGCGGCATGGGGAAGAGATATTAAGGAAAGACTATGTGAGAGTCAAAATCTTTAATTGGTTCAAATCCATCCGCCTCCCTACAGTCCGCCCATCAGCCACCCACAGAGGATGATCCGATGGGCCACATGCAGGAAGTGCAGCAGATCACCGACGCGAAGAAGCGTTACTCGGCCGGCGTGCTGAAGTACGCCCAGATGGGCTACTGGCAGCCCGACTACCAGCCCAAGGACACCGACATCCTGGCGCTGTTCCGCATCACGCCGCAGGACGGCGTCGACCCGGTCGAGGCCGCGGCCGCAGTGGCCGGCGAGTCCAGCACCGCGACCTGGACGGTGGTCTGGACCGACCGCCTGACCGCCTGCGAGATGTACCGCGCCAAGGCCTACCGCGTCGAGGCGGTGCCGAACAACCCGGGCCAGTGGTTCGCCTACGTGGCCTACGACCTGAGCCTGTTCGAGGAAGGCTCGATCACCAACGTCGCCGCGTCGATCATCGGCAACGTGTTCAGCTTCAAGCCGCTGAAGGCGGCACGGCTGGAGGACATGAAGTTCCCGGTCGCGTACGTCAAGACCTTCGCCGGCCCGCCCACCGGCATCATCGTCGAGCGCGAGCGCCTGGACAAGTTCGGTCGCCCGCTGCTGGGCGCCACCACCAAGCCCAAGCTGGGTCTGTCGGGCCGCAACTACGGCCGCGTGGTGTACGAGGGCCTGAAGGGCGGCCTGGACTTCATGAAGGACGACGAGAACATCAACTCGCAGCCCTTCATGCACTGGCGCGACCGCTTCCTGTTCGTGATGGACGCGGTCAACAAGGCCAGCGCCGCCACCGGCGAGGTCAAGGGCAGCTACCTGAACGTCACCGCCGGCTCGATGGAGGAGATGTACCGGCGCGCCGAGTTCGCCAAGTCGCTCGGCTCGGTGATCATCATGGTCGACCTGGTGGTCGGCTACACGGCGATCCAGTCGCTCTCGCACTGGTGCCGGCAGAACGACATGGTGCTGCACCTGCACCGCGCCGGCCACGGTACCTACACGCGGCAGAAGAACCACGGCGTCAGCTTCCGTGTGATCGCCAAGTGGATGCGCCTGACCGGCGTCGACCACATCCACGCCGGCACGGCGGTCGGCAAGCTCGAGGGCGATCCGATGACGGTGCAGGGCTACTACAACGTCTGCCGCGACGCCTTCACCCGAACGGACCTCCCACGCGGCATCTACTTCGACCAGGACTGGGGCGCGCTGCGCAAGGTGATGCCGGTGGCCTCGGGCGGCATCCACGCCGGCCAGATGCATCAGCTGATCGACCTGTTCGGTGACGACGTGGTGCTGCAGTTCGGCGGCGGCACGATCGGCCACCCGATGGGCATCCAGGCCGGCGCCACCGCGAACCGCGTCGCGCTCGAGGCGATGGTACTGGCCCGCAACGAGGGCCGCGACATCAAGGAAGAGGGGCCGCAGATCCTGCGCGATGCCGCCAAGTGGTGCAAGCCGCTCGCCGCCGCGCTCGACACCTGGGGCGACATCACCTTCAACTACACCTCGACCGACACGTCCGATTTCGTGCCCACGCCGGCCGTCGCCTAAGGACCATCGACATGCGAATCACCCAAGGCACCTTCTCCTTCCTGCCCGAGCTGAGCGACGCGCAGATCACCAAGCAGCTCGAGCACTGCCTCGACAAGGGCTGGGCGGTCGGCATCGAGTACACCGACGACCCGCACCCGCGCAACACCTTCTGGGAGATGTACGGCAACCCGATGTTCGACCTGCGCGACGCGGCCGGCATCCTGATGGAGATCAACGCCTGCCGGAAGACCTTCCCCGACCAGTACATCCGGGTCACCGCGTTCGACTCGACGCACGGGGTGGAGTCGGTGGTGCTGTCCTTCATCGTCAACCGGCCGAAGGCCGAGCCCGGCTTCCGCCTGGTGCGCACCGAGGAGCCCGGCCGCACGATCCGCTACAGCATCGAGAGCTACGCGGTGGCCAAGAGCCCGGAGGGTGCCCGGTACTGACAGTTCGGCGCAACACTGAAGCGGGGTGACGTCATGGATGCCAAGGTTTCTCCAGCGACGATGTTCAAGGAATCGGGCGTGAAGGACCTGCTCGACCAGCTCGACCGCGAGCTGGTCGGCCTCGCGCCGGTCAAGGGCCGCATCCGCGACATCGCGGCGCTGCTGCTGATCGACCGGCTGCGCGCCGAGCAGGGCCTGCAGTCGGTGCCGCCCACGCTGCACATGTGCTTCACCGGCAACCCGGGTACCGGCAAGACCACGGTGGCGCTGCGCATGGCCGAGGTGCTCAAGCAGCTCGGCTACGTGCGCAAGGGCCATCTGGTGGCCGTGACGCGCGACGACCTGGTCGGCCAGTTCATCGGCCACACCGCGCCGAAGACCAAGGAGGTCATCAAGAAGGCGATGGGCGGTGTGCTGTTCATCGACGAGGCCTACTACCTGTACCGCCCCGAGAACGAGCGGGACTACGGCCAGGAGGCGATCGAGATCCTGCTGCAGGTGATGGAGAACCACCGCGACGACCTGGTCGTGATCCTGGCCGGCTACAAGGACCGGATGGACACCTTCTTCTCGAGCAACCCGGGCATGGCCTCGCGCATCGCGCACCACATCGACTTCCCGGACTACGAAGAGGCGGAGCTGCTGCAGATCGCGCAGCTGATGCTCGCGCAGCTGAACTACCGCTTCGACCCCGAGGCCGTGGCCGCCTTCGAGCGCTACGTGCACCTGCGCCGGGCGCAGCCGCACTTCGCCAACGGCCGCTCGATCCGCAATGCGCTGGACCGCATCCGGCTGCGCCAGGCGACGCGCCTGTTCGGCAGCAACGCCGCGCTCGGCCGGGACGACCTGGTCACCCTGCAGGCACAGGATGTGCTGGCCAGTCGGGTGTTCACGCCCGCTGTCCAAGGGACGCAAGGAGCCACGCGATGAGCATCGAAGCCCTCATCTTCGACGTCGACGGGACGATGGCCGACACCGAGGAAGCGCACCGGATGGCGTTCAACAACGCCTTCGAGCGCTTCCGGCTCGACTGGAAGTGGAGCCGCGACGCCTACCGTGCGCTGCTTCTGACCACTGGCGGCAAGGAGCGCATCGCCGCGCACATCGCGGCAACGGCGGGCAGCAGCGCCGAACGGCGCCGCCTGACGGAGATGATCCCGGCGATCCACGCCGAGAAGACCAAGTTCTACAGCAGCTTCGTCGCCGACGGCGCGATCCCGCTGCGGCCCGGCGTGCGTCGCCTGGCCCAGGAGGCCCTGGCGGCCGGCTGCCGGCTGGCCATCGCCAGCACGACCACCGCGGCCAACATCGATGCGCTGCTGCGCTCCGAGTTCGGCGAGCAGGGCCTGTCGATGTTCGGCGTGATCGCCTGCGGCGACCAGGTGCGTGCCAAGAAGCCGGCGCCGGACATCTACCGCCTCGCGCTCGCCCACCTGGGCGTGCCGCCCGACCGCGCGGTGGCGCTGGAGGACTCGCACAACGGCCTGCGTGCCGCCTGCGGCGCCGGCCTGTGGACCATCGTGACGCCCACGTTCTGGACCGAGGACCACGACTTCGACGGTGCCGCGCTGCAGCTGCCGCACCTGGGCGACCCCGCCGAGCCGCTGGACGGCGAACCCGGCCGGGCACTGCAGGACGCGCCCTGGCTCACCTTCGCCGAGCTGGCCCGGCGCGCCGACCAGCGCCCGCGCAGCGGCATCGACGCCCTGTACGGCCTGCATGCCGGAGCGGCCGGATGAACGAGCGCACGATCCGCATCGCGCCGAGCCTGCTGTCGGCCGATTTCGCCCGGCTCGGCGAGGAGGTGCGCACGGTGATCGCCGGCGGCGCCGACCTGATCCACTTCGACGTGATGGACAACCACTACGTCCCGAACCTCACCGTCGGGCCGCTGGTGTGCCAGGCGATCCGGCCGCATGCGGAGCGGGCGACGGGGCACGGCGCGACCGAGAGCGTGCCCATCGACGTGCACCTGATGGTCAAGCCGGTCGACGCGCTGGTGCCGATGTTCGCGCAGGCCGGCGCGGACATCATCTCGTTCCACCCGGAGGCCAGCGAGCACGTGGACCGCACGATCCAGCTGATCCGCTCGCTGGGCGTCAAGGCCGGGCTGGTACTGAACCCCGCGACGCCGCTGTCCGTGCTCGACCACGTGATCGACCAGCTCGACCTGGTGCTGCTGATGACCGTCAACCCCGGCTTCGGCGGCCAGGCCTTCATCGAGCGCCTGCTGCCGAAGATCGAACGCGCGCGTGCGCTGGTCGACGCGGCGATGGCCCGCACCGGCCGCGAGATCTGGCTCGAGGTCGACGGTGGCGTGAAGCGCGAGAACGCCCGGCGCATCGCGGCGGCCGGCGCCGACACGCTGGTCGCCGGGTCGGCGGTCTTCACCGGCGGCCGCTATGCGGAGGCGATCGGCGCGCTGCGCGCCGAGGCGCTGCTCGGGCACCACCAGGGCGCGACGGAGCTCGCGGCATGATCGACGCGCTGCGTCCGGTGCGTGCCGTGGCCTTCGACCTCGACGGTACGCTGATCGACAGCGCGCCGGACATCCAGCACGCGCTGAACGCCGCGCTGAAGAAGGAAGGCCTGCCGCGCTTCGATCTCGACCAGGTGCGTGCCTGGATCGGCGATGGCCCGGACATGCTGATCGCACGCGCGCTGGCGGCCCTCGGCCGCGCGGCATCGGACGCGGAGGCCGACCGCGACCTGCGCGTGCGCCTGCGCCGCAGCTTCGACGTCGCCACGCTGGCCGCACCGCTCAGCCTGGGCACGGTCTACGCCGGCATCGAGCCGCTGCTGGAGGCGCTGCGGCCGCACCTGCCGATGGTCGTCGTGACCAACAAGCCGACGCCGCTGTCGCGCGCCGTGCTGGAGGCGGCGGGCCTGCGGCCGTTCGTCGTGGCCGTGCACGGCGGAGACGAGCCGGCTCAGCGCAAGCCGGCCCCGGACCTGCTGCTCGCCGCAGCGCGCAGCGCGGGTGTCCAGCCGAATGAACTGCTGATGGTGGGCGACAGCGCGCTGGACCTGCGCGCCGCGCAGGCGGCCGGTTGCCCGGCCGTGCTGGCCGCCTGGGGCTATGGCGCGCATGCGCTGCCGGACGGGCTGGTGCGCTGGCGTGCCGAGACGCCCGCGGACCTGCAGCAGGCGCTGCTCGCCGCCCGACCCGCCGGCGAACGATTGACTCACGACTAGAGGAGACTCCCATGCCGACCGGAGGAAGGCCCACCCTGACCCAGTTCCTGATCGAGGAACGCCGCCGCCATCCCGGCGCGACCGGTGACCTCAATGCGCTGGTCACCGACGTCTCGCTCGCCTGCAAGGCGATTTCGCGCAAGGTCGCGCTGGGCGCGCTGTCCGGCGCCGTGGGCAGCGCCGGCACGGTCAACGTGCAGGGCGAGGATCAGAAGCCGCTGGACGTGCTGAGCAACGACATGTTCCTGCGCGCCGCCGAGTGGGACGGGCACGTCGCCGGGATGGTCTCCGAGGAGATGGACGAGCCCTACCGGCTGCCGGAGCAGTTCCCGCGCGGCAAGTACCTGCTGCTGTTCGACCCGCTGGACGGCTCGAGCAACATCGACGTCAACGTCGCGGTCGGCAGCATCTTCTCGATCCTGCGCGCCGCGACGCCGGGCGAGGACGCGAAGCCGGAGGACTTCCTGCAGCCCGGCACGATGCAGGTCTGCGCCGGCTACGCGATCTACGGCCCGTCGACGATGCTGGTGCTGACGCTGGGCAACGGCACGCACGCCTTCACGCTCGACCCGATCCTCGGCGAGTGGGTGTTGAGCCACCCGCACCTGCGGATCCCCGAGAAGACACGCGAGTTCGCGATCAACGCCTCGAACAGCCGCTTCTGGGAGCCGGCGGTGAAGCGCTACGTCGACGAATGCCTGGCCGGCCAGACCGGGCCGCGTGGCAGCGACTTCAACATGCGCTGGATCGCCTCGCTGGTGGCCGAGACGCACCGCATCCTGATGCGCGGCGGGGTCTTCATGTACCCGCGCGACAGCAAGGACCCGGCCAAGCCCGGCCGCCTGCGCCTGCTCTACGAGGCCAACCCGATCGGCATGCTGGTCGAGCAGGCCGGCGGCAAGGCGAGCACCGGGCGGCGTCGCGTGATGGAGGTGCAGCCCGAGTCGCTGCACCAGCGCATCGGCTTCGTCTTCGGCTCGTCGGAGGAGGTGGCGCGCATCGAGAGCTACCACCTCGAGGAGCCGCTGGACAGCTACCCCGCGCCGCTGTTCGGCAAGCGCGGCCTGTTCGCGGCCACGGCCTGAACCCGACCCCTGCACCCCAACGCCCATGTCCGCCAAGCACCCCATCATCGCGATCACCGGATCGTCCGGCGCCGGTACCACCTCGGTGACCCGCACCTTCGAGAACATCTTCCGGCGCGAGGAAGTCAGCGCCGCGATCATCGAGGGCGACGCCTTCCACCGCTTCGACCGCCAGGCCATGAAGCAGAAGCTGGCCGAGGCCGAGTCGGCCGGCAACCGGCACTTCAGCCACTTCGGCCACGAGGGCAACCTTTTCGAGGACCTCGAGGCGCTGTTCCGCGACTACGCCGAGGCCGGCACCGGCCGCAGCCGCAAGTACCTGCACGACGCGAACGAGGCCGCCCCGTTCGGCCAGCAGCCCGGCACCTTCACGCCCTGGGAATCGCTGCCGCCCTCCGAACTGCTGTTCTACGAGGGACTGCACGGCGGGGTGAAGACCGAGCAGGTCGACATCGCCCGCTACCCGGACCTGCTGATCGGCGTGGTCCCGGTGATCAACCTGGAGTGGATCCAGAAGATCCACCGCGACAAGAACACGCGCGGCTACTCGACCGAGGCGGTGACCGACGTGATCCTGCGCCGCATGCACGACTACGTGCACTACATCTGCCCGCAGTTCACGCGCACGCACATCAACTTCCAGCGCGTGCCGGTGGTCGACACCTCGGACCCGTTCATCGCGCGCACGATCCCGACCGCCGACGAGAGCCTGGTGGTGATCCGCTTCGCGAACCCGCGCGGCTTCGACTTCCCGTACCTGCTGTCGATGCTGCACGACTCGTGGATGTCGCGCGCCAACACGCTGGTGGTGCCGGGCGGCAAGATGGAACTGGCGATGCAGCTGATCTTCACGCCGATGATCATGCGGCTGGTCGAGCGGCGCAAGAAGGCGCTGTCCAACTGAGCGGGGCCGGCCATGACGACGAACCTCGCCACCCTCGACGCGCTCGCGCTGCGCACGCTGTGCGCCAACGCGCTGCGCGTGCTCGCGATCGACGCGGTGCAGGCCGCGAACTCCGGCCACCCCGGCATGCCGATGGGCATGGCCGACATTGCCGAGGCGCTCTGGCGCCAGCACCTGAAGCACGATCCGGCCGACCCGGAGTGGCTCGACCGCGACCGCTTCGTGCTCAGCAACGGCCACGGCTCGATGCTGCTGTACGCGCTGCTGCACCTGTCGGGCTACGCGCTGCCGCTGAGCGAGCTGAAGCGCTTCCGCCAGCTGCATTCGCTGACGCCGGGCCACCCGGAAGCCGGGCTCACGCCCGGCGTCGAAACCACCACCGGGCCGCTCGGCCAGGGCCTCGCCAACGCGGTCGGCATGGCGCTGGCCGAGAAGCTGCTGTCGGCCGAGTTCAACCGGCCCGGGCACACCGTGGTCGATCACCGCACCTGGGTCTTCCTCGGTGACGGCTGCCTGATGGAGGGCATCAGCCACGAGGCCTGCTCGCTGGCGGGCGTGTGGGGCCTGTCCAAGCTGGTCGCGTTCTACGACGACAACGGCATCTCGATCGACGGCGACGTGAAGGGCTGGTTCCGCGACGACACGCCGGCGCGCTTCGAGGCCTACGGCTGGACGGTGCTGCGCCACGTCGACGGCCACGACCGCGCGGCGCTCGACGCGGCGATCGCCGCCGCGATGGCCAGCGCCGACAAGCCGGTGCTGGTGTGCTGCCGCACGCAGATCGGCCACGGCTCGCCGAACCGCGCCGGCAGCGCCGAGGTGCACGGCGCCCCGCTGGGCACGGCCGAGATCGCCGCGACGCGCGAGGCGCTGGGCTGGAGCTGGCCGGCGTTCGAGGTGCCGGAGGTCGTGCGGCGCGCCTGGTCGGCGCGCGAGCGCGGCGCCGCGCAGCGGCAGGCCTGGCAACGCCGCTTCGCGTCCTACGCCGAGGCGCACCCCGAGCTCGCGCACGAACTGCTGCGCCGCCACGCGCGCCACGGCAGCCCGACGCCGGCCGCCGAGGCGGCGCTGGCACGGGCGATCGCCGAGGCCGAACAGAAGGGCGCCGCGCTCGCGACGCGCAAGGCCTCGCAGGAACTGCTCAACGCGGTGGCCCCGGCGATGCCCGAACTGCTCGGCGGCTCGGCCGACCTGACCGGCTCGAACCTGACCGACTGGAAGGGGCACCGGCCGCTGACCGGCCGCGGCACCGGCAACCACGTGCACTACGGCGTGCGCGAATTCGGCATGGCGGCAGTGATGAACGGCGTCGCGCTGCACGGCGGCTTCCGGCCCTACGGCGGCACCTTCCTGACCTTCTCGGATTACGCCCGCAACGCGGTGCGCATGGCGGCGCTGATGAAGCTGCCGGTGGTGCACGTCTTCACGCACGACTCGATCGGGCTGGGCGAGGACGGCCCGACGCACCAGCCCGTCGAACACGCGGCCAGCCTGCGCCTGATCCCGAACCTGGACGTCTGGCGCCCGGCCGACGCGACCGAGACCGCCGTCGCGTGGCGCGAGTCGCTGCGGCGCAGCGACGGACCGAGCGCGCTGCTGCTGTCGCGCCAGACCCTGCCGCACGCGGCCGAGGCCGGCGTGGCGGGCAGCCCGCGCAGCGAGGCGATCGCGCGCGGCGGTTACGTGCTGCGCCGCGCCGACGACGAGCAGGTGGTGCTGATCGCAAGCGGCTCGGAGGTCGGTGTCGCGCTCGCCGCGGCCCGCCTGCTGGCCGGCGAAGGGCTTGCCGCACGGGTCGTCTCGATGCCGTGCATGGACCTGTTCGAACGGCAGCCGCAGGCCTGGCGCGACGAGGTGATCCCGCGCCGCCTGCCGCGCATCGCGATCGAGGCCGGCTGCAGCAGCCCGTGGTGGCGCTGGGTGGGCGAGGGCGGCGACGTGGTCGGCCTGGATCGCTTCGGCGAATCGGCCCCGGCCGGCGACCTGTTCCGCCACTTCGGCCTCACGGCCGAGCTCGTCGCCGTGCGCGCCGCCCACCTGGCACGCGGCGCGGCGCGGCCCGCCGAAGCCGCACTGGTTTCCCCTTGACCTCCAGGAGTCCCGACCCATGGCGATGATCTCCCTGCGCCAGCTGCTCGACCACGCGGCCGAGCACGGCTACGGCGTGCCGGCGTTCAACATCAACAACCTGGAGCAGATCCAGGCCATCATGCAGGCGGCGCAGAAGACTGATGCGCCGGTCATCCTGCAGGCCTCGGCCGGCGCGCGCAAGTACGCCGGCGAGCCGTTCCTGCGCAAGATGGTCGAGGCCGCGGCGGAGATGTACCCCGACCTGCCCATCGTGCTGCACCAGGACCACGGCGCGAGCCCCGCGGTGTGCATGCAGGCGATCCGCTCCGGCTTCACCAGCGTGATGATGGACGGCTCGCTGATGGAAGACGCGAAGACGCCGTCGACCTACGACTACAACGTGCTCGTGACGCGCCGCGTGGTCGAGATGGCGCATGCGGTGGGCGTGTCGGTGGAGGGTGAGCTGGGCTGCCTGGGTTCGCTCGAATCCGGGCAGGCCGGCGAGGAGGACGGCGTCGGCGCCGCCGGCACGCTCAGCCACGACCAGCTGCTGACCGACCCCGACCAGGCGGCGGACTTCGTGCGCCGGACCGGCGTCGACGCGCTCGCGATCGCGATCGGCACCAGCCATGGTGCCTACAAGTTCAGCCGCCAGCCGACCGGCGACATCCTCGCGATCGACCGCATCAAGGCGATCCACGCGAAGATCCCGGACACGCACCTCGTGATGCACGGCAGCTCGTCGGTGCCGCAGGAGTGGCTGGCGATCATCCGCGAGCACGGCGGCGACATCCGCGAGACCTACGGTGTGCCGGTCGAGGAGATCCGCGAGGGCATCCGCCACGGCGTGCGCAAGGTCAACATCGACACCGACATCCGGCTCGCGATGACGGGCGCGATGCGGCGCGCAATGGCGCGCGACCGCGGCGAGTTCGACCCGCGCAAGTTCCTGAAGGACGCCACCGCGGCGGCGCGCGACGTCTGCGTCGAACGCTTCGAGGCGTTCGGCTGCGCCGGCATGGCGGGGCGCATCAAGCCGCTGCCTCTCGAGCAGGGCGCGCGGCGCAGCGCCTGAGGGCAGGAAGACTTCCCTGGCCGCGGAGGCGGCCGGGGCCTAGAGTCGATCGGGCATCGGTGCCGCGCGGGGACTCCGGCCCGCGCGGTCCTTGTCGACGGGATGGCCACGGCCATCCCTTTCTTTTGGCGAGCCGGGCGCTTACTGCGTCAGGTTCGGCGCGGCGCGGCCGGCGAAGCGGGTCTGGGTCGTGCGCAGCGCGAGCATGCGCGGCGACTCTTCCATCGCCGGGTGGGCCCAGCGGATCTCCGGCTGCTCCGGCGGCAGCAGCGCGGTCAGCGTGGTGGCCGGCAGGCGCGTCATCTGCTCCTCGTCGAGCTGGCGCACGAACACCCAGCGGTCCGGCGCCTTGACGTAGGCGAAGCGCGTCGGCAGGTCGACGTAGACATCCCAGTCGCGCACCTGGATGAAGCTCTGCGCCTGCGCGGGCAGTCCGACGATGGTCGAGGCGAGCGCGAGGGCGAGGGTGGCGAGGGTGCGGCTCATGGGCGGGCTCCAGGCGGGTGATTGATCGGTGCCGGCATGGTCGGCGGCCGGCGTTTCAGCGCCGCGTCGTGCGTCCGGCGGCCGTGTTTCATTGGTTTCGGGGGCCTGTAATCGGCCGCGCGGCGCATCGACCCACCAGCACGCAGGCTGCAACGGTGCGGCCGATGCGGAACACGAACCCGACAGGAGATGCCCATGAACACCCGATCGATTCTTCGTCCGCTGGCCGTCGCGCTGGCGCTGGCCGCCGGCAGTGCGAGCGCACTCGCCGAAGGCGACATCTATTCGCGCCTGATGGACATGCAAGCGATGGACCGCAACGGCGACGGCATGATTTCCAAGGAGGAGTTCCTCGCCATGATCGCCAAGGCCTGGGACACCCACTCCCTCGAGATCAAGGTCAAGGGCAAGAAGATGACGCCGGAGCAGCTCAAGCAGCTCGAGAAGATCCTCGGCCGCACGCTCGGCGCGCAGGCCGATCTCTGATTTCCCGCCCACCCATCCCCCCACCCTCGAGGACCCTCCCATGAAACGCACTTTCATCGCCCTGGCCGTGCTCGCGCAGGCCGCCATCGTCACCAGCGCCTTCGCGGCCGAAACCACCGGGCCGAAGACGCGCGAACAGGTGATCGCCGAATACGAGCAGGCGCGCGCCGACGGCAGCTTCTACATCGACGCCGGCGACGGCACGCCGCGCGGCCTCGCCCGTGCCCGCCTCGCCGAGCGCGAGCAGCGCTCCAAGCGTGACGCGCAGGCGGTGGCCGAGAAGAAGAACGCCAGCCGCGCGGGTTCCTGATCGGAAGTCGATCCGCGTTGCTCAGCGCCGACTGCCTCCCGCGTGCGAGCGTGCACGCGGGAGGCGTGGCACCTGGGCCCCGGGGATGCCCGGCTCAGGGCGTGTTCATCGCCTCGCGCCAGCGCATCGCGTCGTGGATGCGGCTGCGTGCGCTGGGGTGGTGGAAGAAGATGAATTCTTCGGCAGGCCCCGGATCGACCTTGCGGTATTCGGCGAGCTTGAGCATGGCCTCGGCAAAACCATGCGGCTCGCGCGACAGATTCAGGCCGAAGCGGTCGGCTTCCACCTCCTGCGTGCGGATGATGGTGTTGACCAGCGGCGTGCAGAAGAACATGAAGACCGAGAATGCGGCCGCCAGCAGCGGCAGGCTCGCCACATCGCCCACGCTGCGAGTGCCCCATGCGGTGCCGAAGCGCTCGAACAATCGCTTCATGGCCCACTGCGCGAACAGGAAGCCGGTCAAGATGAGCACGCCGAACTGGAGCATCATCTTCACCAGATGGTTCATCACGTAGTGGCCGATCTCATGAGACATCACCGCGCGGATCTCGGGCAGTGAGGCGCGGCGCAACAGGTTGTCGTTCAGGCGGATGGCCGCCGTGCCCATGAAGCCGCTCACATTCGCGCTGACGCGCGTGGTCTGGCGCGATGCGTCGAACTCGTAGACCTTGTCCGCCGGCACGCCGTTGGAATGCGCCATCGCGAGCACCGTCTCCTTGACCGGTCCGTCTTCCACCGCCTTGTAGGTGTTGAAGAGCGGATCGACGAACACCGGACCGATCATCACCATCACCGCCAGCAGGGCGACCGACGCCACCGTGCCCCACAGCCACCAGCGCTCGCCGGAGCGGCGGATCACGGCGTACAGAACGCCGACGGCCACCGCGGTCATCACGATGGTCACCAGCAAGGCGATGAACTGTTCGCCCATCCAGGCCGGGAACTGCTGCGTGGCCATGCCGTAGTGGTGTTCACGCACGAAGCCTTGGTAGACGGTGAGCGGCAGGCTGAAGACCCAGCCGGCCAGGGCGTATACCGCGCCGTAGAGCGCATCGCGGAAAAAGGCCCTGCGGCCGACGCGCTGCGCCCAATCGCGCACGCGAGCCGAGCGGGCGCCGTGCAGCACGAGCGCCGCGAACGCGAGGCCGATCAGGAAATCCCAGAGTTGCAGCCAGTAGCCGCCTTCGAAGTAGTCGTTGGAGCGCTGCACGGAGTCGGCTGGCAGGCGATCCAGGTAGGCCTGCGTTGCTGCCTCGGCGTCGCGCGGCAGACTGACGCGCCAGGCGTCGTCCGCGGGCCTGATCCTGAACGCCACGCGACCGGCATCGGCGGTGGCCGTTTCGATCGCCGGTGCAGAGGCGGGCATGCCGCCAGGCGCTGCAGTCGATTGGGCGTGGGCAAGGGCGCTCCAGGCCAGGGCAAGTACCAGAACGGCTTGAGTGCAGAGGGCGCGCATCGGAGAACGCTTCGTCGCTGTCGAAGCCTGCAGTGTCGCGGCCGCAACAGGCTGGCCGCCATCCGGATGCGACGGACTGCAGAATCGGCCGGCGCAGATGGCCAATCACCAGGATGGACGGTATCGCCCAGGTGGATACGTTCGCCGGGAACCTTCGGCGACGAGTCGGTCGCCAGGCGCTGCGGCGTGGAGCCCGCCTCAGCCCGCCCGCGCGCGCGCCAGCCAGCGGTTCGGCAGGCCTTCCAGGTCCAGCAGGGTCAGGAAGTCGATCGTGCCGAACTCGCGGTCCAGTGCCGGCGGGCCGCAGATCGACGCGCCAAGGGCAAGGTAGGCGGACAGCAGCTTCGGCACCTTCGGCGGCTCGCCCGCCAGGTCCAGCGGGCAGGCGAAGGCGGCGGTCGGCACGGTGCGGAATCGCGGTTCGACCCAGTGCGGCTGCAGGCGCCGCCAGGCGGCGGCGCCGACCGCCGGGTCCTGCGCCGTCAGCGAGCTGCAGCCGAGCAGCCAGCGCGCTCCGCGGGCCGCCGCGTAGTCGGCGATGCCGCTCCACAGCAGGTTCAGCACCGCGAAGTTGCGGTGCTGCGCGTGCACGCAGGCGCGGCCGAGCTCGATGACCTGCGCGCGCACCGGCTCGAACGGCGCGAAGTCGAACTCGCGCTCGCTGTAGTAGCCGTGCCGTCGGGCCGCCGAGGTCCCGGTCTGCAGCCGGTAGGTGCCCACGACCTGGCCGCTCGTCGCGTCCTCGACCAGCAGGTGGTCGCAGACGGCGTCGAAGCGGTCCGCGTCCAGCCCGGTGGCCCAGGACTCGGCCAGGCCCTCGCGCAGCTCGAGGTTGAACACCGCGAAGCGCAGCGCCTGGGCGGCTCGCAGTGAGGCGGCGTCGTCCGCCAGCCGCACCCGGTAGGACGCGGCGCGGCGCAGCGCAACGGGGGCGGGCAGGGCGGGGGTCGTGGCGGGGTGCGACATGGCGTCCTCCTGGATTCCGTGGTCGGATGCCGGCGTGTCCGGCTTACAGGCGCGGCCGTGTAAGCCGTGCCTCCCGCGGGCCGACTCAGGCACATCACGGCCACCCCATGTCAGAGGGACCCCCATGTTGTTCAGCAAGCTCAAGTTCGGCGCCGTCGCGGCGCTGGCGGTCGTCGGGCTGCACGGCGCGCCCGCTTTCGCGAAGGACGCACCGATCTACACCGGCACGTTCAGCAGCACGGCGGTCGGCGGCTACGACCCGGTCGCCTACTTCACCCAGCAGCAGCCGGTGAAGGGCGACCGGCGCTTCGTGCACCAGTGGATGGGCGCCGAATGGCGCTTCACGTCGGCCGAGAACCGCGACCGCTTCGCCGCGGCGCCGGAGCAGTACGCGCCGCAGTACGGCGGCTACTGCGCCTGGGCCGTGTCGCAGGGCTACACCGCCTCGGGCGATCCGCAGTACTGGAAGGTCGTCGACGGCAAGCTCTACCTGAACTACGACGCCTCGGTGCAGAAGAAGTGGGAGCAGGACATCCCCGGCTTCATCACCAAGGCCGACAAGAACTGGCCCATGGTGCTGGGCAAGTGAGGCTGCGATGGACACCCCTTCCCGCACCCGCCGCGCCGTGACGGCCGCGCTCGCGCTGTACATCTCGTTCGTGTTCGTGCAGTCGCTGTTCTTCAAGTTCACCGATTCGCCGGAGACGCAGTACATCTTCGGCACGCTCGACGCCTGGGGCACGAGCCTGGGTTTCCCGGGTTTGTTCGCGCCGACCGGCCCGTTCAGCCAGTACGTGGTCGGCAGCGCCGAGCTGGTGGCCTCCGCGCTGCTGCTGGGCGGGCTGTTCCTCGGCCGGCCGTTGCTGTCGGCGCTGGGCGCCGCGCTGTCGATCGGGGTGATCAGCGGCGCGATCTTCTTCCACCTGTTCACGCCGCTGGGCGTGCAGGTGCGCAACACCGACGGCACGCTCGACGGCGGCCAGCTGTTCGCGCTCGCCTGCGGCGTGTGGGTGGCGGCCGCGGTGCTGCTGTGGTCGCAGCGGCACGCGTTGCTCGCCCTGCTGCCGGCCCAGCGCCGCGCCCACGCCTGAGCCATGCTGCAGGACTGTTTCGGCCTGCCGGTCACGACGGACGCCCCCGAGGTCGCGGCTGCGGCCGGCGCCTTCGCCGAGGAAGTGCTGAGCCACGGCCAGCGGGCCGCGGCGATCCTGGAAGCGGCCGAGCTCGACCCGCAGGCGCCGCTGCCGCAGGCGCTGGCGGCCGCGCTCTTCCTGTTCCTGCAGACCGCCGACGGCGTGCAGCGCGCGCGGCCCTGGCTGGCGCGCGCGCACGCCGCGGCGGCGCGCGGCGCCACCCGGCGCGAGATGCTGCTGATCGAGGCCCTCGAGGCCTGGGCCGCGCGGCGGCCCGAGCAGGCGCTGGCCGCGCACCTCGAGATCGCCCGCTACTGGCCGCGCGACCTGCTGAACGCCAAGCTCGCGCAGGTGCACCAGCTGAACCTGGGTGATCGCGCCGGCATGGTCGCCTTCAGCTCGGCGACGCTGCGCGCGTGCGCCGATCTCGGCTTCGCCTGGGGTTTGCACGCCTTCGCACTCGAGCAGGCCGGCGAGCTGGAGGCGGCGTTGCTGATCGGCGAGCGGGCCGTCGCGATGAACCGCAACGACCCCTGGGCGCAGCACGCGGTCGCGCACGTGCACGAGGCACGCGGTGCGCATGCCGCCGGCATCGACTGGCTCGAGCCGCTGGCGCCGACCTGGGACCGCTGCTCCAGCTTCATGCTGACGCACCAGTGGTGGCATCTGGCGCTGTTCCACCTCGCGCGCGGCGACGCCGGGCGCGCGCTGGCGCTGTACGACCAGCGGGTCTGGGGTGTGCGCAAGGCCTACGTGCAGGACCAGGTCAACGCCGTCTCGCTGCTGGCGCGCCTGGAGGCGCTGGGCGTGGACGGCGGCGCGCGCTGGCAGGACCTCGCGGCGCACGTGCGGCCGCGCATCCATGACCGCCAGAACGCGTTCCTCGATCTGCATTTCGCCTATGCGCTGGCACGCGCCGGCGACGATGCGGCCGTCGCCGAGCTGCTGGACGGCCTGGCGGCGCACGCGGCCACGGCCTCGGCGCCGGCCTGGCGCGAGCTGGCGCTGCCGGCGGCCCGCGGCGTCGTGGCGCATGCGCGCCGGCGCTGGCAGGAGGCGCAGCGCGAGCTGCAGCCGCTGATGGCGCGCCTGCACCTGATCGGCGGCAGCACGGCGCAGCAGGGCTGGTTCCGGCAGATGCTGGAGCCGGCCCGGGCCGCCGCCTGGCCGGTCGCCGCGTGAGCGCCGTGCTGGCCCGCCACGGCAGCGCGCTGACCGTGCTGCTGGCGACGCTGGGCCTGGGCGTCTCGCGGCCGCGTCCGGCGGCGCGCGAGATCGCCGCGCTGCGCCGTCGCGTGCGGGTACCCGCGCTCGGCATCGAGCTGAACCTGCTGGTCGCCGGCGACCCGGCGGGCACCCGGGTGGTGCTGGTGCACGGCACGCCCGGCTCGGCCCAGGGCTGGGCCGAGTACCTGCTGGCCCCGCCGCCGGGCGTCGAGCTGGTCGCACTGGACCGCCCCGGCTTCGGAGCCAGCGGGCCGCGCGACGCGCTGCCGCGCCTGGCCGACCAGGCCGCCGCCGTCGCCGCGCTGCTGCCGCCGGATGGCCGTCGCGCCGTGCTGGTGGGGCATTCGCTCGGCGGGGCCGTCGTCGCGCAGGTCGCGGCGGAGCAGCCGCAACGCGTCGCCGCCGTCGTGCTGATCGCGGCGGCGCTGGACCCGGCGCTCGAGCGCATCCACCCGCTGCAGCCGCTGGGCGCCTGGCCGCCGCTGCGTGCGCTGCTGCCGCGCGCGATCCGCAACGCCAACACCGAACTGCTCGCGCTGCGCGACGAACTGGTCGCACTGCAACCGCTGCTGCCGCGCCTCGCGGCGCCGGTCTGCATCGTGCACGGCACGGCCGATCCCCTGGTGCCGGTCGCCAACGTCGACTACCTGCACGCGCGGCTGACCGGGGCGCGCCGCCGCGAGACGATGCTGTTGCCCGGCGCCGACCACTTCCTGCCGTGGAACGCGGTGCGGGAGGTGCGCGCCGCATTGCGCTGGGCGAGGCGGGCGCGATGCTGAGCGAAGGCGCCGCGTTCTGGCAGGCCGCGCTCGCCGGCATGGCCTCGCCGTGGGTCGTCTGTCTCGTGCTCGCGCTGACCACGCTGCTGGTCGAAGACCTGGCGATCGCCGCCGGCGCGGCCGTGGCCGCGCAGGGTCTGCTTTCGTGGCCCGCGTCGTTCGCCGCGGTGGCCGGCGGCATCGCCGGGGGCGATCTGCTGCTGTATGCCGCCGGCGCCGCCGCGCTCAAGTGGCCCGCGCTGCGCCGGCGCTGGGGCGGCGAGCGCGCGCTGCCGCTGCGCGACGCGCTGCAGCGCCGGCTGCCGAGCGCTGTGCTGCTGGCTCGTGTCATCCCGGGCCTGCGCCTGCTGACCTACACGGCCTGCGGCTGGCTGCGCGTGCCGCTGCTGCCGTTCACCGGCTGGGTGCTGCTGGCCGTCGCGCTGTGGACGGCCGGGCTGTACGCGCTCAGTGCCGCGCTCGGCGAGGCCTTGATGCGCGCCTGGGGCCTGCCCGCGCCGGTCGCCGTGGCCCTGCCGATCATCGCCTTCGCGCTGGCCGTGCCGCTGTGGCGCCGTGTCCGTCAATCTCGTCGAGGAGTCCTGTCATGAGCACCGTCATCGCCTGGCCAACCCGGCCCGCCGAGCCCGCCACCGGCGTCACCACGACTGACGCGACCCGACCGCCGCGTCCGCACGAAGGCATGCCGCCGCTGGAGCAGGATGGCCCGCCGCTGAGCTTCTACGAGTTCTGGCCCATGTGGGCCTTCTACCCGCCGGTGGCGCTGTATGCGGCCTGGCTGATGCTGCGCCACCGTGGCCTGCTGCTTCCGACCGTGGCCAACCCGTCGTTCCCGGGCGGCGGCTTCGTCGGCGAGTCGAAGGCGCAGATCCTCGACCTCGCGGTGCGACATGCGCCGCAGTGGGTCGCCCCCTTCGTCGCGATCGACCGGCCCAGCCTGCCGGACCAGGCGGTCGCCGGCGCGACGCTGGACGACGAACTGGCCGCCGCGCAGATGCGCCTGCGCGAGGCCGGCCTGGCACTGCCGGTGGTCGGCAAGCCGGACCTCGGCTGCCGCGGCGTCGGCGTCAAGCTGCTGCGCAGCGAGGCGGACCTGCGGGCCTACCTCGCGGCCTTTCCGCGCGGCGGGCGGCTGATCCTGCAGCGCTACGTGCCGCACGAAGGCGAGGCCGGCATCTTCTACTGCCGCCGGCCGGGCGAGGCGCAGGGACGCATCGTGTCGATCACGCTGAAGTACTTCCCGCACGTGATCGGCGATGGCCGGCGCACGCTGCGCGACCTGATCCTGGACGACCCGCGTGCCGGGCGGCTGCCGCACCTGTACCTGCACCGGCACGCTGCGCGGCTCGAGAGCGTGCCGGCCGCCGGCGAGGCGATACGGCTCGCGTTCGCCGGCAGCCACAGCCGTGGCGCGATCTTCCGCGATGGCACCGGCTTCGTGACCCCGGAGATGGAGGCGCGCTTCGAGGCCATTTCGCGCAGCCTGCCGGAGTTCCACTTCGGCCGCTTCGACATCCGCTTCGCGGACTTCGAGCAGGTGCGCCGCGGCGGCGACTTCACGATCGTCGAGGTGAACGGCGCCGGTGCCGAGAGCACGCACATCTGGGACCGCCGCACGCCGCTGCTGACGGCGTGGCGCGACCTGATGCGCCAGTACCGCTGGCTGTTCGAGATCGGCGCCGCGAACCGCGCACGCGGCCACCGGCCGCTGCGCCTGGCCGAGTTCCTGCGCGGCTGGCGGCGCGAGAAGGAGCTGACGAAGCGTTATCCGGCCACGGATTGAGAGGTGTCCAGCTTCCTCCGGCTTGCCGCCGTTGTACTCGCTGATGGTTGGCCAAACGTGTCGAAAGAGGCCACTGCGATGCGTCCGACGGGATCCCGTCCGAGGACGGCAAGCCCGGGCGCGGCTTGGCCCGCTGCATGCGCCGCAGGAAACAGACTCCGAACGATGAATGAGATGCCGCATGAGCGGGATCACGCGTAATGCGGCGGGGGTGCCGTCGACCGATGGTCAGCGCAAGCAGATGCGCCCGATCCAGACCACCACCCGACAGGAGAGCCTCATCATGTTCACGAAGCAACTCGCCACGGCGCTGATCGCCGTCACGGCCGCCACCGCCTCGCTCGGCCTCGCCGGCAGCGCCCGCGCCAACGAAGCCGACTACCAGGATCCCTTCATGCTGTTCAAGATGGCGATGCTGGACAAGAACAAGGACGGCATGGTCTCGAAGAAGGAGTTCATGGCGATGGTCGAGAAGGCCTACGACATGAAGGCCAAGCAGATGGGCGTCAAGGGCGGCCTGATGACCGAGGAGCAGGTCCAGGCGCTGCTCAAGTCGCTGTACTACGTCGGCGGCAACTGAGCCGGCCGTTCTCTCGCTGCGGCGTGCCGGGGCCATCCCGGCACGCGCATTCTCCCGAACGGCTCAGCGCGCGTTCTTCAGGTGGCGCTCGAGAAAGGCCTCGACGCGGGTCCAGAAGTCGACCTGGTTGGCCTCCTTCATCCAGCCGTGACCTTCGTCCGGATACTCGATCCACTCGACGTCCGCGTTGTGCGGCTTGAGCGCGTCGCGCAGCTTCTGGCCGTGATCGATCGGCACGCGCCGATCCTCGCCGCCGTACGCGAGCAGCACCGGCTGCGTGATGCGGGCCGCCTGGCGCAGTGCCGAGGTCGCGGCGAACTGGTCCTTGTCCTTGTCGCGATCGCCCACCAGCGCGGGCATGCCGTAGCGCCGCCAGGTCGGACTCAAGTCGCTCCAGTTGATCGTGTACATCAGGTCGATGTCGGTCACGCCGGCCCAGTCGACCGCGCAGCGGAACAGGGCCGGGTCGCGCACCAGGCCCATCAGCGCGGCATAACCGCCATAGCTGCCTCCGGCGATGCAGATGCGCTGCGGGTCGGCGATCTTCTGCTCGATCGCCCAGCGCGTCGCGTCGGCGATGTCGTCCTGCATCGCCAGTCCCCACTGTTTCCAGCCGGCGCGAAAGTGCGCCCGGCCGAAGCCGGTGCTGCCGCGGAACTCGGGCTCGATCACGGCGTAGCCGCGCGAGGCCAGGAACTGCGAGGTGGCGTCCCACTTCCATTCGCCGCCCCGCACGTACGGCCCGCCATGCACCAGCACTACGGCGGGCGCCGGCCCGCCTCCGCCTGCCGGACGCGTGACGTGCAGCGGCAGGCTCAGGCCATCGCGGGCGCGGATGCGGACCATGTCGCGCTGCGCCATCTGCTGCGGCTTGACGGCCGGGCGTGAGTTGCTCAGGCCGGTGAGCTTGCCGGTCGACGGGTCGTAGGCCAGGTAGACCTGGGGCTGGCGGTCCGACCAGGCCGTCACCAGCACCAGCGCACCGGGCCCGCACAGCCCACAGTCGAGCCGGTTGGCGGTGCCAGGCAGCTGGCGGTCCACGTCGGCCTGGATCTTCTTCAGCCGTTCATCGAACCACTGCGTCGAGCGTGCGTCCGCCAGGTAGTGCACGCCGAGCAGTTCCCCGCCGGCGCCGAACACCAGCGTGCCGCTGAAGTCGTAGCCGTCCAGCGCCAGCAGCGGTTGCGGCGCACCTTCCGGCTGCGCCATGTCCTGGCGCACCAGGGTGCCGAAGTCGGGTCGCGACGCCAGGGCCATCGTCGCGTACAGCGTGCTGCCGGACCCCACGGCCAGGGGCACCATCTCGCGGCCTTCCAGCGTGTGCACCTCGGACTCCTGGAGCAACTGCCAGTCCGCGTCGGCGCCGGCGCGCCAGTGCACACGGTCCTTGCCGTCCCGGCGCGACTCGGCGACCCGTGCCACGCCCTGGCTGTCGACCGCCCAGCGGCGCACGCGCTCGAGCTTGCCGCCGTCGATGCTGCGCACCTGGCCGTTGGCGGTGTCGAGCCGGAACAACTCCCGGTGGATCAGCTCCCAGTGGCTGCCGAAAGTCAGCCGTTCGACCAGCATGTCGGCCGACCCGTCGCGCAGCAGCGAATGCGGCACGTGAAACGGCGACAGGCCCTGGCCGCGCTCCTGGATGCGTGACGCCGTGTCGGCGCGCGGCGCCTCCTTGCGCCGGATCAGCGTGCGGATCGGCTGCTTGCCTTCGCGGTCGATCGCGAACAGTCCTTCGCCCACCTGCTCGGCGTACGGCAGTTGGTTGTCGGTGACGGTGAAGACGAGCCGCTCGTCGTTGACCCAGCCGACCCACTCGATGTCCGCATTCGTGTAGCCGGCGACGACACGGGCCTTGCTCGGGTCTCGCGGATCCATGACGCCCAGCTGGATGCGGCCTTCGGGACCGGCCTTCACCAGTGCGGCGATGTATCGCCCAGAGGGGGACATGACGGCGCGCGACATCGACGGCGCCGCGAAGAAGTCCGCTACTCTCAGCACTTGTGTCGCGGCCACGAGCGGCCAGACCGCGAGCAACAATGCCACGCCACCGGCCCGCCATGCGGCGGCCGCTCGAATCAGCCTGTCCATGCCTTGTCCTCCCTGGCTTCGACGCGCTGCATTGTGCGCGCAGGCGGCGCAGAATTCGAGTTAGAGGGAGAGTTGGAGGCCCCTTGCGGAGATCCGAGATGGACGACGATTCCTTCGATCTGCAGCGCTTCGTCGACGCGCAGTCCCCGGTCTACGCGCAGGCGCTGGCCGAGCTGCATGCCGGCTCGAAGTCCAGCCACTGGATGTGGTTCGTGTTCCCTCAGCTGCGCGGCCTGGGCCACAGCCCGATGGCGCAGCGCTACGGGCTGGCCGACGCCGCCGAGGCGCTGGCCTACCGGAGCCACGCGACCCTCGGCCCGCGGCTGGCCGAGTGCACCGCCGCGATGCTGAGTGTCGAGGGCCGCAGCGCCCGGCAGATCCTGGGCACGCCGGACGACCTCAAGTTCCGCTCGTGCATGACGCTTTTCGCGCAGGTCGCGCCCGGCGACCCGCTGTTCCGGCGTGCGCTCGAACGCTACTTCGACGGGCTGCCCGACGCGCGCACGCTCGAGCTGCTTCAGTGAACGGCCGGTGCGGCCGCGTGCAGCGCCGCTGCCTGGGCGAGTGCCTGCAGCCGCTCGATCTCGGCCGCTGCGCGCGCCAGGAAGATGCGGAACACACGCTCGACGATCATCTCCTCGCCGCGCGGGCGGCGGTCGAGGAAGGCGAGGTGGCCGAGCACGCGGCCGTCGCTGCCGACGATGGGCAGCCCGAGATAGGCCTCGAAGCCCTGCTCGATCGGGAAGATGCGTTCCAGCCCCTCGGCATGGAAGCAGTCGCGCGCGCCGTGGATCACGGCTTCACAGGGCGTGCCGACCAGCTCGTACTCGAAGTTGTGCCCCGCGCCTTCGGCGGCCGACCAGTAGGCCAGCGTGCGCACGCGGGTCGGCGGGTTGTCGGCGCATTCGGTGATGAAGGCGCTGTCGACCTCGAGCGCGCGGGCGAAGTGCTTGACCATCGCGGCGAAGAAGCGCTCGCCGTCGGTGCCGGCGGTGCCGTCCGCGACCGCATCGAGCACGGCCTGCACGCGGCGCAGCTCGGTGACGTCGGTGTCCAGGCCCACCATGCGGTAGGCGCGGCCGGCCTCGTCGCGGATCGCCACCCCGCGCGACAGCACGTGGCGCACGCTGCCGTCCTGGTGCAGCAGCCGCAGTTCGTGGTCCAGGCGTGGCGTGGCGCCGCCCAGGTGCTGCTGCAGCGCCCGTTCGAAGCCGGCACGGTCGTCCGCATGCACGCGGCCGCGCCAGGCGGCGAGGTCGTCCCCGAGCGCGCGGCCTTCGAAGCCGAGCATGCTCTTCCAGCGCGGGGACAGGTGCACCGCGCCGGAGGCGAGGTCCCATTCCCACAGCCCGTCCTGGCTGCCGCGCAGGGCCAGCAGGTAGCGCTGCTCGGTGGCGCGCAGGTCGGCTTCGGCGGCGGCGCGCGCGGTCTCGGCGCGTTCGAGCGCCTGCTGCTGCTCGCCGACGCGCTGTTCGAGCGCGCTCAGCCGTGCCGTCAGCCGGCGCTGGCTGGCGCGGCTGCGGGCGAACAGGCTGGCGCCGAACACGCCGGCGCCGAGCAGGGCCAGCAGCGGAATGAAGACGGTGGGAACGGTGATCATGCGGCGATCCTCCTCGCGGTGATGTCGGCGGCCAGCGGCAGCGCGAACGAGACCGTCGTCCCGACGCCTTCGGTGCTGCGCACCTCCAGGCGGCTGCCGTGCAGGCCGACGATGTGCTGCGCGATCGCCAGGCCGAGGCCGGCGTGGTCGCTGTGGTCTGCGTCGCGCACGCGGGTGGCGCGTTCGTAGCGCTCGAAGATGCCCGGCAGCTCGTCGGCGGCGATGCCGCGCCCGGTGTCGCGCACCGCGATGCAGGCACGGCCGTCGCCATGGCCGAGTTCGAGCACGATGCGGCCGCCCTCGGGCGTGTGGCGCAGTGCATTCTCGAGCAGGCTGTCCAGCACGCGGGCCACCAGTGCCAGGTCGGCGTGCACGCGGGTCGAGCGGTTGCACGGCGAGCGGCAGTCCAGCTGCAGCTGCAGGCCGCGCTGCGTGGCCTCGGCGTCGAACTTCTGCAGCAGGTCCTGCGCCAGCTCGGCGATCGCGAAGTCCTCGTGGCTGGCCTGCAGCTGCCCGGCCTCCAGGCGCGTCAGGTCGAACAGATCGGCCAGCAGGCGCGTCAGCCGCTCGCCCTGGCGCGCCGCGGTCTCGAGGTAGTTGCGCTCCTCGGCGGCCGCCAGGCTGCCGTGGCGCAGCAGCAGCAGCTCGATGTAGCCCTGCATCGACGCGAGCGGCGTGCGCAGGTCGTGCGAGACACGGGCCAGCAGCTCGTGGCGCTGGCGCTGCAGCTGCTGCAGGGCGCGTTCGTGCGCGGCCAGGCGATGGGCCTGGCGGTCCAGCGCCTCGTCGCGCTGCGCCAGCTGCTGCTGCACCCGCAGCAGGCGCCAGACGGCCCCGGCAGCCACCGCAACGGCCAGCAGCAGCAGGACGAGCACGTCCGGCGGCGCCAGCGGCGGCAGGAGCGTACTGCCGTCCATGATCCTAGGCGCGCCGATCCGCGAACTTGTAGCCGACGCCCCAGACGGTCTGGATGAAGGCGGGATTGCCCGGGTCGCTTTCGATCTTGCTGCGCAGGCGGTTGATGTGCGAGTTGACGGTGTGCTCGTAGCCGCTGTGCGTGTAGCCCCAGACCTGATCCAGCAGCTGTGCACGGGTGAAGACGCGCCCGGGACTGCGCGCGAAGAAGGCCAGCAGCTCGAATTCCTTGGCGGTCAGCTCGACGGCGCGGCCGGCGATCTGCGCCTCGTGGCGCTGCAGGTCGATGCGCAGGTCGTCCACCTCGATCAGCTTCGCGTCCGGCGTCGTTTCGACCTGGGCGGCCGCCGCCTGCTCGGCGCGCCGGAACACCCCCTTCACGCGCGCCGCCAGCTCGAGCATCGAAAACGGCTTGGTGAGGTAGTCGTCCGCGCCGAGCTCGAGGCCGAGCACGCGGTCCAGCTCGGTGGACTTGGCGGTCAGCATCAGCACCGGCGTCCGGTGGTCACGCTCGCGCAGCCGGCGGCAGATCTGCAGGCCGTCCAGCCGGGGCAGCATCAGGTCCAGGATGACGAGGTCGTAGCGCCCGGTCTGGGCTTCGGCGAGTGCGGAAACGCCGTCGTCGATCAGCTTGCAGTCGCAGCCGATCTCGGCCAGCTGAAGGGTCACCAGCCGGCCGATGTCGGGGTCGTCCTCGACGACCAGTACACGTCGGCTCATGGCTGGAATTCTAGGAAGCCGCCCCGCTGCGGCGCGCGCCGTGACCAAAATGTGAGAACTGGCGGGACAGCAGCATCGACGCGGCGATCGTCGCGCACATCGTCGCGAACGCCAGCCAGGCGTAGGGCCACAGCAGCGGCATGCCGATCAGGATCAGGCCGTCGTTGCTGCCCGGGATCAGCAGCGTCCCCCAGGCCATCAGCGCGCCGCCGGCGGTGCAGCGCAGCACCTGGCGCCAGCCGGGCAGCGTGGGGTGCCAGCGGCCGGCCGTCCAGCCGCCCCAGGCGGCGCCGCCCAGCAGCGCGAGGAAGAACAGCACCCGCACCGGGACGCTGGACGACATGCCGCGTGCCAGCTCGGCCAGCACGTCCGTGTAGGCCCAGGCGCCGACCGCCAGCAGCATGATCACGAAGGTGATGCCGATCACCGCGGTCGCCATGTGCGGTGCCCACAGCCGGGCCGCGAACATCGTCGGTCCGCGACGCAGCAGGCCGACCGCGCGCCAGGCCGCGAAAACGAGGAACAGCAGCACCGCCGCCGCCGGCAGGTCCAGCACCGGAGAGCCGGCAGGCAGGCGTTGCGCCACCGGCGCACCGAACGCCCCCACCGTCAGGCAGCCGAGGTAGAAGCCCAGCGGCGTCAGCGCGTAGGCCCATTCGCCCGAACCGAAGCGGGCGATGGCGCCGAACACGCAGGCGCCGTTGACCCACGCGCCGAAACCCAGCAGCGCAGCGCCGGCGAGGGTCCACGGGCCGATCGCGTAGCCGGCCGGCAGCGCCGGCAGCGACATCACCATGCGCGCCAGCAGCAGTCCGCCGGCCACCCACAGCGAGGCCTCGGCCAGGCTGGCGAGGCGGCGCGCGCTGCGCTTGCCGAGCAGTTCGTCGACGGCGGCGACCGTGCAGGTCGCGCCGCGCTGGATGGCGTAGCCCATGATCGCCGCGCAGGGCACGGCAATCAGCACCGCGGCGCTGAGCAGTTCGAGGTTCATGGTTGTTCAGGGCGCAGCGACGCCCGCGTGGAATTTGCAGATCGCGGCGAGGCCCGCGTCGTCGCCGATCATCGGCGTCTGAGGATGGATGTGGCCGCTGGCCAGGTCGAACACCCAGCCGTGGATCCACGGCTGGCCGCGGGCGCGCCAGGACTGGCGCACGACGTTGGTCTTGCCGAGGTTGTAGACCTGTTCGACCACGTTCAGCTCGACCAGCCGCCGGAAGCGCGCCTCGTCGTCCAGGCCGTCGAGCTCGCGCCCGAAGTACTGGCGCGTGTCCTTGACGGTGCGCAGCCAGTTGTCGATCAGGCCGTGCTCGTGGTTGTCCAGGGCCGCCTTCACGCCGCCGCAGCCGTAGTGGCCGCAGACGATCACGTGGCGCACCTGCAGCACGTCGACCGCGTACTGCAGCACCGACAGCAGGTTCATGTCGGTCTGCACGACGAGGTTGGCGATGTTGCGGTGCACGAACATGTCGCCGGACGCGGTGCCGGTGATCAGGTTCGGGCTGACTCGGCTGTCCGAGCACCCGATCCACAGGAACTGCGGGTGCTGCCCTTCGGCCAGGTGGTCGAAGTAGGCCGGGTCCTGCATCAGCTGCTCGGCGACGAAGCGCCGGTTGTTCAGCAGCAGCTGCTCGATGGTCTCGATCATGTTGTCCTCACACGTGTTCGATGACGCCTTCGATCGGGTCCGTGCCGGAGCGCTCCCAGGGCGCGCGCTCGATCATCCGGCGCGTGTCGGCATAGCCGGCCTGGCGGCGCGCCAGCACGCCGGCGGGCGTGAAGTCGATGTCCTTGGTGTGGTCCTCGCCGTCGACACGCGGCGCGACCAGGTGCGCCACGTGCATCGTGGTGCCGCAGCCCCAGCCGGCGAGCTCCTTCACCTTCGGGTCATCCTGGCGGCCTGCCGGGATCTGCTTGTGCAGCTCGCGGATCACGTGGCGCAGGCGGTGGATCTGCTTCTGCCGGGCGATGTGGCTGTCGGCGCGGCTGGCGTACTGGATGTCCTTCTGCCGGCCCATCACCTGCCAGATCGACTCCGGCTCCGGCCCCTGCTGGTGCCAGACGTTGACGGCGAAGATCAGCGAGTCGCGGCGCGGCTTGTCGTCCAGCACGGCCTCGATCGGCGTGTTCGAGTAGATGCCGCCGTCCCAGTAGGGCTCGCCGTCGATGCGGATCGCGCCGAACGCCGGCGGCAGGGCGCCGGAGGCCATCACGTGGTCGACGCCCAGGCGTTCCTTGCGGGTGTCGAAGTAGCGCATCGCGCCGGTCACGACGTTCACCGCGCCGACCGTCATGCGCGTGCGGCACTCGCACAGGTAGTCGAAGTCGACCAGCGTGCCGAGTGTCTCGCGCAGCGGGGCGGTGCTGTAGTAGGCCGCGGACTCGACGCCCAGCGAGGCGGTGCTGCCGCGCAGCGCATGCAGGTTGGGCGTGAAGAAGTCCGGGATGCCGCGCCACACGGTGGCCAGGTTCGCGGCCATGTTGCCGAGGCCGAACCAGTCGAACGGCGACGGCGCGGGGGCGGACCGCTGCATGTGCTGCCAGAAGGTCTGCAGCGCGTGCATGCGCCGCTCCGGCGGGTTGCCGGCGATCAGCGAGGCGTTGATCGCGCCGATCGAGGTGCCGATCACCCAGTCCGGCTCGATGCCGGCCTCGTGCAGCGCCTGGTAGCAGCCGAGCTGGTAGGCGCCCAGCGCGCCGCCGCCTTGCAGCACCAGGACGACCTGGCCGGGCAGGCCGTCCTTGCCACTCGGGCGGGCCGGGGTTTCGGCGGGGCGGGGCTTGCGGGAGTAGGCCATGGTGTTCTTCATCCGTGGGAAGGCAGTGCGGCCGCGCCGCCCAGCCACTGCGTGGCCAGCGACGCACGCAGCTTGTGGCGGGCGCGGTGCAGCATCACCGCGAGGTGGTTGGCGGTCACGCCGAGTTCGCTGCAGATGTCCTCGGTCTCGGCGTCCATCCAGTTGCGCATCATGAACGCCCGGCCCTGCTGGCGGGGCAGTTCCTTCAGGCTGCGCTGGAAGCAGGCCATGAACTGGCGCCGCGCCAGGCGCTCCTGCGGGTCGCCCCAGTCGGCCGGCGCCTCGGCGAAGGTGTCCGCGCCGGCATCGGCGAGCGGGTCCGACTCGGGGTCGTCCTCCGGGGTGTCGAGCTGGCACTCGCGGGTGTGGCGGCGGATCTGGTCGACGACCTTGTGCTTGAGGATGCCCACCGCCCAGGTGCGCAGCTTGGCGCGCCCGGCGTAGGCGGCCGGGTTCTCGAGCGCGGCGACCAGGGTCTCGGACACCGCGTCCTCGACCCAGGCGTCGTTCTTCAGGCGCTGGCGCGCCATGCGCACCAGCAGCGGGCGCAGCTCGACGAGCTGGGTGGCGAAGTCGTGCATGGCGGGGGCCTCCACGGGGATCAGTGCAGCGTCCAGCCGCCGTCCATGGCCAGCGCGGTGCCGGTCATCGACGCAGCGGCGTCGGAGGCGAGGAACACGGCCAGCGCGGCGAGCTCCTCGACCTGGATGAACTCCTTGCGCGCCTGGTGCGAAAGCATCACCTCGCGCACCACCTGCTCCGGCGAGATGCCGTGCGCCTTGGCCTGGTCGGCGATCTGCTTCTCCACCAGCGGCGTCTTCACGTAGCCGGGGCAGATCGTGTTGGAGGTGATGCCGTGTTCGGCCAGCTCGACCGCGACGGTCTTGGACAGGCCGATCAGCCCGTGCTTGGCCGCCACGTAGGCCGACTTGAACGGCGAGGCGGTCAGCCCGTGGGCCGAGGCCACGTTGATGATGCGGCCGAAGCGCCGCGCCTTCATGCCGGGGACGACGGCCTTGATCAGGTGGAAGGCCGACGAGAGGTTGATCGCCAGCACGGCGTTCCACTTCGCGTCGTCGAAGTCCTCGATCGGCGCGACATGCTGGATGCCGGCGTTGTTGACGACGATGTCGACCTGGCCGAATTCGGCGCGCGCCAGCTCGGCGAGCGCGCGCACCTGTTCCGGCTGGCTCATGTCGGCGCCGGAGTAGCGCACCTTGACGCCGAACTCGCGTTCCAGGCCGGCGCGCAGCGCCTCGATCTCCGCGGCATTGCCGAAGCCGTTGAGCACGATGTCGGCGCCCTGGGCCGCGAAGGCGCGGGCGATGCCCAGGCCGATGCCGCTGGTCGAGCCGGTGATGATGGCGGATTTGTGCTTGAGCACGTTGCTCTCCTAGGGTTGGGAAGGGGAAACGGTGGTGGGCGCCGGCGGCAGCGACGGTGCGTCGGCCTCGGCGGTGCGCGTGAAGCGCAGGTGGGTGATGTCGGCGGCGAAGAACATGCCCCAGGTCCATTCGACCCAGATGCGCACCTTGCGGCCGAGCGTCGGCATGCGCAGCAGGTAGTACGCGCGCCACAGCAGCCAGGCCGGCAGGCCCGACAGGCGCAGCCCCGCGACCTGCGCGACGCCCTTCAGGTGGCCGGTGGTGGCCATCATTCCTTTCGAGACGTGCGCGAACGGACGCGTCGGCCGCCGCTCGATGCGGGCGATCAGGTTGCGCGCCAGCGCCTGCGCCTGCGCGACGGCGAACTGCGCGGTCGGCGGCGCGTAGCTGACCGGCGCGGCGGGGCCGGCTTCCGGCGGACGGTGCTGGTCGGCCGCGTGGTTGCGCACCAGCGCGCAGTCGCCGATGGCCCACAGGTCGTCCGTGTCCTGCACCGAGAGATCCGGCGCGGTGACGAGCCGGCCGCGCTGGGCCGGCAGGCCGAGGCGCTCGGCCAGCGGGTTCGGCTTGGTGCCGATCGTGCAGATCACGGTCGCGGCGTCCAGCTTCTCGCCGCCCTGCAGCAGCACGCCGTCGGCGTCGACGCGGCCGGCGCGTGCGCCCAGGCGCACGTCGACACCGCGCCCGCGCAGCGAATGCGCCGCGGCGGCACCGAGCGTGGCGGGCAGCTCGAGCAGCAGGCGATCGGCGTCTTGCAGCAGCGTGACGCGCAGTTCGTCGGGCTGCACCCGCGGGTAGTAGCGGCGCGCGCCGGCCAGGAAGTCGGCCAGTTCGCCGGCCACCTCCACGCCCGAGAAGCCGCCGCCGATCACGACGAAGTGGCCGAGCGTGCGGCGCAGCGCCCGATCGCTCTCCAGCTCGATGCGCGCGACGCGCTGCAGCACGCGGTTGCGGATGAACAGCGCGTCGCCGACCAGCTTGAGCGGCAGCGCGTGTTCTGCCAGGCCCGGCACCAGTTCGAGATTGGCGCGCGTGCCGAAGGCGAACACGAGATGCTCGTAGGCGATCTCCTGCACGCCGGCCAGCGTGCCGGCGCTGACGACGCGGCGCACGCGGTCGATGTCGGTCACTCGGCCCATCACGAAGCGGCTCGAGCGCAGCATCTGGCGGATCGGCGCGACCACGTGCTCGGGGAACACCGACGCGCCGACGACCTCGGCCAGCATCGGGTTGAAGGTCGTGTAGCTCTCCTCGCTGATCAGCACGACGCGCCAGCCGGGGGGCAGGCGGGGCTCGAGCGCGCGGGCGAGCGTGGTGCCGGCGAAGCCGCCGCCGACGATGACGATGTGGCGTGTGAAGTCCATGCCGAGCAGTCTGGTCGGCGGGCTTCACGGCACCGTCAAACACTGCTCACGATTTGGTCACGTGCTCCGCCTTGAATTACGCTTGGCGTGATGAAGCCGGACGAAGCGACCGCGATCGAGACCTGGCTGGTGCGCGTGCACGGCCGCGTGCAGGGCGTGGGCTTCCGCTATGCCTGCACGCGCCAGGCGCGCACGCTGGGTGTGGCCGGCTGGGTGCGCAACCGGCGTGACGGCACGGTCGAGGCGATGCTGCAGGGGCCGCCGCAGCAGATCGGTCAGCTGCGCGACTGGCTGCGCGACGGTGTGCCCGAGGCGCGCGTCATCGGCATCGACACGGCCACGGTGGCGAGCGCGACGCGCTTCGAGGGATTCGAGCAGCGGCCGACCGAGTAGCCGCACCGTGGTGTTCCGACCAGATGCTGTCGTGAACAGGTAGATGGAGTCGCGGACACGCCCCAGCCCGTCTTGGGGCCGAAGCCGGCCGCCCGATCGGACGCCGGAACGTCAGCGCACAAACCGGCTCGGCGCTCGCTCGCCGTGCGCCGCCCGGGCGAGGGCGGACTGTCCGCTGACGAACGATGACCTGTCGTCGCTGAAGCGGCAAGGATGGCCCTTGGCGACCCGAAGCAGACGCAGCAGCGCTGAGATTGGTCGCCCGAGAGCAGCCTTTCAGCCTTCAACCTGGTCTACTTCTGCTCGCCAGCATGGGTGTGCAGCCCTGACCGTTACATCGTGCGGCATCCACGCGAGAGTGCGATGTCGCGCGCGCCAAGGGCGACGGCGCCTTAGATCTTCATGCGGTCATCCGGGTGGGGGTCGGCGTGCGCTCGGCGGGCCGATCCATCAGCCCTTCGAGAACCAACTCGAAGCAGCTGTTGAGGTCGTCGTGGCCGCATGGCGTGCCATCGGATGATGCGTGCGGGTTAATCGCATGGCGTTGCAGGCAAGCCGCGATCAAGGGCAGCACCAGCGCGTCCACCACCGAGTTGGGGGCCACGGCACGGAACTCGGCTCGCTCAATGCCGTGCTTGACGATCTTGGAGACGAGCAGACGTGTGGGTGTGATGACCTCTCTCATCCAGAAATCGGCCAGGACGGGGAAGTTGCGTGCTTCCGTGAACAGCAGCTTGACGATGCCGCCTGCATCTCCTTCGATGAGCGCCGAGCGCCAAGTGGCGACGACCTCTCGAAGCATGTCCAGGCTTGCCCTGGCATCGGTCGCCACGTGAAACGAGATGGCGATTTTGGAAGAGAAGCGCTGCGCGATCAGTTCCTGGAGCAAGTCTTCCTTGCTGTGGAAGTACAGGTAGAGCGTCCCCTTGCTGACGCCGGCGCGCGCGGCGATCTCGTCGGCACGCGCTGCCGCAAAGCCTTTCTCGATAAACAGGCTAAGGGCGGCATCCAGAAGCTCCTGGGGCCGCGCGTGCCTGCGTCGTCGGATCGGGAGGGCCGTGCGATCGACCATCAGGCCGCGGTCTTCGGAACGCTCGCGAGTCGCATCGCGTCGTTCAGCACCTGGGCGGGCACGTCCGGCCTTTCGAGGGCGATGAAATGACCGGCGCCGGGTACCTGAATGAAGTCGGCCGCAGGAAGCAGTCGCTTGTTGGCCTGTCGGTCCGAGGGTCGTGACCAATCCTTCTCCCCGTAGATGAGATGCACCGGTGCACTGACATCGGGGTAGCGAGCACGCGCCGAGATCAGACTCTGCAGGTTGCCGTAGACCGCGCGGGCGACGACCGAGTAACCTGGGCGGCGTCCGACTTTCAGTAGTTCGTCGAGGTAGTCGTCGTGCAGGGCGGCCTTGTTGCCAAGACCGCCACGGAGCACGGCTCGCATGACCGGCTTGGGTTCGACGCCGGCGATGGTCGGACCGACGCCTGGTGCCAGTACGCCGGTCACGATGAACCGGGCCAGGAGGCTGGACCGCGCGATACCGCCCGCGTAGTCGTAGGCATTGATCGCCACGACGCGACGAACCCGCTCGCGCAGATCGGCCGCGGTAGTGAGGGCGAGCGTCGCGCCCATCGACTCGCCGAGCAGCGTCACGTCGCGCAGGTCGAGTTGCGTGATGAGGCTCTTCACCGCCGCGCGCATCGCGGGTTCGTCATATGAGGAACCCGGCACGATCTGCGAGTAGCCCATGCCGGGCAGATCGAGCGCGTACACCGTGTACCGGTCCTGCACCAGGGGGATGAGATGGCGGAAGTGCTCGCCCTGCGTGCGAACGGTGTGCAGCAGGACCAACGGCGCTCCCGATCCGCCTGTGAGGTAACGCAGTCGACCGTGACTTCGGGATTCCGGCCCGCGCGACTCGAGGAAGTGCTCGGTGGTTCCAGGGATCCTGATGGCGGATTGAGACTCGGTGGTGGCAGACATGCTCGTCTCCTCGGATGTTGATGAAGGTGTCAATGGCCGGCCGGTGCGACCGTCGCGCCTGGCGGCGCAGCAGGAGATGTGTGCGCCACGCTGTCACGCCGGATGCGGAACCACGCGGCATACAACGCGGGCACGAACACGAGCGTCAGCGCGGTGGCCACGACCAGGCCGCCCATGATCGAGATCGCCATCGGACCCCAGAACACGCTGCGCGTCAGCGGGATCATGGCCAGCACCGCTGCGGCGGCCGTCAGCACGACCGGGCGTGAGCGGCGGACTGTCGCATCGACGATGGCGGTCCAAGGTGCCACGCCGCGCGCGATGTCCTGGTCGATCTGGTCGACCAGGATGATCGAATTGCGCATGATCATGCCGCCCAGCGCGATCACACCCAACAGCGCGACGAAGCCGAACGGCGCCTGGAAGAGCAGCAGCGCCGGCACGACGCCGATGATCGCCAGTGGCCCGGTCATGAACACCATGAACAGGCGCGAGAAGCTCTGCAGCTGGATCATCAGCAGCAGCAGCGTCACCGCGAACATCGCGGGGAAGACCGCGAACAGCGCCACGTTGGCCTTGTCGCTCTCTTCGATCGCGCCGCCCTCTTCGATGCGGTAGCCGGCGGGCAGGCTCTCGACGATGGGCTTGAGCGATGGGCGGATCTGCTCGGTGGCGTACGGGCCCTGCACGCCGTCCATCAGGTCGCTGCGCACGGTGAGCGCCATGTCGCGGTTGCGGCGCCAGAGCACCGGCTCCTCGAAGGTCGGCTCGATGCGCGCAATTTGCGACAGCGGCACGGTGACGCCGCTGCGCGTGAAGACCTGCAGGTCGCCGATCTGGCCGATGCCCTTGCGCTCGTCCGCCGTAGCCCGAACGACGACATCGACGAGCTCCTCGCCTCGGCGGATCTGCGTGACCGGCGCGCCGTCCAGCGTGGTCTGCACCAGGCCCTGGATGTCGGCGGTGGTGAGGCCGAGCTGGCGGGCCTTGTCCTGGTCGACCTGCACCTCGACCGAACGCACCTGCTCGTTCCAGTCGAGCTGCGTGTCGTGCACCAGCGTGCTCTGCCGCACCACGTCGCGCACGCGGTAGGCGATGTCGCGCACCACGGCCTTGTCCGGCCCGATGACGCGGAACTGGACCGGGAAGCCCACCGGTGGACCGAATTCCAGACGCGTGACTCGCGCCTTGACGTCGGGCAGCGCCTCGTCCTTCGCGAACAGCTCCAGCAAGCGGGCACGAACCCTCTCGCGCTGCTCGATGCCGGCGGTCTTGACGACGACCTGCGCGAACCCCGGATTCGGCAGTTCGGGCTGGATCGAGAGATAGAAGATGGGCGTGCCGGCGCCGGTGTTGGCCGTATAGAACTCGACGTCCGGATCCTTCGCAAGGTACGCTTCCAGCAGCTTGACCTGCCGTTCCGTCGCTGCGAATGACGCGCCCTCACGCAGCCGCAGTTCGACCAGCAGTTCCGGGCGTGCTGCGGTCGGGAAGAACTGCTGCTGCACCTTCGACATGCCGAAGCCGGCAACGCCGAGCAGCAACACGGTCAGGCCCAGCACGACGAAGCGGTGCTGTACGGCCCAGTCGACGACGCGGCGCAGCCGGTGGTACACCGGGCGGTCGTACACGTCGTGGTGATTCCCGTGGCCGAGGTTCTTCGGCAGCAGCTTCACACCCAGGTACGGCGTGAAGACCACGGCCACCAGCCACGACAGGATGAGCGCGAGGCCCACCACCCAGAAGATGCCGCCGGCGTACTGGCCAGCGATCGATTTCGCGAACCCGACCGGCATGAAACCCGCGGCCGTGACCAGTGTGCCGGTGAGCATCGGGAACGCGGTCGACGTGTAGGCGTAGGTCGCAGCCTGCAGGCGGTCCCAGCCCTGCTCGAGCTTCACCACCATCATCTCGACGGCGATGATCGCGTCGTCGACCAGCAGGCCCAGTGCGATGATCAGCGCGCCCAGCGAGATGCGGTCGAGGTTCCAGCCCGCCGCGTACATGACGGCCGCGACCAGGCCCAGCACCAGCGGCACCGAGGCCGCGACCACAATGCCCGTGCGCCAGCCGAGGAAGACGAACGAGACCGCCAGCACGATGGCCAGCGCCTCGAGGAACGCGCGTTCGAACTCCCAGATCGACGCGGCCACCACCTTGGGTTGGTCGGCGTATTGGTGAATCTCCACGCCCGCCGGCAGTTCCTGGCGGATTTGCGACAGGCGCGCTTCCATCGCCTTGCCGAAGTCCATCACGTTGCCGTTGTGCTGCAGCTTCACGCCGATGGCCAGCACCGGCACGCCGTTGTGGCGGATGGTGAAGCTGGGCGGGTCTTCGTAACCGCTGTGCACGGTGGCGACGTCGGCCAAACGGAGCGACTGTCCTGCGACGTCCAGCGTCACATTGGAGACTTCCTTGACGCCGTTGAACTGGCCGTCCACACGCACCTGCACGCGATCGTGCTTGGTGTCGGCGAAACCCGCCGGCGTGACGAGGTTCTGCCGCGCCAGCGCGTCGAAGACGGCGGACGGCGGGATGCCGAGGGCGGCCAGGCGCTTCGTGGAGACTTCCACGTACACCCGCTCGGCCTGCTTGCCCAGCACGTCCACCTTGCCGGCGCCGGGTACGCTCTGCAGGCGCCGCTTAACGTATTCGGTGACGGTCAGCAACTCGGCCATCGATAGGTCGGGGGCGCTCAGCGCAAAGAGCACGCTGTACCGGTCGCTGTACTCGTCATTGAAGAACGGGCCGCGCACGCCCTCGGGGAGCTCCTGGCGCGCATCGCCGATCTTCTTGCGCGCCTGGTACCAGGCTTTGTCCAGCTCTTCCTTGCTGCTGCCGCCCTTCATCCACAGCGAAATGCCGCCGTAGCCCTGGCGGGCAAAGCTGCGCACGTTGTCGAAGTGATCCAGCTCCTGCAGCTTGCGTTCGAGGCGATTGAGGACCTGATCCTGGACTTCCTGCGCGGTGGCGCCGGGCCACACGACGATGGCGGTCATCTGCGGCACCTCGAACGTCGGGTCTTCCAAGCGGCCGAGCCGGCTGAAAGAGAACACGCCGACGATGAGTGTCGTGATGATCAGAAACAGCACCATCGGCTGGTGTGTGACCGCCCATTCGGAGAGGTTGAAGCGTTTCATCAGGTGCTCTTCGCGACCGTGGTCGTGGTGGCCTCAGGGGCGCGTTCGATGGCGCGAACGACCATCCCGGCATCGAGCTTTTGCGCGCCGACACTCACGACGCGGCTGCCGCTGGCCAGGCCAGTGAGCCGGACCGTGGCGTCTTCGACCGCGACCACCTGGACCGGCGTGAAGACCAGGCCGGAACCCTTGGCGTTCAGCACCCAGACGCCCGCCGGGCCGCTGCCCTTGACCAACGCACTGACGGGCAAAGAGACCGTCGCCGGGCCCGCCTGAGGCGACGACAAGGTCAGCTGCATCGTGCTGCCCAGGGGCAGCGCCGAGACTTGAGCGCGCGACTCGGAAGTGGCCGCATAACGTGCGCGGTAGGTGCGGCCCTGCGCCGTGGCCTGCGGCGACAGCTCGCGCAGCGCGAGGCGCAGCCTCGCGTTTGGGTCGTGCCATGGCGCCGCGGTGGCAGTCAGGCCGCGGGCACGTCCCACCCAGTCTTCGGGTAGGTCGACGACCACCTCGTTGTCGCCTTGCCGGGCCAGCGAGACCACCGGTTGCCCTTCAGGCACCACCTGCCCCCGCTCAAAGCGGATCGCCGTCACCACGCCGGCGTAGGGCGCCACCAGCACGGCGTAGCCCTCGCGATTGCGCGCCAGCTCCAGCTGACGCCGAGCCTGGTCCAGCCGGGCCGCTGCAGCGTCGGCGCGGGCCTTCTGGCGTTCATGATCGGCCGCGCCCACCGAGCCGTCGGCCAGCAAACGGCGGAAGCGCGCTTCGTCCGACGCGGCCTGCTGCGCATCGACGCTGGCGGCCTGCACTTGGTCGGAGGCGGCCTTCACGGCCAGCAAGTAGTCGGCCGCGTCCAGGCGAGCCAGCACCTGGCCGGCCTTGACGCTGTCGCCGATCTCGACGAGCCTTTCGACGACCTTGCCGCCGGTACGGAAGCCGATGTCGCTTTCGACGCGGGCGCGAACCACCGAGGTGAACGTGCGGCTCTGCATTGACGCGGTGGGCGCGACGGTCGTCACGAAGACCGGCTTCGCAACTGCGGCGGCGGCCGGCGGCTCGCTGCAGCCGCCGATCAACAACAGGCTCGCGGCGGCAAGGCTCGTGAGCGATAGGGCGGGAATGATCCTGTTCACTGGGGTGTCCTTGCGGCAAGAGAAGTCGTGTCGGTGCTGGCCTGAACCGGGGGAAGTCCACCGGCGAGACCGTGCGGGGCGGGTGCATAGCCCCCGCCCAGGGCCTTGTAGAGCTGCACGTCGGCCAGCGCCTTCTGCAGGCGGCTGTCCGACAGGGCCAGTTCGCTGGCGAGCACGGAGCGCTGCACGTCCAGCAGGACCAGCAGGTCGATCTGTCCTTCGCGCCGCAGCGACTCGGCGCGCTGCAGCGAGCGACGACGGTGCTCGACAGTGAGCGCGAGCGCCGCGTTCCGCTCGGTCTCCTGCGAGCGCACGAGCAGGCTGTCCTCGACTTCCTGGACCGCCACAAGGACGGCCTTCTGCCAGGCCAGCAAGGCCTCGTCGGCGCGCGCGGACTGAACGCGGATACCGGCATCGATGCGGCCGGCGTTGAAGATCGGCGTGGCAAAGGCCAGTGCGACGTTGGAAAAGTGAACCGGCGCGAGGTCCAGCGCGTTCAGCCGCAAGTCCTCGCGACCGACAAGCGCGCTCAGGAACAGCTTGGGCCACCACTGCGCACGGGCCTCGACGCTGCGCAGCGCTTCGGCACCAACGCGTGCCTCCGCGGCCACGAGATCAGGCCGACGCCGCAGCAGTTCGCTGGGCTGGCCTGCTGCGATGGCCCGCGCCGCCGGCCATGCGAAGTCTTTGTCGGCCTCGACGACCTGGGCCGATGGGTTGCGGCCCAGCAGGACAGCCAACCTCGTTTGCGTGGTACCCACCAGCATTCGCAGTGCCGGCACCTGGGCGTCCAGCGCATCGGCCTCGGCGCGTGGGCGGTCCAGGTCGAAGGCGCTGGCCTGGCCTTCACGCAGGCGACTCTCCACGCGAGCCGCGGTCTGCCTTTGGGCCGCTGCCAGGGCCTGCACGATGCGCAGCCGCTCCTCGGCACTGCGCAGCACGAAGTACTGTCGCCCGACTTCGCTGGCCACGAGCAGGCGCGCTCCCTGGGCCCCTGCGGCCGCGGCGGCGGCATCGGCCCGCGCCGCATCACGCGCCGCGCGATCGCCGCCGGTCAGGTCGATTTCCCAGGCGACATTCACACCCGCGCGCAGCACGCGGGTGTCGGGCATTCCCTGTTTGACCGGCTCGGGAACACCGCTGTCGCTTCGCGATGCTGCGGCCTGCAGGCCGACTGTGGGCCACAGCCGGGAGGCTTGCGCCTGCGCGCCGGCACGCGCCTGCCCCACGCGCTGCAGCGCCATGGCCACATCCTGGTTGGCGGACAGTGCTTCCTTGACGAGCCGCGACAGCGTGGCGTCGCCGAAGCCGTCCCACCAGGCATCGTCGAGGGTCGATGCCGCGGAAGCAGCAGGCTCCCCGTTCGCGAACGCGGCCACCAGCGGCACGGACGGGGATGGAGCCTGAAGCGTTGGCACAGAGCAGGCGGATAGGATCGACAGCGCCAAGAGCGCCACTGCGACGTGGCCGGTTCGCATGCGGACATCACGGCTGCGATGCAATGAAGGCGTCATAGGCTTCTACAATTAATGGACTAGACAGTACAGTAAGTGTAGCGACATATAATGTACTGTCAAGTCCACAAATAATTCGATGGCACAGAACGACGACAAGGCGGCACCCCCCTCACGCCGCGGTCGACCGCGCGACCCGGAGCGCTGCCGACGCATCATGGAAGCGGCTCGCAGCCACTTCTTTGCCCATGGCCTGGAGCGTGCCAGCGTGGACGCCATCGCTGCGGAAGCGGGTGTCTCGAAGATGACCATCTACAGCAACTTCGGCTCGAAGGAAGGGCTGTTCGAAGCGGTGGTCCAGGACCGCACCGACCGCGTGATGGGCGGCTCGGCCGGTGTGGAGGCGCTGGATCCGATGCAGCCACGCAAGGCGCTTCTCGCCGTGGGCGAGCAGTTCCTGGCGCTGACGCGCGAAGAGGACGCACTCGGCAAGTTCCGCTCGGTCTACGGCGCCGCGGGCGCGCAGCCCGAAGCCTGCCAGGCGTTCTACAGGCAGGGAGCCGAGCGCCTGATCAGCGAGCTTGCCGTGTACCTTCGGCGCGCGAGCGAAGCGGGCACGCTGCAGGTGAAACACCCCCGGCAGGCCGCCGACCTTTTCCTGTCGATGTTCCTGGGCGACGGCCACATCCGTGGGCTGCTGATGCTGGAGATGCCTGACGCACGGGAGAACAAGGCACTGCTTCGAGAGGCAGTGCGCGTATTCGTAACGGCCTACGAGGTGGCAGCCTGAGACTCGCGGTCCAGGTGACGGGCCGCGCCCTTTCAGACCAGCCCGAAAGGCTTTTGCCACGCAGCGCGGAAGCTGACCTTCGCCAACGCCCGTTCATGGCCGGGGCCCGCCGCCCGCCGGCGGAGATCTAGCGTCCGCTTCAGCTGCAAGCAGACACCGGTTGAGCGTCGTTCATGACTGTATCGCCCGCTGCAACCGTCCTCACGCACTCGAACCGAGCCCGCGTTCACGACACTCCGAAGACCTGCTGCCGAATCGCCTCGGCGCCCGCCCGCAGGGACGCCTGGTCATGTGCATGACACAAATTGGTCTGAACACGTGGTGCGCAGGACGGGAATCGAACCCGTACACCCCCTTGCGGGAAGTGGCGGGTTTTAAGCCCGCTGCGTCTACCAGTTCCGCCACCCGCGCACGCGAGCATCATAGGTCGCCTAAGATGCGCGGCCCTCACGACGCGGACTCCCCATGGCCCTGTTCCCGCAGGAAGCGCTCAACGACGGCGTGCGCAAGCGCGAGGTGTTCGGCTGGGCGATGTACGACTTCGCCAACTCGGGCTACACGACGGTCGTGCTGACGGCCGTGTTCAACGTCTACTTCGTCGGCGTGGCTGCCGGCGGCGCGGACTGGGGCACGCTCGCCTGGACGCTGGTGATCGCCGCCTCCAGCCTGATCGTGATGTTCACGATGCCGGGCCTGGGCGCGCATGCGGATCTGCACGCCTGCAAGAAGCGCCTGCTGGCCTTCAGCACCGGCGCCTGCGTGCTGGCCACCGCGGCGCTCGCGCTCGTCGGCCGCGGCGACCTCTGGCTGACGGTCGCGGCGATGGTGGTGTCCAACGTCGCCTATGCGTACGGCGAAACGCTGATCGCCGCCTTCCTGCCCGAGCTCGCGCGGCCCGACGCGATGGGGCGCGTCTCGGGCTGGGGCTGGAGCTTCGGCTACTTCGGCGGCATGCTCGCGCTCGGCCTGTGCCTGGGCTACGTGCTCTGGGCGCAGGGGCGCGGCATGCCGGCCACCCAGTTCGTGCCGGTGACGATGCTGATCACCGCCGCGGTGTATGGGGTCGCCGCGCTGGCGACCTTCTCGCTGCTGCGCGAGCGTGCGGTGCCGCGCGCCACCGTCGAACCGCGCGGCGGCGGCCTGCGCGAGGCGCTGCGGCAGCTGGCGGCCACGGCGAACCGGGCCCGCGAGCTGCGCGACTTCAGCTGGCTGCTGGCCTGCGGCTTCTGCTACCAGGCCGGCATCTCGGTGGTGATCGCGCTGGCCGCGGTGTATGCCGAGCAGGTGCTCGGGTTCAAGCAGGCCCAGACCATGATGCTGGTCTTCCTCGTCAACATCGCCGCCGCGCTCGGGGCCTTCGCGTTCGGCTACGGGCAGGACCGCATCGGCCACAAGCCCGCGCTGGCGGTCACGCTGGCGGGCTGGGTGCTGATGACGGTGCTGGCCTACCTCGCCACCGACGCCATGCTGTTCTGGGTCGCGGCCGTCGTGGCGGGCCTGTGCATGGGCTCCAGCCAGTCGGCCGGGCGCGCCGTGGTCGGGGTGTTCGCGCCGCCGGCGCAGCGGGCCGAGTTCTTCGGCCTGTGGACCTTCGCAACGCGCCTGTCGGCGATCGTCGGGCCGCTGACCTACGGGCTGGTCACCTGGATGACCGGCGGCAACCACCGGCTGGCGATCCTGTCGACGGCGCTGTTCTTCGTGCTCGGGCTGGTGCTGCTCGCGCCGATCCGTGTCGAGCGCGGCATCGCGGCGGCGCGCGGCGGTGCCCTGCCGCAGCCCGCGG
>JAHBZL010000010.1 GCA_019635485.1 Piscinibacter sp. | reverse complement strand
GGTTTGCGTCCTCCACTCACGCCACTGGAAGCATCTTGCAGGCCGACGGGCGTCTGAACGGATCGCAGTGAGCAGGCCGGATATCGAAGTGGTGTTGTGCGGGGCGGGAATTGCAGTTTTCTGTCACACGTTGTCAATCCCGGGGAATCCGTTGTGTAGGGTGTGCAGGTCCTTTAAACTTCGCCGCCACGTCCGAACGGCGGGTTCGGGCAGGTGACGTCCGTATGATGGTTTTGCATGTCCCCGGAAGTGTGATCAAGATGGCAAATTTTTTCTTCACGAGCGAATCAGTCAGCATGGGACATCCGGACAAAGTGTCGGATCAGGTATCAGACGGCATCCTGGACGCACTGCTGACGCAGGATCCGATGTCCCGAGTCGCCTGTGAAACTCTGTGTACGACAGATCTGGTGGTTCTGGCAGGAGAAATCACGACAAGTGCCGATGTCGATTACGTTTCGGTGGCTCGGAAAGTGATTCGGGAAATCGGATATACGTCAGACGACATCGGCTTCAATGCCGACAGCTGTCGCATTTTTCAGGCGCTGCACAGTCAGAGTCGTGACATCGCTCAGGGTGTTGATCGGGATGGAGCAGGCGACCAGGGCCTGATGTTCGGTTATGCCTGCGACGAAACCCCCGAGTTGATGCCCGCGCCGATCTACTACGCCCACCGGCTGGTCGAGCGCCAGGCCCAGTTGCGCAAGGACGGCCGGCTGCCGTTCCTGCGGCCCGACGCCAAGAGCCAGGTCACGATGCGCTACGTCGACGGCAAGCCGCACAGCATCGCCACCGTCGTGTTGTCGACCCAGCACCATCCGGACCAGAGCGAATCGGCCACCAAGATGAAGGCATCGTTCACCGAAGCCATCATCGAGGAGATCATCAAGCCGGTGCTGCCCAGCGAGTGGATCAAGGAGACCGAATACCTGATCAACCCGACCGGCCGTTTCGTCGTCGGCGGCCCGCAGGGCGACTGCGGCCTGACCGGGCGCAAGATCATCGTCGACACCTACGGCGGCGCCTGCCCGCACGGTGGCGGTGCGTTCTCCGGCAAGGACCCGACCAAGGTCGACCGCTCCGCCGCCTATGCAGCCCGCTACGTGGCGAAGAACATCGTCGCCGCCGGGCTGGCGCGCCAGTGCCAGATCCAGGTCGCCTACGCGATCGGCGTCGCGCGGCCGATGAACGTGACCGTCTACACCGAGGGCACCGGCAAGATCCCGGACGCGAAGATCGCCGCGCTCGTCAACGAGCATTTCGACCTGCGCCCGAAGGGCATCATCCAGATGCTGGACCTGCAGCGCCCGATCTTCGAGAAGACCGCCGCCTACGGCCACTTCGGCCGCGAGGAGCCGGAGTTCTCGTGGGAAAAGGCCGACAAGGCCGCGGCGCTGCGCGCCGCCGCCGGGCTGTAAGGCTTCACAACCGTCGCGCCGCCCGCGCCGCTTTTCACACGGCGGGGCCGGCGCCGCGGTGTCTTTCGACGGCGGCCCTGCCTATACTGCGTTCGGCCGGCCCCACCGCGCCGGCCGAACATTCCCGGGAGGCCCTTCCATGTCCGTGCGCCGAATCGCCGTCATCACCCTGTCCACCGTGGCACTGGCCGCCTGCCAGACCATGCCGCAACAGCAGCAGCCGCAGCAGATCTCGTCCACCTCCGGCGGCTGCAAGCCGCTGGGCGGCAGCGGCGGCGGCAACTCGAACACCAAGAACGCGGCGATCGGTGCGGCGGCGGGCGCCGTGCTCGGCGGCCTGATCGGCAGTTCGGCGGCCAAGAAGTCTTCCGTCGGCGCGCGCAACGGCATCCTGCTGGGGGCGCTGACGGGGGCCCTGGTCGGCTCGAAGTACAACTCCATGATCGGCATGACCGAGCAGCAGGACGGCTCCGTCAAGCTGAACATCCCGGGCTCGGTGATGTTCAAGACCGGCAGCGCCGAGATCAGCCCCGAGTTCGCGTCGACGCTCGACTCGGTCGGCGGCACGATCAAGGAATACTGCGGCGTGACCGGCACCATCATCGGCCACACCGACAGCACCGGTTCGGCGGCGCTGAACCAGCGCCTGTCGCAGGATCGCGCGCGCTCGGTGGCGAACTACCTGGCCTCCAAGGGCATCGACCCGTCGCGCCTGTCGCAGGACGGGCGCGGGCCGAACGAGCCGATCGCCGACAACAGCACCGAATCCGGCCGCGCGCAGAACCGCCGCGTCGAGATCTTCGTGCGCCCGCCGGCGCCCTGAGGCCGGCCGCTCAGCGCTTGCCGCCGGCGGCCTTCGCCGGCGCAGCGCCCGTGGCCGGTGCGTCCGGCCAGCCGAACGCCAGCACCGCCGTGGCCGCGACGATGGCCACCAGCCAGCGCAGGAACAGCAGGTCGCCTTCCCAGGCCGGTCGCCGGTGGCGGTGGTGCGAGGTCGGCATGGCAGGCTCCTCTCTCGGCAGGCGCGGCGGAAATGCCAGCCTGCGTGCCTCACCGTTGTAGGCCCGGGGGCGTTAGGTGGGCGTTACGCCACCTTCGCGCCGCATTCAGGCTACGGTCAGGCCGCTCCGCGCCGCACAGGCCAGCAGTTCGCGATTGCTCGGATTGCGCTCGACGAAGCCGGCGCGGAACGGCTCCGGCACGTGCTGCTGCAGCGTCGTGTGCAGCCAGGCGACGGCGCGTGCCAGCAGCTGCCCGGCCGCCGCCGGGTCGACCGGCTCCAGCGCGCGCCAGGCGGTGTGCCAGACCTCGCCCCGGTACAGCTCGTCGCAGCCGCCGGTCGCCGGCACTCCGGCCAGGTGGCGCGCCTGGCGCGCGGCCTCGGCCTCGTGGCCGAGGGCCAGGAGCGCCTGGCAGATGCGCGTTCGGGCCGCCACCGCCAGACCGTCGCGCTGCGCGGCGAGCGCCTCGTCGAGCACGCCGCCCGCGGCGGCCAGCGCGTCGGCCGGATCGAGCACCAGGCAGCGCGCCAGCACGTAGCGCTGGCGAAGCAGGGCTCGTGCGTGCGTGCCGAGGGCCTCGGCGGCGCGCTCCAGCGCCGGGTGCGCATCCTGCCGGAGCTGGATGTGCAGCTGGGCCAGCAGCAGCTGGCGCCGCGTGCGCGCCAGCGCCGGCGCGGCCGGGTCGGCCCCGGCGTCCAGGTCCTGCTGCGCGCGCGCCGGCTGACCCAGCACCAGCCAGGCCTGCGCGCGGTGGCAGAGGAAGTTCGCGACCCAGCCCGGCATGTGCACGCGGCCGCGCTCGACCGACTGGTCCAGCCAGCGCAGCGCCTCGTCGTAGCGGCCGAGGTCGCGCAGCACGATGCCGAAGTTGGTATCCAGGCTGGAGTACGGGATCGCCCCTTCCGGCAGGCCGGCGAGCAGGGCCTGCGCCTCGATCAGCGTGGCCAGCGCCTCGTCCAGCCGGCCGGCGTCGCGCCAGCCGAGCGCCAGGTTGAGCAGGGCCTGCGCGGCCCCCGGCAGCAGACCGGCCGCGAGCGCGTGGTCGACGGCGCGCCGCTGCCACTGGGCCGCCTCGGTGGGCCGATCGAGGTGTTCGTGCACCACGCCCGCCGCCTGCGCGAATTCGAAGCGCCGCGCCGCGCTGCCGTGCGTCTCCACGTCCTGCTCGACCGACCGCAGCAGCGCCCCCGCCTCGGCGGCGCGCAGCTGCCACAGCCGGACCGCCGCGAGATGCTGGTGCAGGTCCGCGCGCAGCAGCGGCTCGTCCGCGTCGCCGAGCGCGGCCAGGCCGGCCTCGGCCGCCCGCTCGGCGTCCGCCATCGCCCCGCGGTGCACGGAGACGATGGCGCGCTCGGCATGCGCCTGCGCCCGCTGCGCCGGGCTGCGCGCGGCGCGCTCGAGCAGATCGAGCGCAACGTCGGTGCGGGCCGCGAGGTCGAGTTCGAAGCTGGCCTGGCGCATCCGCAGCGCCGCCTCGAACGCCTCGCCGGCATCGTCCTCGGCGAGACGCAGCCGGCACTCCTGCTCGAAGGTCGTGGTCGCCTCGCCGAAGCGGCGCTGCCGCAGCGCCCCTTCGCCGGCCAGGCGCAGGAACGGCAGCGCCCGCGCCGCCTGCCCGGCCGCCAGCCAATGGTCGGCCACCGCCGCCGGCGCCGCGGCGCGCGCTTCCAGGTGGCGTGCGACCTCGCCGTGCAGGTGGGCCGCGATCGGGCGCGGTACGCCGGCGCGCAGCACCTCGTGGATCAGGTCGTGCGCAAACAGGCCGTCGGCGAACACCTGCGCCTGCTCCAGTTCGCGCCAGGCGTCGGCGAGGTCGATCGCCGGCACGGCCAGCACCGCGGCGGCCAGCTCGATGTCGAAATCGCCGCCGGCCAACGCCGCGCAACGCGCCAGCCGCATCGCGGCCGGCGAGAGTCGCTGCAGGCGGCGCTCGATCAGGCGCGTGACGCTGGCCGGGCTCGGCAGGCGCACGCCGTCCAGCCCGGTCTCGTGCCAGGCCTGGCGCAGCGTCTCCAGCGCGTAGAGCGGATTGCCGCCAGTGTGGCGGTGCAGCAGCGCCGCGAGCGGTTCGATCTGCGCCGCCGGCAGGTCCAGGCCGCGCAGCAGTTCGGCCAGCTGCGCCGGGCCGAGCGGCTGCAGCACGACCGGCTCCAGGCGCTGTTCCTCGAGCAGCGCGTCGTGCAGTTGCGCCAGCGCGCCGCTGCCCTCGGCCGGCCGGCGTGCGAAACCCCAGCCCGGCGCGTCGGGCGCGTCGACGCGCGCCAGCTGCAGCAGCAACTCGAGGCTGGCCTCGTCGGCGAAGTGCAGGTCGTCCACCAGCACGATGCCGGTGCCGGCGCGGGCCGCGCCGGCGAGCACGGCGGCCACCGCCGGCGCCAGCATGCCCGGCGGGCTCGCGACGCCGGGCAGCCCCAGTTCCGGCAGCAGCGGTGCGAGCGCCCGCCGGGCCGCGGCGTCCGGGATGGCCGACGCCAGCAGGGCCCGCAGCAGGCGCGCCAGCGTGGCGTAGGGCACCACCGCGTCGCCCGGCCGCGCCTGCACGCCGACCGCGTCGCCGCGCCGCGCGGCGAGCTCCTGCAGCAACCGGCTCTTGCCCATGCCGGCCTCGCCCTCGACGAGCACGGCACGGCCGTCGCGCCAGGCGCGCAGTGCGCGTTCGATCTCGGCGCCGCGGCCGACGACGCGCGGCGGGCGCAGCATCGCGGCCGGCACCGGCATGGCCGCGGCCGGAAGGTTCGGCGCGGCGGCCGACTCGAGTGTGCGCAGCAGCTCGAGCGTCGCCGCGCCGGGCCGGGTGCCGACCTCGTTCTTCAGCACCTGCTCGCAGCGGTCGAAGGCGAGCAGCGCCGCGGCGCGGTCGCCGGCCAGGTAGTGCAGGCGGATCAGCCGCCGGTGGGCCTCCTCGGAGACCGGCTCCAGCGCCAGCAGTTCGCGCGCGTGCGTCAGCGCGTCGGCCCAGTCGCTGGCGCGCTCGGCGGCCTCGGCGAGGTCGACCAGCGACAGGCGCATGCGCTCGCGGCGGCGCTCGCGCTGGCGCGCCAGCCAGTCGGCCAGTTCGCCATCCAGCCCGTCGGCGCCGTCGCCCAGCACCTCGTCGGCCTCGTGCAGGTCATGCCGCACGCCGTCGGCCAGCGACAGCACCGACGCACCGATCACGAGCTCGGCCCCGAACTGCCGCTTCAGCTGGAACAGGCGCTGGCGCAGGGCATTGCGGGCCGCCTCCGGCCCGCTGCCGGGCCACAGCAGCTCGGCCAGCCGCGTGCGGGCGGTCGGCCCCTCCAACGCGAGCCAAGCCAGCAACGCGGCATCGCGGATGCCGAGCGGCACGGGGCGACCGGCGGCATCGAAGCCCCCGGGCGATCGGCTGAGGCGCAGCTGCATGGCAGGAAGATGCCGGATCCTACGGTGTGGCGCCGTTGTACGGGCGGGCGCGTTATCGGCGCGTTATCGCGTCGTCAGGCCGGCGCCACGGTCGCCGGCGGAGCGCGCATCGCCAAGTCCGCACGCTGCCGCGACGCTGCCGTCGCGCTGCCGACGCCCGATGGCAGACAATCGCGCCGGACCCTCCTCGACGCCTGTGCTCCGAACCCTGCGCGGCCAGTACTTCCTGGGCAGCTTCGCCGTCTTCATCGCGATGCTGGGCCTGCTGCTGTGGAACGCCCAGCACCTGATGCAGCAGGCGATCGACGAACGCTTCGAGGCCGAGCAGCAGGCCTACGGCCCGCTGCTGGTGGCCGCGATCGGCCCGCTGCTGGCCGCGCGCGACTACGCGACGATCGCCGAAGTGGTGGCCGGCAACACGCAGGACGGCCACCTCGCGTACGTGGAGGTGAGCGACAGCCGCGGGCAGCGCGTCGCGAGCGCCGGCGACGCCGCCCGGCCGCGGCTGCTGCGCACCACGCAGCCGGTGGTGCTGGCCGGCCAGCCGCTGGGCGAGCTGCGCTTCGGCATCCCGACCGACGCGCTGCTGGACGCGCGCGAACGCCTCTGGCGCAACAGCCTCGCGATCGCCGCCGCCGTGCTGGCCGCCGGCATGCTGCTGCTGGCGCTGGGCACCGCCTGGCTGACCGCCGGCTTCACGCGGCTCGCGCAGGCGAGCCGCCGCGTCGCCTCGGGCGACCTGTCGGCCCGCCTGCCGCCCAGCGGCGTGACCGAGCTGGACGACGTCTCCAACGCGTTCAACCTGATGGCCGAGGCGGTGCAGGCCCAGCTCGCGCAGCGCCAGGAGAACGAGCGCTATCTGCGGCTGGTGATCGACACGCTGGCCGAAGGGCTGGTGGTGATCGCGCCGGACCTGCGCGTGCTCGACTGCAACGAGGCGCTCGCGCGCCTGTACGGCACGACCCGCGAGGAGTTCATCGCCTCCGGCACGAGCCGCGGCGGCACGCGTTCCTTCCATGCCGACGGACGCGAGGCCGCGCTGGAGGACCGCCCCACCTCGCGGGCGCTGGCCACGGGCGAGCCGCAGCGCGACGTGGTCGGCCGGGTCGAACGCACCGACGGCAGCACCGTGTGGGTGAGCGTCAACGCGACGCCGCTGTTCCGCCCCGGGCAGTCGCGGCCCTACGCCGTGGTCGCGACGGTGACCGACGTGACGCGCCACGTGCTGGCCGAACAGCAGCTGCGTGACAGCAACGAGGCCCTGGAGCGCCGCGTGGGCGAGCGCACCGCCGAGCTGCAGCTCGCCAAGGAGGTGGCCGAACGGGCCAGCCACGCCAAGAGCGACTTCCTCTCGCGCATGAGCCACGAGCTGCGCACGCCGCTGAACGCGATCCTCGGATTCGCGCAGCTGCTCGCGCTGTCGCAGAAGGATGCCCCGGGCGAGCTGCGCAAGGTGCGCCAGATCGAGACCGCCGGCTGGCACCTGCTGGAACTGATCAACGACGTGCTGGACCTGTCGCGCATCGAGGCGGGCACGATGAGCACCTCGGCCGAACCGGTCGAGCTGCGCGAGCTGGTGGCCGGCTGCCTGCCGATGGTGCAGGCCCTGGCCACCGAACGCGCCGTGCAGCTGCTGCCTCCGCCGCCGGGCGACCCGGTCTGGGTGCTGGCCGATCGCAAGCGGCTGCGCCAGGTGCTGGCCAACCTGCTGTCCAACGCGGTCAAGTACAACCGGCGCGAGGGCCTGGTCGAGGTCCGCCTGGCCGCCGGCGCCGCCGGCCGCGCGGTCGTCTCGGTGCACGACACCGGGCGCGGATTCACCGAGTCGCAGCTGCAGCGCCTGTACCAGCCGTTCCAGCGCTTCGAGCAGCCCGGCGAGGCGATCGAGGGCACCGGCATCGGCCTCGTGATCACGCGCCGGCTCGTCGAGCTGATGGGCGGGACGCTGGCCGTCGAGTCGCGTGCCGGCGTCGGCTCGGCCTTCCACGTCGAGCTGCCGGTGGCCGAGGCCCCGACGCTCGGCGCCCGGCCGCGCGTGCCGGCCGCCATGGCCGACTCTGCGCACGGCGCACGCCTGCTCTACGTGGAGGACAACCCGTCCAACGTCGAGCTGCTGCGTCAGGCGCTGGAGCTGCGTCCGGGCCTCGAGGTGCAGGTGGCCCGCGACGGCCTCGAGGGCCTGGCGCTGGCGCAGCGTGAACGCTTCGACCTGGCGATCATCGACATCGGCCTGCCCGGCATCGACGGCCTCGAACTCTGCCGCCGCCTGAAGGACGATCCGGCGACGCGTACCCTGCCGCTGATCGCGCTGAGCGCCAACGCGATGCGCGAGGACATCCAGCGCGCCCGCGAGGCCGGCTTCGAGCGCTACCTGACCAAGCCGGTCGACGTGGCGCAGCTGCTGGCCGAGACCGACCGCCTGCTCGCCCCCACGGCGCCGGCCCCGCTATCCTGAGCGGCGATGCACCGCCCGTACCGCCGCCGCTCCCTGCTCGCCGCCGTGACCGCGCTGGCGGGCGGGCCCGCGCTGAGCTTCCTCGCAGGCCGCCCGGCGCAGGCGGCCGCACCGCTGCGCATCGCGCTGGCGCCGTTCCTGTCGCCGACCGTGCTGCTCGCGGTTCACCGGCGGCTGCGCGAACACCTGGAGCAGGTCCTCGCGCGGCCGATCGAGATGGTGACCGCGAAGGACTTCCGCACCCTGATCGAGGAGACGCGTCGCGGCGACCACGACATCGTGCAGCTGCCGGCCCATCTGGCGCGGCTGGCGATGCTCGACTGGGGGTTCGTGCAGGTGGCCGGCACGGTGCAGGCGCTGGACGTGCTGGTGGTGGTCAAGGACGGCGGCCCCGTGCGCGAACCGGCCGACCTGCGCGGGCGGCAGGCCGGCATGCTGGACCCGCTGTCGCTGACGGCGACGATCGGCCGCCGCTGGCTGGCCGAGCAGGGGCTGACGGGCCACGTCACGGTGCTGGCCCAGCCCTCGATCAACAGCGCGCTGTACGCGCTGGACCGCGACGAGGTGGCGATGGTGGTCGCCGGGCGCACGCAGCTCGGCGACCTACCGGCGAGCACGCCGCGCCAGCATCGCGTGCTGGCGACGATCGGCGGCATCCCGGGCCCGGTGTACGTGGCGCGGCCCGGCCTGCCGGCCGACGACGTGGCGGCGGTGCGCGCGGCGATGGACAGCTTCCGCCCCGATCCGGGCCGCCCGATCAGCGCGCCCAACTCCACGCCGAGGCCGCTGGACGCCGAAACGCTGAGCGCGCTGGATCCGCTGGTCGGGATCGCCCGCGACGCACTGGCCGCGCTGCGCTGACCGTGCGGTCCACCCTCGAGGCGCTGCGCCGCCACGCCATCGGCCGCAGCCTGTTCGCGCCGACCACGCTGCCGCGGGCGATCGCCCGGCTCGGCTTCGTGCAGGCCGACCCGATCCGCGCGCCGGCGCGCGCCCAGGACCTGACGCTGCGCCACCGCGTGCGCGACTACCGCGCCGGCGACCTGGAGCGCCGCTACCCGCGCCTGGCGATCGAGGAGGACTTCTTCGTCAACTACGGCTTCCTGCCGCGCCCGCTGCACGCGCTCATGCACCCGCGCACGCCACGCGCGGCGTGGCCCAAGGCGCGCTGGACCCAGGCGCATGCGGTGCTCGAGTTCGTGCGCGCACGCGGCGTGGTGCACCCGCGCGAGGTCGACGCCGAGTTCGCGCACGGCAAGACGGTCAACTGGTTCGGCGGTTCGTCCAATGCCAGCACGCAGCTGCTGGACGGCATGCACTACCGCGGCCTGCTGCGCGTGGCGCGCCGCGAAGGCGGTATCCGCCTGTACGAGGCGCGCGAGCCGACCCCGGCCCCGCCGGAGCGCGACGCGGCCTTCGACGCGCTGGTCGACCTGGCCGTGCGCAAGTACGCACCGCTGCCGGCCGCGACACTCGGCTGGCTGCTCAGCGGCGTGTGCGTCGGGGTGCCGCAGTGGCGCACCGAGCGCGGCGCCGCGCTGGCGCGCGCCAGGCGGCGCCTGGCGTCGACGACGCTGGACGGCGTGGTCTGGTACTGGCCGGACGGCGAGCGCTTCGTGCGCCGCGAGGCCGGCGACGTGGTGCGCCTGCTCGCGCCCTTCGATCCCGTGGTCTGGGACCGGCGCCGCTTCGAGCTGTTCTGGGGCTGGCCCTACCGCTTCGAGGCCTACGTGCCGGCACCGAAGCGCCAGCTCGGCTACTACGCGCTGCCGCTGCTGTGGCGCGAGCAGGTGATCGGCTGGGCCAACGTGTCGGCCACGCCACGTGGCCTGGACGCGCGCTTCGGCTACACCGCCGGTCGTGCGCCGCGCGATGCCGCGTACCGGCGCGCGCTGGAAGAAGAGCTGGAGCGCCTCAGGACCTTCCTGCAGCGCTGAGGCGCGCCTCGAGCAGCGCGGCCGCGAACTCGGCAAAGCCGGCACCGCGCTCGCCGGCGGTGATCCAGGCCGGCCAGACACGCAGCTGCGCCGCGAAGTCGCGCAGATTGGCCACCCCGACCGCGAGCGGGAAGTGGCCGAACATCACCTGGTCGTTGGTCGAGTCGCCGACGTAGGCCCAGCGCGCGCGCTCGGCATCCACGTCGCGCCCGAGCAGCCGCCGCACGATCCAGCGGGCACCGGCCAGCTTGTCGTGCGTGCCGAACCAACCGTTCACGTGGATCGAGCTGACCGTCGCGTGCATGCCTTCGGCCCGCATCACGTCGACCACCCGGGCGATGCGGGCGGCATCGAGCCGCGCGAACTCGGCATGGTCGATCGCGATGTCGGTCACGCGGCCCGCGCTGTCGCGCGCCAGCGTCGCGCCGGGCACCTCCCGCAGCACCCGCTGCGCCGCGACGGCCAGCCGCCGCGTGTTGTGCGTGCGGGTCGGCTCGTCCTGCAGGTACTCGGTGCGCAGCGTGCCGGCCGCGTCGCGGAACAGCGCCACCGCGCCGTTCTCGGCCACGATCGCCCGCACCGGCCAGGCCTGCGCGAACGGCACGCTCCAGCCCATCGGCCGGCCGGTCACCGCGATCACCGGCAGCCCGGCGGCGGCGAGGCGCGCCAGTGCGTCCAGCGCCGCCGGCTCGGCGGCGCCGTCGCGGGTCAGCGTGTCGTCGATGTCGGTCAGCACGCCGTCGATGCGGCCGAGCTGCGCGGGCGGGCACTCGGCCAGGGGTCGCGGCGGCATGCCCGGAGTCTCGCACGCGCGATCACAATCGGGCCGCGACCCGAGGAGACGCCATGGACCTGCCCGCGCACCAGTTGACGATGACCGTGCTGATGACCCCGGACACGGCCAACTTCGCCGGCAACGTGCACGGCGGCACGATCCTGAAGCTGCTGGACCAGGCGGCCTACGCCTGCGCGAGCCGCTACGCCGGCCGCTACGTCGTGACGCTGAGCGTCGACCAGGTGATGTTCCGCCAACCGATCCACGTCGGCGAACTGGTCACCTTCCTGGCCAGCGTGAACCACACCGGCACCTCGTCGATGGAGATCGGCATCAAGGTGATCGCGGAGGCGATCCGCACCCAGGTCGTGCGGCACGTCAACAGCTGCTTCTTCACGATGGTCGCCGTCGACGACGCCGGCAAGCCGGTGCCGGTGCCGCCGCTGCGGCCGTTCACGCCGGACGAGAAGCGCCGCCACGCGGCCGCCGAGGTGCGGCGCCAGCTGCGCCAGGAACTGGCCCGGCGCTACGACGCGCTGCGCGAGCCGGCCGCGGGCGACTGACGCCCCGCGAGGAGGGCGACCGCGCGCCGATTGACTCAGTACGTCGCGCGACCGCCGGAGATGTCGAACACCGCGCCGGTGGAGAACGAGCAGTCCTCCGAGGCGAGCCAGGCCACCATCGCGGCGATCTCCTGCACCTGCACGAAGCGGCCCATCGGGATCTTCGACAGCATGAAGGCGATGTGCTGCGCCGACATCTGGTCGAAGATGGCCGTCTTCGCCGCCGCCGGCGTGACGGCATTGACCAGCACGCCGCGGGTCGCCGTCTCCTTGGCGAGCGACTTGGTCAGTGCGATCAGCCCGGCCTTGCTGGCGCTGTAGTGGGAGGCGTTCGGGTTGCCTTCCTTGGCGGCGACCGAGGCGATGTTGACGATGCGCCCGTAGCCGCGCTGCAGCATGTGCGGCACCACGGCGCGGCAGGTCAGGTAGGGCGCGACGAGGTTCACCTCGATCACGCGCCGCCACACGTCGGGCGCGAGCTCCCAGGTGGTGCCGTTGCCGCCGGTGATGCCGGCGTTGTTGACCAGCACGTCGACGCGCCCGTGGCCGCGCAGCACGGCGCCGGTGGCGGCCTCGACCGCGCCTTCGTCGGTCAGCTCGACGACATGCGTGTCGACGCGGCCGAAGCCCGACAGCGCCTCGCGCGCGCTGGCCAGCAGCGCCGCGTCGATGTCCCACAGCACGACCGCCGCGCCGGACTGCAGCAGGCGCTCCGCGGTCGCGAGGCCGATGCCCTGCGCGCCGCCGGTGATCACGGCGACGCGGCCTTCGAGGTCCAGCTTGTTCATCGCGGCCGGCGCCTGGCCATCGACGTCCGCCGCCGGCCCGCCACGCGTCCCGCGCCGGGTGGCCTCATTTCAGTCCGGCGAGCGCGGCCGCGTTCCCGGCGCGCTCGCAATCGTCGACGTACTGGCGCACGATGTCCGCGAAGCTCTCGTCCGGCCGCAGCCCGAGGGCCGCGGCGCGCTGGCCGGTCGCACCCTTCGGCCAGTTGGCGACGATGCCGGCGATGCGCTCGTCGCGCTCGAAGCGCACGCGCGCACGCACCGCCGGGCCGGCCACCTGCTCGAGCGCGGCGAGCATGTCGCCCACCCGCACGTTCAGCGCCGGCAGGTTCAGCGCGGTGCGCCCGCCGAAGGCCTCGCGGCTCGCCTCGAAGACCTTGATCAGCCCATCGACCGTGCGCGCAGGCGACGCGACCGGGTGCGACACGTCTGCCGACACCGGGCAGACCGACGCCTCGCCGGCAAGCGGCTCGCGGATGATGCCGCTGAAGAACGACGAGGCGGCGCCGTTCGGCCGCCCCGGGCGCACGGTGACGGTCATCAGCCGCGCGCTGCGCCCGTCCAGGTAGCCCTTGCGCGTGTAGTCGGCCACCAGGTGCTCGCAGATCAGCTTCTGCGTGCCGTACGAGGTCTGCGGCGCCGGCAGCGTGGTGTCGGTGACGATCTCCGGCAGCGGCACGGCCGGGTCGGGCCCGAACACCGCCACCGAACTGCTGAACACGAAGCGCGGCACCTGGCCGGACAGACGGAAGGCGTCCAGCAGCGCGCGCGTGCTGTCCAGGTTCGAGCGCAGGCCCAGCTCGAAGTCGGCCTCGCATTCGCCGGAGACGGCCGAGGCGAGGTGGAACACGCCGTCGAAGCCTTCGCCGCCGAGCGCGGCGGCCTGCTGCAGCAGCGCACCGGTGCGGGCCTGCACGCGGGCATCGGCCAGCAGGTCGGCCGGCGGCGCGAACTGGTCGGCCAGCACCACGCTCTCCAGCCGGCGCCCGGCCAGCGTGCCGCGCGCGAGCAGGGTGCGCGCCAGGCGGGCGCCGACGAACCCGGCCCCGCCGGTGATCAGCAACTTCATGTCGTCCTCTTCCAGGGTTGGAACCAGCCGAGGCCAGCCGTGGTGCCGGCCCGCGGGCGGTACTCGGCGCCGATGTGCCCGGGGTAGCCGAGTGCATCGATCTGTGCGAACAGGTAGGCGTAGTTGACTTCGCCGACATCCGGCTCGTGCCGCTCGGGCACGCCGGCGATCTGCAGGTGGCCGACCCGGCCGCTCGGCAGGTACTGCTTCAGCTTGCTGGCCAGGTCGCCCTCGACGATCTGGCAGTGGTACAGGTCCATCTGCACCTTCAGGTTCGGCGCGCCGACCTCCAGCACGATCTCGTGCGCATGGTCCTGCCGGTTCAGGAAGAAGCCGGGGATGTCGCGCGTGTTGATCGGCTCGATCAGGAAATCCAACTCCGGCGCCTGCGCTGCCGCCCAGGCGAGCCGCTGCACGTAGGTCGCACGCAGGCCAGCCCGGTCCTGCCCGGCCGGCACCAGCCCGGCCATCACGTGGATGCGCGGGCAGCGCAGCGCCTGCGCGTACGCGATCGCCTGGCCGATGCCGCGCCGGAACTCCTCCTCGCGCCCGGGCAGGCAGGCCAGCCCGCGCTCGCCGCCGGCCCAGTCGCCGGGCGGCGCGTTGAACAGCACCTGGCGCAGGCCGTGCGCCTCCAGGCGCGCCGCCAGCTCGCCGGCCGGATGCTCGTAGGGGAACAGGTACTCGACGGCGCCGAAGCCGTCCGCCGCCGCGGCCCCGAAGCGGTCGAGGAAGGCGTGCTCGCCGTACAGCATCGACAGATTGGCGGCGAAGCGCGGCATGGTTCAGCCCGCCTTCGGCAGCTCGAGGCCGGCCAGCGCGGCGTAGAACTTGATCACCGCCGCGTCGTCCTCGCCGCCGTGGCCGGCCGCCGCCGTGGCCAGGTAGAGCTGGTGCGCGGCCGCCGCCAGCGGCAGCGGGAACTGCAGCTTGCGCGCCGCGTCGAGCACGATGCCCAGATCCTTGACGAAGATGTTCACGCTGGACAGCGGCGTGTAGTCGCCGGCCAGGATGTGCGGCACGCGGTTCGCGAACATCCAGCTCATGCCGGCGGAGTTGCAGATCACCTCGTACAGCTGGTCGGCGTCGGCGCCGGCGCGCAGGCCGAGCGCCATCGCCTCGCAGGCCGCCGCGATGTGCACGCCCGCCAGATGCTGGTTGACCATCTTCACGGTCGAGCCGATGCCGGCCCGGTCGCCGAGCCGGTAGACCTTGCCGGCCACCGCCGCCAGGGCCTCCTCGGCGGCCTCGAACGCGGCGCTGCGGCCGGAGGCCATGACGGTCATCTCGCCGGCGGCCGCCTTCTTGGCGCCGCCCGACACCGGGCCGTCGATCAGGTGGATGCCGCGCTCGGCCAGGCGTGCCTCCCACTGCGGCGGCAGCGCCGGATCGACCGTCGCCGAGGCGATCACCGCGGCGCCGCGCGGCAGCAGCGCGTCCAGGCCCGGGCCCTGCGCATCGCCGAACAGCACCGCTTCGGTCTGCGCGGCGTTGACCACCAGGACCTGCACGACGTCGCAGCGTGCGGCCAAGTCCGCGAGTGATTCGGCCAAGGTGCCGCCGGCGGCCGTGAAGCGCTCGCGCGCCGCGGCGCTCGCGTCCAGGCCGAACACCGTGAGGCCGCGGGCACGCGCCGACAGCGCGGCGCCGTAGCCCATCGAACCGAGGCCGACCACGCCGAGAACGCTCACCCGGCCCGCCTCCGCGTGCGGCCGCGATGCAGCACGCCGCCCTCCTCCAGCCGGCGCTCGCCCTGCAGGATGTGCTCGGTGGCGCGACGGCGCGCCGCGGCGGCATCGTGCGCGGCGATCGCGTCGACGATCGCGCGGTGCTCGCGGCGCACCTGTTCCATGAAGTCGCGCCGGCGCGCCTCGTTGCCGCGCGTGATGCGCATGCCCTCGCGCAGGTACTGTTCGAGAAAGCCGAGCAGGCGGCTGAACTGCGGGTTGCCGGTGGCCTCGCCGATGGCGCGGTGGAAGGCCAGGTCCTCGGCGACCCCGTCGCGCCCCTGTGCGACCGCGGCGTCGATCGCCGTGAGCGCCCGCTTCAGCCCGGCAACCTGCGCCCGCGTCGCGCGTTGCGCGGCGAGTGCCGCGATCTCGCCCTCCATCACGCGGCGCACCTCGACGACGTGCACGACCGCCTCGACGGACTCGAGCACGGACGGGTCGAAGGCCAGCGGCCGGTTGATCTCCGGCAGCGTGACGAACACCCCGGAACCCTGGCGCGACTGCAGCAGCCCGCGCGACTTGAGCTGGTGCACGGCCTCCCGGACCACGGTACGCGAGACGCCGTGCGCCGCGGCGAGCTGCGCCTCGGTCGGAAGCCGGTCGCCGGGGCGCAGCGCGCCGCCTTCGAGCTGCGCCGCCAGCAGCGACGCCAGCCGGTCGGACAGCCGTTCAGCGACGAGCCGGCCGGCGCCCGGCACGGCCGCCGACGCGCTGCTCGGGACAAGGCCGATTGACATGGTCATCAGGTTATCATACAAGTTGCGCTCCTCACAACGGTTTCCCGGGTGCGCATGGCGAGCGTGACGATCCAGTCGGTCAAGAAGAGCTTCGGCCAGGTCGAGATCCTGCATGGCGTGGACATCGACATTCCGGACGGCTCGTTCACGGTGCTGGTCGGCCCCTCCGGCTGCGGCAAGTCGACGCTGCTGCGCATGATCGCCGGGCTGGAGCACATCAGCGGCGGCGAGATCCGCATCGGCGAGAAGCGCGTCAACGACGTGCCGCCGAAGGAGCGCGACATCGCGATGGTGTTCCAGAACTACGCGCTGTACCCGCACATGACGGTGCGCGAGAACATGGCCTTCTCGCTGATGCTGGCCAAGCGCGACGCGGCGACGGTCGAACAGAAGGTCGGCCGCGCGGCCGAGATCCTCGGCCTCGCGACGCTGCTGGAGCGCTATCCGCGCCAGCTTTCGGGCGGCCAGCGCCAGCGCGTCGCGATGGGGCGCGCGATCGTGCGCGATCCGCAGGTGTTCCTGTACGACGAGCCGCTGTCCAACCTGGACGCCAAGCTGCGCGTGGCGATGCGCACCGAGCTGAAGGAACTGCACCAGCGCCTGAAGACGACCTCGATCTACGTCACGCACGACCAGATCGAGGCGATGACGATGGGCGACCAGATCGTCGTCATGAAGGACGGCCGCATCGAGCAGACCGGCGACCCGCTCGCGCTGTACGACCGGCCGGCGAACCTGTTCGTGGCCGGCTTCATCGGTTCGCCGGCGATGAACTTCCTGCCCGGCACGCTGCGCCGCAGCGGCGGCGATCCGCCGCGCGTCGAGCTGGCCGACGGCACCGCGCTGCCGGCGCCGGCGGATGCGGCCGGCGCGGACGGCCAGCCGGTGGTGTTCGGCACGCGGCCCGAGCACCTGGTGCTGGACGGCAGCGGCGGCGGCGACGCGATCGCCACGCAGGTCGTCACCGTCGAGCCCACCGGTGCGGACACCTTCGTCGCCTGCCGCCACCACGGCACCGAGCTGTCGGTCGTGTTCCGCGAGAGGCACCAGTTCGCGCCGGGCAGCACGATCCGCCTGCGCCCCGACCTGCAGCGTGCGCACCTGTTCGACGCCGGCAGCGGGCGCCGGCTGGCGGCCTGAATCCCCTCCCCCCCACAACGACCAGGAGACACCCGATGGACAACTTCAATCGCCGTCGCTTCCTCGAAGGTGCGGCCGCCACCACCGCGCTCGGCGCCGCCTCGGTCTGGGCGCCGGCGGTGCACGCCCAGGCCGCGCCGGCCTACAAGCCCGAGAAGGGCGCCAAGTTGCGCGTGCTGCGCTGGAGCCGCTTCGTGCAGGGCGACATCGACCAGTACATGAAGAACGTCGCCGCGTTCACCGCCAAGACCGGCGTGGAGGTGCGGGTCGACAACGAAGGCTGGGAGGACGTGCGGCCGAAGGCCGCGGTGGCCGCCAACACCGGCGCCGGCCCGGACATCATCCTCTCGACCAACGACGACGCCAACCTGTACCCCGAGAAGCTGCTCGACGTCACCGACCTGTGCAACTACCTCGGCAAGAAGTACGGCGGCTGGTACCCCGCCTGCGAAGCCTACCTGCGCCCGGACGGCAAGCGATGGATCGGCGTCGCGCTCGGTGCCGCGGGCGCGATGCTGGTGTACCGGCAGAGTCACGTGAAGGCGGCGGGCTTCGACACCTTCCCGAAGGACACCACCGCTTTCCTGGCGCTGCTCAAGGCCATGAAGGAGAAGGGCACACCCGCCGGCATGGCGCTGGGCAACGCCACCGGTGACGGGCTATGGTGCAACTGGCTGATCTGGTCGCACGGCGGCATGCTGGTCGACAAGAACAACAAGGTCGTGATCGACAGCCCCGAGACGCTCAAGGCGCTCGAGTACGCCAAGGAGATGTACGCGACCTTCGCCCCTGGCACGCTCTCGTGGCTGGACCCGAACAACAACAAGGCCTTCCTGGACGGCCAGGTCAGCCTGACCAACAACGGCATCTCGATCTACTACGCCGCCAAGAACTCGAAGGACGAGAAGATCATGGCGATGAAGGAGGACATCTACCACGCCAACTACCCGATCGGGCCGGTCGGGGTGCCGACCGAGTCGCACCTGTTCTTCAACCAGATGATCATGAAGTACACCAAGTACCCGCAGGCGGCCAAGGAGTTCCTGCGCTTCATGATGGAACAGGAGCAGTTCGACCCCTGGCTGCAGGCCGCCGGGGGCTACATCGCGCACCCGCTGGACGCCTACTCGAAGAGCGCGGTGTGGACGGTGGACCCGAAGCACACGCCCTACCGCGATTGCGTGAAGAACATGCGGCCGGCCGGGTATGCGGGCAAGCTCGGCTATGCCTCCGCCGGCGCCGGCGCGGACTTCATCGTCGTCAACATGGTGGCCGAGGCGGCAAGCGGCTCGAAGACGCCGAAGGAAGCCGCCGAACGCGCGCAGAAGCGGGCCGAGCGCTACTACAAGGTATGAACTTGGCCCCCCCCCGTAGCGCCTCCGGCGCTCCCCCCCAGGGGGGCGTCGCCAGCGGACCGGCAGAGCCGGTTCCGCGGCGACTGCTTGAGGTGGCCTGAGCGATGGCCTTGTTGTCCCGTTTGCAGAACAGCCGCAACGCCCTCGGCCTGGCATTCATGCTGCCGGCCGCGGTGCTGTTGCTGCTGTTCCTCACCTACCCGCTCGGCCTCGGCACCTGGCTCGGTTTCACCGATGCCAAGGTGGGCCGGGACGGCGAGTGGATCGGCCTGGAGAACTTCTCCTTCCTGGCGGGCGACAGCGTCACGCAGCTGGCACTGTTCAACACGCTCTTCTACACGGTGGTGGCGAGCATCCTGAAGTTCGTGCTCGGGCTGTGGCTGGCACTGCTGCTGAACCGCAACCTGCCGCTCAAGAGCTTCTTCCGCGCCATCGTGCTGCTGCCGTGGATCGTGCCGACGGCGTTGTCGGCGATCGCCTTCTGGTGGATCTACGACGCGCAGTTCTCCGTCATCAGCTGGGTGCTCACGCAGTTCGGCTGGATCGACCGCTACATCGACTTCCTCGGCGACCCCTGGAACGCGCGCTTCTCGACCATCGCCGCGAACGTCTGGCGCGGCATCCCGTTCGTCGCGATCTCGCTGCTGGCCGGCCTGCAGACCATCTCGCCGTCCTACTACGAGGCCTCCGCGATCGACGGCGCCACGCCCTGGCAGCAGTTCCGCCACGTCACGCTGCCGCTGCTCTCGCCGATCATCGCGGTGGTGATGACCTTTTCGGTGCTGTTCACCTTCACCGACTTCCAGCTCATCTACGTGCTGACGCGCGGCGGTCCGCTGAACGCGACGCACCTGATGGCCACGCTCGCCTTCCAGCGCGGCATCTCCGGCGGCGCACTGGCCGAAGGCGCCGCAATCGCGACGCTGATGGTGCCCTTCCTGCTCGCGGCGATCATGTTCAGCTACTTCGGGCTGCAGCGGCGCGCCTGGCAACAAGGAGGCGACAAGTGAGCGCCGCGAGCGACGACATCGTCGGCATGGACTACCTGCAGTCCGTGCCGCGGCGCTGGGTGACGCTGTACATCCCGATCGGCATCTTCGTGTTCGTGCTGCTGTTCCCGTTCTACTGGATGGTGGTCACCTCGCTGAAGCCCGATGCCGAGCTGCTGGCACGCGAGGGCAACCCGTTCTGGATCGTCGCGCCGACGCTGGCGCACTTCGAGAAGCTGCTGTTCCGCACCGAATACCCGGCCTGGCTCTGGAACACGGTGGTGGTGTCGGTGGTGGCCACCGGGCTGTCGCTCGCGGCGTCGGTGCTGGCGGCCTACGCGATCGAGCGGCTGCGCTTCCAGGGCGCCAAGCCGGCGGGCGGGGCGATCTTCCTGGCCTACCTCGTGCCGCCGTCGATCCTGTTCATCCCGTTGGCGGCCATCGTCGTCAAGCTCGGGCTGTTCGACTCGCGCTGGGCCCTGATCCTCACCTACCCGACCTTCCTGATCCCGTTCTGCACCTGGCTGCTGATGGGCTACTTCCGCTCGATCCCGTTCGAGCTGGAGGAGTGCGCGCTGATCGACGGTGCGACGCGCTGGCAGATCCTCGTCAAGATCGTGCTGCCGCTTGCCGTGCCGGGGCTGATCTCGGCCGGCATCTTCGCCTTCACGCTGTCCTGGAACGAGTTCATCTACGCGCTGACCTTCGTGTCCTCGTCGGAAGTGAAGACGGTGCCGGTGGGCGTGGTGACCGAACTGGTCGAGGGCGACGTCTACCACTGGGGCCCGCTGATGGCCGGTGCGCTGCTCGGCTCGCTGCCGGTGGCCTTCGTCTACTCGTTCTTCGTCGAGCACTACGTCTCGGGCATGACCGGTTCGGTGAAGGAGTGACGCGGTGAGCGACGCCCGCCCCACCATCGGCTTCATCGGCCTCGGCCTGATGGGCCACGGGATGGCGAAGAACATCGTCACCAAGGGCTGGCCGCTGGTGGTGCTGGGGCACCGCCAGCGCGAACCGGTCGAGCACCTGAAGTCGCTCGGCGCGCGCGAGGCGGACAGCGCCCGTGCGCTGGCGCAGGCCTGCGACATCGTGCACCTGTGCGTGACCGGCTCGCCGCAGGTGGAGGCGCTGGTGCGCGGGCCGCAGGGCCTGCTGGCCGGTGCGCGGCCGGGCACGGTGATCGTCGACTGCTCCACGTCCAACCCGGTGTCGACGCTCGCGCTGGCGGCGGAGGCTCGCGCGCAGGGCGTGCACTTCGCCGATGCGCCGCTGTCGCGCACGCCCAAGGAGGCCGAGGCCGGCACGCTGGACACGATGGTCGGCGCCGAACCCGAGGTGTTCGCGCGCATCGAGCCGGTGCTGCGCTGCTGGGCCGGGCAGATCGTGCACCTCGGGCCGGTCGGGCTCGGGCACAAGATGAAGCTGATCAACAACTTCATCGCGATGGGTTACGCGGCGCTGTTCGCCGAGGCGCTGGCGATCGCGCGCAAGGCCGGCCTGTCGATCGCGCAGTTCCATTCGGTGATCGGCTCCGGGCGCATGCGCAGCCCGTTCTACGACACCTTCATGCAGTGGACGCTGGCGCACGACGAGAACGCGCACCGCTTCACGATCAGCAACGCCCACAAGGACATGCGCTACCTGGCCGGCATGGCCAACGAACTGGGCGTGGTCAACCCGCTGCAGGCGCAGGTCAAGAACAGCTTCGCCGCGATGGAGGCCGCCGGTCAGGGCGAGCGCTTCGTGCCGATGCTGGCCGACTTCATCGCGGCGCTGAACGCGCTGCCCCCGGCCGCCGAGGCCGAAACGGAACACAAGACATGAGCAGCAGGAAGAAGGCGCCGCACGAGCTGCGCAGCCAGCAGTGGTTCGGCCGCCAGGACCGCGACGGCTTCAACTACCGCAGCTGGGTCAAGGGCAAGGGCGTGCCGCACGACCAGTTCGACGGCCGGCCGGTGATCGGCATCTGCAACACCTTCAGCGAGCTGACGCCCTGCAACTCGCACTTCCGCACGCTCGCGGAGCAGGTGAAGATCGGCGTCTACGAGGCGGGCGGCTTCCCGCTCGAGTTCCCGGTGATGTCGCTCGGCGAGACGCTGCTGCGCCCGACCGCGATGCTCTACCGCAACCTCGCGAGCATGGACGTCGAGGAGAGCATCCGCGGCAACCCGGTCGACGGCGTGGTGCTGCTGATGGGTTGCGACAAGACCACCCCCTCGCTGCTCATGGGCGCGTCAAGCGTGGACCTGCCGACCATCGGCGTCTCCGGCGGCCCGATGCTCAACGGCAAGTGGCGCGGCCAGGAGCTCGGCTCGGGCACCGGCGTGTGGAGCATGAGCGAGCAGGTGCGTGCCGGCACGCTGAAGCTGCAGGACTTCCTCGACGCCGAGAGCTGCATGCACCGCAGCCACGGCCATTGCATGACCATGGGCACGGCCTCGACGATGGCCTCGATGGTCGAGGCGCTGGGGGTCGGCCTGCCCGGCAATGCCGCCTACCCGGCCGTCGACGGCCGGCGCAACGTGCTGGCGCGCAGCGCCGGACGGCGCATCGTCGAGATGGTCCACGAGGACCAGAAGCTCTCCAGCATCCTCACCCGCGAAGCCTTCGAGAACGCGATCCGCACGCTGGCCGCGATCGGCGGCTCGACCAACGCGGTGATCCACCTCGTCGCGATCGCGCGCCGCATCGGCGTCGAGCTGACGATCGACGACTTCGACCGCCTCGCGAGCGAGCTGCCCTGCCTCGTCAACCTGCAGCCCTCGGGCCAGTTCCTGATGGAGGACTTCTGTTACGCCGGCGGCCTGCCCGCGGTGATGAAGGAGATCTCCGGCCTGCTGCACACGAACATCGTCACCGCCAGCGGGAAGACCGTGGCCGAGAACGTGGCCGACGCGCAGAACTTCAACCCGCAGGTGATCAAGAGCCTCGACCAGCCCTTCAAGGAAAAGGCCGGCATCGCCGTGCTGCGCGGCAACCTGGCGCCGCGCGGCGCGGTCATCAAGCCGAGCGCGGCGACGCCCGCGCTGATGGTCCACACCGGGCGCGCGGTCGTGTTCGAGAACATCGAGGATTTCCACGCCCGCATCGACGACGAGGCCCTGGACGTCGACGAAACCTGCGTGCTGGTGCTGAAGAACTGCGGCCCGAAGGGCTACCCCGGCATGGCCGAGACCGGCAACATGCCGCTGCCGCCCAAGGTGCTGCGCAAGGGCATCACCGACATGGTCCGCATCAGCGACGCGCGCATGAGCGGCACGGCGTACGGCACGGTGGTGCTGCACACCGCACCGGAGGCGGCCGCCGGCGGCCCGCTGGCGCTGGTGCGCAACGGCGACCGCATCGAGCTCGACGTGCCGAAGCGCCGGCTGCACCTGCATGTCAGCGACGAGGAACTGGCCCGGCGCCGCGCCGACTGGAAGGCGCCCGAGCCGCCGCTGGCCAGCGGCTACTGGAAGCTGTATGTCGACCACGTGCTGCAGGCCGACGAAGGCGTCGACCTCGATTTCCTGGTCGGCCGGCGCGGCGCATTCGTGCCGAGAGACAACCATTGAGGCGGCCGTGCAGCCCCGCTGGCAGCAACCCAGGTTCGTGTCGCGCGGCGACATGAAGCGCAGTCACGATCACCGCAGGAGGAAGGTCTAGACAGAGAGCCGCCCAGGCGTCGGGGCTTGTTGGGAAAACGACGTCTTGCAGTAGGTGGTGCCCGCACGGGACACCGCTGTCCAAACACCGAGACACAGGAGACTCGCATGCTGTTCCGCACCCGCATCGCCGCCGCCATCGCGCTCGCGGCCTCGTCCCTCGCGCTCGCCGCGCCGCCCAAGGTGGTGTCCGCGCCCAATTCCGACCCGCAGTGCTTCGCACCCTGGACGTCGAGCACCAAGCTGTTCCAGTACCCCGCCAAGAAGGGGCCGTACCGCGTCGCGCTGGCCAACGGCTACATCGCCAACACCTGGCGCATCCAGATGATCAAGACCGCCAAGGCCTACGCCGCGCAGCCCGAGGTGGCCGCCAAGCTGAAGGAGTTCAAGGTCGTCTCCACCGGCGAGGACGTGGCCGCGCAGATCGCGGCCATCAACAACTTCATCGATTCGGGCTACGACGCGATCGTCGTCAACGCGCAGAACCCGGCCGCCTTCAAGCCGGTGATCAAGCGCGCCAACGACGCCGGCGTGGTGCTGGTGGCGTTCGACAACATCCTCGACACCGAGGAGGCGATCAACGTCAACGTCGACCAGAAGGGCCTGGGCATGTACTGGGCCGACTGGCTGGTCAAGCACCTGCCCAACGGCGGCAAGGTGCTGGAAGTGCGCGGCGTCTCCGGCACCTCGGTGGACCGCGACCGGCACGACGGCATCCACGAGGTGTTCAAGAAGTCCGGCAAGAAGTGGGAGGTCGTCGAGGTGCTCGGCAAGTGGGACGATCCGACGGCGCAGAAGGTCACCGCCGATGCGATCGCCGTGCACAAGAAGTTCGACGGCATCACCGCGCAGGGCGGCGACACCGGTGTCGTGCAGGCCATGATGGACGCGAAGCACCCGTTCGTGCCGTTCGGCGGCGAGACCGAGAACGGCTTCCGCAAGTTCTGCGCGAAGTACTCGGGCCAGGGGCTGAAGTGCGCCTCGGCCGGCACCGGGCCGGCGCAGGTGGCGGTGGCGGTGGCGATCAAGGTCGCGCTGTCCGCGCTCGAAGGCAAGGTGCTGCCCCAGTCGATCAAGCTGCCGCTGGCCAAGGCCGAGGATCCGAACATGAAGGACGGCGCGGACTTCTACGACAAGCAGTCCGACAACTTCTTCGTCGGCAACTCCTTCCCGACCTGCGGCATCAACTTCTCGGCGCAGGAGATCATGGGGCAGACCGAGGCGAACAAGTAGGGACTCGGACAGGGGCTGTCATGAGCCTGCTGGTGATGGAAGGGATCTCCAAGCGCTACGGCGGCGTACGGGCGCTGGAGAAGGCCGACCTCGTGATCGAGGCCGGCCGCATCCACGCCGTGCTGGGCGAGAACGGCGCGGGCAAGTCGACCCTGATCAAGATCATGGCCGGCGTGGTCGCACCCGACGCGGGCCGCATGCTGCTGGACGGGCAGGCGGTTTCGTTCGCGTCGCCGGCGCAGGCCAACGATGCCGGCATCGTCTGCATCTTCCAGGAGCTGTCGCTGATCCCCGATCTCTCGGTGGCCGACAACATCTCCATCAGCCGGCCGCCGCGCCGCTTCGGCCTGATCGACCGGCGCGCCCAGCGCCGCATCGCCGAGGAATCCCTCGAGCGCGCCGGCGCGCCGGACATCCACCCGCTGGCGCTGGTCAAGGATCTGCCGCTGTCGCGCCGCCAGATGGTCGAGATCGCCAAGGCCCTGGCACGCCGGCCGCGCATCCTGATCCTCGACGAGGCCACCTCGGCGCTGACCGCCGCCGACGTGACGCGCATCTACACGGTGCTGAAGCGCCTGCGTGCCGAGGGGCTGGCGCTGGTCTACATCTCGCACCGCATGCACGAGATCGCCGAGCTGGCCGACGAGTGCACGGTGTTCTGCAACGGCCGCAGCGTCGCCAGCTACGCCGCCGGCACGAAGTCCGACCAGGAGGTGGTCGAGCTGATGATCGGGCGCGAGTACAGCGGCGTGTTCCCGGCCAGGCCCGAACGCCCACCCGAGTCTGCGACCCCGAGACTGGAGCTGCGCCACCTGAGCTGGGGCGATCGGCTCGACGACGTGTCGCTGCGCCTGCACGCCGGCGAGGTGATCGGCCTCGGCGGGCTGGACGGCCAGGGCCAGCGCGAGCTGCTGCTGGCGCTGTTCGGCGTGCTGCGCGGGACCGACGGCGAGTTGCTGATCGACGGCCGGCCCGTGCGCATCGACGGCCCCAGCGCCGCCAAGCGCGCCGACGTGGGCATGGCGCTGATCCCCGAGGACCGCAAGACCGAGGGGCTGATGCTGCCGATGTCGGTCGGCGACAACCTCTCGTTCGCCGCGCTCGGCCGTCTCTCGCGCTGGGGCGTCGTCGACCGCGGCGCCGAGCGCGACGCGGTGGCGCGCGTGATGCAGATGCTGGCGGTGCGCAGCGACGGCACGGAGCCCGCGGCCGGATCGCTGTCGGGCGGCAACCAGCAGAAGCTGGTGATCGGCAAGTGGCTGATGACGTCCCCGCGCATCATCCTGCTGAACGATCCGACGCGCGGGATCGACGTCGGCACCAAGCAGGAGATCTACCAGCTGCTGCGCCAGCTGGCCGACCAGGGCGCCGCGATCCTGTTCTACTCGACCGACTACGACGAGCTGATCGGCTGCTGCGACCGCGTGCTGGTGATGTATGACGGCGCAGTCAAGCGGGAACTGGTCGGCGCCGAGATCACCGAGCACGCGCTGATCCGCAGCGCGCTGAACATCGGCGAGGACGAGGCGATCGCGCAGGCCCCCGCCCAGGAGCGCACCGCGCGGGGAGACCCTGCATGAACGGCGACTGGAGCTACCGGTTGCGCGAGCAGCGCGGCACGCTGCTGGCGTTCGCGGCGTTCGTCGTGATGTTCACGATCTACGTGAGCAACCATCCGGCCGGCTTCAATGCCAACGTCGTGACCACGGCGGCCAACAAGGGCGTTCTGCTGGCGATCGTCGCGATGGCGCAGACGATGGTGGTGCTGACCTCGGGCATCGACCTGTCGGTCGGCATGGTGCTGGTGCTGGCCAACTGCCTGGCCTCGACCATCGTGGTCGGCTCGCCGGGGCAGACGGCGCTCGGCGTGCTCGGCGTGCTGGCCACCGGTGCGGTCTGCGGCGCGATCAACGGGCTGATCGTGATCGTCGGCCGGCTGCAGCCGATCGTCACGACGATCGCCACCGGCGCGATCTACTACGGCGCCGCGCTGGCGCTGCGTCCGGTGCCGGGAGGCGACGTGAACAGCTCGCTGGCCGAGGCGCTGACCGGGCAGCTGCCCGGCGGCATCCCGGCCAGTCTGGTGGCACTGCTCGCGCTGCTCGGGCTGGTCTGGGTACCGTACCGGCGCAGCGAGGTCGGCCGAGCCGCCTACGCGATCGGCTCGGCCGAGGTCGCGGCCTACATGTCGGGTGTGCCGATCCGGCGCGCCAAGTTCGTCGCCTACACGCTGTCGGGCCTGCTGGCATCGGTCGCGGGGCTGTTCATCACCTGCATCACCTGGTCCGGCGAGGCCTCGGCGGCCAACGGCAACACCTACACGCTGTACTCGATCGCCGCGGTGGTGCTGGGCGGCGTGTCGCTGTTCGGCGGCTCGGGCAGTGCAGTGGGCGCCGTGTTCGGCGCGCTGATGTTCCGCACCATCGGCGACCTGCTGTTCGTGTTCAACCTCGAGCCGCTGTGGCAACCGCTGTTCCAGGGCATGGTGCTCGCCGCCGCGGTATGCCTGGGCGCGCTTCGGCTGCTGCGGGTACGCAACCGGCTGGACCTGTATGGCTGACACCACGACCTCCGCCGCGCCGCCGGAAGCCCCGCGTCGCGCGCCGCGGCGCCGCTTCGACCCGGCCATCGTGTCGGCCTTCGGCTGCATCGTGCTGCTGCTCGCGGTGGGCAGCCTGTACTCGAGCAGCTTCCTGTCCCCCGAGTACCTGCTGCAGCAGCTCAAGGTCGCGTCCTTCCTGGGCGTGATCGCCACCGGCATGATGATCGTCATCCTGCTCGGGCAGATCGACCTGTCGGTGCCCTGGGTGGTGGCCGTCGGCGGGATGATGTCCACCGCCGCCACCGGCTGGGGGCCGCTCGGCCAGGCGCTGGCGATCCCCATCGGCGTGGGCTGCGGCGTCGCACTCGGCCTGGTCAGCGGCGCCGGGGTGGCCTACCTGCGCCTGCCGTCGATGATCGTCACCCTGGCCGTCAACGCGATCGCGCAGGGGCTGATGGTGGTGCACACCGGCGGCTTCTCGCCGCAGGACGCATCCTCGCCGGCGATGCGCTTCCTGGCCACGGGCCACAGCCTCGCGGGCATCCCGAACGCGCTGCTGGTCTGGGCCGCCATCGCCGCCGGGGCCGTGTTCCTGCTGACGCGCACGACCTTCGGCCGCGTCGTCTACGCGATCGGCAACCGCGAACGCGCCGCCTATCTGTCGGGCGCCCGCACACGGGCGGTGGTGCTGGCCAGCTTCGCGCTGGCGGGCGGTCTTTCGGCCTTCGGCGGCGTGCTGCTGGCGGGTTACGCGAGCAAGGCGGCACAGGCGATGGGGGACCCCTACCTGCTGCCGGCGATCGCCGCCGTGGTGCTGGGCGGCACCTCGATCCTGGGCGGACGCGGCAACTACTGGGGCACGGTCGCCGGCGTCATCCTGATCACGCTGCTGCAGTCCATCCTGTCGGTGATGCAGATCGAGGAGTACGGCCGGCACGTGATCTACGGCACCGTGATCGTCGTGATGCTGCTGGTGTACGGCCGCGGCCGCCGGCATTCGGACTGAGGAGGAAAGCGCCATGGGCATCGGACTGACCGACAGCTTCGAGGTGTGGGATGCCCGCTTCGAGAAGCTCGTCTTCGGCAACGTGCATGCCGAGAAGCTGTGGACCGGCTGCCGCTGGGCCGAGGGGCCGGCCTGGTTCGCCGCCGGGCGCTACCTGGTCTGGAGCGACATCCCGAACGACCGCATGCTGCGCTGGGACGAGACCGACGGCTCGGTGTCGGTGTTCCGGCAGCCGGCCATGAACACCAACGGCCACTTCGTCGACCTGCAGGGGCGGCTGGTCAGCTGCGAGCACCGGGGCCGCTGCATCTCGCGCACCGAGTTCGACGGGACGCGCACGGTGCTGGTGTCGCACTACGAGGGCAAGCGGCTCAATTCGCCGAACGACCTGGTCGTCAAGAGCGACGGCACGATCTGGTTCACCGATCCGAGCTACGGCATCGACAGCGACTACGAGGGCGATGCTTCGCCGAACGAGCAGGGGGCGCAGCGCGTCTACCGCTTCGACCCCGCCAGCGGCGCGCTGAGCGCGGTGGCGGGCGACTTCGTGCAACCCAACGGGCTGGCGTTCTCGCCGGACGAATCGCTGCTCTACATCGTCGACACCGGCGCCACCCACCTTCCCGACGGCCCGCACCACGTGCGCCGGTTCCGCGTGGAGGCCGGCGGCACGCTGTCCGGCGGCGAGGTCTTCGCGACCTGCGGCGTCGGCCTGTACGACGGCTTCCGCGTCGACGTGAAGGGGAACCTCTGGCTCTCGGCCGGCGACGGCGTGCACTGCCATGCGAGCGACGGCACGCTGCTGGGCAAGATCCGCATCCCGGAGACGGTGTCCAACGTCTGCTTCGGCGGCGCGAAGCTGAACCGGCTGTTCATCTGCGGCACCACCTCGCTGTACTCGGTGTACCTGAACACGCGCGGCGCACGGCCGCGGCCGGCGTAGCAGCCGCCTGATCGCCCCACCAGCGCCGCCTCAGCGGCGCCGCAGCCCGAGCGCCATCACGGTCGCGACGACCACCACGCCGCCGGCCACCTGCGACGCGTGCACCGCCTGGCCGAGCACGGCCCAGGCCAGCACCAGCGCGAAGATCGGCTCGACGTTCATGATGGCCGAGTTGCCGACCACGCCGAGCCGCGGCAGCACAGTGAACATGATCGTGAAGGCGGTGCCGTACAGCAGCGTCAGCGCCGCCAGCCCCCACCAGCCGGCCGCCGCCGCCGGCAGGTGGAAGCCGCCGTTCCACGCCACGCCGAGCAGCGCGAGCAGCGCCACCTGGGCCATCGTCGCGGCGGTGCGCAGCCGGCCGTCCAGGTCGCCGGCTTCGTGCTGGGTCAGCACCAGCGCGAGCCCGAAGGTGGCGGCGGCGGCGAGCGCAAATGCCACGCCGGCGCCGATGCGGCTCCACTGGCCGGCCGCCCCCAGCCCCGAGGCCGCGCCGAACACGTCCAGCGCCAGCGCGCGGCCGGCCAGCATCACCGGCATCGCCAGCAGCACGCGCCGTTCGGCCCGATGGCGATAGACCAGGCGCGCCCAGAGCGCCGTCCACAGCGGGTAGGTGTTGAACGCCAGCAGCGCGAGCGCCACCGGCAGCCGCGCGACCGACGAATAGAGGCACAGGCTCTGCACGGCGATCAGCACGCCGATCGCGGGCAGCGCGCGCCGATGGCGCGGGCCGAGGCGCAGCGCGGCGCGTTGCGGCCACAGCAGCACGGCCAGCACCAGCGCGGTCACGCCGCTGCGGAACACGACCGCCGTCGCGACGTCCGTGCCGTGGTCGAAGGCGATGCGCGCGGCGACGTGGTTCGAGCCCATCATCAGCGCGATCAGCAGCAGCGTCGCGAATGCCGCGGGCGACAGCGCCGGCGCGCCGGCGGCGCCCTGGGCCGGTGCGGCCGTCACAGCGACGCCGTCACGCCGCCGTCGACGTACAGGATGTGGCCGTTGACGAAGGCGGCCGCGTCGCTGGCCAGGAACACCGCCGCCCCGGCGAGATCGTCCAGTTCGCCCCAGCGGCGGCTCGGCGTGCGGCCGACCAGCCAGCCGCTGAACGCGGCATCGTCGACCAGCGCGCGGTTCAGCTCGGTCTTGAAATACCCCGGGCCGATGCCGTTGACGGTGAGGCCCAGCGGGCCGAGGTCGATGGCCATGCCCTTGGTCAGCATCTTCAGCGCGCCCTTGCTCGCCGTGTAGGGCGCGATGCCGGGCCGCCCGACCTCGCTCATCACCGAGCAGATGTTGATGATCCGGCCGCGGCCGCGCGGGATCATGCACCGCGCGACGACCTGCCCGACGTGGAACGCGCTGTCGAGGTTGGTGCGCAGCAGCTGCTCCCAGTCGGCCGGCGCGAAATCCTGGAACGGCGCGCGCCGCTGCATGCCGGCGTTGTTGACGAGGATGGCCAGCGGGCCGAGTTCGCGCTCGATGGCCTCGACCCCCGCCTCGACGGCGGCACGCTGCGTCACGTCGAAGCCTCGCTCGTGCACCGTCAGGCCCTCGGCCCGCAAGGCCTGCGCGGCGTCTGCCAGGCGGGCGGCGTCGCGCCCGTTGAGGACCACGGCCGCGCCGGCCTGGCCGAGTGCGCGCGCGATCGCCAGGCCGATGCCTGCCGACGAGCCGGTGACCAGGGCCAGGCGCCCGTCGAGGCGGAAACTTTCGAGCACATGCATAGCGCAAGATTCTGCACGCGTCCCCCCCAGTTGCGCCGGCGGCGCCACGGCGGTGCACTGCTAGAATGCCGGCTGTTCCGAGGAGCGTTGCAAGGTCGCCGTCGCGGCCCCAGGCTCGGAAACCTCAATTGCAACGGCGCTCACCCGCACGGACCGATGCGTGGGTGAGTCTGCAGGACTTCGATGCGCGGCGTGCGGGTTCCATGATCGACGGAGCCCCTCATGAACGCTGTTCTCAAACCCCTGCACAACGACCAGTACGCCATCGCCGACCCCTCGCTCGCCGACTGGGGCCGCAAGGAAATCCGCATCGCCGAGACCGAGATGCCGGCGCTGATGGCGATCCGCGAGGAATACGCCAAGACCCAGCCGCTGAAGGGCGCACGCATCACCGGCTCGCTGCACATGACGATCCAGACCGCGGTGCTGGTCGAGACGCTGCAGGCGCTCGGCGCGCAGGTGCGCTGGGCCTCGTGCAACATCTTCTCGACGCAGGACCACGCCGCCGCCGCGCTGGTGGCCGGCGGCACGCCGGTGTTCGCCTACAAGGGCGAATCGCTGAAGGACTACTGGGACTACACGCACCGCATCTTCGACTTCGGCGCCAAGGGCACGCCCGACGAAGGGCCGAACATGATCCTGGACGACGGCGGCGACGCGACGCTGCTGATGCACCTGGGCAAGAAGGCCGAGAAGGACGCCTCGGTGATCGCCCACCCGGGCAGCGAGGAGGAGCGCGAACTGTTCGCCGCGATCAAGGCCAAGCTGGCCGAGGACGGCAGCTGGTACTCGCGCAAGAGCGCGCAGATCATCGGCGTCACCGAGGAGACGACGACCGGCGTGCACCGCCTGAAGGAGATGTCGGCCAAGGGCACGCTGATGTTCCGCGCGATCAACGTGAACGACAGCGTCACGAAGAGCAAGTTCGACAACCTTTACGGCTGCCGCGAATCGCTGGTGGACGGCATCAAGCGCGCGACCGACGTGATGATCGCCGGCAAGGTGGCCGTCGTGTGCGGCTACGGCGACGTGGGCAAGGGCTCGGCGCAGGCGCTGCGTTCGCTGTCGGCGCAGGTCTGGGTCACCGAAATCGACCCGATCAACGCGCTGCAGGCGGCGATGGAAGGCTACCGCGTCGTGACGATGGACTGGGCCGCCGACAAGGCCGACATCTTCGTGACGACGACGGGCAACAAGCGCGTCATCACGCACGACCACATGAAGGCGATGAAGCACAACGCGATCGTCTGCAACATCGGCCACTTCGACAACGAGATCGACATCGCCTCGCTGGAGAAGTACCAGTGGGAGGAGATCAAGCCGCAGGTCGACCACGTGGTGTTCCCGGACGGCAAGCGCATCATCATGCTGGCCAAGGGCCGGCTCGTGAACCTGGGCTGCGGCACCGGCCACCCGAGCTACGTGATGAGCTCGTCGTTCGCGAACCAGACCATCGCGCAGATCGAGCTGTTCACGCACAGCGACTACTACGAGCAGGGCAAGGTCTACGTGCTGCCCAAGCACCTCGACGAGAAGGTGGCGCGGCTGCAGCTGAAGACGCTGAACGCCGAACTGACCGAGCTGACCGACGAGCAGGCCGAGTACATCGGCGTGCCCAAGCAGGGCCCGTACAAGCCGGACTCGTACCGGTACTGACCCACCCCCGACGGCCTGACGGCCGCCCCCTCGAGGGGGCGCCGCCGGCGGCCCGGCAGAGCCGGATCCGCGGCGACTGCTTGGTATCACCGATGCCCCGTGTCGATCAGCTTCTCGTGCAGCGCGGTCTCGCGCCGACGCGCTCCGCCGCGCAGCGCCTGATCGCGCAGGGCGCGGTGCGCTGGCGCGGCCCGGCGGGCTGGGCCGCACCGCGCAAGGCCGGCGACGACCTGCCCGCGGCCTGCGAGCTGGAGCTCACCGACGACGCCGAGCTGCGCTGGGTGTCACGCGGCGGGCTGAAGCTGGAGGGCGCCCTGGCGCAGACCGGCCTCGACGTGCGCGGCCGCAGCTGCCTGGACGTCGGTCAGAGCACCGGCGGCTTCACCGACGTGCTGCTGCAGCGCGGCGCGGCGCGTGTGGTCGGCGTGGACGTCGGCCACGGCCAGCTGCACCCGCGGCTGCGCGATGACCCGCGGGTCGTCGCGCTCGAGGGCCTCAACGCCCGCACGCTGGCCGCGGCGCAGCTGCCGCAGCCGCGCTACGGGCTGATCGTCGGCGACCTGTCGTTCATCTCGCTGACGCTGGTGCTGCCCGCCCTGGCGCCGCTGCTGGAGCCGGCCGGCGGGGAGCTGCTGATGCTGGTCAAGCCACAGTTCGAGCTGCAGCCGGCCGACATCGGCAAGGGCGGCCTGGTGCGCGACGCGGCGAGCTACGCGCGCGTCGAGCACCGTCTGCGCTCGGCCTGCGCGGACTGCGGGCTGCGGGTGGCGGCCTGGCTGGACAGCCCGGTCACCGGCGGCGACGGCAATCGCGAATTCTTCATCCGGGCCCGGCCCGAGGAGACCCCCTCATGAGTCACGACAAGCTGCCCGTCCCGGTGAGCTTCGAGTTCTTTCCCCCGAACACGCCGGTCGGCGCCGAGAAGCTGAAGACCGTCGTGCAGGAGCTGGCGACGGTCGGGCCGGAGTTCTTCAGCGTCACCTACGGCGCCGGCGGCTCGACGCGCGAGAAGACGCTGGCCACCGTCGGCACGATCGCCGCGATGGGCCACGAGGCCGCGCCGCACCTGTCGTGCATCGGCTCGACGCGCGCGGGCATCGGCGAGATCCTGGCCACCTACCGCGCGCAGAACGTGCGGCGCATCGTCGCGCTGCGCGGCGACCTGCCCAGCGGCACCGCGACGGCCGGCGAGTTCCGCTACGCGAGCGAGCTGATCGCCTTCATCCGCGAGACGCAGGGCCGCGACTGGCGCATCGAGGTGGCCGCCTACCCGGAGTACCACCCGCAGCAGCGCTACGCGAAACGCGACCTGCAGCATTTCGCCGACAAGGTGAAGGCCGGCGCGGACGCCGCGATCACGCAGTTCTTCTTCAACCCCGAGGCCTACTTCCACTTCGTCGACGAGGTGCGCGCGCTCGGCGTCACCGTGCCGATCGTGCCGGGCATCATGCCGTTCCACAACTTCGCCCGCATCGCGCAGTTCGCGGCGCGCGACGGCATCGACATCCCGCGCTGGGTCGCGCTGAAGATGGAAGGCTTCATGGACGACACCGCCTCGATCCGCGCCTTCGGCCTGGATGTCGTGACACGCCTGTGCGAGCGGCTGATCGACGGCGGCGCCCCGGGCATCCACTTCTACACGCTGAACCAGTCGCCGCTGGTGCTGGAGATCTGCCGGCGGCTGGGCACGCGCGCCGGTTGACCTGGGTCAGCGGTCCGCGCGGCGCCTGTTGCACGGGGACTGCGCGCGCCGGGGACGCTTGACCCACCACAACACCGCGCCGCAAGTGCGGGAATGCAATGCCTGTCGAGGAACCTCCCTCTTTCAGACAGGAATGCAAACCATGACAAGCAAGACCTTCCGTCGCAGTGCCCTCGTCGTCGCGCTGGCGGCCGGGCTGGGCGCGCCGTGCCTCGCCCAGGCCCAGTCGGGCCCGTGGCTGGTGCGTGTGCACGCCCTGAGCCTGGACAGCGCGAACAAGGACGAGACCGGCAACGACCTGTCGGTCAACAACAAGGTCTTCCCCGAAGTCGACATCTCGTACTTCTTCACGCCGAACATCGCCGCCGAACTGGTGCTGACCTATCCGCAGAAGCACGACGTGAAGTCCGGCGGCACGCAGATCGGCACGCTCAAGCACCTGCCGCCCACGCTGTCGGCGCAGTACCACTTCACCGACCTCGGCGCCTTCAAGCCCTACGTCGGCGCCGGCATCAACTACACGCGCTTCTCGAGCGTCAACATCCTCGACGGCGCAGCGACGATCGACAAGAACAGCGTCGGGCTGGCGGTCGGCGCAGGCTTCGACTACGAGTTCAGCAAGGGCATGGTCTTCAACGTCGACATCAAGAAGGTGCAGATCCGCACCGACGTCAGCGTCGGCGGCACGAACCTCGGCCAGTTCAAGGTCGATCCGCTGCTGGTGGGCGTCGGGGTCGGCTGGCGCTTCTAGCGCCTGCCCGCCGGGCGACCCCATCCTCAAGTCCCGGCCGATCCTGCCGATGAGCCCTTGAAGTCGCGTCCCGCAGCGTGCGGGGCGCTGGGCGGGCCGACCCAGGATCGCGCCGGAGGATCGAAAGATGAATGTCGTCGCGCCGGGCATTTTCGGCAGCGTGGCGGTCGCGGCGGTCGTGGCCCTCGGACTGGCCGCCATGCTGGCCGTGGCTTGGCGTCGGCGGCGCGCGCAGGCGGCCGCCCGTCCGGGCAGCGCCCCGCCGGACGCCGACATCGACGCCGTGACCGGACTGCTGAGCCGCCAGCGCTTCGAGCTGGTGCTGCAGGAGCGGCTGCTGCTGGCCGAGAAGCAGGGGGCGGACAGCTGCGTGCTGCACGTCGGGCTGGACAACTTCCGGCTGATGCTGGACGACGCCGGCGCCGCTTTCGGCGACCAGGTGCTGCGCGCCGTCGCCAGCCGGCTGCGTGCGCTCGCCGGCAGCACGACCCCGCTCGCGCGCAGCGCCGGCGACGAATTCGTGTTGTGCCTGAATGCATCGCGCGAGGCCGGCGAGAAGCTGGCACTGCGCATCACCCAGGCCCTGGCCGAACCCCTCAGCGTGGAGGGCCGCGCGCTCGAACCCGGCGCCTCCGTGGGCCTGGCCATCGCGCCGGAACACGGCAGCAGCCCGCGCCTGATCGCCAAGGCCGCCGCGGCGACGCGTGCGGTCCAGCGCAGCGGCGGCGGCGCGCACGCCGTGTTCGATCCGCGCATCGAGGCCGAACACAACGACGAGCTGTCCGTCGCGCGCGAGTTGCAGACAGCGGTTGCCAAGGGACAGCTGGAGCTGTTCTTCCAGCCCAAGATCGACGCCCGCAAGCTCGAGGTCGCCGCGGTCGAGGCGCTGCTGCGCTGGCGCCACCCGACGATGGGGCTGGTCAGTCCGGCGCGATTCATCCCGATCGCCGAGCGGCAGGGCCTGATCGAGCCGCTCGGGCAGTGGGTGCTGGACAGCGCGCTCAAGCAGGCGGCCACCTGGAGCGCGGCCGGCCTGCCGCTGCCGGTGGCGGTCAACATCGCCGGCGCGCAGTTCCGCCGCGACGACTTCGCGGCGAAGCTGGAACGCAGCCTGAAGGCGCACAAACTGGCGCCCGGTGCGCTGACCTGCGAGATCGCCGAGGTGGTGGCGCTCGAGGACACCGAGGCCACCCGGGCAGCGTTCGCCAAGCTGCAGCGGCTCGGCGTGCGCATCGCGGTCGGCGACTTCGCCGGCCATCCGGCCGGCCTGGCGGCGCTCGGCACCCTGCCCGCGCAGGAGGTCAAGCTCGGCCGCGCGCTGGTGGCGGGCCTGTCGAACGACGGCGACGCGCGCCGCGCGGTCGAGCAGGTGGTGGCCGCGGCGCACGCCCGCGGCCTGCGCGTGGTGGCCGAGGGCGTCGAGAACGAGACGCAGCGCGACCAGGTGGTGCGCTTCGGCTGCGACGAACTGCAGGGCTACCTGTTCGCCAAGCCGATGAGCGCGCGCGCCGTGGCGTTGTGGGCGATCGACGCCAACCGCAACCTGGCGCAGACCTTCCGGCCCTCGATGTTCAAGGACACCCAGCCCTACGAGGCCCCGACCGCCCCGCAAGCGTTCGCGCCGACCCGCATCTCGCTGCGCCGCTGACCGTCCTGGCGAGCGGGAGCGCCGGCCGGCTCAGTCCGGCCGCTGCCACATCACGCCGTCTTCGGTGAGCATGGCGTCCAGGCGGAAGTCGCGCTCGCTGGGCAACAGGAGCGGCAGAAAACCCTGCGTGTAGCAGACCCCGACGGTCGTCGGCCGCGGCGAGAGCGATTTCAGCGTCCGGTCGAAGAAGCCGCCGCCGTAACCCAGCCGCACGCCGGCCGGGCCGTAACCCAGGCAGGGCACCACCAGCAGTTCGGGCTGGAACTCCTCGGTGTCCTTCGGCTTGGGAATGTCGAAGGCGTCCAGTTCCATCGGGCAGCCCGGGTACCAGACGTGAAAGCGCAGCGAGCCGGTCGCCCGGTCGGCCACCGGCAGGCCGATGCGCCGCGTCACGCCCTCGGGCGCCCCCTCGGTCCACCGGAACAGCGCCGGCAACGGGTCGAACTCGCCCTTGATCGGCTGGTAGGCGCCGATCGTGCGCTCGCTTCGGCTGACCAGCCACACCCGCAGCACGCTCTGCAGGTGCACGGCCCGTTCGAGCCGGTCGGGCAGGGCCTGGCGGGCGGCAATCAGGCGCTGGCGCAGCGCATCGCGGTCGGTCAGGTCCATGCAGGCTCCGGGCGGCAGTGACCGGGATTGTGCAAGACTGACGCATGGCCCCGCCCAGCGAACTCGTCGCGCACTGCCTGGAACTGCTCGCGCCACTCGGCGCCCCGCGCGCCCGGCGGATGTTCGGCGGGCACGGCCTGTACGTCGACGACCTGTTCGTCGCGCTGATCGCCTACGACCGCCTGTACCTGAAGGCCGACGCGCAGACCCGCGCGCGCTTCGAGGCGGCCGGCTGCGAACCCTTCGTCTACGACGGCAAGGGCCAGGCCGTCACGCTCGGCTACTTCACCGCGCCGGACGACGCGATGGAGTCGCCTGCCTACATGCAGCCCTGGGGCCGGCTGGCACTGGAGGCGGCCCTGCGCGCGAAGGCGGCGAAGAAGCCCCCCAGCAAGCCGCGCAGCACGAAGGGCAGGCCTTGACGGCGCGGCTGCCAGCGCAGCACGGCGCCGCGGCTGCGCTCCCAGGACTCGACGACGACCTGGCCGGCATCGGCGATGCGCATCCGCTCGCCGCGCGACAGCACATGGTCCTCACCGTCCCGACCGGTCACCCAGACCCGGCCTTCCAACACCGTCAACTCGCCGATGCCGGCGCCCAGGCGCTGCGCGCGGCCCGCCGGCAGGGACCAGGTAGAGGGCGACATCGTTTGCGTATTCATCATTAATCTCCTTGCTCGGACGGTAGGATCATCGGTGCTATTCCCTCTGCGATCCAATGAAATCCCAGCCATGCATTGATGCGCCGGATACATGAATAACCCGCGCCGCCGACCACTCTCCCTCGGTTACCTGCGCGCCTTCGAGGCGGTCGCCCGGCGGCTGTCCTTCAGCGACGCGGCCGAGGAACTGTTCGTCACCCAGTCGGCGATGAGCCGCCAGATCAAGGGCCTGGAGGACGAACTCGGCGCGCCGCTGTTCGTGCGCGGCACCCGCCACGTCGAGCTGACGCAGGACGGCACCCAGCTGCTGCGCAGCGTCGAGCCCTTCCTGGCCCGGCTCGACGCCAGCGTGCGGCAGATCCGCGAGAAGCGCAGCCGGCAACGCGTCAGCGTGTCGACCTTCGCGTCGTTCGCGTCGCTGTGGCTGCTGCCGCGCATCGAGGCCTTCCAGCGTCAGCACCCGGACATCGACATCCGCGTCTCGGCGCACGACTCGCTGGCCGACCTCGACGACCCCGAGCTGGACCTGGTCCTGCGCTACTGCAGCCCGGCCCAGGCGCCGCCGGGCGCGGTGCGCCTGTTCGGCGAGACGCTGACCCCGGCGGTGAGCCGCCAGCTGATGGAACAGATCAGCCACGGCAGCGCCCCGCCGCTGGCGCGCCCGGCCGACCTGGCGCAGCACACCCTGGCCGAGGAGGACGACAACAAGGCCAGCACCGAGTACCTGAGCTGGCGCCACTGGCTGGCCCAGCAGGGCGTCGCGGCGCTGCAGCCGCGCCGCTGGCTGTACCTGAACTTCACCTACCAGCAGGTGCAGGCGGCGCTGGCCGGCCAGGGCGTGGCGCTGGCCCGCGTCGCACTCGTCTACGAGGCGCTCGCGCGCGGCGAGCTGGTCGAGCCGTTCGGGCTGTCCGGCCGCACCACCAGCCCCTACACCTACTGGCTGATCGAGGGCACCGGCGGCCGCAGCCGGCCCGAGGTGCGCCAGTTCTGCGAGTGGGTCGAGGCCCAGGCGGCGCTGACCCGCGCGGCGATCGGCGAAACCGGCGACGACGCCATCGGCCCCGGCGAGGGCGACTGAGGATTCTTCAGCCGCCGAACACGGCCTGCTCGGTCACCACCAGCATCAGCGGCCGGTCGTGCGGTTGCACGTCGAATTCGTCGGCCGCGATCTCCGCCCCCGACCAAGCCACGCCGACGGCCGTCACGTGCGGATGGGCGGCGAGGTAGCGGTCGAAATAGCCGCCGCCGTAGCCGAGCCGGTACCCTTCGCGCGTGAAGCCCACGCAGGGCACCAGCACCACGTCGGGCACGACGGGGGCCCCCTCGCAGGCGGGAATGCCGCACTCGTCGAGCAGCGTCGCCGGCGTGCGGTCCCAGCGCCGGTAGTGCATCTCGCGCGGTTCGCGCCGCGTGAATGGCAATGCCCAGGGCAGGCCGATCGTCATCGCGTCGTCGCGCAATGCAACTGCTGCGTTAAATTCGGATCGTATGGCCGCGTAGAGGCCAAGGCATTGCGGCTCGAGTCGGGCGAGCACCGCAGCCAATCGGGCCGCGAGCGCCTCGTGCGCGGCGGCGAAGGTGGCACCGGCCGCGAATCGCTCGCGCTCGGCCCGCAGTTGCAGGCGCAGAGCCTGGCGGCGGGAGGCAGGCGGCGCGGCAGACAAGACGAATGGAACGGCGTTGAACCGAAGGAGTGCGAGGTCAGTATATGGGCGCCACGGGTGGCGCCGGGCGGCCGCCGCCGCCCTCGCCGTCGCTGCGTTGACCGGGGGGTTCCCGGCCTGCGCGGCTTCCGAGGGTGACAACCTGGTCATCGACGCGCGCGAGGCGCTGCGCCGCAAGGACGGCCCCAAGCTCGTCAGCGCGCGCAGCGCGGCGCTGGCGATGCAGCATCCGCTGGCGATGTGGGTCGAGTACTTCGAGCTCGGCAACCGCCTCGCCGAGGCGCAGCAACCGGAGCTGAACGCCTTCTATGCGCGCTGGCGCGGCACCTACGTCGAGGACCGGCTGCGCAACGACTGGCTGCTCGAGCTGGGCAAGCGGCGCGACTGGGCGAACTTCGCCGTCGACTACCCGCGCTTCCGCATGAACGACGACCGCGAGGTCACCTGCTATGCGCTGCTGGTCGACCACCAGGGCGGCAAGGACGTGCGCGATGCGGCGCTGGCCGCCTGGCTGGCCCAGCGCGAGCCGGACGACGGCTGCGCGCTGATGGCGACGTCGCTGCTGGAGGCGCGCCGGTTCACCGCCAGCGATGTCTGGCGCAAGGCGCGTGTCGCGATGGACGCCGGCCGGCTGCGCACCGTGCGCCAGGCGGTCGAGTTGCTGCCCGGCGCGGCCGCGGCGCTCGCCGAGATCAGCGACAACCCCGCGCGTTACCTGGCGCGCAGCGCCTCGGCCAGCCAGCGCACGGCCGCCGAGCTGACCACGCTCGCGCTGATGCGCATGGCGGCGAACGATCCGGATGCGGCCGCCACCCAGCTCGACGGGCGCTGGGAGAAATCCCTCCCGCCGGACCTGGCCGCCTGGGCCTGGGCGAGCGCCGGCCGGCAGGCGGCGCAGAAGCTGCTGCCGAACGCGTCGGACCACTTCCGGCGCGCCGAGTTGCGCGCCAGCCGCGGGGGTGCGGAGTCCGACTGGCCCGACGAGCTGCTGGCCTGGAAGGCCCGCGCCGCATTGCGCGCCGACGGCGGCAAGGCCCGCTGGCAGCAGGTGCTGCAGGCGGTCAACGCGATGAGCCCGTCGGAGCAGCGCGACCCGGCCTGGGTGTACTGGAAGGCGCGCGGCCTGCTGGCCCTGTCGGCCGGGTCGCAGGATGGCGACGGCATGCAGGCGCTGGCCCGCGAGCTGCTGGCCGGCATTGCCGGGCCGCTGAGCTTCTACGGCAAGCTGGCCGCCGAGGAACTGGGCGAGGCCCCGGCACTGCCGCCGCAGCCCGCACCGCTGACGGACGACGAGGTGGCCGCAGCCGCCCAGCACCCGGGGCTGACCCGCGGGCTGCAGCTGATCGCGCTGGGGCTGCGCAGCGAAGGCGTGCGCGAGTGGAACTACTCGCTGCGCGGCATGGACGACCGCGCGCTGCTGGCCGCCGCGCAGAGGGCCTGCGACCGCGAGGTGTGGGACCGCTGCATCAACACCAGCGACCGCACCCGCGTCGAGGTCGACCTGCAGCAGCGCTTCCCCACGCCGTTCCGGCGCGAACTGGAAGCGCGCGCGAAGGAGATCGGGCTCGACCCGGCCTACGTGTTCGGGCTGATCCGCCAGGAGTCGCGCTTCGTGCTCGAGGCCCGCTCCGGCGTCGGCGCCTCGGGGCTGATGCAGATCATGCCCGCCACGGCACGCTGGACGGCGCGCAAGATCGGGCTGGCTTACAGCGCCGACCAGATCACCGACCGCGACACCAACCTGCGCCTGGGCACCAGCTACCTGAAGCTGGTGCTGGACGACTTCGGCGGTTCGCAGGCGCTCGCCGCCGCGGCGTACAACGCCGGCCCGAGCCGCTCGCGGCGCTGGCGGGAAGGCCCACTGCTGGAGCCAGCGGCCTGGGCCGAGAACATCCCCTTCAACGAGACGCGCGACTACGTCAAGAAGGTGCTGAGCAATGCCGCCGTGTACACCGTGCTGCTGGGCCACGCGTCGGCGCCTGCGCTGAAGGCGCGCCTGGGCAGCCCGATCGGCCCACGCGACACGGGTGCGCCGGCGGAGGACAAGGACCTCCCCTGACATGGCCCGACCGCGCCACATCGTCGTCACCGGCGGCACCGGATTCCTCGGCCGCAGCGTCTGCGAGCGCCTCGTGGAACGCTCCGGCGGGGCCGGCGGCCGCATCGTCGTGCCGACGCGGCGCATCATGCATGCCCGCGAGGTGCAGATGCTGCCGACGGTGCAGCCGGTCGAGGCGGACCTGCACGACGATGCGCAGCTGCCCGGCCTGCTGCGCGGCGCGGACGCGCTGATCCACCTCGTCGCGGTGCTGCACGGCAGCGAGGAGCGCTTCCGGCAGGTCCACGTCGAGTTGCCGAAGCGCCTGGCTGCGGCCTGCGTCGCGGCCGGCGTGCGGCGTGTGATCCATGTCAGCGCCCTCGGTGTCGGCGCGGCGGCGCCGAGCCGCTACCTGCGCTCGAAGGCCGCCGGCGAGGCGGCGTGGCAATCCGCCGGCCTGGAGCTGACGGTGCTGCGCCCCTCGCTGATGTACGGCCGGCACGACCGGCTGCTCAACCTGTTCGCGCGGCTGCAGGCCCTGGCACCGGTGCTGCCGCTGGCCGGCGCGGAATCCCGTTACCAGCCGGTCTGGGTCGAGGACGTGGCGGAGGCCGTCGTGCGCTGCCTGGACGACCCCTCGACCGTCGGCCAGGTGATCGAATGCGCCGGTCCCGAGGTGGTGACGCTGCGGCAGCTCGTCGAGGCGGCGGGCCGCTGGTCCGGCCACCCGCGGCCGGTCTGGCCGCTGCCGGACGCGCTCGCCCGCCTGCAGGCCCGCCTGATGACGCTGCTGCCCGGCGAGCCGCTGCTGTCGCCCGACAACCTGGACTCGATGACGGTGCCCAGTGTCGCCGGCGGCCAGCTGCCGGGGCTGGACCGGCTCGGCATCCGCGCCGCCACGCTCGACGCCGTCGCACCGGAGTACCTCGCTCCCGGCCGCGGGCCGGCGCGGCTGGACCCCTGGCGCTCCCGCGCGCGCCGCAGCTGACGGCAGCGCGGCGCCGATGCGCGCCGCGCATCGCTGCGATGCAAATCGGTCACGCCGCACGCCGGGCGGCTCGATAGCATGGCTGCTCACAAGGAGGACCTGATGCAGCTCGTGTTCGGCAACAAGAACTACTCGTCCTGGTCGATGCGCCCCTGGGTGCTGATGAAGCAGGCCGGCATCGCGTTCGAGGAGCGCAAGATCCGCTTCGACGCGTTCACGCCGGAGTCCAACTTCAAGACCGAGCTGGCGCGCGTCACGCCGACCGGCCGGGTTCCGGCGTTGCTGGATGGCGACCTGACCGTCTGGGACACGCTGGCGATCGCCGAGTACCTCGCCGAGAAGTACCCGGCGCTGCAGCTCTGGCCGGCCGATACGAAGGCGCGGGCGCGCGCGCGCAGCGTCTGCGCCGAGATGCACTCGGGCTTCATGGCGCTGCGCAGCCACTTCCCGATGAACATCGAGGCGCGGCTGCCGGAGGTCGGGCAGCGCGTGCTGGCCGAGCAGCCGGCGGTGCGCGCCGACGTCGAGCGCCTGGTGCAGATGTGGACCGGGCTGCTCGAGGCCTCCGGCGGCCCGCTGCTGTTCGGGACCTTCAGCATCGCCGACGCCTACTTCGCGCCGGTGGTCATGCGCCTGCACACCTACGGCGTGCCGGTGCCGCCGGCCGTCGCCGCCTACATGGAGCGGGTGCGTGCGCTGCCCGGCGTGGCCGCCTGGATCGCCGACGCACTGGCCGAGCAGGATTTCCTCGACTTCGAGGAGCCCTACCGCACGCACCGCTGAGGAGCGGGGCGGGCGGCGCCTACACTGCGCCGCATGCAGCGCTTTCTCGTCGGCGGCGCGGTGCGCGACCGCCTGCTCGGCCGGCCCGCCGGCGACCGCGACTGGGTCGTGGTCGGCGCGACGCCGGCCGAGATGCTCGAATGCGGCTTCGCGCCGGTCGGGCGCGACTTCCCGGTCTTCCTGCACCCGGAGACCCACGAGGAGCATGCGCTGGCGCGCACCGAACGCAAGACGGCGCCCGGCTACCACGGCTTCGTGTTCCACGCCGCGCCGGAGGTCACGCTGGAGGAGGACCTGGCCCGGCGCGACCTGACCGTCAACGCGATGGCGCAGGACGAGGAGGGCCGGCTGATCGACCCGTTCGGCGGCGCCGCCGACCTCGCGGCGCGTGTGCTGCGCCACGTCTCCGACGCCTTCGCCGAGGATCCGGTGCGCATCCTGCGCCTGGCCCGTTTCGCCGCGCGCTGGCCCGATTTCAGCGTCGCGCCGGAGACGATGGCGCTGGTGCGGCGCATGGTGGCGGCCGGCGAGGTCGACGCTCTGGTGGCCGAGCGCGTCTGGCAGGAACTGTCGCGCGGGCTGATGGAGGAGCGGCCCAGCCGCATGTTCGAGGTGCTGCGCGAGGGCGGCGCGCTGGCGCGGCTGCTGCCCGAGGTCGACCGGCTGTGGGGCGTGCCGCAGCCGAGCGAGCACCACCCGGAGGTGGACACCGGCGTGCACCTGATGATGGTGCTGGACATGGCGGCGCGGCTGCAGGCGAGTCTGGCCGTGCGCTTCGCCTGCCTGGGACACGACCTCGGCAAGGGCGAGACGCCGGCCGCGGAGCTGCCGCGCCACCGCGGGCACGAGGAGCGCAGCGTCGCGCTGGTGCAGGCACTGTCCGAACGCTGGCGCGTGCCGGCCGCCTGCCGTGAACTGGCCGAGGTGGTGGCACGTGAACACGGCCACGTGCACCGCAGCCAGGACCTCGGCGCGGCCGCCCTGCTGCGCCTGCTGGAGCGCTGCGACGCGCTGCGCCGCCCGGACCGCTTCGACGAGCTGCTGCTGGCCTGCGAGTGCGACGCGCGCGGCCGCACCGGCCACGCGGACGACCCCTACCCGCCGCGGGAACGGCTCGGCGCCGCGCTGGCGCTGGCGCGCGGCGTCGACACGGCCGCGGTGGCCGCCGAGGCGGCCCAGCGGGGCTTGTCCGGCCCGGTGGTGGGCGACCGGATCCATGCCGCGCGCATCCGAGCGATTGCGCAGGGATTGCCCGCCGACGCCTGACGCCGGCCCGGGGTTTGTGCGACCATGGCCGCGAGTCGGGTCAAGGGGAGCAGATGAGGCTGGCCGACGGCATCCGCAAGCACGGGTTCCGCAAGTGGTACGAGCGTGAACTGCTGCAGAGCCATGCCTGCCTGGCCCTGACCTTCATGTGCACGATCGGCGTGTTCGCGGCCATCGAGGGTTCGTCGCGCTACCACTCGCTCGCCGACCGCCTGCAGGACCTGACCACGCTGCTGCTGTGCGCCGCGGTCGGCCTGTGGTCGCTGCGCCGCTACCTCTACCTGCTGTCGCACGCCGAGTCGGTGGCCAACCAGGCCGACTGCCCGTCTTGCGACACCTACGCGCGCTTCCAGCTCGTGCACGCCGAGCACGACGGGCAGACCGTCTCGGTGCGCTGCCGCCAGTGCGCACATCAGTGGACGATCGAGAGCTGAGCCGCGGCCTGGATCGACCCTAGATCAGCGCGCCGATCAGCATCGCGATCAGGCTGAGCAGCAGGCTGCTGGCCACTGGCAGGTGCCAGACCCGCCCGCGCCAGCGGAAGCTGAAGTCCCCCGGCAGCCGGCCCAGGCCGATGCGCTGCAGCCAGCCGGCCAGCCCCTGGAACACCAGGAACGCGAGCAGGAACACGAGCAGCCAGCGCATCGTTGTGTGCCTCAGAGGGTGTGGGTCCGGTCGCCGCGCGCGAAGCCCAGCGGCGCCAGCTCGATCCCGCGGCCGAACGCGATCACCTTGAACAACTCGCCCATCTCGTGCTCGGTCAGCAGCTTCTGCGCGTTGGCGACGCTGCGCAAATCGGCGCCCTGCAGCAGCTCGAGCAGGCCGCAGTTCATCAGGAAATGCGCCTGGCTGGTGTAGCCCAGCACGTCCAGCCCGGCGTCCTGCCCGGCCAGCGCGATGCCGGTGAAATTGACATGCGCGGTGATGTCCTTCTCGCCGACCGCCGCGAGCGGGTCGCCGTCGGCCCGGTGCCCGCGGTGGCACATCAGCGTGCCGCCATGGCGCTGCGGATGGTAGTACTCCGCTTCCGGAAAGCCGTAGTCGATGAAAAACGCCGCACCGCGCACGAGCCGCTGCGCGAGCGTCGCGACGAAGGCCTCGGCCTGCGGGTGGATCTCCGTGACGGCTCCCGGCACCTCGAAGCCCGCCACCGGCGGGCGCAGCGCCGTCGGCCGGTCGGCGAACACGAACGCGCTCTCGGCCAGCGCGACGCCGCGTTCGTGCCAGTCGCGGCCGTCGAACTGCAGCAGCTGCACCGGCATCGCGTCGAGCACCTCGTTGCCGACCACGACGCCCTCGATCGCCTCGGGCCAGCGGTCCAGCCAGCGCAGCTTCGCGGCGTGCGCCGCGAGGCGTTCGCGCTGGCGCTCGCGCAGCGCACCCGACAGGTCGACGATGGTGTAGCGCTGCACGCGTTCGCCCAGCGCGTCGAGCAGCTGCGCGGCCAGCGCTCCCGAACCGGCGCCGAACTCGACCACCTCGGCAGCGCCGGCGGCGTCGAGCGCCTGGGCCACCTGGCGCGCCAGCGCGCGACCGAACAGCGGCGAGAGTTCCGGCGCGGTGACGAAGTCGCTGCCCGAGGCCGGGCCGTGGCCGAACTGGCGCGCGTCGCGGCTGTAGTAGCCCAGACCCGGCGCGTACAGCGCCAGCGCCATGAAGCGGTCGAAGCCCAGCCAGCCGCCCGCCGCCTCGATGGCCCCGCGGATCTGCGCCTGCAGGGCCGCCGATACACTGTCGGCCTCGTCTCGTTGCATCGCACCATTGTAGGAACCATGGCGCATCGTCCTGTCGTGCTGGTGACCGGCGCGGCCCGTCGCATCGGCCGCGCCATCGCGCTCGACCTCGCGGCGCACGGCTTCGACATCGCGCTGCACCACCGCGGCCATGCCGACGAGGCGGCGGCGACGCTGGCCGAGCTGCGCGCCGCCGGCGCACGCGCCGAGGAGTTCACCGCCGACCTGGCCGACGAGGCCGCCAGCCGCGCCCTGCTGCCGGCCGCGCTGCGGTGCCTCGGGCAGGTCGACGCGGTGGTCAACAACGCCTCGCTGTTCGAGCCCGACGACGTCGCCGGCTTCGGCCACGCGGCGATGGAGGCGCACTGGCGCGTCAACACTGCTGCGCCGATCCTGCTGGCGCGGGCGTTGCACGATCACGTTGCGGCGCGCGGTGGCCAGGGCTGCGTGGTCAACCTGCTCGACCAGAAGCTGTGGAACCCGAACCCGGACTTCCTCTCGTACACGCTGTCCAAGGCGGCGCTGCAGGCCGCCACCGAGTTGCTGGCCCAGGCGCTCGCGCCGCGGTTGCGCGTCTGCGGCGTGGCGCCTGGCGTCACGCTGCCGTCCGGCGACATGAGCGCGGCCGAGTTCGACGCGGCGCACTGCATGACGCCGCTGCAGCGCGCGTCGACACCGCAGGACATCGCGCAGGCCGTGCGCTACCTGTTGCAGGCCGGGGCGGTGACCGGCACCACGCTGCTGGTCGATGGCGGCCAGCACCTGGCCAGGCAGCCGCGCGACGTGGTCCACCTCGTGCGGGCGCAGGCCTCATGAGCGGCTGGCCGCTCGACCCGCGGCTGGCGGACTGCCGGCGCCTGTTCCTGCGCGACCACGAGGTGCGCATCGACATCGGCGTGCACGACTTCGAGAAGCGCGGCGCGCAGCGCGTGCTGATCAACGTCGAGCTGTTCGTGCCGCTCGCGGTCTCGACGCCGGCGCGCGACGAGCTGCACGAGGTGGTCGACTACGATTTCATCCGCGCCAGCATCGAGGGCCGCGTCCGCCGCGGCCACATCCACCTGCAGGAGACGCTGTGCGACGACCTGCTGGCGGCGATGCTCGCTCATCCCGACGTGCGCGCGGCGCGCGTCTCCACCGAGAAGACCGATGTGTACGCCGACAGCGCCGGAGTCGGCTGCGAGGTGTTCGGCATGAAGGAAACGACATGAGCGCAGTGCTCGACGACGGCCAGGCCTCCGCACGCGAGGCGCACGAGCTGAACAAGCTCTCGAAGCGGCTGCACCGCCTGGTGGGACAGGCGATCGCCGACTTCAACATGATCGAGGACGGCGACAAGGTGATGGTGTGCGTCTCCGGCGGCAAGGACAGCTATGCGCTGCTGGACATCCTGATCAACCTGCGCCAGCGCGCGCCGGTGCGCTTCGACCTGATCGCGGTCAACCTCGACCAGAAGCAACCGGGCTTCCCCGAGCACGTGCTGCCGGAGTACCTGGCGAGCCGCGCGATCCCGTTCCACATCGAGAACCAGGACACCTACTCGATCGTGAAGCGCCTGGTGCCCGAGGGCAAGACGATGTGCAGCCTGTGCTCGCGGCTGCGGCGCGGCATCCTGTACCGCGTCGCCGGCGAACTGGGGGCGACCAAGATCGCGCTCGGCCACCACCGCGACGACATGCTGCAGACGCTGTTCATGAACATGTTCTTCGGCAGCCGGCTCAAGGGCATGCCGCCCAAGCTCGTCAGCGACGACGGCAGGAACATCGTGATCCGCCCGCTCGCCTACGTCGCGGAGCCGGACCTGGAGCGCTGGGCGGCGCACCGCCGCTTCCCGATCATCCCGTGCACGCTGTGCGGCAGCCAGGACAACCTGCAGCGGGTGCAGATGAAGAAGATGCTGCGCGAGTGGGACCGCCAGTTCCCCGGTCGGCTGGACAACATCTTCACCGCCATGGGCAACATCGTGCCGTCGCACCTGATGGACAGGAAACTCTACCCGTTCACGACGCTCCAAACGACCGGCGTCGTCAACCCGGCCGGCGACCGCGCGTTCGACGAGGAAGAGGACTGTGCGCCAGCCGCGATGCCGGTGCGCATCCACCGCGACGACTGACCCGTAAGTGCCGTGGAGGACTCCACCATGCACCGACCCCTGATCCCGACCCTGGCCCTGTTCGCTGCCGCGCTGACGCTGAGCGGCTGCGCGGCGCTGAACAACCTGAGCAGCAACGTCTCCAGCTTCAGCCAGTGGCCGGCCGATCGCAAGCCCGGCACCTACGCGTTCGAGCGGCTGCCCTCGCAGCAGGCGCGCCCCGAACAGCAGCAGTTGCTCGAGGACTCGGCGCGCCGTGCACTCGAGCTGGCGGGCTTCACGCCGGCCGGCGACGAGAAGACCTCGGAGTACGTCGTGCAGCTCGGCGCGCGCGTCGACGCCAACGACCGCTACTACTACTACGACGACCCCCTGTGGTGGCGCGGCGGCCTGTACTACAGCCACTGGGGTCGCCCTTATCTGCGTCCCGGCTTCGGCTTCGTGTACGGCCCGCCGGGCCCCTACTACGAACGCGAAGTCGCCGTGCTGATCCGCGACCGGAAGAGTTCGCAGCCGCTGTTCGAGGCCCGCGCCAGCAACGACGGCAGTTCGCCGTCGATCCAGTCGCTGCTGCCGGCGATGTTCGAGGCGGCGCTGAAGGACTTCCCGACCGGCGGCGTGAACCCGCGCCGCGTGACCACCGAGATCAACCCGAAGTAGCGCGGGGCCGACGCGCGTTCACTGGGCCTCGGACGCGAGCGCCCGCAGGTCGTTCTCCCAGCCCCGCAGGCGTTCGGCGAGCGCCTTGCGCTGGACCGGCGTGGTGTCGTTGTGCAGCGCGGCGGCGAAGCTGCAGTTGAAGGTGGTCAGCCGCTGCGCGTAGCGGCGGTACTCCTCGCGCGGCGAGCGCGTCAGGCGATCGGCATAGGCGCGCAGCATCGCGAGCGTCGCCTCGCGGTCCGGCTTCTCCGCCACCACGCGGCGCAGCAGCGCGAGCGCATCCTGCTGGCGCTGGCGGCGTTCGGCGAACCACAGCTCGGCGTCGAACGGCGACGCGGCCACCAGCTTCGCGACCCGCTCGCGCTGGCGTTCGTCCAGGGTGCCGTAGAGGAACTCGGCGCGGTCGATGGCCCGCTCGACGCTGTCCTCGAGGCGCCGCTCGGGCCGCGCCGCCAGGTACTCGGCGCGGAACTCGTCGTTCGACTTGGCCTGCCGGCGCTCGATGTGCTGCAACTGCGCCGGCGTCAGCAGCGGGACCACCTCGGCAGCGACCGGCAGCGCCTCGGCGAGCGCCACGTCGGCCCGCTCGCGCAGCTGCTGCCACCAGCGGCAGGCCTGCTCCGGTGTCCCGTCGGCCGGGGCCTCGGCACGGGCCTGCGCCAGCAGGCGGGCGTAGTCGGGCAGCTGCGTGCGCCGATGCCACTCGAACCAGTGCCGGATGCCTTCGCGCGTGCGCAGCGTCTGCGCCTCGTCGAAATCGACGTAGCCGTCCAGCCACCAGTAGACGAGGTCGGGCGCCTGGCTGTAACCGAAGCGCACCGCGCTGCACCCCCCCAGAGCGAGGATCAGCAGCGCCGCGATAATCCCGCGCAGCAATCCGCCCGAAACGCCCGAACGAGACGACGACATGGCTCTGGACATCGTGATCATGGCCGCTGGCAAGGGAACCCGCATGAAGTCGGCCCTGCCCAAGGTGCTGCACCGGCTGGCCGGGCGCAGTCTACTGCAGCATGTCCTGGACGCGGCCCGGACGCTGGAGGCGCAGCGCATCGTCGCCGTCACGGGCCACGGTGCCGAGCAGGTCGAGGCGGCCGTGGCGGCGCCGAACCTGGTGTTCGCGCGCCAGCAGCCGCAGCTCGGCACCGGGCACGCGGTGCAGCAGGCCGCGCCGCTGCTGCACGATGAAGGCACGACGCTGATCCTGAACGGCGACGTGCCGCTGATCGAGGCCGGGACGATGCGCGCGCTGGTGCAGGCCTGCGACGGCCGGCGCCTCGCGCTGCTGACCATCGTGCTGCCCGACCCGAGCGGCTACGGCCGCGTGGTGCGCAGCGGCGACCCGGTGGGCGGCACGATCGAGGGCATCGTCGAGCACAAGGACGCGAGCCCGGCGCAACGGCGCATCCAGGAGGTCTACACCGGCGTGATGGCGGTGCCGACCGCGCTGCTGAAGCGCTGGCTCGCGGCGCTGAGGAACGACAACGCCGCGGGCGAGTACTACCTGACCGACGTCGTCGCGCTGGCCGTGGCCGACCAGGTGCCCGTGGTCGCGACGCACGCCCACGACGAGAGCGAGGTGCTGGGCGTCAACAGCCCGGTCCAGCTGGCGGACCTGGAACGCCGCTACCAGCGCCGTCTGGCCGACACACTGATGGAAGCGGGCGTGCGCCTGGCCGATCCGGCGCGCCTGGACATCCGCGGCGAGCTGGTCTGTGGCCAGGACGTGGAGATCGACATCGACTGCGTCTTCGAGGGCCGGGTCGAGATCGGCGACGGAGCGCGCATCTCGTCGCACTGCGTGATCCGCAACGCGCGCATCGATGCCGGCGCCGTGATCCACCCGTTCACGCACATGGACGGCGAGGCCGCCGGCGTGCACGTCGGCGCGCGGGCGCTGGTCGGCCCGTTCGCGCGGCTGCGGCCGGGTGCCGACCTCGGCGAGGAGGTGCACATCGGCAACTTCGTCGAGGTGAAGAACTCGACGCTGGCACGCGGCGCGAAGGCCAACCACCTCGCCTACCTGGGCGACGCAACGGTCGGCGAACGGGTCAACTACGGCGCCGGCAGCATCACCGCCAATTACGACGGCGCCAACAAGCACCGCACCGAGATCGGCGAGAACGTGCACGTGGGCAGCAACTGCGTGCTGGTGGCGCCGATCCGGATCGGCGCGGGGGCGACGATCGGCGCCGGATCGACCCTGTCCAAGGACGCGCCGGCGGGCCAGCTGACCGTGGCACGCGCCAGGGCGGTGTCGCTGGCGGGCTGGGTCCGCCCGGTCAAGCAGAAGAAGTAGGACGCGCGACCCGCGGCGCTCAGCGTTGCCGCTCGGCGGCGCGCCGCTCGCGCGCGAAGGCTTCGAAGGCCTGCGCCGGGAGCGCCGGGCCGATCAGCATGCCCTGCAGCTGGTCGCAGCCGTGGTCGGCGAGGAAGGCGCGCTGGGCCTCGGTTTCCACCCCCTCGGCGATCACGGTCAGCCCGAGGTTCAGGCCGAGCTGGATGATGGCCCGCGTGATGGCGGCCGAGTCGCGGTTTTCCGGCAGGTCGTGCACGAACGACCGGTCGATCTTGATCTTGTCGATCGGCAGTTCCTTCAGGTGGCCGAGCGACGAATAGCCGGTGCCGAAATCGTCCACCGCGATGCCCAGGCCCATCGCCTTCAGCCGCTCGAGGCGGTGCTTCACCTCCTCGAGATCGTCCATCAGCATGCGCTCGGTCAGCTCGAGCTCGAGCAGACCGGCCCCGGCGACATGGCCGCCTTCGTCCTTCAGCACCTGCGCGACCACCTCGACGAAACCGACGGACTGAAATTGCACCGTCGACAGGTTGACCGCGACTGGCGCGACCGCCAGCCCCTGTGCCTGCCAGGACGACACGCAGCGTGCCGCCTCGCGCAGCGCCCACTGCCCGATCGGCAGCATCAGGCGCTGGCGCTCGGCCACCGGGATGAATTCGTCGGGCATCAGCAGGCCGCGCTCGGGATGGTTCCAGCGCAGCAGCGCCTCCGCCCCGGCCAGCGTGCCGTCGCGTGCGCGCTGCTGCGGCTGGAAGTACAGCTCGAACTCGCCACGCTCCAGCGCATGCGCGAGCTGCCCTTCGAGCACCAGCGCCGCGTAGGCGGTGTCGGCCATGTCCGGGTCGAAGAACCGGTGGTGCGCCCGCCCGCGCGCCTTCGCCTGGTACATCGCGTTGTCGGCATGCTGCACGAGTTCGTCGGGACTGCGCGCATCGTCGGGGTAGAACGCCACGCCGATCGACGGCGTCACGGTGATCGGCCGGCCTTCGGCGATCAGCGGCGCCTCGATCGCGGTGAGCAGCTTGCGCGCCACCTCGTCGACGTCGGCGCGCTGCTGCTCCGGCGAGCCGATGCCCAGCAGCAGCACCATGAACTCGTCGCCGCCGAAGCGGGCGACGCGGTCGGTCGCGCGCAGGCAGCCGAGGATGCGCTCGGACACGGTGCGCAGCAGCGTGTCGCCCACCAGGTGGCCGAGCGAGTCGTTGACGCGCTTGAAGTGGTCCAGGTCGATGAACAGCAGCGCGAGCCGCGCCCCGCCGGCATCGGCCGCTGCCATCTCGTGGCCCAGCTGCTCCATGAAGGCCATGCGGTTCGGCAGGCCGGTCAGCGCGTCGTGGTGCGCGAGGTGGTGGATGCGCGCCTGCGCCGCCTGCCGGTCGCGGATGTCGCGCACGATCGACATGCGCACGCTCTGGCCCTGGTGCACCAGCGTGCGGCCGATGAACTCGACCGCGATGCGCTCGCCCGACTTGCCGATCAGCACGCTCTCGTAGGGCGTCTCGTCCGCGTTGGCGACCATCGCCGTCACCTTGGCGATCTGCTCCGGCGCGACGAACTCCAGCGTGGGCCGGCCGAGCAGTTCGTCGAGCCGGTAGCCGGTCAGCGCGCAGAGGGCCGGATTCGCGTCGGTGATCAGCCCGTCCTGGTGGAACACGATGCCTTCCGCGCTGGCCTGCATGAACTTGTCGAGGCGCTCCTCGGAGGCGCGCACGGCGCGCTCGGCGAGGCGGTGCTTGGTGATGTCCGAGATCAGCACGAAGCAACCGACCGTCGTACCCGCGTCGCCGACGTGCGGCAGCAGGTTGACCTCGATCCAGCGCGGACTGCCGTCCGGCTGCGCAAGCTGGCGCTCGTACGACGCCGCCTGCTGGCGTCGCAATACGAGATCGACGCTGGGCTGGATCTGCTCGGCCGCGGCCTGCCCGATCACTTCCGCGAAGGTGCGCCCGAGGATGGCTTGCTCGTCGGTGCCGAAGGTGCGGGCATACGCCTTGTTGGCGAAGCCGCAGGTGAAGTCGCTCGCCCGGTAGTACGCGATCAGCACCGGCACGTTGTCGGCCAGCAGCCGGAACAGCGCCGCCTGGGCTCGGGCCTCGCCCTCCGCCGCCTTGCCGGCGCTGATGTCGTGCAGCAGGCAGAGCCAGTGTCCAGCGATGGCCTGCCAGCGGCCCGCCCACTCGACCCAGCCGTCGGGCCGCGCCGCGGCGGGGGCGCAGCGCATCGGCAGTTGCAGCGCGAACTCGGCCCCGCCGTCGAGCGCCTGCAGCAGGTGCGCCAGCGCCTCCGTGCCGACCAGGTCCTGCCAGAGCGTGCCGAGCAGGCCGTCCAGATCCCGCCCGGCAAAGCGGGTGAACGCCGCATTCGCGTGCCGCAGCGCGCCGCGCGCATCAAGCATGACCACCATGCCGGGCAGCGCGTCCCAGGCCGCCTCGTCGTGCAGGACCGGTTCCCCGGCGGCGGCCTTCATGCGGCGCCCGGCGTCTGCGTCTCGAAGGTCTGCCGCGCGAGGCAGAGGTCATCCCAGGCGCGGGCCTTTTCCTCCAGATTGCGCAGCAGGTAGGCGGGGTGGTAGGTGACGATCAGCGGCACGCCCTGGTAGCGGTGCACGCGGCCACGCAGCCGCCCGATCGCCTCGTTGCTGCGCAGCAGGCTCTGCACGGCGAAGCGCCCCATGGCGAGGATGATCCTCGGCTGCACCAGCTCCACTTGGCGGATCAGGAACGGCTCGCACTGCGCGAGTTCCTCCGGCTCCGGGTTGCGGTTGCCCGGCGGGCGGCACTTGATGGTGTTCGCGATGTAGACCTGCCGCGCCGGGTCATCCGTCGCGCGTGTCAATCCGATGGCGCGCAGCATGTTGTCCAGCAGTTGGCCTGACTTGCCGACGAACGGCTCGCCCTGCCGGTCCTCCTGCTCGCCGGGCGCCTCGCCGACGACCATCCACTGGGCGTTCGGATTGCCGACGCCGAACACCGTCTGGCGGCGGCCCTGGCAGAGCTTGCAGGCGGTGCAGCCTGCCACGGCCTCGCGCAGCGCGGCCCAGTCCATCGCGGCGACGCCTTCCGGGCGCGAGCCGGCGACGTTCCCCGCGACGGGCCGGGCGACCGGCGCCGGCATGGACGGCGCGGCGCCCACCGGCGAGGCCGCCGGTGGCGCGGCACGGCGTGTCGCAACGACGACGGGCTCCGGCTCGCGCACCTCGTCCGCCGGCTCCGCGAGCACCGCCTCGGGCTCGGACGCCCAGACGCGGATCCCCATCTCGGCCAGCATGTTGCGCTGCCGTTCACTCCAGCGCATGCGGACCTCCGGCGCGGTCGATCTCCAGGCTCATCACCAGCGCGTCCTCGCGCTGACCCAGCGGCGCCGGGTAGTAGCCCTTGCGCACGCCGACCGGCACGAACCCGAAGCGCCGGTAGAGCTCCTGCGCCCGCGGGTTGCTGCGGCGCACCTCCAGCCACAGGCGCTGCGCCGCGCGCTCGCGGCACAGCGTGACGAGCGCCTCCAGCATGAAGCGGCCATGGCCCCGGTGCTGGTGCGCCGGCGCGGTGGTGATGTTCAGCAGGTGCATTTCGTCGACGCCGGCCATTGCGATGAAGTAGCCCAGCAGTTCGCCCTGCGCACCGTAGAGCAGCCGCGCCGGGTAGCCGGAGGCCAGCGAGTCGACAAAGTTGCCCCGGCTCCACGGGAACGCATACGCGGCCGTCTCGATCGCCATCACCGCATCGAGCTGGCCAACGCCCATCGGCAGCAGTTGCCGTTGGTCCTTCAGCACGGCGCTCACGGGTCCATCCTCGGTGCGGCGCCCCCCGGGATTCGCGCCCGGGGACGACCCGGCGCGCTCATGCGGCCGCGGCCCGGGCGGCCGCTCGTTCGGCGCTGGTCAGCGCCACCTTGTCGCGCAGGTAGACCGGCAGCGCCAGCGCGGCATCGACGGCCACGCCGCGCTGCCAGGCGTCGCGTGCCAGCGCGGCGAGTGCGGCACCCCGCGAGCGCGCCTGCGGCACACACACCGCCCCTGCACAGGGCAGCCGGTCGCCGAAGGCCTCGAGCGCCGAGCCGGCCACACGCAGGGGCGGCTCGGCGGCCCAGCGGGCCGCGAGCGCCGGCAGCGTCCACAGCGCCGGCGGCGTCAGCACCTGCCAGCCAGCGCCGTCGTTCCAGTACTGCGCCGCATAGACCTCGTCCATGCGGGCGTCCATCGCCACCCAGCCGTCGAACCGCCCGCCCTCCTCGGCGTCCTGCGCGACGATCAGCAGGCTGTCGATCGGCAGGACCGGCTTGTTCGCCCCGAGCGCCAACCCCTGCGCCACCGAGCAGGCCGTGCGCAGGCCGGTGAAGGCGCCGGGTCCGGCCCCGAAGGCGATGGCATCCAGTTCGGCCAGCGTGCACTCGCCGCGCGACAGCAACCCCAGGATCTGCGGGATCAGCGCCACCGACGCCTGGGCGCCGCCGACGGCATCGACGACGAGCGTCGAACCGGGCTGGCACAGCGCGATGCTCATGGCCTCGGTGGAGGTGTCGAAGGCCAGCAGCCGACTCATCCGGCAAGTTTATGGCAAGGCCCGTGCGATCATTCCTCCCATGCATCTGCCCCTGCGTCTTCGCATGCTGGCGGCCCTGGCGGCCGCGCTGGCCTGCTCGGTCGCGGCGGCGCGACTGCCGCCGGAGGTCTACGCGGCGCTGGAACGCGCCCGGGTGCCGCCCGAGGCGCTGTCGGTGGTCGTGCAGGAGGCGGGCAGCACGCGGACCCGGCTCGCCTGGCAGGAACAGGCCCTGCAGAACCCGGCCTCGCTGACCAAGCTCTGGACGACCTACGCCGCACTGGACCTGCTGGGGCCGGCCTGGGCCTGGACGACGCCGGTCTGGCTGCAGGGCAGCGTGACGGACGGCGTGCTGGAGGGCGACCTCGTCATCAAGGGCAGCGGCGACCCGAAGCTCGTGCCCGAGCGGCTCTGGCTGCTGCTGCGCCGGGTGCAGGCGCTCGGCGTGCGGGAGATCCGCGGCGATATCGTGCTCGACCGCAGCGCGTTCATGGTGCCGGAGCAGAACCCGGGGGATTTCGACGGCGAGCCGCTGCGGCCCTACAACGTGCGTCCGGATGCGCTGCTGCTGGCCTACAAGTCGGTCCTGCTGAGCTTCACCCCCGACACGCAGCGGGGTGTCGCGCTGGTCGGGGTCGAGCCGACCCTGTCCGGGCTGCGCACGGACGCCAGCGTGCCGCTGTCGGCGGCCCCGTGCGGCGACTGGCGCGGCGACCTGCGGCCCGACTTCAGCGACGCGCAGCGCGTCCGGCTGGCCGGCAGTTACCCGCTGGCCTGTGGCGAGAAACAATGGTCGCTCGCCTATGCCGACCCGAAGTCCTACAACGAGCGATTACTGGTCGGCTTATGGCGCGAACTGGGCGGCAAGCTCGGCGGCGGCGTGCGTGACGGCGCGGCGCCGGCCACGCGCCCGAACTTCGAGCTGGTGTCACCGCCGCTGGCCGACGTGGTGCGCGAGATCAACAAGTACAGCAACAACGTGATGGCCCAGCAGCTCTTCCTGACGCTGGGCCTCGTGCGCGGGACGGGCGGCACGCCGGAAGCGGCGCGCGACGTGCTGCGCCGCTGGCTCGCCGAGCGGCTCGGGGCGCGCGCGGCCGACGGGGCCGTGCTCGACAACGGGTCGGGCCTGTCGCGCGAGACGCGGCTGTCGGCGCTGCAGTTGGCGCGCCTGCTGCAATCGGCCTGGGCCAGCCCGGTGATGCCGGAACTGCTCGCCTCGCTGCCGGTCTCGGGCACCGACGGCACGCTGATGCGCTCCAAGGCGCCGGCCGGGCGCGCGCACCTGAAGACCGGCTCGCTGCGCGACGTGGCCGGCGTGGCCGGCTTCGTGCTGAGCGCGACCGGCCGCCGCTACGTGCTGGTGGCGGTGCTGAACCACCCGAACGCCAATGCGGCGCGCCCGGCCTTGGACGCGCTGGTGCAATGGGCGATCACCGATCCCGGCGCGATCGCGCCGTCGGACACGCAGAACTGAGACGCCGTCTCAGAACGGGTTCGCGCGCGCCCGCGAGCCGGCCAGCGAGCCCACGTAGGCATGGCCGTTCGGGCTCAGGTGGATGTCGTCGGCCCACAGGTACAGCAGCGCGCTGCCGTCGGTGACCAGCGTGTCGGTGGTGCACTGGTCGACGGTCGCCGCCTTGGCCGGGTCGCACACGGCGCTGGTCACGTTGGTCATGCCGCCGTAGCTGCCCGGGAACTTGGCCATCGATTGCACCAGCTCGTCCGTGAGCATCAGCGCGACCTGATCGCCGGTCTCGTTCTGGATGCCGACGCGCAGCCCTTCGTTGAACTTGGCCACCAGCTGCGCCAGGAAGGCGGCGCGGGTGCTGTCGCCGGTGCTGGTGTTTTCGTTGATCGCGAACGGCGTGAAGCCGAGGTCAGGCACCGTCGAGACCAGCACCTTGCCGCCAGCCGCGGCCACGCGCGACACCTGCACCGCCAGCGCCTTGCCGGCATCGAACACGGCCTGCAACAGCTCGGCCTTGCCCGTGTCGGGGTAGCGGGCGTACTGCTCCAGCACGTCGTGCTGGCCGACCATCAGCGTCACCAGGTCCTTCTCGGAGAAGGTGTCGGTGGCCAGGTGCTGGTCGATCTGCGTCGCGAGATCCGCCACCTTCGCGTCCGGCGTCGCGAAGATGCGGCTGCGCGGGTCGGTCGTGCTGTTGCTGTTGCACTCGGGGAACACGAGCCCGTAGCTCGCGGCCAGGCGCTGCACCCAGATCGAATTGGCCGAGCAGTCCAGCACCTTGCCGCCTGCGCCGTCATCCTTGAAGGCGTTGACGGTGTACTTGCGCCCATCGGCCGTGATGACGCTGTCCTCGTCGCCGAACGCGAGCACGCGGGTCGGAACGAACTCGACCACGGGGTCGCCGCCGCCGCAGGAGGCGAGCAGCATCGCCGCGGCGAGGGCCGCGCCCAGCGCGCCGCGGCGCAGCAGATTGACCGACAGATTCATGGTGCTCCGAAATTCAGGGGGAAACAACGCCGACGCCCTCAGGCCGCTGCGGCGCGCTGCAGCCGGTCGCGCACGCCATCCCATTCGGGACCCGGCGGCGGCTCCTCGACCCAGATCAGATCCACACCCTGGGCATCGAGTTCGCGCAGGGCGGCAAACAGTTCGTGCGCGCAATCCTCGGCGCGCGAGGGCATGGACTTGAACCGCAGCCGCGCCCCGGGCGGCAGGCGGACCGTGCGCGAATATAGCGCCAGCTTGATCTCGGCTGGCCCGAGCAGCTGCAACGCCGTGTTCAGCATGCCCGCCGGCATCAGTCGCAGCCGGGCCCGTGGCGCATAGTGCGCCTCCAGCGTGCCGGGCGCACGCGGTGCCTCGTCGTCCGGCTCGCGCAACCGCTCGCCGGCGGCCGCCTCCAGCCGGTCGCGCCCGATCTGGCCCGGCCGCAGCAGCACCGGGTGGGAACGCGAGCAGTCGACGATCGCGGATTCGATCCCGACCGCGCATTCCCCGCCGTCGAGCACCAGCAGGTCGTCGCCGAACTCCTCGACGACATGGGCGGCCCGCGTCGGGCTGATGCGGCCGAAGCGGTTCGCACTCGGCGCCGCGATCCCGGGGACGCCGAGCTCGCGCGCGGCGCGCAGCAGCGCCTGGGCAACCGGGTGCGAGGGGCAGCGCAGGCCGATCGTGGCCTGCCCCGCGGCTGCGGCGCCGGCCATGCCGGGGCGCCGCGGGACGATGACCGTCAGTGGCCCCGGCCAGAAGGCCTCGCCGAGGCGCCGCGCGAGGGCCGGCAGCGCCTCGGTGAAGTGGGTGGCGTCGGCGGGATCGGCGATATGCACGATCAGCGGATGATCGCTGGGCCGGCCCTTGCGTTCGAAGACCGCCGCAACGGCCTCGTCGCGATCGGCCCGCGCTGCGAGGCCGTAGACGGTTTCGGTCGGCAGACCGACCAGCCCGCCGCCGGCCAGTACCCGGGCCGCCTCGGCGACGGCCGCCGCATCGTCACCGGGGCGCAGCACGGCTCAGAACGCCTCGATGCCCAGGCACGCCGCCGCCTGCAGCGCCACGTCGCGCGCCTGTGCGGCCGTGGCGGCGGTCACCGTCAGGTGGCCCATCTTGCGTCCCGGGCGAGCCTGCGCCTTGCCGTACAGATGCAGGTGCACCCCGGGCAGGGCCAGCAACGCGGCCCAGTCCGGCTCTTGGGGCGAGTCCGGGTCGCCGGCGCTGAACCAGAGGTCACCGAGCAGGTTCAGCATCACCGCGCAGGAATGCAGCCGCGGCGAGCGCAGCGGCGCCCCCGTGAGCGTCCGCACCTGCAGGTCGAACTGCGACAGGTCGCAGGCGTCGATCGTGTAGTGTCCCGAGTTGTGCGGGCGCGGTGCCATCTCGTTGGCCACCAGCGTGCCGTCGCGCAGCACGAAGAACTCGACGCACAGGACACCCACATACCCCAGCGCCGCAGCGATGCGCCCAGCCGCGTCGACGGCCCGCTGCTCCAGCGCCGGCGCGAGCCCCGGAGCGGGCACCGTGGTGACGGCCAGAATGCCGTCGCGGTGCAGGTTCCGTTGCGCCGGAAAGTGGACGACCTCGCCGGCTGCGCCGCGCGCGACGATGACGCTGATCTCGAAAGCGAGGTCGAGCCGCCGCTCGAGCACACACGGCACCTGCTTCAGTGCCTGCCAGGCCGCCGCCAGTGCTGGCCGGTCCTCGACCCGCACTTGCCCCTTGCCGTCGTAGCCGAGTCGGGCCGTCTTCAGAATGCCGGGCAGCAGGCGGTCGTCCACAGCCGCCAGCTGATCGGCTGTCTCGATCACCGCGTGCGGCGCGCACGGCACCCCGCACGCGACGAAGCGAGCCTTCTCGGCCGCCCGATCCTGGCAGACCGCCACGGCGTCCGCACCGGGCGCGACCGGCCGGTGCGCACCGAGCGTGCGCAGCGCCGCGGCGGGCACGTTCTCGAATTCGGTGGTGATCGCCGCGCTGCGCTGCATCAGCTGAGCGAGCCCGGCCTCGTCGAGGTAGCCGGACTGCACGTGGTAGTGCGCCACCAGCCCGGCCGGGCTGGCCGGGTCGGCGTCCAGCACTGCAGTGAAGTAACCCATGCTCTGGGCCGCGTGCACGAACATGCGCCCGAGCTGCCCGCCGCCCATGACGCCGAGCGTCGCGCCCGGCGCGATGAAGGGAGCCGGCGCCGTCATGCCCTGGGTTCGGATTGCAGATCCGCCGTCATGGCGCGCGCCGCGGCGGTCTGGCGCGCCCGATAGTCTTCCAGCCGCGCGCGCAGGACCGGATCCTCGTTGGCCAGCATCGCGACGACGAACAGCGCCGCGTTGGCCGCGCCGGCCGCCCCGATCGCAAACGTGGCGACGGGGATGCCCTTGGGCATCTGGACGATCGAATGCAGCGAATCCACGCCCTGCAGATGCCGGCTCGGGACCGGCACGCCGAGCACCGGAACGGTCGTCTTCGCTGCGAGCATGCCCGGCAGGTGCGCGGCTCCGCCTGCGCCCGCGATGATGGCCTTCAGTCCTCGGCCCGCCGCCGCTTCCGCAAAGGCGAACATCTCGTCGGGCATGCGGTGGGCGGACACGACCTGGCAATCGTGGGGAATGCCGAATTCAACGAGGACGTCACGGGCGGCGCGCATGGTGTCCCAGTCGCTGCGAGAGCCCATTACTACTGTTGCAACCACCTGCATAAAGTCCTGCTCGTTCCGCAAGTTCAGCGATCGTTATGAATCATTCGGAGTTTCGACCCACGCACTCAAGGTATACGCCTTCAACCTCAACTCCTTGCTCCAATATTGCGCGTTGAATCACGGAGAACTCGCGCCACTTATCCACTGACTGCTCAACCTGCACTCTGGCGGATAATCCATCGCCAAGCAATTCGAAGACCTGTGCCAGCCGACCATGAGCGGCGGCTAGGTCATCGGGCTGCACCGAAGGGGAAAGGTACTTCATCGCTTCCATTGCAGTGGCCGCGGCAAGATCCCTTCTTCCAATATGAACCTGACACGAAGCCCAGTCCGCAAGCAGCCAACATCTACTTCTTTCCTGAGCATTGCTTAGCGAGGCTCCGAGCGCGTAGTCGTAAATGTCATCTGCGTCTGAGAATCGACCAGCGAGAGAATAGGTCTGCGCCTTCAGTAAGGGCGTGAATTCTCCGAGACTAACTACCCCAACTAGGCTATCAAAACTTTCAGTAGACTCAGCGGCCGACACGACCACTCTAGCATCGCCCGACGGGACACCATTCTGGAGCGCTTGTTGACGGAAGTTGGCGATCTGCATTGCAGTTCGGTTGTACATGAGCGAACTGATAGTAGCCTCATCGCCAATCGATAGCGCGTGGCTCCTAGCACGCTCATACCATTTTGCCGCGCCCGAAGTATCTCCCGCGAGATGAACCGCCACCGCCACAACCAGGCTTGCTCGAGTCAAGCAATCGTGATCATCCTGGCCCGCATGCAGCAACGCCGATTTCAGTTCCGTTCCCATGCACCCAACATCAAGGCGCCCAAACGCAAGGTGCGCGAGCCAAACGCTCGACAGTGCCAACAAATCTGATAGCCCGAGTGCCTTAGCAAGCACACTCGCGCGCGCAAGTCGATCGCGTGCCTCTTCCGCATGGTCTTGGTAGACGGCGGAGACTCCATCCAGTATCGCAAGGCTCACAGATATCTCTGGGAAGGCGTATCGCTCCTTGCTATTCCTCAGGTTCTCGGCCAGTTTCCAAGCCTCCGAGAACTTGCCAATCCTCGCGAGATAGCTCGCCTTTCTCGCGATTAGTTGAAGTCTTTCAACGTTTGACGACGCCGCAGCAATTGTCGCGTCAATCCGACTGAGATAGCGCCCCTCCATACGCTACCTCGTCAAATGGCGAATCGCCTCGTAAGACTCTCGCGTTCGTTCCAAGATCCCCGGGGGCAGGCTTGGCGCCTTCCCCCTCTTATCCCACCTCTTCCCATCCACCACCGCCTGCTCCAGCCAATCCCGCAGCACCTGCTTGTCCAAGCCTACGGGAGCGACACCTTCCTGATACCCCTCGACACGCCAGAAGCGCGAAGAGTCCGGCGTCAGCACTTCGTCCATCAGGGTCAGCGTGCCGTCCTTGTCCAGCCCGAACTCGAACTTCGTGTCGGCGATGATGATTCCCTTGGTCAGGGCGAAGGCTGCGGCCTCCTCGTACAGGCGGATCGAAATATCGCGCACGCGCTCGGCCAGGTCTCGGCCGATGATCTGGCTGGTCCGCTCGAAGTCGATGTTCTCGTCGTGCTCGCCGGCTTCGGCCTTGGTCGCCGGCGTGAAGATCGGCGTGGGCAGCTTGCTGGCGTTCTTCAAGCCTGGCGGCAGTGCGACGCCGCACACCGATTGGGTCTGCTGGTACTCCTTCCAGCCGCTGCCGGCCAGGTAGCCACGCACGACCGCCTCGATCGGCAGAGGCTTCAGGCGCTTGACCAGCATCGAGCGGCCACGCACCTGCGCACGCTCCTCGGGCGTCACCACGCTCTCCGGGTCCTCGCCGGTCAGGTGGTTCGGCACGACGTGCTTGAGCTTGTCGAACCAGAACAGCGCCATCTCCGTCAGCAGGCGGCCCTTGCCCGGGATCGGCTCGTTCATGATGACGTCGAACGCGCTGATGCGGTCGCTGGCGACCATCAGGATGCGGTCCTCGCCGACCGCATAGTTGTGGCGCACCTTGCCCTTGGACAGCAGCGGCAGCGAGGAGATCTGGATGTCGTACAGGGCGTCGTCGGTCATGGTCGGCCTCGGGCGGCGCCCGGGGGACGCAGCAAGGTGGGCCCGATATTCTAGGTGCCGGGCATGAAAAACCCGGCCGAGGCCGGGTGTTCGACGAACTCGATGCCGGGGTCAGACCACCGTTTGCGCCAGCTCGCCGCTCGCGTAGCGCTTCGCCACGTCGCCGAGCGGCAGCGCCTTGATCTTCGCGGCCTGCCCCGCGCAGCCGAACTGCTCGTAGCGCTGGCGGCAGATCTGCCGGGCCGCCTCGCGGGCCGGCTTCAGGTAGTCGCGCGGGTCGAACTTCTCGGGGTTCTCGACGAAGTACTTGCGGATCGCTCCGGTCATCGCGAGCCGGATGTCCGTGTCGATATTGATCTTGCGCACGCCATGCTTGATCGCTTCCTGGATCTCCTCGACCGGCACACCGTAGGTCTCCTTCATGTTGCCGCCGTACTGGCGGATCTGCGCCAGCAGATCCTGCGGCACGCTGGAGCTGCCGTGCATGACGAGGTGCGTGTTCGGGATGCGCCGGTGGATCTCCTTGATGCGGCCGATGGCCAGGATGTCGCCGGTGGGCTTGCGGGTGAACTTGTAGGCGCCGTGGCTGGTGCCGATCGCAATGGCCAGCGCATCGAGCTGCGTGCGCTTGACGAAGTCGGCCGCCTGCTCCGGATCGGTCAGCAGCTGGTCCATCGTCATCGTCGCCTCGGTGCCGTGACCGTCCTCCTTGTCGCCACGCATGGTTTCCAGCGAGCCGAGGCAGCCCAGTTCGCCTTCGACCGTCACGCCCAGCGCGTGCGCCATGTCGACGACCTTCTTCGTCACGTCGACGTTGTAGTCGTAGCTGGCGATCGTCTTGCCGTCGGCCTGCAGCGAGCCGTCCATCATCACGGAGCTGAAGCCGAGGTTGATCGCGCCCTTGCAGACGTCCGGGCTCTGTCCGTGATCCTGGTGCATCACGAGCGGGATGTTCGGCCACTGCTCGAGCGCGGCCTGGATCAGGTGCTTGACGAAGGGCTCGCCGGCGTACTTGCGGGCGCCGGCGCTGGCCTGCAGGATCACCGGCGCGCCGACCTCGGCGGCGGCGGTCATCACCGCCTGCACCTGCTCCAGGTTGTTGACGTTGAAGGCCGGGATGCCATAGCCGTTTTCGGCGGCGTGGTCCAGCAGCTGGCGCATCGAGACGAGGGGCATGGTGGTCTCCGGATGAAAGAGGTGTCGCGCAGGCCGGGCGTAACCGGTTCGTAACTCCGACCGTTCAACCGATTCTAGCGACGGCCCACCCCGGAACTGGGCCCTGAAACCGGTGCTGTTCGCGTGGTTGCGCGCAGGCGGCACGTCGACACTGGATGCCCATGGGACCCTGGCCCGGGGTGCCTGCCACCGGACTCTCACATGCCCCGCACCGCGCTGAACGCCGTCACCCCCTGGATCACCGAAGCGGCGCTGTCGCACCCGGCGACGCTGGCCGAGCACGTGGCGGCCCGGCTCGAGGTCAGCCGGCGCAGCGCCAATCGCGCGCTGCGCCAGCTCGTCGAGGCCCAGTGGCTCGTGAACCAGGGCAGCGCACGCCGGCCCCGCCATGCGCCGGGCCTGCTGCGCCAGGTGGTGCGCCGCTACCCGCTCGAAGGGCTCGACGAACACCAGCCCTGGGTCCGCGATTTTGCGCCGCGCTTCACGCTGTCCACGCCGGTGGCGCGCCTGGCCCAGCATGCCTTCACCGAGCTGATCAACAACGCGATCGACCACAGCGGCGGCACCCAGGTGACGGTGTCGATGCGCCAGACCGCGAGCCACCTCCAGCTGCTGATCTCCGACGACGGCTGCGGCCTGTTCGAGCGCATCGAGGCGGCCTTCGGCATCGACGACCCGTCGCTCGCGACGCTCGAGCTCAGCAAGGGCAAGCTGACCAGCCAGCCCGAGCGGCACCGCGGGCGCGGCCTGTACTTCACCGCCCAGCTGGCGGACGTGCTGGACGTGCACGCGAACCGCCATGCCTTCCAGTGCCGCGCCTGGGACGGCGCGCGCTGGCATCCGCGCCGTGCCGTGGCCGACCACGGCACCTCCGTGTTCGTCGGCATCGCGCTGGACTCCACGCGCTGCATCGACACCGTCCTGCGCAGCCACAGCCTGGACGGCCAGGCCTACGCGTTCGAGCGCACCGTCGTGCCGCTGCACCTGCTCAGCGATGCCCAGCTCGGCCTGGAGTCGCGGGCCCAGGCCAAGCGTGCGGCGGCGCGGCTGCCGCAGTTCCGGCGTGCCGAGATCGATTTCGGCGGCATCGCCTCGGTGGGGCACGCCTTCGCCGACGAGCTGTTCCGGGTCTTCGCCGCCACCCACCCCGGCATCGAACTCGTTCCGCTGAACATGGCCCCGTCGGTCAGCCGGCTGGTCGACAGCGTGCGCCGCGGCGAAGCCTGATCGGCCCGGCGCGTCAGGCGCGCCGCGCCTCGATCTCCTGCAGCGCGCGCATCGTGCGCAGCACCGTGTCGGGCGTCAGGCTGATGCTGTCGATGCCCAGCTCGACGAGGTAGGTCGCGATCTCCGGGTGGTCGCTCGGCGCCTGGCCGCAGATGCCGCTGTGCCGGCCGTTGCGCCGCGCGCCCTCGACGGCCAGCTTCAGCATCTTCAGCATGCCTGGGTCGCGTTCGTCGAACGATTCGGCGACGATCGCGCTGTCCCGGTCGACGCCCAGCGTCAGCTGCGTCAGGTCGTTCGAGCCGATCGAGAAGCCGTCGAAGAGCTGCGCGAACTCGTCGATCAGCAGCACGTTGTTCGGGATCTCGCACATCACGTAGACCTCCAGGCCCTGACCTTTCGGTCCGCTGCCGCGCGCCAGGCCGTGGCCCGCCATCGCGTCGAGCACGCGCCGGGCCTCGTCGAGGCGGCGACAGAACGGCACCATCACCTTCAGGTTCGTCAGCCCCATCTCGTCGCGCACGCGCTTCAACGCGCGGCACTCGAGCGCGAAGCCTTCCGCATAGGCCGGGTGCACGTAGCGCGCCGCGCCGCGGAAGCCGATCATCGGGTTCTCCTCGTGCGGCTCGAACGCGCGCCCCCCCATCAGCGCGGCGTACTCGTTGCTCTTGAAGTCCGACAGGCGCACGATCACCGGCCGCGGGTAGAACGCCGCGGCGATCGTGCCCACACCCTCGGCGAGGCGCTCGACGAAGTAGCTCGCGCCGTCGGGATGCCCGGCCCACAGCGCGGTGACGCGCTCGCGCTCGTCCGCATCGTCGATGCGCTCGGGATGCAGCACCGCCATCGGATGCACCTTGATGTGCTCGTTGACGATGAATTCCATGCGCGCCAGCCCGACGCCGTCGCAGGGCAGCAGGCTGGTCTGGAAGGCGAGCTCCGGGTTGCCGAGGTTGACCATGATCTCGGTGCGCGGCTTCTTCAGCCCGGCGATGTCGCTGACCTCCTTGTGGAACGGCAGGGCCCCGGGGTAGACCTTGCCGACCGCCCCCTCGGCACAGCTGACCGTCACGGTCTCGCCATCGGCCAGCACCTCGGTGGCATGCTCGGCGCCGACCACCGCCGGGATGCCCAGCTCGCGCGCGATGATCGCCGCGTGGCAGGTGCGCCCGCCGCGGTTGGTGACGATCGCGGCGGCGGTCTTCATCACCGGCTCCCAGTCGGGGGTCGTGGTGTCGGCCACCAGCACCTCGCCCGGGCGGAAGGCGGCGAGCTGCCGCGCGTCACCGACGCGCCGCACCGGCCCGCTGGCGATGCGCGCGCCGACCGCACGACCGCGCGCCCTGGGCGGCGCCGACGCGTCGAGCACGAACTCCTCGATCTGCGTCGCCGCGCGCTGCGAGACGCTGGTCTCCGGCCGCGCCTGCACGATGTACAGCGGCCCGTCCGGCCCGTCCTTGGCCCATTCGATGTCCATCGGTCGGCCGTAGTGCTGCTCGATCTGGATCGCCGCGCCGGCGAGTTCCAGCACGTCCGCGTCGCTCAGGCAGAAGCGTGCGCGGTCGGCCTTCGGGGTCGGCCGATTGATCACGGGCTCGCGCGTGCGGCCGCTCGCGTAGACCATCTGCACCTGCTTGTCGCCGAGCGTGCGGCGCAGGACGCTGCGGAAGCCCTTGCGGTAGGTCGGCTTGTGCACGTAGAACTCGTCCGGATCGACGGCGCCCTGCACCACGTTCTCGCCCAGGCCCCAGGCACCGGTCACGAACACCACGTCCGGGTGGCCAGACTCGGTGTCGATGCTGAACATCACGCCGCTGGAGGCCAGGTCGCTGCGCACCATCTGCATCACGGCCACGGAGAGGTAGACCTTGAAGTGGTCGAAACCGTTGTCGATGCGGTACGAGATCGCCCGGTCCGTGAACAGCGACGCCTGGCAGCGCTTGACCGCGTCGAGCAGCTGTTCCTCGCCGTGGATGTTCAGGTAGGTGTCGTGCTGGCCGGCGAAGCTGGCCGTCGGCAGGTCCTCGGCGGTGGCGGAACTGCGCACGGCCACGCTCAGGTCCTCGCCGAGCCGGGCCTGCATCGCGCGCCAGGCCTCGCGGATGGTGGTCTCGACATGGCGCGGCATGCGCGCGCCGTAGACGATCTCGCGGCAGCGCTTGCCGGCACGCGCCAGCGCGGTGACATCGCGCTTGTCCAGACCGTCGAGCGCCCGGTGCAGCGCGACCCAGGCGTCTGCCTCGTCGAGCGCGTCACGGTAGGCCTCGGCCGTGACGGCGAAGCCTTCCGGAATGCGCACGCCGAGCGGCGCGAGGTGCTGGTGCATCTCGCCCAGCGAGGCATTCTTGCCGCCGACCAGCGGCAGGTCGGCGAGCGTCAGCTCATGGAACCAGCGGATGCAACTCGTCGGTGCGCTCATGGCGGCCTCCTGAATCGGAAGCGCCATGGTCCGGCGCGGCCCGCCGGCCGGGCTTGAGCGGGGTCAACCGATGCGCTCGGCGCGGTAGCCCTGCTCACGCAGCGCCACGAGGATCTGCTCGATGTGCGCGACGCCGCGTGTCTGCACCACCACCTCGATCTGGGCGCGCTCGACCGACAGGGAGGTGAACGCTCGCTGGTGCTGCACCTCGTCGATGTTGGCGCCGAGGCGGCCGAGCATGGTCGCCACGTCGGCCAGCGCGCCCGGTACGTCGCGCACGTCCAGGCGCAGCCGGGCGAGCCGGCCGGAGCGCACCATGCCGCGCTCGATGATCTCCGCCAGCACCAGCGGCTCGATGTTGCCGCCGGAGAGCACCAGCCCGACACGGCGCCCGGCAAAGCGCTCGCGGTGCCGGGTCAGCGCAGCCAGCCCGACGGCGCCGGCGCCTTCGACCACCGTCTTCTCGATCTCCAGCAACATCAGGATGGCCTGTTCGATGTCGCCTTCGCCGACCAGCAGCAGGTCGTCGACCCGCTCGCGGATCAGCGGCAGCGTCAGCGCGCCGGGGGAGCGCACGGCGATGCCATCAGCGATGGTCGCCTGCCCGCTCTCGCGCGACTCGCCATGCACAGCGGCCCAGGCGGCCGGAAAGCGCTCCGTCTGCACGCCGTAGACCTGGATCTCCGGCCGCAGCGCGCGCGCGGCGGTGGCGATGCCCGAGATCAGCCCGCCGCCGCCGACAGCCACCACCAGCGTGTCGATCGAGCCCTGCTGGGCCAGCATCTCCAGCGCGATGGTGCCCTGCCCGGCCGCGACGGCCAGGTCGTCGTACGGATGCACGACGGTGAAGCCGCGCTCGCGCGCCAGGGCCAGGCCGAAGGTGCGCGCGTCGTCGAAGGTGTCACCCTCCAGCACCACCTCGGCGCCGAAGCGCCGGGTGTTCTCGACCTTCACCGCCGGGGCGAAGCGCGGCATCACGATCGTCGCCGGAATGCCCATGCGCTGCGCGTGGTACGCCACGCCCTGCGCGTGGTTGCCGGCCGAAACCGCCAGCACGCCCGCGGCCCGCTCGGCGGCGCTGAGCTGGGCCATCTTGTTCAGCGCCCCGCGTTCCTTGAACGAGGCCGTGAACTGGTGGTTCTCGAACTTCAGGAAGACCTCGCAGCCGGCCAGCGCCGACAGCGTGCGCGAGTGCAGGCAGGGGGTCTCGACCACCTCGCCGCGCAGCCGCCCCTCGGCGGCGCGGATGTCCTCGATCGTCAGCCCGGCCGCCATCACGCCACGCGGCACACCTTGAGCATGTTGGTGCCGCCGGGGTAGCCCATCGGCTCGCCGCAGGTGATCGCGTAGGTGTCGCCCGGGCGCAGCACGCCGCGGTCGACGAGCAGCTTCTCGGCCGCCGCCAGCGCCGCATCGCGGTCGGTGTGGCTGGGCATCAGCAGCGGGCGCACGTTGCGGTACAGCGTCATCTTGCGCTGCGACACCTGCTGGGTGGTCAGCGCATAGATCGGCACCTTGATGTTGTGCCGGCTCATCCACAGCGCCGTCGAGCCCGATTCGGTCAGCGCGACGATCGCCTTGCAGCCGAGGTGGTGGGCCGTGAACAGCGCGCCCATCGCGATCGACTGGTCGATGCGGCCGAACTTCTTGTTCGTGAAGTCGGTCTCCAGCGACACATCTTCGGCCGCTTCGGCCTCGAGCGCGATCGCCGCCATCTGAGTGATCGTCTCGACCGGGTACTTGCCGGCGGCCGTCTCGGCGCTGAGCATCACCGCATCGGTGCCGTCCAGCACGGCATTGGCGACGTCGCTGACCTCGGCGCGCGTCGGCACCGGGTTGACGATCATCGACTCCATCATCTGCGTCGCCGTGATGACGACCTTGTCCATCTCGCGCGCGAGGCGGATCATCTTCTTCTGCAGCGCCGGCACGGCGGCATTGCCGACCTCGACCGCCAGGTCGCCGCGCGCGACCATGATGCCGTCGCTCGCCTTCAGGATCTGATCCAGCACCGGCACGGCCTCGCTGCGCTCGATCTTGGCGATCATCGCCGGCTTGTGCCGCCACGGCTCGCCGGCGACGTTCGCGAGCTGGCGCGCCATCTCCATGTCGGTGGCGTTCTTCGGGAAGCTGACCGCCAGGTACTCGCACTGGAAGCTCATCGCGGTGCGGATGTCCTCCATGTCCTTGGCGGTCAGCGCCGGCGCCGTCAGCCCGCCGCCGGCCTTGTTGATGCCTTTGTTGTTGGACAGTTCGCCGCCCAGCGCCACCGTGGTGTGCACCTGCTCGCCGCGCACCGCCTCCACCGTCAGCTTCAGCAGGCCGTCGTTGAGCAGCAGCGTGTCGCCCGGCTTCACGTCGCGCGGCAGGTCCTTGTAGTCCAGCCCGACCCGCTCGTTGTTGCCGAGCTCGGTGCAGGCGGCGTCCAGCACGAAGTGCTGGCCGACCTCGAGCATCGTCGATCCGCCCTCGAATTTGCCGACGCGGATCTTCGGCCCCTGCAGGTCGGCCATGATCGCGACCTCCTTGCCGGCGCGCGCCGCCACCTCGCGCACGAGGGTGGCGCGGTCGATGTGGTCCTGCGCCTTGCCGTGCGAGAAGTTCAGCCGCACGACGTCGACGCCGGCGCGCATCATGCGTTCGAGCACGTCGGGCGCGCTCGAGGCCGGTCCGAGGGTCGCGACGATCTTGGTGGCGCGGGTCATGGAGTCTCCTTGCGTCTTGGATTATCGAAGCGCCCGGGGCCGGGCCGCCCGCGCCACCGGCATGACAGTTATGCCTGCGCGCGCCGCGTCAGGATCTCGAAGGCCGGCAGCGTCTTGCCCTCCAGCACTTCGAGGAAGGCGCCGCCGCCGGTCGAGATGTAGCCGACCTGCTTCTCGATGCCGTACTTGGCGATCGCCGCCAGCGTGTCGCCGCCGCCGGCGATGCTGAACGCGCTGCTGTCCGCGATGGCGCGCGCGATCGTCTCCGTGCCCTTGGCGAAGGCATCGAATTCGAACACGCCGACCGGGCCGTTCCAGACGATCGTGCCGGCCGACTTCAGCATCGTGGCGAGCTGCGCCGCGGTCTGCGGGCCGATGTCGAGGATCAGGTCGTCGGCGGCCACGTCGGCCGCGGCCTTGACGGTCGGCGTCGCGTCGGCCTTGAAGGCCTTGGCCACCACCACGTCGACCGGGATCGGCACCGCGGCGCCGCGTGCCTTCATCGCCTCGATCACCGCCCGGGCGTCGCCGACCAGGTCCTTCTCGGCCAGGCTGTTGCCGATCGGCAGCCCGCTGGCGAGCATGAAGGTGTTGGCGATGCCGCCGCCGACGATCAGCTGGTCGACGTTGCGGGCCAGGCTCTGCAGGATGGTCAGCTTGGTCGAGACCTTGGAGCCGGCCACGATCGCCACCAGCGGGCGCTTCGGGTTGGCCAGCGCCTTGGAGATGGCATCGATCTCGGCGGCCAGCAGCGGGCCGGCGCAGGCGACCTTGGCGAACTGCGCGATGCCGTAGGTGGAGGCCTCGGCGCGGTGCGCGGTGCCGAAGGCGTCGTGCACGAAGATGTCGCACAGCGCGGCCATCTTCTTCGCCAGAGCCTCGTTGTTCTTCTTCTCGCCCTTGTTGAGGCGGCAGTTCTCGAGCATCACCACCTCGCCGGGCGCCACCTGGACGCCATCGACCCAGTCGGCGACCAGCCGGACCGGGCGGCCGAGCAGCTCCCCCAGGCGCGCCGCGACCGGCGCGAGCGAATCCTCGGGCTTGAACTCGCCCTCGGTCGGGCGGCCGAGGTGGGAGGTGACCATCACGGCCGCGCCGGCCTTCAGCGCCATCTCGACGCAGGGCGCGGAGGCACGGATGCGCGTGTCCTCGGTGATGCGGCCGGCGTCATCCTGCGGCACGTTGAGGTCGGCGCGGATGAAGACCCGCTGGCCGGCGACCTTGCCGGCCGCGATCAGATCGGTGAATCGAAGGACGTTCATGCTGAAACTTGGATGTTGATGATAGTGAAACCTGGTTACAGGCCGGCATCATCCGGCCGCGCGGGCTACCAGCCGAGCAGCAGGCGCAGGGGCAGGAACACGGCCAGCCCGGCGAGCAGCGGGCCCAGCACGCCCGGCTTCCAGGCGTACCAGAGCGTGGCCGCAACCACGGCGGGCAGCCGCGCGTCCTGCCAGGTGTCGATCAGCCGACCTTGGGTCAGCACGATCTCGGGCGCCACCACGGCGGCCAATGCCGCCAGTGGCGCCACCTTGAGGCCTCGCTGGAGCCAGAGCGGGATCTTGACCTCGCGCTCGGGAAAAAGAAAGAAGCTGCGGGTGACCACGGTCACCAGCGCGAGGCCGAGGATGGTCAATGCCCCCTGCAGGAAGTCGCTCATGCGTCCCCCGCGAGCTGCCGGCGCGCGCGTTCGGCCTGCTCCATCAGCAGGCCGGCCGCCACGGCAGCGGCGATCGCGACCACGATGTTCAGCTTGAGCGGCAGCGCGTACGCCGCCACGGCGGCGGCGGCAGCCACCAGCGCGGCCGTCCAGGTGGTGCGGTCCTTCAGCAGGCCGTAGGTCAGACCCAGCATCGCCAGGGTGCCGGCGAAGCCCAGCCCCCACGCGGTCGGGATGGCCTCCGACAGCAGGATGCCGATCAGCGAGGGCAGCTGCCAGACCCACCAGACCGTCGCGACGCCTCCGACGATGTAGCGCACCTGCCCCGGCTCGTAGCGGGCACCGGGCCAGGCGCGCTGGAACGCGATCAGGTTCAGGTCGGCCAGCAGGTAGGCCAGCGCCATGCGGCGCCCGCGCGGCAGGTGGCCGAGGTGCGTGCGCCACTGGGCGCTGAAGATCACGAAGCGCAGGTTCACGCAGAAGGCGGCGCCCCAGATCACCCCCATCGGCGCGCCGGCGGCCAGCAGCGGGAGCGAGGCCAGCTGCGCGCTGCCCGCGTAGACGGTCAGCGACATCAGGATCGCCAGCGGCAGGGACAGGCCGCTCTTGGCCATCGCGACGCCCGTCACGAGACCCCAGGCGGCGATGCCGGGGGCGAACTCGAGGATGTCGCGGCTGCCGCGACGGAAGTGGGGGTCGTTCAGCAGGGCGCGCAGCGAGGGCATGCGCGCATTGTGCGGGCTGGGCTCAGGCGTCCCGCGGCTTGACCTTGTGCTTGCCCGCTTCGCCCTTGGGCTTGGCCTTCTCCGGCGCCGGTTCCTCGTCGTCGGCGGCCTTCGCCGGGGTCGCGGCGGCGCCGGCGATCTGCGGGCGCACCTCGTCGATCTTGTTCTCGCGCATGTAGTCGTTCATGTCGCGCCAGCCGGCGAACACCGCGGCCCGGTCGGCCTTCTTGTTCAGCGCGTAGCAGTCCTCGATCGCCCGTCCGGCGTGCCGGCAGGCGCCGCCGATCGCGCGGCCATCCGCATCACGCGCGGCGGCGATCTTCTCGGGCGAGTCGATGCCCAGCATGTCGCAGCCGGCCAGTGTGGCGAGCAGCAGGGTGGCGAGCAGGGCAGAGCGCATGGTTCCCGGCATATCGGCGGCCGGGGCAAGGACTTGAGGCCGGCGACGGGGGCCGACGCCCCCGCCCTGCCTCACTGCGCCATCGCCAGCAGGCGCTCGACCCGCTCCTCGGTGGCCGGGTGGGTCGAGAACAGACCGCGCAGCCCGCCGCCGCGCAGCGGGTTCATGATCATCATCTGCGCCGTCTCCGGATGACGCTCGGCCGCCGCCAGCGGAATGCCGCGGGCATAGGCGTGGATCTTCTCGAGCGCAGAGGCCAACGCACGCGGGTCGCCGGAGATCTCGGCCCCGCCGCGATCGGCCTCGAACTCGCGCGCGCGGCTGATCGCCATCTGGATCAGGCTGGCCGCCAGCGGGGCGAGCAGCATCACCAGCAGGCCGACGATCGGGTTGGTTGTGCGGCCTTCGCTGTCGCGGCCGCCGAAGAACATCGCGGAATTGGCCAGCATCGAGATCGCCCCGGCCATCGTCGCGCTGACGGTGCTGATCAGGATGTCGCGGTGCTTGACGTGCGCCAGCTCGTGCGCCATCACGCCTCGCAGCTCGCGCGCACTCAGCACGCGCATGATGCCGGTCGTGGCGGCGACGGCCGCATGCTGCGGGTTGCGCCCGGTCGCGAAGGCGTTCGGCGCCTGCTCGTCGATGATGTAGACACGCGGCATCGGCAGGCCGGCCTTCTGCGCCAGCTCCTGCACCATCGCGTAGAACTGCGGCGCCGAACTCGCATCGACTTCGCGCGCGTTGTACATGCGCAGCACCAGCTTGTCCGAGAACCAGTAGCTGAAGAAGTTCATGCCCAGCGCGATGACGAGCGCCACCATCATTCCCGCGCGCCCGCCGATCAGCGCGCCGATGGCCATGAACAGGGCGGTGATGGCCGCCATCAGCACGGCGGTCTTCAGCAGGTTGAACATTTGGCGTGGTTCTCCGACGACTCCGATGAGGACCTGCCGTAGATGCGGCCCGCCCGGCGGAGTTCAATCCGGCGCGGATTCCAGGTGCATGCCGGGAAGGGGCGCTTTGCCTTGCAGAAACACGGCCGCCGGCTGGCGCTTGCCGCCGGCGCGCTGCAGTTCGGTCAGCCGGAGCGAGCCCCCACCGCAGGCCACCTCGATGCCCGCCGGGCCGACCGCCAGGATCTCCCCGGGCTCCCCGGAACCGGTGCCGAGGGTGGCGCGCCAGCACTTGATCGGCTCGCCCGCGAGGTTGGTGGTGGCGCCCGGGAACGGGTCGAAGGCGCGCAGTCGCCGCTCGATCTCGGCGGCCGGCCGCCGCCAGTCGATCGGCGCCTCGGCCTTCTCGATCTTGTGCGCGTAGGTCACGCCTTCGGCCGGCTGCGGCGTGCGCGGCAGCCCTCCGCAGGCGGCCAGTTCGAGCGCCTCGACGATCAGCCGGCCGCCGAGCAGTGCGAGCCGGTCGTGCAACGAGGCGCTGGTGTCCTCGGCGCCGATCGTCAGTGACTCCACGAGCAGCATGTCGCCGGTGTCGAGGCCGACATCCATCTGCATGATGGTGATGCCGGTGCTTGCGTCGCCCGCCTCGATGGCGCGCTGGATCGGTGCCGCGCCGCGCCAGCGCGGCAGCAGCGACGCATGGATGTTCAGCCCGCCGCGCGGCGGCAGGTCCAGCACCCACGCCGGCAGGATCAGCCCGTAGGCCGCGACCACCAGCACGTCGGGTCGAGCGTCGAGCAGCGCCTGCCGCGCCGCGGCGGCATCTTCGGCGAAACGCCCGTCCAGCCGCAGGCTGCGCGGCTGGGAAAGCGGCAGGCCATGGGCCTGCGCGAACTGCTTCACCGCCGAAGCCTGGAGCTTCATGCCGCGGCCCGCGGGGCGGTCAGGCTGCGTCAGCACGAGCGGGATCGTGAAGCCCGCTGCGTGCAGCCGTTCTAGCGCGACCCGCGCGAACTCGGGCGTGCCCGCGAAGGCGACACGCATCGCGGGCTACGCGCGAGCTTCGTCGCGCGATTTCTTCAGCATCTTGGTCTTGATGCGGTCGCGCTTGAGGGGGCTCAGGTATTCGACGAACACCTTGCCCAGCAGGTGATCCATCTCGTGTTGCACGCAGATCGCCAGCAGGCCCTCGGCGTCGAACTGCCAGGTCTCGCCGGCGCGGTTCAGCGCCCGGACGGTCACTCGGGCATGGCGCTGCACCTTGTCGTAGATCTGCGGCACCGACAGGCATCCCTCGTCGGCGAAGGTCATCTCCTCGCTGCGCGCGACCAGTTCCGGGTTGATCAGCACGCGCGGCTCGTCGCGCTCTTCCGAGGTGTCGATGACGATCACGCGCTCGTGCACGTCGACCTGCGTCGCGGCCAGCCCGACGCCATCGGCGGCGTACATCGTCTCGAGCATGTCGTCGACGAGGGTGCGGATGCGATCGTCGACCTGCAGCACCGGCTGGGCGACGGTGTGCAGGCGCGGATCGGGATAGCGGAGGATGTTCAGGCGGGCCATATGTATCCATTCGATTCTGCCCGAACCGCTTGTGGAACGTTCACAACGAACGAGTGTGTGACAGGCCTCACACCCCGGCGCAAGCGGAGCCAGTTTCGTTGCGATATCAATGGTTTACCGGCAGAATCTACGAAACTGTATGAGGATTTTCGCCGAACCGTGCCGGACCCCGGAGCGCTTCGGCTCAGTAACCCCACCGCGCGACCGCCCGCTCGAAGCGCCCCGGAGACCCGACCCCATGAAGCGTCGCCAGCCCCTGCCCTTCCCTGCCCTCGCGGGTGCTGTCGCGCTGGTCGCGGCGGCGTTCAGCGTGCCGGCGGCCGCCGTCAATTACCCGGTGACGCCGCAGCAGCGCGGCACCGCCCAGCAGGTGGCGCAGGCCGGCGTCCCGCTGTCGGAGCTGGCGCCCAACGCGCCGGACACCTACACCGTCAAGCGCGGCGACACGCTGTGGGACATCTCCAAGCTGTACCTGACGAGCCCGTGGCGCTGGCCGGAGCTGTGGGGCATGAACCTCGACCAGATCCGCAACCCGCACCTGATCTTCCCGGGCCAGATCCTCTACCTCGACAAGTCCGGCGGTCGCGCGCGCCTGCGCGTCGGCCAGCAGCTCGCCGACGGCACGGTGAAGCTGTCGCCGCGTGTGCGGGCGACGTCGCTGGACGACGGCTCGATCCCGTCGATCCCGTTCCACCTGATCGAGCCATTCCTGAACGAGGCCGTGATCTTCCAGGGCAACGAACTGGCGACGGCCCCGCGGATCGTTGCCACCCCGGAGGGCCGCGTGCTGCTCGGCAAGGGCGACAACGCGTACGTGCGAGGCGACATCCCGCTGCAGAAGGACTTCCGCATCTTCCGCGAGCCCAAGCCGCTGCGTGACCCGATCACCAAGGAGGTGCTCGGCTACGAGGCCACCTATGTCGGCGCCGCCGAGTACGCGCGCCAGGGCGAGACGCGCACCGGCGCGGACGGCAAGCCGGAGATCATTCCGGCCACCTTCTCCGTCACCGGCGTGAAGCAGGAAGCCAACGTGGGCGACCGCCTGGCCCCGGCGCCCGCGCGCGAGTACACGAACTACGCACCGCACGCGCCGCAGGGCGCGATGGACGGCTACATCGTGTCGATCTACGGTGACGCGCTCACCGCGGGCCAGAACCAGATCGTGTCGCTGAACAAGGGCAGCAACGACGGCATGGAGCGCGGCCACGTGCTGGCGTTGTGGCGCACCGGTGCGAAGGTGCTGGACAAGACCGACCCGTCGCGCCCGACCATCAAGCTGCCCGACGAGCGGCATGGTCTGCTGTTCGTGTTCCGCGTGTTCGACCGCATGTCTTACGCGCTGATCCTCTCGGTCAAGGAACCGGTCCAGGCCGGCGACCGCTTCTCGCAGCCCTGATCCCGCCCGGGCCGCCATGACCGGCCCGGCGCGCGCCTGGGACCGCGACGAACTCGCGGCCTGGCTGCGGCTGGCCTGCACTCCCGGCGTCGGCCGCGAATCGGCGCGCCGTCTGCTCGCGGCCTTCGGCGCCCCCGAGGCGGTGCTGCGCGCCTCCTCCGCGGCACGCCGCGACGTGGTGATGGCGGCCGGTCCGGCCAAGGCGCTGGCCACCGCGCCGGAGGGCTTCGATGCCCTGCTCGAACGCACCTGGTCCTGGCTGCACCGTCAGGCATCGCGCGCGATCGTCGCGCTGGACGATCCCGCCTACCCCGGCGCCTTGCTGCAGACCGCCGATCCGCCACTGCTGCTGCACGTGGCCGGGCGGCGGGAACTCCTGTCGGCGCCCGCGCTGGCGATCGTCGGCAGCCGCAACCCGACGCCGCACGGCCGCACGCAGGCGACCGCCTTCGGGCGCGCGCTGAGCGAGGCTGGCTGGTGTGTCGTGTCCGGCCTGGCGCTGGGTATCGACGGCGCGGCGCACGCCGGCGCGCTGGACGGCCCGGGCAGCACCATCGCCGTGGTCGGCACCGGGCTGGACTCCACCTACCCTCGTCAGCACACCGAACTGGCCGACCGCATCGCACGAGAGGGATTGATCGTCAGCGAATACTCACTTGGCATGCCACCGCTGGCGGCCAACTTCCCGGCCCGCAACCGATTGATCGCCGGTTTGAGCCGCGGCACGCTGGTGGTCGAGGCGGCCCTGCAGTCCGGTTCGCTGATCACGGCCCGGCTCGCCGCCGAAGCCGGGCGGGAGGTCTTCGCGATGCCCGGCTCGGTGAATTCGCCGCAGGTGCGTGGCTGCCATGCGCTGATCAAGCAGGGGGCGAAGCTGGTCGAGACGGTCCAGGACATCTTCGACGAACTGTCCCCGGGAACGTCCATCGCCGTGGCACAGTCTCCGGCCCCCACCGCCGCGACGGGCCGCACCGACCCGCTGCTGGAGGCGCTGGGCTACGACCCGGTGGGGCTGGATGAACTGGTCAATCGCACCGGCCGCGCGCCCGCCGACCTGAACGCCCGGCTGCTCGAACTCGAGCTGGAGGGCCACATCGTGCGTTTGCCCGGGCAGTTGTTCCAGCGCGTCGGGCAGGCCTGAAGGGCCGTACTCCGTCACACCCCGGGGGCGACCACCCTGGGGTATAGTGGGTTCATGTTCGAGGTTCTGGTCTACCTGTACGAAAACTACTGGCGGCCCGATGCCTGCCCCGACCATGACCAGCTGACCCGCAAGCTGTCCTCGGTCGGATTCGAGTCGGACGAGATCCAGGAAGCGCTGAACTGGCTGGACGGGCTGGCGACGGCGTCCGAGTCCTACGTCGGCGCGCAAGCGACCGGCAGCCTGCGCGTCTACTCGCCGCAGGAGCAGGAACATCTCGGCGAGGACTCGATCGCCTTCATCAGCTTCCTCGAGTCGGCCGGCGTGCTGCCGCCGCCGATGCGCGAGATGGTGATCGACCGCGCCAGCGCGATCAACGGCGGCCCGATCGACCTGGAAGACCTCAAGATCATCGTGCTGATGGTCTTCTGGAGCCTCGGCGAGGAACCCGACGCGCTGATCCTCGACGAACTGTTCGTCGCGCCTGAAGACCGGCTGATCCACTAGCCCGGCTGCGCCGGAGCGCGCGGCGCGTCAGTTCAGCAGGCGGCTCGGATCGCCGTCCAGCTTCGCCAGCGCGCTGCGCGTGGCGCGCACCGTGAGCGACTCGTCCTGCGCGGGCACCAGCAGGCCGGCCTGCAGGAAGGCCGCGAGGCGATGCTTCTGGAACAGGATGCCGCGGCCCTGCGGCGACACGAACAGCGCCAGCTGCTTGCGCAGGCCCTGCCAGGCGAGCTGCACCTGCTCGTTGCGGCCGCGGTAGTCGAGCATGTACCAGCTGCCGACCTGCAGTTCGGCCGCCCAGGCGATCATGGCCGGCGTCGGCATCGATCCGCCTTCGCCGACCACCTCGAGCTCGGAACTCTCGTGGCCCGACAGGTCGAGCACCATGGACTCGTCGATCTCCACGTCGGCGGCGTCCGGCAGCAGCTCCTCGAGCGTCTCGAGGCGGCCCATCAGTTCTTCCAGCCGCTCGTGCGGGATCACCGCGGCCTTGGCCGTGAAGGCGGCGGCCAGCGAGTTGTTCAGACGCTGGATGTGCTCGTCCTGCTTGGCCGGCGGCAGGCCGGCGTGCTCCATGCCGTCGCGCAGCGTCTTCAGCAGCGGCGGCAGGCGCCGGATCACCTCGGCGCGTTCCTCGCGCGAGACCTTCGCCGAGGCCGACCAGATCAGGTCGGCGGCCGCGCGCTTCATCGCCTTGGTCTGATCGCTCTGCACGCCGGCCTTGACGGCCGTCATGGCCAGCACGTCGGCCCAGACCTGGAACAGGAACTCGCGCACGCCCTCCTGCACCGGCACCTCGTTGAGCATCTTGCGCAGCTCGATCGTGTACTGGATCGCCAGCGTCTCGCGCTGCTCGACCTGCTGCGCCAGCGACACCCCCTTGCGCGTGGCCTCGTTGGCGTTCTTGAAGTAGTGCTCGAGGAACTTCTCGAACTCGGTCAGCACCGTCTGGAAGACCCGCCGGCCGGTGTCCGGGTAGGCCTCGACGACCTGCACGACGCGCTTGATCTCCTTCTCGAGCAGGTCGGCGACCGCGCGGCCGGTGGCATCGAAGCCCATCACGCAGGCGCCCATGCGATCGATCAGCTTGCGTGCCGGATGGTCGACGGTGGCGAAGAAGTCGGGCTCACTGACGGCCACGCGCAGCACCGGCATCTGCAGCCGCGCGAACCACACCCGCACCGTCGCCGGAATGCGCTCCTCGGTCAGGATGCTCTGGAACAGCAGCGCGACGATCTCGATCGTCGCCCGCTCGACCGGCGTCGTCGCGGCCTGCTTCAGCGCCTGCTTGCGCTGGTGCAGTTCCTCCAGCATGGCCGGCGTGCTGACGGCGCCGGCCGCCGTCTGCACCGCCCCGCCCGGCGACAGGCGCCGGGCGATGCCCTGCTGCGCGTCGGCGATCGCCGTGCGCAGCGCCGGCGAGGCCGGGGCGGCGGTCTGGCGCGTCGCGACGAACTCCGGCAGCTGCCGGCCGATCAGCTTGTTCAGGCGGCCCAGCACCGCCTCGGCGTGGTCGATGCCGCGGGCCAGCGGGCTGGCGCGCGTCATCATGCGCGTCTCCTCGCCGACGCCGCCGCGGCCATGGCCGGAGGACGTCTGCGACGCCGCGAAACTGCTGCCGCCACCCCCGCCGCCTCCGCTGACCGGGCCGGCCCAGGCGGAGTTCGCCGCGCGCCGGATGTAGGGCCGCAGGTCGACCTCGGGCAACACGCGGCGCTGCACCAGCCACCGGTTGATCTCGTGGTAACCCTCTTCGACGAACTGGGCAAACTCCTCGTGCAGCACCGTCTGCAGCACGCGCCAGGCCTCCATGTCGAGCCCGGCCGAGCGCCACGAGGCGGTCGCCACCCGCGCCAGCACGTGCGGGCGGAAGGCGTCGTTGCCGTCGAGCTCCTCGCGCTTCTCGAGCAGGTTGATGCGCGAGCGCAGGTCGGTGAACTCCCAGGAGGCGCGGTCCATCATCGCCAGCGCGAGGCGGGAGCTGACGATCTCGGTCTCGATCGTGTCGTCGTCGACCAGGCTGAGATTCTTGTCGCGGGTGGACGGCTGCGGCAGGTCGCCGGGGAACGACGCCGACACCATGCCGCCGCCGAGCGCGCCGCGCATCATCGTCGTCATGCCCTGCTGCCAGAAGGGCGCCGCCTTGGCGAAATCGGTCGCCACGTCGCGCCGCTTCACCGCCACCGGCGGCTCGGCGACCTGGGTGGCCAGCAGCCGGGCGCCACGCTCGACCGCTTGCACCACGCCCGGCAGCCCGCGCAGAACGCCCTCGACATAGGCGCGGCGGGCCTGCTGGGCCAGCGCGGTCTGGTTCGCGGGCGTCGTCGCCATGGGGATGTCGGTGGCTGGCGTCCTGACGGTGGGTGCCGCTGACTCTACACCACGGCCCCGGCGTTCGGATCGTCCGGGTCGGTCTTCTCCGGGCCCTGTCGCACCAAGTCCTCACGCTTGACGCCCAGCCACATCGCGATCGCCGCGGCCACGAACACCGAGGAGTAGATGCCGAACACGATGCCGATCATCAGCGCCAGCGCGAAGTAGTGCAGCGTGGCACCACCGAACAGGTACATCGACAGCACCATCATCAGCGTGCTGCCGTGCGTGATGATCGTTCGGCTGATCGTGCTGGTGATGGCGTGGTCGATCACCTCGCGGGGGGACAGCTTGCGGAACTTGCGGAACGCCTCGCGCACCCGGTCGAAGATGACGACCGATTCGTTGACCGAGTAGCCCAGCACCGCCAGCACCGCGGCCAGCACCGCGAGCGAGAACTCCCACTGGAAGAAGGCGAAGAAGCCGACGATGATCACCACGTCGTGCAGGTTCGCGACGATGCCGGCCACCGAGAACTTCCACTCGAAGCGGAAGGCGAGGTAGAGCATGATGCCGGCCACCGTGGCCAGCAGCGCGTAGGCGCCGTCGCGCGCCAGCTCCGAGCCGACCGACGGCCCGACGAACTCGCTGCGCTGCAGCCGCACGGGCTCGGCACCGTCGTCGCCGCACACCACCTTGCTGACCGATTCGCCCTTCTCGGTGGTCACCTGCTTCGAGGCGGCGGTCGCGCCCTCGGCCTTGCACAGCGCCTCGAACACACGACCGACGACCTCGCTCTGCTTCACGTCGCCGCGCACCGGCAGACGGATCAGCACGTCGCGCGAGGTGCCGAAGTTCTGCACCTGCACCTCGCCGAAGTTCATCACCTCGATGGTTTTGCGCACCTTCTCGAGTTCGGCGGCCTTCGGATAGGCGACCTCGATGACGGTGCCGCCGGTGAACTCGATCGACAGGTGCAGTCCGCGCGTGGCGATGAAGAACACCGCCGCGAGGAAGGTCACGGCCGAGATGACGTTCAGCACCAGCGCATGGCGCATGAACGGGATGTCGCGTCGGATGCGGAAGAATTCCATCGCGCGCTCCTCAGGCCTTCACCGCGCCGCCGGCGTCGGGCCGCCAGACCTGCCCGATCGACACGCTCTTGAGTTTCTTCTGCCGGCCGTACCAGAGGTTGACCAGGCCGCGCGAGAACACCACGGCCGAGAACATCGAGGTCAGGATGCCCAGGCAGTGCACGATCGCGAAGCCGCGCACCGGCCCGGAGCCGAACGCCAGCAGCGCGACGCCGGCGATCAGCGTCGTGACGTTCGAGTCCAGGATGGTGGCCCAGGCCCGCTCGTAGCCGGCGTTGATCGCCATCTGCGGCGCCGCGCCGCCGCGCAGCTCCTCGCGCACGCGCTCGTTGATCAGCACGTTGGCGTCGATCGCCATGCCCAGCGCCAGCGCGATGGCGGCGATGCCCGGCAGTGTCAGCGTGGCCTGCAGCATCGACAGCACCGCCACCAGCAGCAGCAGGTTGAAGGCCAGCGCGAGCGTCGAGAACACGCCGAACAGCAGGTAGTAGGCGCACATGAACAGCGCGATCGCGGCAAAGCCGAAGACCACGCTGTTGAAGCCCTTGGCGATGTTCTCGGCGCCCAGGCTCGGACCGATCGTGCGCTCCTCGATGATCTCCATCGGCGCGGCCAGCGAACCCGAGCGCAGCAGCAGCGCGGTGTCGTTGGCCTCGACGGTCGTCATCCGGCCGGAGATCTGCACGCGGCCGCCGCCGATCTCGCTGCGGATCACCGGCGCGGTCACCACCTCGCCCTTGCCCTTCTCGAACAGCAGGATCGCCATGCGCTTGCCGACGTTGTCGCGCGTGACGTCGCGGAAGATGCGCGCGCCCTTCGCGTCCAGCGTCAGGTGCACGGCGGGCTCCTGCGTCTGGCTGTCGAAGCCGGCCTGCGCGTCGGTCAGGTTCTCGCCGGTCAGGATCACCTGGCGCTTCAGGATCAGCGGCGCGCCGCCGCGCTCGACGTAGCGCTCTGCGCCGAACGGCACCGGCCCGCTTCCGGCCGCGGCGGCCTGTGCCTCGGTGCTGTCGTCGACCAGGCGCACCTCCAGCGTCGCGGTGCGGCCGATGATGTCCTTGGCCTTCGCGGTGTCCTGTACACCCGGCAGCTGCACGACGACGCGGTCCAGCCCCTGCTGCTGGATCACCGGCTCGGCAACGCCGAGTTCGTTGACGCGGTTGTGCAGCGTCGTGATGTTCTGCTTGACCGCCGTCTCCTGCACCGCCCGCGCGGCCTCCGGCTTGAGGCGGCCGGTGAGCCGGAAGTCGCTGCCGTCGGGCGCGTCGGTCCACACCAGGTCGGGCAGCGAGTCGGCCAGCAGGTTGCGCGCGGCCGTCAGCGTGTCACGGTCGCGGAAGCGCACGTCGATCGCGTTGCCGTCGCGCGTGATGCCGGCATGGCGCAGGTTCTTGTCGCGCAGCAGCGTGCGGATGTCGCCCGTCAGCGCCTCGGCCTTCTTGGTCAGCGCCGCCTTCATGTCCACCTGCATCAGGAAGTGCACGCCGCCGCGCAGGTCCAGGCCCAGGTACATCGGCAGCGCGTGCAGCGCGGTCAGCCATTGCGGCGAGCGCGACAGCAGGTTCAGCGCAACGATGTAGCTCGGGTCCGACGGGTCCGGGATGAGCGACTTGCTGATCGCGTCCTTGGCCTTGAGCTGCGTGTCGGTGTCGCGGAAGCGCGCCTTGACCGAGTTGCCGTCGAACTGAACGAAGTCGGCCTGCACGCCGGCGCCGGACAGCGCCTGCTCGATCCGCGGCACCAGCGCGGCATCGACCTTCACGGTCGCCTTGCCGGCACTGACCTGCACCGCCGGCGCCTCGCCGAAGAAGTTCGGCAGCGTGTAGACCAGGCCGATCAGCAGCGCGACCAGCAGCATCGCGTACTTCCACAGCGGGTAGCGGTTCATCGGGACTTCCTTGCCGGCCGCGCCGGCTGCCGAAAGACAAGCGGCCCGCCGGGGGCGGACCGCGCGGGGGACTGCACGCCGGCGGACTTACTTGAACGTGCCCTTCGGCAGCACCTGCACGATCGCGCTGCGCTGCACCTGGATCTCGACGCCGTTGGCGACCTCGACGTGCAGGTAGCTCTCGCCGAGCTTGGACACCTTGCCGAGCATGCCGCCGCCGGTCACGACCTCGTCGCCCTTCGCGAGCGCCTCGATCATCGCCTTGTGCTCCTTCTGCCGCTTCATCTGGGGGCGGATCATCACGAAGTAAAGCACCACGAACATGAGCAGCAGCGGCAGCATGCTGCCCAGGCTGCCCATGAAGGATTCGGGCGCCGCGGCCGGAGCGGGTGCGGCCTGCGCGAAGGCTTGGGAAATGAACACGGGCAAAGTCCTCGAGAAAGGGCGGCGACGTGCCGCCGGCACAACCCGGGGATTGTAAGGGCCGGTGTTTGCCGGTCCGGGCCGGCTACTTGGCGGCCAGGCCGAGGCGTTCGATCAGGGCCTTGTCCTTCGCGAAGGTGTCGCTTGCCCAGCGGGCGTACTCCTCGCCGCTGCGGTACCAGGCGTCCTGGTTCAGCTGCCCCAGCAGCTCGACGTGCTTCGGGTCGTCCATCGCCTTGCGGAACGCGTCGTGCAGCGCGCGCACGACCGCCGGGTCCATGCCCTTGGGGCCGACGAGGCCATAGGGCGAGCTGGAGACCACGCCGTAGCCCAGGTCTTTGGCCGTCGGCACGTTCGGCCAGCGCCGCGTGCGGTTCTCGCCGAAGGTGACCAGCAGGCGCATCTGACCTGCGTCGACGAACTTGTCCCAGCCGGTGGCGTCGCTGGCGGCCATCACGTGGCCGCCGAGCAGCGCCTGCATCAGGTCGGCATTGCCCTTGTAGGGCACGTGGTTGAGCTGCACCTTGGCCGCCGCGGCGACCTCCTCCATCAGCAGGTGCGGCGAGGTGCCGTTGCCGGTGGAGCCGTAGTTGACGCCGCCCGGCGTCTTGCGGGCCGCCTCGATGTAGTCCGTGAAACTGGCGTGCGTCGAATCGGCCTTCACGACGAAGCCGAAGGTGTAGCCGGAGACGCCGAGGATGAAGGTGAAATCGTTCAGCGGGTGCCAGACCTGCTTCTGCATGTGCGGAATGCGCAGCATGCCCATCGGAAACTGGGCGATCGTGTAGCCGTCGGGCTTCGCGTTCAGCGCCATCGTGCCGGGGCCGAGCGTGCCGCCGGCGCCCGGCTGGTTGGCCACGACGATGGTCTGACCGAGGTGGCGGCTCGCGATCTCGGAGAGCGCGCGCAGGTGGCGGTCGGTCGAACCGCCTGCCGGCCAGGGCACGATCAGCGTGACCGGCCGCGCCGGGTAGGTCTCCGCCCGGCCGGTCAGCGGCAGGGCGCTGGCCGCCATGCCGGCCAGCGAGGCCTGCAGCAGCCGGCGGCGCGACGGCGAGGACGGGGCGGGCTTGGCGGTCGTGGCGGACGTGACCATGGGCAGCTCCGGCAGCGGAATCGGGAGCGCATGATCGCGGCGCCGGCGCGCCGGGCGCCATCGGGAATTGCGCTGTCACCCGCGCGACAGTGCACGGGCCATTGCAGCGGTCCTATCGTTTCCCCTGAGTCGAAAGCGCCGTGCAAGCTTTATATTCATACTTGCTTATATACAGATTCTAGTCCTCCGACAGGCACACACCCCGTGGATCAGAACGCCAACCCGCCCGGCCGGCTGCAGCGCGCGCCGGAAGGATTCATCGACAAGGCCGGCGTGCGCGCCGTGTTCACCGAGGCCCGCGCCGGCCGGCGCGACTTCATCCGCAACGCCTTCGCCGCGGCGGCCGTGGGCGCCGCCGCGCCGGCCGCACTCGGCCAGGTCAACCCGCTGCCGGCCGGCGGCGGCGACCCGAACATCCTCGAGCTGCCCGAGCACAGCAAGGGCCTCGGCCTGCCGGTTGCGACCGACGGCTACGGCAAGCCGTCGAAGTACGAGGCCAACGTCCAGCGGCGCCCGAGCCCCGGGCTGACGCAGACCGCGCAGGCCTCGGTGTCCTTCGCGCCGCTGCAGTCGCTGTTCGGCATCGTGACACCTGCCGGGCTGCACTTCGAGCGCCACCACCAGGGCTGGTGGGACATCGACCCGTCCAAGCACCGGCTGATGGTCAACGGCTCCGACCCGTCGCTGCTGAAGAAGCCGATGGTCTTCGTGATGGACGAGATCATGCGGCTGCCGTCCGTGTCGCGCTTCCACTTCATCGAGTGCGGCGCGAACACCGGCATGGAGTGGGGCAACGTCGCGGTGCCGACGGTGCAGTACACGCACGGCATGCTGTCGTGCAGCGAGTTCACCGGCGTGCCGCTGCGCGTGCTGCTGGAGCTGGCCGGGGTCGACTTCAAGCGCGCCCGCTACGTGCTGGCCGAGGGCGCGGACGGCTCGTCGATGACCCGCACGGTCCCGATGGAACTGGTCGAATCCGGCGAGGTGCTGGTGGCCTACGGGCAGAACGGCGAGATGCTGCGCCCCGAGAACGGCTACCCGCTGCGCCTGGTCGTGCCCGGCGTGCAGGGCGTGAGCTGGGTCAAGTACCTGCGTCGCATCGAGGTCGGCGACAAGCCCTACGGGACCAAGGACGAGGTGATCCACTACGTCGACCTGATGCCCGGCGGCCTGCACCGCCAGTACAGCAGCACGCAGGAGGTGAAGAGTGTCGTCACGACGCCCTCCGGCGGCCAGGTCCTGCTGGACCGCGGCTTCTACAACGTCTCGGGCCTCGCGTGGTCGGGGCGCGGCCGGATCAAGCGGGTCGACGTGTCCGTCGACGGTGGGCGCAACTGGCGCCAGGCGCGCCTCGAGGGCCCGGTGATGGCCAAGTGCCTGACGCGCTTCAACATCGACTGGGTCTGGGACGGCAAGCCGGCGATCGTGCAGAGCCGCGCGACCGACGAGACCGGGCATGTGCAGCCGAACTACCGGCAGCTGCGCGCGGTGCGCGGCACGCGCTCGATCTATCACAACAACGCGATCCAGTCCTGGCTGGTGCAGGAGAGCGGGGAGGTCAAGAATGTCCAGCTCTCCTGAGCGCGGCCTGCGCGCGCTGCGCGCCGGGCTGTTCGCCGGCGCGCTGCTCGGTTCGGCCACGCTGGCGGCGGCCGAGCCCGCCTTCCCCGGCATCGGCCGTGCGGCGACCCCGAAGGAGGTCGCGGCCTGGGACATCGACGTGCGCCCGGACTTCAAGGGCCTGCCGCCCGGCTCGGGCAGCGTCGCGCAAGGCCAGGACGTGTGGGAAGCCAAGTGCGCCAGCTGCCACGGCGTGTTCGGCGAGTCCAACTCGGTGTTCTCGCCGCTGGTCGGCGGCACCACCGCGGAGGACGTGAAGACCGGCCGCGTCGCGCGCCTGAACGACCCGGGCTTCCCGGGCCGCACGACGCTGATGAAGGTCTCGACGATCTCCACGCTGTGGGACTACATCCACCGCGCGATGCCGTGGAACGCGCCGAAGTCGCTCAGTGCCGACGAGGTCTACGCGGTGACGGCCTTCCTGCTCAACCTCGGCGGCGTGCTGCCCGACAACTTCGTGCTCAGCGACAAGACGATGGCCGAGGCGCAGGCCCGGCTGCCCAACCGCAACGGCACCACCACCGCGCATGCGCTGTGGCCCGGCGCGAAGGCGGGCAAGCCCGACGTGCAAGGCAGCGCCTGCATGAACCAGTGCGAGGCGGAACCGCACCTGGCCTCGATCCTGCCCGACCATGCCCGCAACGCCCACGGCAACCTGGCCGAACAGAACCGGCTGATCGGCGCGCAGCACGGTGCCGACACGACGCGCCCGCCCGGCGCCGCGCCCGCCGCGCCGGCACCGGCAGCGGCGCCCGCGGCCCCTTCCCCGGCGCTGGCGCTGCTGGGCAAACACGGCTGCAGCGCCTGCCATGCTTCAGACAGCAAGCTGGTCGGGCCGGCGCTGCGCGACATCGCGCGCAAGCACGGCACGCGCGACGATGCGGTGACCTACCTGGCCGGCAAGATCCGCAGCGGCGGCTCCGGCGTGTGGGGCGAGATCCCGATGCCGCCGCAGACGCTGCCCGAGTCCGATGCGCGCGCGATCGCGCAGTGGCTGGCGACCGGAGCGAAGAAATGAAGGCCGCAGGCCCGGCCGAGTTGTGCTACACCGCCGTCCCGGGCTCAGGGTACGCACTGTGCGATGTGCTGGATAACTTGATTACGATTGACTGATACAAGGAGTGGATATGCCGACCCGTCGTGAAATGCTGGCGCGCAGCGCGTCCGTCGCCGCCGCGCTGGCCGGCCTGGGGCTGCTGCCGGCGACGGCGCAGGCCGCCTGGTCGCAGGCCGCCTTCGATGCGAAGAACATGGCCGACCTGATGAAGGCGCTCGGGACCGCGGCCCCGGCCGAGAGCAAGGACGTGACGATCACCGGCCCCGACATTGCCGAGAACGGCGCGGTCGTGCCGGTCGGCGCGTCGACCACGCTGCCGGGCGCCAAGCGCCTGCTGCTGCTGGTCGAGAAGAACCCGGCCATGCTGGCCGCGATCTTCGAACTCAGCGACGCGGTCGACCCGTCGATCTCGACGCGCGTGAAGATGGGCCAGTCGTCCAACGTGATGGCGGTGGCCATCACGGCCGACAACAAGGTCTTCTTCGCGCAGAAGGAAATCAAGGTCACGCTGGGCGGCTGCGGCGGGTGAGTCCAGGCGCCTGCGAGCCCGGCTCGCAGCCCGACCCGAGCAACCGCTTCCCGCCGACACATTCACAGGAGAACAGACATGGCAGACCCGATGCGCATTCGCGCCCAGGCCGCCGGTGACAAGACCACCGTGCGCGTGCTGATGAGCCACGAGATGGAAACCGGCCAGCGCAAGGATTCGGCCGGCAAGACGATTCCCGCCTGGTTCATCCAGGAAGTCACCGCGAGCCACAACGGCAACCCGGTGATGACCGCCCAGTGGGGCCCGTCCGTCGCGAAGAACCCGTTCCTGCAGTTCACGGTCAAGGGCGCCAAGGCCGGCGACAAGATCGCGATCACCTGGAAGGACAACAAGGGTGACTCGCGCACCGACGAAGCGACGGTGAGCTGAACGATGAACAAGCGCCTCGCCCCCTGCCTGCTCGCGCCGCTCGCGCTCCTGTGCGCGGGCGCCTTCGCCCAGACCAAGTCCGCCGCCGACGGCATCGCCGAATACCGCGCGATGCTGGCCGACGGCAACCCGGCCGAGCTCTTCGAGGCCAAGGGCGAGGACCTGTGGAAACAGAAGCGCGGTCCGAAGAACGCGTCGCTCGAGCGCTGCGACCTGGGCAAGGGTTCGGGCGTGGTGAAGGGCGTGTTCGTCGAGCTGCCGCGCTACTTCGCCGACACGCAGCGCGTGCAGGACCTGGAGACCCGGCTCGTCACCTGCATGGAGACGCTGCAGGGCCTGGACGGGGCCGAGATCGCCAAGACGCCGTTCGGCAAGGGCGAGCAGGCCAACCTGACCGCGCTGGCCACGTGGATCGCCGCCGAGTCGCGCGGCATGCGCTTCAACCTGCCGCAGGGGCATGGCGAAGAGCGCAAGATGTACCAGATCGGCAAGCGCGTCTTCTACTACCGCGCCGGCCCCTACGACTTCTCCTGTGCCTCGTGCCACGGCGACGACGGCAAGCGCATCCGCCTGCAGGATCTGCCCAACCTGACCAAGAACCCGGGTGACGGCATCGGCTTCGCGGCCTGGCCGGCCTACCGCGTCAGCAACGGCCAGATGTGGAGCATGCAGCTGCGCCTGAACGACTGCTATCGCCAGCAGCGCTTCCCGTACCCGGGCTTCGGCAGCGAGCCGACCGTCGCGCTGGGCGTGTACATGGGCGTGAACGCCAAGGGCGCCGAGTCGATCGCGCCGGCCATCAAGCGCTGAACGAGGAAGGCAATCCACCGATGAAGAAGACCCTGATCATCGCGGCCGCGGCCGTGCTCGCCGCCGCCGGCCTCGTCGCCGGATGCGCGACCATGCCCTCGCCGCAGGAACTCGACCAGCTGACCCAGGCCGCGATGAAGCGCTCCTTCCGCGACCAGGGCATCGCCAAGGTGTCGCGCCTCGAGCAGGACCTGGGGCAGAAGGCCTGCTCGTCCGACCAGGCGCCGCCGGACGCGGTGGCCAAGCAGATCGAAGCCGAGGCGCTGGCCTCGATCAAGTGGCCCGAGGGCGGGCGCTACATCGGCGACTGGCGCGTGGGCGAGAAGCTGGCGCAGAGCGGCCGCGGCATGACGTGGACCGACAAGTCCGCCGATCCCAGCGCGAACGGCGCCAATTGCTACAACTGCCACCAGATCGACAAGAAGGAGATCTCCTACGGCACGATCGGACCGAGCCTCTACAACTACGGCAAGCTGCGCGGCGTGAAGAACGTCGCCGACCCGGCCGCCGCCCCGATCGTGCAGTACACCTGGGGCAAGCTGTGGAACAGCAAGGCCTATGCGGCCTGCTCGAACATGCCGCGCTTCGGCCATGCGCACCTCCTCAACGAGGACCAGCTGCGTGATGTGATGGCGCTGCTGCTCGACCCGCGCTCGCCGGTCAACGAGTGACGCCCCGTCAGCCCGCTTCGGCGGGCTTTTGACGATCCAAAACATAAGTCAACGCTTATCATGAGCCTGAGCAAACGCGAGTTCCTGCAGGTGCTCGGCGCCGCGTCGGTGGCCGGCCTGGGGCTGGCGCGCCATGCCGAGGCCGACGCCGCCGCGGCCGAGTCCGCGCTGTACGACCTGCCGCGCTTCGGCAGCGTGTCGTTCCTGCACATGACCGACTGCCACGCGCAGCTGCTGCCGATCCACTTCCGCGAGCCGAGCGTCAACCTCGGCGTCGGCACGATGGCCGGCGAGTTGCCGCACCTGGTCGGCGAGGCGCTGCTGAAGAAGATCGGCGTGCGGCCGGGCACGGCGCTGTCGCACGCCTACACGTACATCGACTTCGAGACCGCCGCACGGCGCTACGGCAAGGTCGGCGGCTTCGCCGAGCTCGCGACGCTGGTCAAGCGCATGAAGGCGAGCCGCCCCGGCGCGCTGCTGCTGGACGGCGGCGACACCTGGCAGGGCTCGGCCACCTCGTTGTGGACGAACGCGCAGGACATGGTCGAGGCCTGCAAGCTGCTGGGCGTCGACGTGATGACCGGCCACTGGGAATTCACCTACGGCATGGAGCGGGTGAAGGAGATCGTCGAGAAGGAGTTCAAGGGCCGCATCGACTTCGTCGCCCAGAACGTCAAGACCACCGACTTCGGCGATCCGGTGTTCGCGCCCTACACGATGCGCACGATCAACGGCGTGCCCTGCGCGATCGTCGGCCAGGCCTTCCCCTACACGCCGATCGCCAACCCGCGGTACATGGTGGCCGACTGGAGCTTCGGCATCCAGGACGACAACCTGCAGAAGGCCGTCGACGAGGCGCGCGCCAAGGGCGCGCAGGTGGTGGTCGTGCTGTCGCACAACGGCATGGACGTGGACCTGAAGATGGCCTCGCGCGTGCGCGGCGTCGACGCGATCCTCGGCGGCCACACGCACGACGGCATGCCGGTGCCGGTGGCGGTCAGGAACGCCGGCGGCACGACGCTGGTGACCAATGCCGGCAGCAACGGAAAGTTCCTCGGTGTGCTGGACTTCGAGGTCAAGGACGGCAAGGTGGCGGACTTCCGCTACAAGCTGCTGCCGGTGTTCGCGAACCAGCTCCGGCCCGACCCCGAGATGGCGGCGCTGATCCAGCGCGTGCGGGCGCCGTTCGAGGCCAAGCTGGCCGAGAAGCTGGCGGTGACCGACGGCACGCTGTACCGGCGCGGCAACTTCAACGGCAGCTGGGACCAGCTGGTCTGCGACGCGCTGCTGGAGGCCCAGGAGGCGCAGATCGCGTTCTCGCCCGGCTTCCGCTGGGGCACCTCGCTGCTGCCGGGCGACACGATCACGCGCGAGCTGCTGATGGATCAGGTCGCGACGACCTACTCGTACGCGACGGTCACGCCGATGACCGGCGAGACCCTGAAGACGGTGCTCGAGGACGTGGCGGACAATCTGTTCAACCCCGACCCGTACTACCAGCAGGGCGGCGACATGGTGCGGGTCGGCGGACTGACCTACGCGATCGAGCCGGCGGCGAAGATGGGCTCGCGCATCCAGGACATGCGGCTGGGCGGCCAGCCGATCGAAGCGGGCAAGACCTACAAGGTCGCCGGCTGGGCGCCGGTGGCCGAAGAGGCGAAGAATGCCGGCAACAAGCCGGTCTGGGAGGTCGTCGAGCCCTGGCTCAAGGCCAAGGGCCGGGTCACCCCGCGCCGCGTCAATACGCCCCGGCTGATCGGCGTCAAGGGCAACGCCGGCCTGGCCTGACCATCATTCGCCCAGGAGACAAGCATGATCATCCGCCGACTGTTCATCGCCCTCACCCTCGCGCTGGCCGGCGCGGCGGCCTGGGCCCAGGACAACGTCGTCTACCACATCGACGATGCCGCGGCCCAGGCGCTCAAGGGGCTGCGCAACATCCGCAACCACCTGGACACCGATCCGGCGGCGAAGATCACCGTGGTGGCGCATGCCAACGGCGTCGACTTCCTGATGGAAGGCGCCAAGGACCGCAACGACAACCCGTACGCGACGACCGTGGCCGCCCTGGTCAACCGCGGCGTCAAGTTCGAGGTCTGCGAGATCACGCTGAAGAACCGCAGCCTGAAGAAGGAGCAGTTCATCCAGGAGGCGGAGTTCACGCCCTCGGGCGTGGTCCGGCTGGCGAAGCTGCAGCACCAGGGCTTCGCCTACATCAAGCCCTGAATCGCATGCGGGAGGCCGGGTGTTCGACGCACTGCTCGATCGCTTCGGCCAGGCCCCGCTGCTCGCCGCCGGCGGCCTGCTGATCGGCATGCTGTTCGGCTTCTTCGCGCAGCGCTCGCGCTTCTGCCTGCGCTCCGCGGTGATCGAGTTCGCGCGCGGCATGCCCGGCGGCAAGCTGACCGTGTGGCTGTTCGCCTTCGCCACCGCGGTCCTCGCGACCCAGGCGCTGGTCGCGCTCGGCGCGATGGACGTGAGCAGCGCGCGCCAGCTGGCGGCCCGCGGCAGCCTCTCGGGGGCAGCGATCGGCGGTGCGCTGTTCGGCATCGGCATGATCCTGGCACGCGGCTGCTCGAGCCGGCTGCTGGTGCTGGCCGCCCAGGGCAACCTGCGCTCGGTGTTGTCCGGGCTGGTCTTCGCGGTCACCGCCCAGGCGGCGTGGCAGGGGGCGCTGGCGCCGTGGCGCGAGCGCATCAGCGCTTGGTGGACGGTCGAAGGCGGCCCGTCCCGCGACCTGACGCTGATCACCGGCCTCGGGCGCACCGGTGCCCTGCTGTTCGGCGCCGTCTGGCTGGTCGCGGCCGTGGTCTGGGCACGCCGGCAGAAGGTCGCGCCCTGGGGCTGGGCCGGAGCGATCCTGGTCGGCCTGTCGATCAGTGCGGCCTGGTGGTTCACGGCAACGATCGCGGCGACGTCGCTCGAGGCCGGCGTTGCCCCGATCCAGGCGCTGAGCTTCACCGGCCCGTCGGCCGAGGTGCTGGCACGGGTGCTGTTCACGCCGCAGCGGCCGCCGACCTTCGACTTCGGCCTCGTGCCCGGCGTCTTCCTCGGCTCGTTCCTCGCCGCGGCGCTGTTCCGCGAGCTGAAGCTGGAAGGCTTCAGCGGCGGCGCCAGCATGCGCCGCTACCTGATCGGCGCGGTGCTGATGGGCTTCGGCGGCATGACCGCCGGCGGCTGCGCGGTCGGCGCCGGGCTGTCCGGGGCCTCGGTGTTCACGGTCACCTCGTGGATCACTTTGAGCGCGATGTGGGCGGCCGCCGCGCTCACCGACCGCCTCGTCGACCAGCGCGACCACGAGCACGGCCTGCCGCACCTGGGTGACCAGCCCGTGCCGGCCAGCCGCGCCTTTTCCTGAACCGGGATCCGCGGCGTCATCAAGCCGTCATGGACGGCCCGCGAGGATGCGGGTTTCGCCGCGCCTGCCGATGCCCATGGACCGACCCGCCCTGCCGCCCACCGACCCCGACACCCTCGCCCGGCGCATCGAGGAAGACCTGCTGGACGGCTACGACGAGGAATTCGAGCTCGAACTCGAGGACCGCCTCGGCCAGCCGCCGGAGGACTTGGCGCTGGACGGCGACGAACATCGCCTGCAGCGCCGGCGCTACTTCCAGGAGCTGTTCCGCCTGCAGGGCGAACTGGTCAAGCTGCAGGACTGGGTGGCCTCGACCGGGCAGAAGGTCGTCGTGCTCTTCGAAGGCCGCGACTCGGCCGGCAAGGGCGGCGCGATCAAGCGCATCACGCAGCGGCTGAACCCGCGCGTGTGCCGGGTCGTCGCGCTGCCGGCGCCGAACGACCGCGAACGCACGCAGTGGTACTTCCAGCGCTACGTGCCGCACCTGCCGGCGGGCGGCGAGATCGTGCTGTTCGACCGCAGCTGGTACAACCGCGCCGGCGTCGAGCGCGTGATGGGCTTCTGCAGTGAGGACGAGGTCGAGGAGTTCTTCCGCGCCGTGCCCGAGTTCGAGCGCATGCTGGTGCGCTCCGGCATCCGCCTGGTCAAGTACTGGTTCTCGATCACCGACGAGGAGCAGCACCTGCGTTTCCTCGGGCGCATCCACGACCCGCTGAAGCAATGGAAGCTCAGCCCGATGGACCTGCAGAGCCGCGTGCGCTGGGAGGCCTACACCAAGGCCAAGGAGGCGATGCTCGAGCGCACCCACATCGCCGAGGCGCCGTGGTGGGTGGTGCAGGCGGTGGACAAGAAGAAGGCACGCCTGAACTGCATCCACCACCTGCTGTCGCTGCTGCCCTACGAGGAGGTCGTCAAGCCGCCCGTCGAGCTGCCGCCGCGCGTGCGCCACCCGGACTACATCCGCCGGCCGGTGCCGGCGGAGATGTTCGTGCCCGAGCTGTACTGAGCGCGCTCAGCCCAGCATGTCGGCCCAGATGTTGTCGGCCCAGGACAGCGCGTAGCGGCCCTCGACCTGGCTCGCCGCGCCCGACACGCCGGCGGCGGCCGGCACGGGCAGGAAGGTCTTCTGGTCGGGGTGGTACTGGTGCACCGAGGCCACGTGCACCGCCTCGAGCGCGGAGACGAAGCTGTAGCAGGTGTTCATCACGACCGGCGTCGGGTTGACCGCCTCGCCCTTGAGCAGCTGGATGATCGCTGCCGCGGCGACCTTGGCCTGCTGGTTCGCCATGTGGCCGGACTTCGGCATCGTCGGTGCCGGGAACACCGAGTCGCCCAGCACGTGCACGCCGGGCACGGCAGCCGACTCCATCGTCAGCCACTGCACGCCGACCCAGCGGTTGTTCACGTTCACCAGCCCGCTCTTCACCGCGATGTCCGCCGCGCGCTGCGGCGGGATCACGTTCAGCACGTCCGCCTTGACGTCCTCGAACTCGAACTTCGCCAGGTTGGACGCCGCATCGACCTCCTTCAGTTCGGCATTCGTCCGGTACTCCAGCGTGCCAGCGTAGCGGTCCCTGAAGGCCTTCTCGAACAGCGCCTTCTTCGACTGGATCTCCGGGTTGGCGTCCATCACCAGCAGCTTGGATCTCGGCTTGACCTGCTTCAGGTACGAGGCCACCATGCAGGCTCGCTCGTAGGGCCCCGGCGGGCAGCGGTACGGCGACTTCGGGATGCTCAGCAGGAACAGGCCGCCGTCGGGCATCGCCTCGAGCTGCTGGCGCAGCGCCACGGTCTGCGGCCCGGCCTTCCAGCTGTGCAGGATCTTCGACCGGGCCGCCGGCGCGGCCAGCCCGCCCACCGCGTCCGGCACGAAGTCGATGCCCGGCGAGACGACCAGCCGGTCGTAGGGCAGCGACGTGCCGTCGGCGAGCCGCACCGTCCTGCCGGCCGCGTCGATCGCGCTGACCTCGCCCTGCACGACCTTCACGCCGGCCGCCTTCAGGCCGTCGTAGCCGCGCGTGATCTCGCCGATCTGCTTGTAGCCGCCGATCACGAGGTTGCTCAGCGGGCAGGAGACGAAGCTGCGGTCGCGCTCGACCAGCGTGACGTCGACGTTGCCGCCCCACAGGCGCAGGTAGCGCGCCGCGGTGCTGCCGCCGTAGCCGCCGCCGATCACGACGACGCGGCCGATCGACGGGCCGGACGAGGGGGTCGCGCAGCCGGCCAGCGACAGCGCGGCCAGCGAAGCGCCGGCGCCGAGCACGCGACGGCGGGACAACGGTGCGGGGTGCGTCATGGGGGTCCTCCGGCGCGTCAGGGGGCGGGCTTCTGGGCCGCGAAGTAGTCGGCGATCAGCTTCAGCTGCGCGTCGGTGTAGCCCCTGCTGATCTGGTGCATGACCGTCGCGGGCTGCGCGCCGCTCCGGAAATCGGCCAGATGGGCCAGGATCTTCTCGGCCGGCACGCCGGCCAGCGGCTTGACGTCCTTGCCGCGCGCATGGCCATTGGTGCCATGGCAGTTGGCGCAGGTCGCGGCGAGGTTGCGCGCCACGTGCTGGTCCTGCGCGAGGCACCAGGGGGCGGCCAGCCACAGCGCTGCCGCGGCCAGAGGGCGGATGGGCATGGTCTTGTCTCCGGTCGGGTGTCGGGCGATTGTGGTGCAAGGCCATCGTCCGCTGCGCCTGCGGGTTCATGCGCTTGCATTCCATCGATGGTCGGCGTTCAAATATCAGTCCATACGAATGTATTGGGTGCAGGATGGCTGGCTCGCGCGGTAGGACCCTGGTGGCGCTCTTGCGCTGGATCATGGCGGTGCTCGTGTTTCCGGCCCTGCCGGCCGGCGCCGCCCCGGACCAACCGATCCCGATTCCGGTGGCCCCCGGGGCCTGGATGGTGCAGGGCGTGTCGGCGCTGGGATCGGCGGCCAACCGCAACTTCATCTCCAACGCCGGCATCGTGGTCACTGCCGAGGGCGTCGTCGTGATCGACGCGCTCGGTTCGCCGACGCTGGCGCAGGAACTGCTCGCGCAGATCCGCACGCTGACGCCGCTGCCGGTCACGCACGTGATCGTCACGCACTACCACGCCGACCACATCTACGGGCTGCAGGCGTTCAAGGCGGCCGGCGCGCAGGTGATCGCGCACCGTGCCGCGCTCGAGTACCTGCACTCCGACACGGCGGCGCGGCGGCTGGCCGCCAGCCGCGAGGAGCTGTTCCCGTGGGTCGACGAGAACACCCGCCTGGTCGAGGCCGACCGCTGGATCGACGGCCCGACCAGGCTGCGCATCGGCGGCGTGGAGTTCGTGCTGCAGCCGGTCGGTCCCGCGCACACGCCCGAGGACCTGGTCGTGCACGTGCCGTCCAAGCGGCTGCTGTTCGCCGGTGACCTGGTGTTCCGCGGGCGCGTGCCCTACGTGGGCCTCGCGGACAGCCGGCAGTGGATCGCCTCGCTGGACACGCTGCTCGGCTTCCCGGTCGACGTGATCGTGCCCGGCCATGGCCCGCTGTCCACCAGCGCGCGCGCCGACCTCGAACTGACGCGCGACTACCTCGACTACCTGCGCCGCACGATGGGCGAGGCCGCGCGTAACATGGAGCCCTTCGAGGACGCGTACGCGCACACCGATTGGTCGCGCTTCGAGCGGCTGCCGCTGTTCCGCGCGGCCAACCGCATCAACGCGTACAACACCTACCTGCTGATGGAGCAACAAGGCCGATGATGCTGACGCGCCGCCACCTGCTGCTGGGCAGCGCCGCCGGCACGCTCGCCCTCGGCGCGCCGGCCTCGTTTGCCGCCCCTGCGGCACCGGGCGAGGCCGTGCAGTGGCCGGCCGTCACGCTGCTCGACGGCTCGCCGTGGGCGCCCGAGGCCGGGCGCCCGCAGGTCGTCGTGTTCTGGTCGCTGACCTGCCCGTTCTGCCAGCGCCACAATGTGCACGTGGAAAAGCTGTACCAGGCCGCCCGCGGCGGGCGCGGACCGGCCGTTCTGGGCGTCGTGCGCGAGCGCGAGCCGGAGGCCGTGCGCCGGCACATGGCCGCGCGGGGCTGGCACTTCCCGGTGTCGCTCGACAGCCCCGCACTCGCGGCGGCCCTCACCGGGCGCCGGGTGGTGCCGCTGACGGTCGTGGTCGACGCCCGCGGCCGGCTGAAGCAGGCGATCCCGGGCGAGATGTTCGAGGAAGACGTGATGGAACTGCTGGAGCGTGCCGCATGACGGGGCGGCTGTGCGTGGGTCTGGCCGCCGCGGGGCTGGCCGTCCTGCTCGGCGCCGGGCCGGCGCGCGCGCAGGCGCCGCTGTTCACGGATGCCGACCTGGCGCTCGGCGAGCAGCTGCTGAAGGAGCACCGCTGCGCCGAGTGCCACGCGCGCAAGGTCGGCGGCGACGGCGCGGCGATCTACCGGCCGGCCGGGCGCATCAACAGCGCCGGGCGGCTGCGCGGCATGGTCGAGTACTGCAACACCGAGCTGAACCTGGGCATGTTCCCGGAGGACGTCAACGCCGTCGCCGCGGTGCTGGACCGGGACCACTATCACTTCGAGCGCAAGCGTCCGGGAGGCGCGCGATGAGCGATACCGAGGCCGACGAGGTCTTCGAGTCGGCAGCCGAACTGTTCGGCCTGCTGGCCACGCCGATCCGGCTCAAGCTGCTGTCCGCGCTGTGCAACGGCGAGCGCAACGTGTCCGAGCTGCTGGCGCAGATCGAGACGACGCAGCCGAACCTGTCGCAGCACCTGGGCACGCTGTACCGGGCGCAGATCCTGGCGCGCCGGCGCGACGGCACGCAGATCTACTACCGCATCGCCAACCAGAAGGCGGTGACGTTGTGCCGCGCCGTGTGCACCCAGATGGCGCTCGAGATGGACGGCGCGGCCGAGGTCCCTGACGACGAGCGCCTGCTGCCCGGCCGGCGGCGCCCCGCCAGCGCCTGACCCCGGGGTCGGCCCCGGCGGCCGCGGCGGGCAAAATGGCGCCTTGCCATGTTGTTCCGATGCCCTGCCACCCGGCCTCGCGCCGCCCTGCTCGCCGCCTGCCTGGCAGCCTGGGCCGTCGGCGCGCGGGCCGCGCCGGCCGAACAGATCGTGGGCGCGATCGACGGCATGGTCTTCGTCTGTACGCCGCTCGACCCGAAGAGCGTCAAGCCCGGGCAGGAGATCCTGCAGCGTGCGGTCGAGCAGCACCATCTGGACCTGACCAAGATCCGCACCAGTGCCTTGTACCGCACCGCCTACAACGCCGAGGTCAATCGGCTGCTCTCGCTGCCGCAGCGGGATCGCGTGACGGCCTGCCAGACCGCCTGGTAAGGCGGGGCTGACACCGAAACGTCATGCCGGCTTCACGCCGGCGACATCGCCGGCCGTCAGCATGCCGTCATGCAGACGCTCGAACTCCTGCGCGAACGCGCGCCGCGCCTCGACCGCGGCGCGGCCGCGAACGAAGCCCCGCGGCTGGAAGCCCTCTGGGCGCGCCACGCCGACGATGTGCGTTCCGCCCAGCGGCTGCGCTGGCGCGTGTTCGCCGACGAGATGGGCGCCCGGCTGAGCCCGCCGGCCGGCACGCTGCCGGGGCTGGATGCCGACATGTTCGACCCCTTCTGCGAGCACCTGCTGGTGCGCACGGTCGCGACCGACCGGCAGCCGGCGCAGGTGGTCGGCACCTACCGGGTGCTGACGCCGGCCGCCGCGCGGCTGGTCGGCGGCCTGTACAGCGAGACGGAGTTCGACCTGACGCGCCTGCGCCCGCTGCGCGGCAGCATGGCCGAACTGGGCCGCTCCTGCGTCGACCCGCAATGGCGCTCCGGCGCGGTCATCCTGCTGCTGTGGGCGAGCCTGGCCGAGTTCATGCATCGCAACGGCCTGCGCCTGATGATCGGCTGCGCCAGCGTGCCGATGCGCGACGGCGGCCACACGGCGGCCAGCCTGTGGCAGCTGCTGCGCCGCACCCACCTCGCGCCGATCGAACGCCAGGTGCGGCCGCGCCTCGCGCTGCCGGTGGACGAACTGCGCGGCGACCTGGAAGTCGAGGCGCCGCCGCTGATCAAGGGCTACCTGAAGTGCGGCGCCAAGGTGCTGGGCGCGCCGGCCTGGGACCCCGACTTCGGCACCGCCGACCTGCCGATGATGCTCGACCTGGCGGACCTGCCGCCGGCCTACCGGCGCCGTTTCATCGGCGCGTGAGCCGCGGGCCGCGCCACGCGGCGCGCAGCCGCGAGCGCAGCAGCGCCGCGCATTCCCACAGGCCGATCGCCCAGGCCGCGCCGAAGGCGGGCCAGTCCTTGCCGAAGCTGCGCGGGGTCGGGTTCATCCGCACAGCATCGCGCCGGTGCGCGACAGGGGTGTGACAGCGCGATGGCCCGCCCCGCCCAGCCCAGCCTTCCCGTGGAGATGGCCCACCTCGAAGCGCTGGCCGAGGCCGGCCTCGAGGGCGTGCAGGCGCGGGTCGCCTGCCGCGTCGAGGTCGACGGCCAGGCCTTGCCGGTGCATGTGTTCACGCTGGGCAACGCCGACCCGCGCTGCCCGGCCTTCGGGGTGTTCGGCGGCGTGCACGGGCTGGAGCGCATCGGCGCCGAGGTCGCCATCGCCTGGCTGCGCAACCTGGTCGCCCGGCTGCCCTGGGACGAAAGCCTGCAGCGCCTGCTGGACGGCACGCGGCTGCTGGTGATGCCGCTCGTGAACCCCGGCGGGCTGTGGCGCGGCACGCGCGCCAACCCGGCCGGTGTCGACCTGATGCGCAACGCGCCGGTCGATTGCCCGGCCGGCGCGCCGCCGCTGCTCGGCGGCCAGCGCCTCAGCGCGGCCCTGCCGTGGTACCGCGGCGCTGCCGGCGCGCCGATGGAGCCGGAGGCACTGGCGCTGTGCGACGCCGTCGAACGCGAGCTGCTCGGCCGGCCGCTGGCGATCGCGCTGGACTGCCACTCCGGCTTCGGCGTGCGCGACAGGCTCTGGTTCCCGCATGCGCACACGCCGCAGCCGATCGAGCACCTGCCCGAGCTGGAGCGCCTGGGCACGCTGCTCGACGAGGCGCTGCCGCACCACCCGTACCTGTTCGAGCCGCAGAGCCGCCAGTACCTCGCGCACGGCGACCTCTGGGACCACCTGTACCTGCGCGCCGCGGCTCGCGCCGACGGCACCTTGCTGCCGCTGACGCTCGAGATGGGCTCCTGGCTGTGGGTGAAGAAGAATCCGCGCCAGGCGTTCTCGCGCCACGGCATCTTCAACCCGCTGATCGAACACCGGCAGCAACGTGTGCTGCGCCGCCACCTGTCGCTGCTCGACTTCATGATGCGCGCCGCCTTCAGCCAGCGGCGCTGGGCGCTGCCCGCCGCCCAGCGCGACGCCTGGCGCACGCGCGCGCTGCAGCGCTGGTACGAGGGCCTGCGATGACACCCGCGCCGACCTGGGTGCTGCTGCGCGGCTGGACACGCGAGGCCGGGCACTGGGGCGACTTTCCCGAGCGGCTGCGCGCGGCCCTGCCGAACGTGCAGGTGCTGACGCCGGATCTGCCTGGCTGCGGGCTACGCCGCGACGAACACTCGCCGTCCCGGGTCGACGCGATCGTCGCCGCCTGCCGGGCCCGCCTCGGCGCGGCGCCGCCGCTGCACCTGGTCGGCCTCTCGCTGGGCGGCATGGTCGCCGCGCAATGGGCCGCGTCGCACCCGGACGAGGTGGCCGCCTGCGTGCTGGTCAACACCAGCATGCGCGGCGCGCCGGCGGCCCGGCTGCGTCCCTCGGCGTGGCCGGCGCTGCTGCGCATCGCCTGTGCGCGCGACCCGCGCGCCGTCGAGGCCGGCATCCTGGCGCTGACCAGCAACGCCGCGCCCGACCCGGGGCGGGAGCAGGGCCTCGTGTCGGCCTGGGTGGCCCTGCGCGAAGCACGGCCGGTGAGCCGTGGCACCGCTTGGCGCCAGCTGCTGGCCGCGGCCCGCTTCGCCCTGCCACCGCCCCCGGACGGCCCGCGCCGCCTGGTGCTGTGCAGCGCGGCCGACCGGCTGGTCGACGTGCGCTGCTCGCGCGCCTTGGCGGCACGTTGGAACGCCGCTCTGCAAGTGCACCCGCACGCCGGGCACGACCTGCCGCTGGACGACCCGGACTGGGTCATCGCCCGGCTGCGCTCCGTACACTCGGCGCCATGAAACAACTCCTGCTGCCGCTGCTTTCGGCCGCCGCGCTGCTCGCCGGCTGCAGCCACCTCGCCGCGCCGACCGGGCCGGTGCCGGTGCGCCTGATTGCGCTGAACGACTTCCACGGCCACCTGCAGTCGCCGGGCCGCTTCGGCGTCGACAACAGCGTGCCGGCCCCGCAGCGACCGGTGGTCGGCGGCGCCGACGCGCTCGCCGCCCAGGTCGCCCGGCTGAAGGACGGCCAGCGCCACAGCGCGGTGGTCGCGGCCGGCGACCTGGTGGGCGCGAGCCCGCTGGTCTCCTCGCTGTTCCACGACGAACCGGCAGTCGAGGCGCTGAACCGCATCGGCCTGGAGTTCAGCGCCGTCGGCAACCACGAGTTCGACCGCGGCGCGGCCGAACTGCTGCGCCTGCAGCGCGGCGGCTGCAAGCGCGTCGGCGACGCCGCCGATGCGAACAGCTGCCGCGGCGCGAGCACCGGCACGCCGGTGCCGTTCGAAGGCGCGCGTTTCCAGTGGCTCGCCGCCAACGTCGTGGAGCGCGCCAGCGGCGCCCCGCTGCTGCCCGCCTGGGGCGTGAAGACCTTCGACGGCGTGCCGGTGGCCTTCATCGGCATGACGCTGCAGGCCACGCCGACGATCGTCACGCCGCGCGGCGTCGCCGGCCTCGAGTTCCGCGACGAGGCGCAGACCGTCGCCGCGCTGGTGCCGCAACTGCGCGCCCGCGGCATCGAGGCGATCGTCGTGCTGCTGCACGAGGGCGGCGCGCAGAGCGGCGGCCGGGCCGCGCTGAACGCCTGCGAGGGCGCGCTCGCCGGGTCGCCGCTGGCCCGGATCGTCGCGCAGCTGGACGACGCCGTCGACCTGGTGATCAGCGGCCACACCCACGCGGCCTACAACTGCCGGCTGCCGAACGCCGCCGGCCGTGCGGTCCCCGTCACCAGCGCGAGCGCCTTCGGACGCGTGCTGACGCGCATCGACCTGCGTCTGGACCCGCGCACGCGCGACGTGGTCGACGTGCAGGCGGAGAACCAGCTCGTCGAGCGCGATGCCGCGGCGCCGCCCCTGGCCGCTGCTCCGGTGCGCGCGCTGGTCGAGGCGTACGCGGCGCTGGCCGCCCCGCTGGCGCAGCAGGTGGTCGGGCGCATCGCGGTGGATCTGCCGGCCCAGGCGGTGGATGCCGCGTGCAACGTGCCGGCCGGCGAACTGATCGCCGACGCGCAGCTGGCTGCCACCGCGCCGGCGGACTTGGGCGGCGCGCAGATCGCGCTGATGAACCGCGGCGGCGTGCGGGCGCCGGGCTTCACCTTCGCCTCGAGCCCCGCGGGCGAGGGCGACGGCCGCGTCACCTACGGCGAGGCGTTCACGGTGCAGCCGTTCGGCAACAGCCTGGTGACGCAGACGCTGACCGGCGCGCAGCTGCGCGACCTGCTCGAGCAGCAGTTCGCCGGCTGCCTCGGCCAGTCGCCGACGGCCACCCGGCTGACGATCCCGTCGGCCGGCTTCAGCTACACCTGGGACGGCGCACGGGCCTGCGGCGCGCGCATCCGCGAAGCCACGCTGACCCGCGGCGGCGTGCGCGAGGCGATCGTCGCGGACGGGCGCGTCGTCGACCCGCAGCGCGCGTGGCGCGTCACCGTGAACAGTTTCATGGCCGGCGGCGGCGACGGCTTCACGGTGCTGACCCAGGGGCGCGACCCGCTCGGCGGCGCGCAGGACATCGACGCGCTGGTCGCCCACCTGGCGCGCTTCCAGGCGCCCCAGGCGCCCTTCGATCCGCGTGCGGCCGGCGGCGACGGGCCGCGCCTGCGCCGCATCGGTGGCGGCACCTGCCCGCTAGGGGCGAACACCAACTCCTGAGCCTCAACTGCCGGCCGGCGCGGCCGATATCGGTTCTCATTCCTAATTCGGAGGATTGCCGGTGTCGACCTGGTTCTTGTCCTTCGGCCGCCACATGCGCGGCCTGAGCATCCGTACCCGCCTGCTGCTGTGCCTGGCCGTGGCCACGCTGTCCCTGCTGCTGGTGGCCGGCGGCAGCGCGCTGGCGCAGCGCATCGAACAGCAGCGCCAGGCGCGCTCGCTGGCCGACGCGCAGGCCGAGCAGACGGCCGTCGACGGCGTGCGCGAGGCAGTCGCCGCGATGCGCCTGGCCGAGGCGCAGATGATCGCGCTGGGCACGTCCAACAGCGTCGAGACCGAGCGCCTGCACGGGCTGTGGAAGGCCGAGGTCAAGCGCCTGAAGGCCGCGCTCGCCGCGTTGGCCGGGCAGCGGCCGGACGATCCCGCCGAGCAGCAGCTGCTGCAGGCGATGGGCACGCAGGTGCAGGACTACGCGGCGGTCATCGCGCCGGTGGCCGAGCAACTGCAAGGGGCGACGATGGACGCGGCCGTCGCGCTCGCGTTCGCCGGCAAGGCGGGCGACACGCTGAAGGCGCTGCACGACGGCGTCGACCGGCTGCGCAGCGCGCAGCAGGAGCGCCTGGCCGCCAGCCAGGCCGAGCAGGTACGCAGCGCCGAGCGGCTGTCGCTGCTGCGCCTGGCGGTGGCCGGCGCCGCGCTGCTGGTGCTGCTGCCGTTCATGGCGCTGACGATCCGCTCGATCTGCCTGCCGCTGCAGCAGGCGGTGGCGGTGGCCGACCGCATCGCGGCCGGCGACCTGAGCGGCACGCTGCAGGTCGACGGGCGGGACGAGACCGCGCGCGTGCTCACCGCGCTGCAGGCGATGCAGGACTCGCTGCGCCGACTGGTCGGCGAGGTGCATGCCGGCACGGCCGGCATCGACACGGCGAGCGCGGAGATCGCCGCCGGCAACCTGGACCTGAGCACCCGCACCGAGCAGGCCGCGGCCAACCTGGCACGCACCGCCGGCGCGATGGCCCAGCTCGCCGGCACCGTGCGGCAGAGCGCCAGTGCCGCCGGCCAGGCGGCCGACCTGGCCAGCGCGGCGGCCTCGGTCGCCGGGCGCGGCGGCGAGGTGGTGTCACGCGTCGTCGCGACGATGGACGAGATCCACGAGTCGGCGCGCCGCATCGCCGACATCAACGCGGTGATCGACGGCATCGCGTTCCAGACCAACATCCTGGCGTTGAACGCGGCCGTCGAGGCGGCGCGCGCCGGCGAGCAGGGCAAGGGCTTCGCGGTCGTGGCCGGCGAGGTGCGCAACCTGGCGCAGCGCTCGGCCGAGGCGGCGCGCGAGATCAAGGCGCTGGTGGGCAGCTCGCTGGAACGCGCCGAGGCCGGCGCCCGCCTGGTGGGCGATGCCGGGCGCACGATGGACGAGATCGTCACGTCGGTGCAGCAGGTCAGCGGCATCGTCGGCGAGATCTCGGCGACGTCGCGCACGCAGAGCGGCGAGGTCGGCGCGGTCGACCAGGCGGTCGGCGAGCTGGACCGCATGACGCAGCAGAACGCGGCGCTGGTCGAGCAGTCCGCGGCGGCCGCGGACAGCCTGAAGGGCCAGGCGCAGCGGCTGGCGCAGGCCGTGTCGGCGTTCCGGCTCGCGGCGGGCTGACGGGACCACCCCCGTACGCGCTGCGCGCGCCCCCTCGAGGGGGCGACACCAGCGGACCGGCGGAGCCGGATCCGCGGTGTCCGCTGGGCGGCGGCCGCTGGACGCGGCGCCGGAATCGCTCAGCCCGGTTCGGTGGGCCCGCCGGTCATCAGCACCGCCGCGCCGGTGAGGCGGCCGGCGCGCAGGTCGTCCAGCGCCCGGTTCGCGTCGTCGAGCGCGTACGGCTGCGCATGCACGCGCAGGGGGATCTCGCCGGCCACGCGCAGGAAGTCCTCGCCGTCCGCACGGGTCAGGTTCGCCACCGAGACCACGCGCCGCTCGCCCCACAGCAGCGCGTAGGGGAACGACGGGATGTCGCTCATGTGGATGCCGGCGCAGACCACCGTGCCGCCCGGCCGCACGGCGCGCAGCGCGAGCGGCACCAGCGCGCCCACCGGTGCGAACAGCAGCGCGGCGTCCAGCGGCTGCGGGGCCGGCTCGTCCGAGCCGCCGGCCCAGGCGGCGCCCAGCTCGCGTGCGAGCCGCTGCGCCGCGTGGTCGCCGGGCCGGGTGAACGCGAACACCTCGCGCCCTTGCTCCACGGCGACCTGCGCGATCAGGTGCGCCGCCGCGCCGAAGCCGTACAGGCCCAGGCGCGGCGCCGCGCCCGCCATCCGGTAGGCGCGCCAGCCGATCAGCCCGGCGCACAGCAGCGGCGCGGCCTCGGCGTCCGCATAACCCTCGGGCAGGCGGAACACGTAGCGCGCATCGGCGACCGCCTGCTGCGCGTAGCCGCCGGCGATCTGCCAGCCGGTGAAGCGGGCGTTCTCGCACAGGTTCTCGCGGCCGGCGCGGCAGTGCTCGCAGGTGCCGCAGGTCCAGCCCAGCCAGGGCACGCCGACCCGCTCGCCGAGGGCGAAGCCCCCGACGCCCTCGCCCAGCTCGACGACATGCCCGACGATCTCGTGCCCGGGCACCACCGGGTGGCCGGGAAACGCCAGTTCGCCGTCGACGATGTGCAGATCGGTACGGCACACGCCGCAGGCCGCCACGGCGATGCGCAGCTGGCCGGGCGCAGGCCGCGGCAGCCGCTCGCGCCAGACCTGCTGCAGCGGATGGCCGGCCCCCTCGAGCTGCAGCGCGAGCCAGGACGAAGCCGGGTTGGCGGGCGCATTCACCGGTGCAGCTTAGGCCGCAAGGGCGCGGGCGCGATTGCGTCGCGTCAGGCGCGGGCCGCGGCGCCTGGAGGAACCTGGGTCGGTCAGGCCGGCTGCAGCGCCGGCGCGCGCGTCAGCAGCCGCTCCATCAGCTCGCGCACACTGCGGATCTGGTCGCCGAACGGCAGCGCGCCGGCGCCGCGGAAGAACAGGCCCTTCTTGACGTCGCCGCGCAGCGCTGCGGCGAGCTGGTGGTCGATGCAGAACTGGCCCCAGCCCTTCAGGCCGTCGCGCAGGCCGCATTGCGCGAGGCAGTCGAACGCCTTGGTGCAGCGTGACTTCGCGTGCGCGACGGCCTGCAGCTTGTCCTCGATCTTCAGGTAGGCGCGCAGCCAGGGCGTCGCGACGGCCCGCGCCGGCAGCCCGGCGACGCTCGTGAACTCGACCATCTCCTCGTCGCGCGCGCCGGCCAGCACCTGCTTGAAGGCGTCGCTCGCGTCGCCTTCGGTGGTCACGGCGAACGGCGTGCCGAGCTGCACCGCCGCCGCGCCGAGCCCCTGCAGCCGCGCGATGTCCTCGCGCGTGCGAATGCCGCCGGCGGCGATCAGCGGGATCTCGCGCTCGATGCCGGCGCCCTTCAGGAACTCGCGCGCCGCCGGGATCACGTTCTCGAAGTCGAAGCGCGGGTCGTTCAGGTCCTCGATCTTCGCCGCGCCGAGGTGGCCTCCCGCCAGCCGCGGGTGCTCGATGACGATGGCGTCCGGCAGGCGCTTCTTGCGCTCCCACTTGCGCACGATCAGCTGCACGCCGCGCGCGTCCGACAGGATCGGCACCAGCGCCGCCTGCGGATGGTCCGCGGCCAGGTCCGGCAGGTCCAGCGGCAGGCCGGCGCCGACGACGACGGCGTCGATGCCGCACTCGAGCGCCTTCCGGACCGAATCGGCGTACTGCGCCACCGCCCGCATCACGTTGATCGCCAGCAGCCCGCGGCCCTGCGCACGCGTGCGTGCTTGCGCGATCTCGCGGCCGATGGCCTCCAGGTTGGCGGCGTCGATCGCGGCCTTGGCCTTCGCCTCGCCGCCGGCCTGGGCGGCCAGGCCCTGCGTGCGCGCCATCAGATCCGGATGGTGGCGCCGCAGGTCGACGGACGAGATCGTGCCGACCCCGCCGAGCGCCGCGACGCTGCCGGCAAGCCGGTGCGCAGACACGCCGACGCCCATCCCGCCCTGCACGATCGGCAGCAGGCGCCGGCCGCCCAGCGTCAGCGGCGCAAGGCCGCTGTGCGCGAGCAGCGCGTCCAGATCGGGGTCGATGGCGGCAGCGGTCGGGTCGGCAACGGAGCCGGGCAGCAGGGGCGGCATGGACAATCCTCCAGCCGGCGACTGTCGGCGAGCCGCCCGTGGCGGCCCTTGACCTCGCGCAACCTGCGGCGGATCGCCGCGACGCGACGGCCGTTCAGAATGCACGCGCCTGCTCCGGAACCGCCGTGAACCCTGCCCTTCGCCTGTGGCCGCTCGCCTTGCTGGCGGCGTTGCTGCCGCTGGCCGGCACGGCGCTGGCCTTCACGCTGTCGGTGCGGCTCGGGCTGATCCCGGAGTGCAACCCCTTCCTCGACGGCTGCGTCTCGATCAGCCGGGCCGGCCGGCACGGCCTGCCGAACCTGCTGTTCCGCGCGCTGCTGCTGCCGGCCGCGGTGCTGCAGGCGATCTGCTGGCTGCTCTGCCCGGGCTGGCTGCGCCAGCTCGGCGCGCCGCCGGACCGCTGGCAGCGTGCGCTGCCGCTGCTCGGCCTGGGCGCCGGGACCTGCCTGGTGCTGTACGGCAGCTTCCTCGGCAGCGACGGCGAGGGCTACCGCTTCCTGCGCCGCTACGGCACGGCGCTGTACTTCGGCCTCACCTGCATCGGCATGCTGGTGGTCGGCGGCGAGATGGCGCGCCGGCCCGCCGCGGCCCCCCGGAGCGTCGGCCGCGCACTGCTCGCCCTGTGCGCCGCCTTGCCGCTGCTGGGCCTGGTGCACGTGGCCGGCGCGCTGCTGCTGCCCGAACCGGCGGCGCGCGACGCGCTGGAGAACGTCACCGAATGGTGGGGCGGCGCGCTCTTCACCACCTTCTTCCTGGCGCTGGCCTGGGCCTGGCGACGCACCGGTTACGTGGCGCGCCTCGGTAGCGAGCCGCCCGGCTGATCAGAGCAGGCCCAGCAGTTGCCAGAGCGCGAAGCCGGCGAGGATCGCGGCACTCGCGAGGTTGACGCGGCGCCGCCAGCGCGCGTCGAAGCGCTCGCGCAGGCGGCCCACCGCGCTGGACAGGAACAGCCACCACAGCGCCGAGCCGATCAGCACCCCCAGCACCATGGTGCCCGGCGCACTCACCGCGCTGCGCCCGGCCAGCGCGCCGAACACGGCGATGAAGGAGAAGATCGTCGCCGGGTTCGACAGCGTCAGCACGAAGGTGGTCGCGAAGTACTGCCAGCCGTTGCGCGCCGGCGCCGCCGCGGCCGCGCGCTCGGCCACGGGCGCGCGCCACAGGCCCCAGGCCATCCAGAGCAGGAAGCCGCCACCGAACAGCGCCAGCGGCAGGCGCGCGGCGACCAGCGCGCCGATCAGCCAGCTGACGCCGTACGCGCCCACGGCCCCGTAGGCGGCATCGGCCGCCGCGGCGCCGAGGCCGGTCGCGAGCCCGGCGCGCGGCCCGTGCTCCAGGCTGCGCTGGATCGTCAGCAGCCCGATCGGCCCGACGGGCGCGGCGATCGACAGCCCGATCAGCAGCGAGGAGGCGAACACGGCGAGCAGGTCCATGGCGTCACTGTAGGCGAGCGGTTCGGCGCACCGAAGCCGGTTCTTTCGGCGAAGATGGCCGGCGGCCGGCGATCTTTCCGGCCGATCCGCACCGGAACCGGAAGATGCACCTCGATCCCAAGGCCTGGAAACTGCTCGCCGCGCTGCAGGCCGACGGCCGCGCGCCGCTGAAGACACTGGCTGCCGCCGCGGACCTGTCGATCGCCGCGACCGCCGAGCGGCTGCGCCGCCTGCAGGAGGCGGGCGTGGTGCGCGGCGTGCATGCGGACATCGACCCGGCACGTGCCGGCCGCCCGGTGCGCGCGATCGTCGGCATCACGACCGCGCAGCCGCACAAGCAGTCGCTGCTGAGGGCGCTGAGGGCGCGGCCCGAGGTGCTGGAATGCCACCACGTCACCGGCGCCGATTCCTACGTGATGACGGTCGCCGTGCCCGACATGGGCGCGCTCGAGGCCTTCCTCGGCGACATCAACCGCTGGGGCGAGACCCGCACCGCGATCGTGATGTCGACGCCGATTCCGCGCCGCGGGCTTCAGCCGCCCTGAGCGCCCGGCGCGAAGCGGTCGTCGATCTCGTTGAAGAGCGCGTCCGGCTCGACCGGCGCGAACGGCCCGGTGCCGCTGTGGTCGGCGCGCGAGGCCGGCACGAAGCCGCCCTGCCGCACGTCGAACACGTGCACCTCGCCGTCCTCGATCACGTAGTGCCAACCGTGCAGCGCGAGGCGCCCGGCCTCGACCTGCGCGCGCACCATCGGGTAGTCCATCAGGCGTTCGAGCTGCAGCACGACGGCGCGCTGCTCGGTGCGGCGCAGGGCCTCGGGGGTCACCTGCACCGGCAGCACCGCCTCGCGGCCCAGCTCCAGCCAGGCGGCGAGGTTCGTGGCCTGCGGCGACACGCCCTCGTACAGCGCGCGGATGCCGCCGCAGTGGCTGTGCCCGCAGACGACGATGTGTGCGACGTTCAGGTTCAGCACCGCGAACTCGATCGCCGCGGCGGTGCCGTGGTAGCCCGCCAGCACGCGGTCGCCGGGCTGACCCCGACCGTCGTGTCCGCCGTCGTGCGGCGGCACGAACGCGCCGACGTTGCGCACGATGAACAGCTCGCCCGGCCCGGTGCCGGTCAGCAGGTAGGGCACGAGCCGCGAATCGCTGCAGCCGATGAACAGGGTGGTCGGGTGCTGGCCGTCGCGCACCAGCGTCTCGAACTGCTGGCGCGCGCCCGGAAAGGTCTGGTCGGTGAAGCGGCGCAGCCGCTGCAGCAGTTCGTCGGGCATGGACCGCGTGTCACTGCACCAGCGGGCTCTCGGCGCCGGCAAGCTGCTGCAGGAACTGGCGCAGCGCGGTGGCATAGGCCTGCTGCCGCAGCGTCGCGGCGACGGCGCCGCGCACCGCGTCGAACGGCAGCGCTTCGCCCGGATCGCGCGCCAGCACCTCGACGACATGCAGGCCGAAGCGGCTGTGCACCAGGCGCGGCAGCACGCCGACCTCGACGTGGCCAAACAGCTCGCGCGCGAACTCGGGCGCGCAGTCGCCCGCCTCGAGCCAGCCGAGCTCACCGCCCTGCGCACCGCTCGGGCAGTTGGACAGCTCGCGCGCCGCGGCGGCGAAGGCCGCACCCGACGTGCCGTCGTGGCAGCGCAAATCCAGCAGGCAGGCCTCGGCGCGGCGCCGCAGCGCGGCCACGTCCACGCCGGGGGTCACCGCGAACAGCACGTGACGCACCTGCACGCGCTCGCCGCGCACGAAGCGCGCGGCATGCGCCGCGTGGTGGCGGCGGCAGGCCTCCTCGGTTGGCTCGGGGACCTGCACCTCGCGGTCGAGCAGCGCCTCGATCGCCTGCGTGGCTTCCGCGCTGATCACGCCGTCGAGCGAGGGCGGATCGCCGGCATCCAGCAGCCCGGCGCGGATCGCGGCCTGGCGCAGCAGTTCGGTCTGCGAATCGATGGTGGACAGGGTGCTCATCTCAGTTGCTCCTCAGCACTTCGCATGACCCGCGACGCATGAGACGCGGGGGGCGGCCGGCAGGTTGCGGCCCGTTGCTGCCCTTCGCCGACTGCTTCCTGGGCGGGACGGAGCGAGCCAGGCCGTGCCCGGGCGGGTGGCGGCGCGCGGACCCGGGCGGCCGGCGCTGCGCGCCGGCTCCCCTGTGGTGCTCGGCCACGCGGCCCGGTCGCCAAACTCGCTGCGCTCACTGCGTTCGCTGCGCTCAGACAGACGGCGACCAGTTAGAGCACGAAGCGCGCTGCGCGCGCGGGCCGCGCGTCCTGTGCTCCTCGGCGCCCTCCACGCGCGCCGCCACCCGCCCGGGCACGGCCTGGCAGGAACCACCGGGCTTGACCCACACGGAACTACCGCGCCGTCCTCGGAAAGGATCTCGTCGGACGCACCGATGGGCCTGCTTCCGACACGGGAGGGCGACCGCCTCTGGTCTGCTGCCACGTCAGCGAGCCAAATCGCATTCAGGCCCTCTTCTTTGGTTACTTTCTTCTGGGCCAGCAGAGGAAAGTGACCGCCGGCCGGGCGCGACCGGCGGGCTCTCACTGGGACCATCATCGCGGCCAATGGCCGCAACAGACCGCAAGCAGCCAGCCTTTCGCCGCTCGTGCGCAAGTCGACTGGCTTCACTTCAGCGCTCCGAGGGCAGGTTCAGGCGCCGCGAGCGCACCACCTGGTAAGGCCGGAACACGTAGGCCAGCGTGCCGAAGCCGCTCCACACGTGCACCAGCCGCGTGAACGGGAACACCAGGAAGATCGTCATCCCGAGCACCATGTGGAGTCGGAACACCGCGCCCACCGGTGCCATCAGCTCGGCCGCGCCGCCGCGGAAGGTGGCGATGCGCTGCGCCCACTCGGCCAGTACCAGCATCATGCTGCCGTCCAGGTGCTGGGCCGACAGCGGCACCGTCGCCAGCCCGAGCGCGAACTGCAGCCACAGCAGGACCAGCAGCACGATGTCGCTGGTCTTGCTGGTGGCGCGGATGCGGGCATCGGCCAGGCGCCGGTGCAGCAGCAGCGTCAGGCCGACGATGCCGAGCAGGCCGAAGGCACCACCCGAGACCATCGCCAGCAGCTGCTTCGAACCGGCGGCGAGGAAGGGCTCGTAGACGAAGTGCGGCGTCAGCATGCCGAAGCCGTGCCCGAACAGCAGGAACAGGATGCCGGCGTGGAACAGGTTGCTGCCCCACTTCAGCTGGCCGGCGCGCAGCAGCTGCGACGAGTCGCTCTTCCACGTGTACTGGTCGCGGTCGAAGCGGATCAGGCTGCCGAGCAGGAACACCACCAGGCAGATATACGGGTAGACGCCGAACAGCAGCGTATCCATCCAGGCGTTCATGCATGGACTCCTTGCGAAACGGGGTTCTTGCGGACGATCTGCACCGGCTGCGGCGCGCCGGGGCGGGACTGGCCCTTCACCGAGCAGCCGTCGAAGGCGGCCGGCTCGGCCCAGCTCTCGTCGATCGGTTCGTCGGGCGCGATGCGCACCGCCTGGGCCTTCTCGCCGGCCAGCTCGATCACCGCGCCGAGCGCGCTGGCGTACGGGCTGCCACGCTGCAGCAGCGCGCTGAAGACCGCGTTCAGCAGGTGCGCGGTCTCGGCCAGGAACTCGCGCGCGGCGCGCGGCGCCAGCGTCGAGGCGAACTCGAGCAGCACACACAGGTGGTCGGGCAGCTCGTTCGGACCGAAGCGCAGGCCCGCCGCCTCGTAGGTCCGGATCAGGTCGATCATCGCCGGCCCGCGCTCGCGCGAGTCGCCGTGCACATGCTCGAACAGGTGCAGCGAGGTGGCCCGGCCGCGGTCGAACAGCTCGACGTAAGCCGCCTCGGCCTCGATCGCGTCGGCCCGTGCCAGGCCGTCGATCAGCGCTTCGAGCTCATCCCGTCGGGCGGCGCTCAAGGCTCGTTCGACCTGCAGCGCCTCGCGCAGTTCGGGGAGGTGCGCGTGCAGTTCGGGGCCTGGGTAGCCGAGCAGCTTGGCGAGCACGCGCAGCGTGAGGCGTGCCTCGGGGGGTGCGAAGAGGTCCATCGTCACGCCTCCGCCTTGATGGGGATCGTGCGGCGCTTGCCGCCGCCGAACAGGCTCGCATCGCTCGATCCCTCCGAGCAGCCGTTGCCGAACGAGAAGCCGCAACCACCGCGCACGTCGAACGCGTTCTCGGCGTACTCGCGGTGCGTGCTCGGGATCACGAAACGATCCTCGTAGTTGGCGATCGCCATGGTCCGGTACATGTCCTCGACCGTCGCCTCGCTGAGGCCGACCTGCTGCAGCGCCGCGGTGTCGGGCGCACCGTCGACATGCTTGCCGCGCTGGTAGGCGCGCATCGCGAGCATGCGTTCGAGCGCGCGCACCACCGGCACGGTGTCGCCCGCGGTCAGCAGGTTGGCCAGGTACTTGACCGGGATGCGCAGCTGCTGCACGTCGGGCAGCTGGCCGTTGACACCGACCTGGCCCGCGTTCGCCGCGGCGGTGATCGGCGACAGCGGCGGCACGTACCAGACCATCGGCAGCGTGCGGTACTCCGGGTGCAGCGGCAGCGCGACCTTCCAGTCGACCGCCATCTTGTAGACCGGGCTGCGGCGTGCCGCCTCCAGCCACGCGTCGGGGATGCCGTCGGCACGCGCCTGCTCGATCACCGCCGGGTCGTGCGGGTCGAGGAAGACGTCGAGCTGCGCCTGGTAGAGATCCCGGTCCTGCTCGACGCTGGCCGCCTGCTCGATGCGGTCGGCGTCGTACAGAAGCACCCCGAGGTAGCGGATGCGGCCGACGCAGGTCTCCGAGCACACCGTCGGCTGGCCCGCCTCGATGCGCGGGTAGCAGAAGATGCACTTCTCGGCCTTGCCGGTGTTCCAGTTGTAGTAGATCTTCTTGTACGGGCAGCCCGAGACGCACATGCGCCAGCCGCGGCACTTGTCCTGGTCGATCAGGACGATGCCGTCTTCCTCGCGCTTGTAAATCGAGCCCGAGGGGCAGCTCGCGACGCACGCCGGGTTCAGGCAGTGCTCGCACAGCCGCGGCAGGTACATCATGAAGGTGTTCTCGAACTGCCCGTAGATGTCCTTCTGGATCTCGTCGAAGTTCCTGTCCTTCGAGCGCTTGGAGAATTCGCCGCCGAGGATCTCCTCCCAGTTCGGGCCCCACTCGATCTTCTCCATGCGCTGCCCGGTGATGAGCGAACGCGGGCGAGCGGTCGGCGCGGCCTTGGATTCCGGCGCCGACTGCAGGTGCTCGTAGTCGAAGGTGAAGGGCTCGTAGTAGTCGTCGATTTGCGGCAGGTTCGGGTTCGCGAAGATGCGCATCAGCAGCTTCCACTTCGCGCCCTGGCGCGGCTGGATCGAACCGTCCGCGTTGCGCACCCAGCCGCCGTTCCACTTGTCCTGGTTCTCCCACTCCTTCGGGTAGCCGATGCCGGGCTTGGTCTCGACGTTGTTGAACCAGGCGTATTCCATGCCCTTGCGGCTGGTCCAGACGTTCTTGCAGGTGACCGAACAGGTGTGGCAGCCGATGCACTTGTCCAGGTTCAGCACCATGCCGATCTGTGCTCTGACTTTCATGCGCCTTCTCCATCCAACCAGTCGACCCGCTTCATCTTGCGCACGACGACGAACTCGTCGCGGTTGGTGCCGATGGTCCCGTAGTAGTTGAAGCCGTAGGCGAGCTGCGCGTAGCCGCCGATCATGTGCGTCGGCTTGAGCACGATGCGCGTCACCGAGTTGTGGATGCCGCCGCGCGTGCCGGTGATCTCCGAACCGGGCGTGTTCACGATCTTCTCCTGCGCGTGGTACATGAGCACCATGCCCGGGTTGACGCGCTGGCTGACCACCGCGCGCGCCGCGATCGCGCCGTTCACGTTGAAGAGCTCGACCCAGTCGTTGTCGACGATGCCGGCGCGCTTCGCGTCATCCTCCGACAGCCAGATCACCGGGCCGCCGCGGTTCAGCGTCAGCATCAGCAGGTTGTCGCTGTAGGTGCTGTGGATGCCCCACTTCTGGTGCGGCGTGATGAAATTCAGCAGGATCTCGGGGTTGCCGTTGCCCTTCGCGCCCTGGATCTCCGCGGTGGTCTTCAGGTCCACCGGCGGCCGGTAGCTGACGAAGCCCTCGCCGAAGGCACGCATCCAGGGGTGGTCCTGGTAGAACTGCTGCCGCCCGGTCAGCGTGCGCCAGGGGATCAGCTCGTGCACGTTGGTGTAGCCGGCGTTGTACGAGACCTTCTCGCTCTCCAGGCCGCTCCAGGTCGGCGAGCTGATGATCTTGCGCGGCTGCGCCTGGATGTCGCGGAAGCGGATCTTCTCGTCCTCGCGGTGCAGCGCGAGGTGCACGTGGTCACGTCCGGTGGCCTTGGACAGCGCGCCCCAGGCCTTGACCGCGACATGGCCGTTGGTCTCCGGCGCGAGCTGCAGCACCACCTCGCAGGCGTCGATGTCGCTGTCGATCCTCGGCATGCCCTTGGTCGCGCCCTCCTCGGTGACCACGCCGTTCAGCTCGGCGAGCTGGCGCACCTCGTCCTGCGTGTTCCAGGCGATGCCCTTGCCGCCGTTGCCGACCTTGCCCATCAACGGGCCGAGCGCGGTGAAGCGCTTGTAGACGTTCGGGTAGTCGCGCTCGACCACCGCCATCTGCGGCGCGGTGACGCCGGGGATCAGGTCGCACTCGCCCTTCTTCCACTCCTTCACGTCCAGCGGCTGGGCCAGCTCGCCCGGGCTGTCGTGCATCAGCGGCGTCAGCACCAGTTCCTTCTCGACGCCGAGGTGGCCGACGCAGACCTCGCTGAACTTCTTCGCGAAGCCCTTGTAGATCTCCCAGTCCGAGCGCGATTGCCAGGCCGGATCCACCGCCGTCGACAGCGGGTGGATGAACGGATGCATGTCGCTGGTGTTGAGGTCGTTCTTCTCGTACCAGGTCGCGGTGGGCAGCACGATGTCCGAGTACAGGCAGGTGGTGCTCATGCGGAAGTCGAGCGTCACCAGCAGGTCGAGCTTGCCCTCGGGTGCCTTGTCGTGCCAGGCCACCTCGGTGGGCTTGGCTTCGTCCGGCCCCAGGTCCTTGCCCTGCACGCCGTGGGTGGTGCCGAGCAGGTGCTTGAGGAAATACTCGTGGCCCTTGCCCGACGAGCCGAGCAGGTTGGAGCGCCACACGAACAGGTTGCGCGGCCAGTTGTGCGGGTCGTCCGGATCCTCGCAGCTCATGCGGAGCTTCCCGCTCTTCAGCGCCGCGACCGCGTAGGCCTTGGCATCCTGGCCAGCGGCCGCGGCGTCCTTGACCACCTGGATCGGGTTGGTCTGCAGCTGCGGCGCGGAGGGCAGCCAGCCCATGCGCTCGGCGCGCACGTTGTAGTCGATCATGCTGCCGCCGAACGCGGCCTTGTCGGCCAGCGGCGAAAGCACCTCCTCGACGCCGAGCTTCTCGTAGCGCCACTGGTCGGTGTGCGCGTAGAAGAAGCTGGTGCTGTTCTGTTGCCGCGGCGGGCGGATCCAGTCCAGCGCGAACGCCAGCGGCAGCCAGCCGGTCTGCGGGCGCAGCTTTTCCTGGCCCACGTAGTGCGCCCAGCCGCCGCCGCTCTGGCCGATGCAGCCGCACATCATCAGCATGTTGATGATGCCGCGGTAGTTCATGTCGCTGTGGTACCAGTGGTTCATCGCCGCGCCGATGATCACCATCGACTTGCCCTGCGTCTTCTCGGCGTTGGCGGCGAACTCGCGCGCCACGGTGATGACCTGGGCGCGCGGCACGCCGGTGATGCGCTCCTGCCAGGCCGGCGTGTACGGCTGGTCGTCGTCGTAGCCGCGTGGCGCTTCGTCGCCGGGCAGGCCGCGGCCGATGCCGTAGTTCGCGACCTGCAGGTCGAACACCGTCGCGACGATCGCCTCGCGCTTCTCGCCTTCCTTGCCGAGCGCGATGCGCTGCACGGGCACCGTGCGCAGCAGCACGTCACCGCCCTGCTGCGGGCTGGCGGTGAAGTGTTCGGTGGCGCTGCCGGCAAAGTAGGGGAACGCGACCTGCGCGGTCTCGCGGCCCGGGTACTCGCCTTCGAGCACCGACAGGCGCAGCTTCACGTCGTGGCCGTGGCGCGCCTCGCGCGCCTCGAGGTTCCAGCGGCCGGCGTCGGCGCGACCCTCCGGGCCCCAGCGGAAGCCGATCGAGCCGTTCGGCAGCACGACCTTGCCGACCTCGTCGAAGGCCACCGTCTTCCAGTCGGCGTTGTTGGCCTGGCCGAGCTTGCCGTTGAAGTCGCCCGCGCGCACGTAGCGGTCGGGCACCAGCGCCGTGCGGCCGTCGGGAAGCTGCTGCTCCTTCAGCAGCACCAGCATCGGCAGATCGGTGTAGCGGCGCGCGTAGTCGTCGAAGTAGGCGCTGCGCCGGTCGAAGTAGAACTCCTTCAGGATCACGTGGCCCATCGCCATCGCGAGCGCGGCGTCGGTGCCCTGCTTCGGGTGCATCCAGAGGTCGCAGAGCTTGCTGATCTCGGCGTAGTCGGGCGTGACCGCGACCGTCTTCGCGCCCTTGTAGCGCACCTCGGTGAAGAAGTGCGCATCGGGCGTGCGCGTCTGCGGCACGTTGCTGCCCCAGGCGATCAGGTAGGTCGAGTTGTACCAGTCGGCCGATTCGGGTACGTCGGTCTGCTCGCCCCAGATCTGCGGGCTGGCCGGCGGCAGGTCGCAGTACCAGTCGTAGAAGCTCATGCACACGCCGCCGATCAGCGACAGGTAGCGCGAGCCCGCGGCGTAGCTGACCATCGACATCGCCGGGATCGGCGAGAAGCCGATCACGCGGTCCGGGCCGTACTTGCGGATCGTGTAGACGTTGGCGGCGGCGACGATCTCGTTGACCTCGTCCCAGCTCGAGCGCACGAAGCCGCCCAGGCCGCGCACGCTCTGGTAGTCGCGCCGCTTCGCGTCGTCCTCGACGATGCGTGTCCAGGCGTCCACCGGGTCGTGCTGCAGGCGCGCCTCGCGCCAGGCCTTCAGCAGCCGGCCGCGCACCATCGGGTACTTGACGCGGTTCGCGCTGTACAGGTACCAGCTGTAGCTCGCGCCGCGCGCGCAGCCGCGCGGCTCGTGGTTGGGCATGTCCCAGCGCGTGCGCGGGTAGTCGGTCTGCTGCGTCTCCCAGGTCACGATGCCGCCCTTGACGTGGATCTTCCACGAGCACGAGCCGGTGCAGTTCACGCCGTGCGTCGAGCGCACCACCTTGTCGTGCGCCCAACGGTCGCGGTAGGCGTCCTCCCAGGTGCGGTCCTCGCCGGTGGCCACACCGTGGCCGTCGGAGAACGTCTCCCGTGGCTGCGAGAAGTACGTCAGACGATCGAGAAAGTGACTCATGACAACCCCTCGTCCGACGAGTACGTCGTCCGATCCCCATGGGCCACGCGGTGGCCCACTTCGTGGCCCACGGGGATGCGGGCCGGCTTGGGAGCGGCCCGGCGCGCGGCCCGCTCGAAGAATGACTGGCGTGGTTTCATGACTCGTGTCCTCAAGGGTTCTTCACGTAGGCGTTGCGGCGCAGGTAGAACCACCAGTTCAGTCCCAGGCACAGCGCGTAGAACACGGCGAAGCCGTACATCGCGAACTGCGGCGTGCCGGCCTTGACCTGGCCGCCGATCACCACCGGCGCGATGAAGGCGCCGTAGGCGGCCACCGCCGAGGTCCAGCCGAGCACCGGGCCGGCCTGCTGGCGGTCGAAGATCACGCCGATGGTGCGGAAGGTCGAGCCGTTGCCGATGCCGCTGGCCGCGAACAGCACGACGAACAGCACCATGAAGACGAAGAAGTACTGCTCCGGCGTGGCCGACTGGTAGGCCAGCAGCATCACGTAGCCGACCGCCGCCGAGGCGACCACCATCACCGCCGAGATCAGCTGCGTGACGATCGAGCCGCCGACCTTGTCGGAGATCCAGCCGCCGACCGGGCGGATCAGCGCGCCGACGAAGGGACCGATCCACGCATAGGTCAGCGCCGAGGGCGCGTTCGGGTTCTTCAGCGTGTGCTGCATCACCCCGTTCGCATCGGGCACGTGGCTGATGCCGAAGATCACCGTGATCGCCAGCGGCAGCGCCATCGAGAAGCCGATGAACGAGCCGAAGGTCACGATGTACAGCACGGTCATCGACCAGGTGTGCTTGTTCGAGAAGATCGCGAACTGCCTGGCGATGTTGTCCTTCATCGTGCCGAAGGCCGTCAGCTTCATCGTGAACAGCGTGGCGACGATGATCAGCGGCATCGCCACCCACATGTTCAGCAGGCCGAGGCCGGTCGGCGCGGGCAGGTAGAGATACAGCCCGATGCCCGCCGGCACGAAGGACAGCGTGTACAGCCAGACGATCTTCAGGAAGGCGGGAATCGTGCCGCCGATAGCCGGCGAAACCGTCGTCAGGTTGTTCATCCCGAAGAAGCACAGGATGGACAGCGGCACCAGCGAGAGCAGCCAGGCGAAGCCGGCGTTCTGGATCCAGGTCGGCGTGCCGGCAGCGATCTTGCCGAAGATCCAGCCGCTGTCCTTGACCAGCAGCGCCGGTTCGCCGCCGAGGCCGCCGAAGATGCTCAGCGTCATCACCAGCGGGATCACCACCTGCATCGTGGTGACGCCGAAGTTGCCCAGGCCGGCGTTCAGCCCGAGCGCCGTGCCCTGCAGGCGCTTCGGGAAGAAGGTGCTGATGTTGGACATCGACGAGGCGAAGTTGCCGCCGCCGACGCCGGACCACAGCGCCATCAGCTGGAAGGCCCACAGCGGCCAGTCCTTGTGCTGCAGCACGATGCCGGTGCCGATGGCCGGCGCGAGCAGCATCGCGGTGGTCAGGAAGATGGTGTTGCGCCCGCCGGCCAGGCGGATCAGGAACGAGGCCGGAATGCGCATCGTCGCGCCGGCCAGGCCGGCGATCGCCGTCAGCGTGAACAGCTGCGCCTGGCTGAACGGGAAGCCCAGGTTGTGCATTTGCACGGTGATGATTCCCCACATGCCCCAGACCGCGAAGCCGCACAGCAGGGCCGGCACCGAGATCCAGAGGTTGCGGTAGGCGACCTTCTTGCCGGTCGACTCCCAGAAGGCGTCGTCTTCGGGGCGCCAGTCGACGATGTCGGCGCCGCTCGTCGGCCGCGCGGGCGCGCCGGCGGCGGTGGTGGTGGTGTTCATGCGATAGCTCCTTGAATGAGCGCCCGGCCATCAAGCGGTCGCCACGGACCCGGCTCCGCCGGTCCGTCGGCGGCGCCCCCTGGGGGGAGCGCCGCAGGCGCTACGGGGGGGTTGTTCACCTGGCGAAGGCCTGCGAGCGGGGGCCGATCACCTCGGTGCGGCGCACCTCGGTCCAGTACATCCAGATCAGCGAGACCCAGACCACGCCGTACATCAGCATGAAGGCGCTGGAACGGATGCCGGTCAGGTCCATCAGCGCGCCGAACATGATCGGCAGCACGAAGCCGCCCAGGCCGCCGGCCAGGCCGACGATGCCGCTGATCGTCCCGATGTTGTGCGGGTAGTCGTCGCTGATGTACTTGAAGGTGCTCGCCTTGCCGAACGCCCAGGCGATGCCGAGCAGGAACATCAGGCCGGTGAAGGCGTAGACGTTCAGGCCGACGTGGAAGGTCTTCGGGCCGTTGGCGGTCAGGATCGTGAAGTCGGTCTGCGGGTACGAGAGCAGGAACAGGCAGATCCAGCTCACCCACATCACCCACCAGGTGACGCTGTGCGCGCCGTACTTGTCCGACAGCCAGCCGCCGATCGCGCGCAGCACGCCGCCCGGCAGCGAGAAGCAGGCCGCCAGCAGCGCCGCGGCGCGGATGTCCAGGCCGTACTCGCCGACGTAGTACTGGACCATCCACAGCGACAGCGCCACGTAGCCGCCGAACACGATCGAGTAGTACTGGCAGTACTTGAGGACACGCGGGTCCTTCAGCGCCTTGAGCTGGTCGACGAACTTCGTCTGCTTCGAGACCTGGTGCGCCGGGTCGCTGTGGCTGAAGAACCAGAACAGGATCAGCGTGCCGAGCATGATCGCGGCATAGACCTTGGGCACCATGGTCCAGCCGAACGCGACGACGATCGCCGGCGCGACGAACTTGTTGACCGCCGCGCCCGAATTGCCGGCGCCGAACACGCCCATCGCGAAGCCCTGGCGCTGCTTCGAGAACCAGCGCGCCACGTAGGGTGTGCCGACCGAGAACGACCCCCCGGCCAGCCCCAGCACCAGCCCGATCACCAGGAACTGCCAGTACTCCGTCGCGTAGGCCATCAGCCAGATCGCCGGCACGGTGACAGCCAGCAGCACGGCCATCACGATGCGGCCGCCGTACCTGTCGGTCCAGATGCCCAGCGGTACGCGCACCAGCGAGCCGCTGAGCACCGGCATTGCGGTCAGCAGTCCGAACTCGGTGGCGTTCAGGCCCAGCGTCTTGCGGATCGGGATGCCGATCACCGCGAACATCATCCAGACCATGAAGCACACGGTGAACGCCAGCGTGCTGACGATCAGCACCGACAGCGCCTGCCCCTGCTTGTTCATGAGAGATCCCTCGCTTTCTAGGTGGGACCACTGTAGGAAGGCAGGGGTCGCGGCGGCATCCACCGGTGGAACGCGCACCGCGCGGCAGAAGGACGAGGCGCGGCCGCGGCCGGCATCGTTCGAAAGAACGAGGCCAACCCGCATTTATTCACGGGCTGACGCATATCAAACGCCAGTCGCGAACTTCAGTGTGCGGTTGGGCGAACCGATAAGCGATGAACGCGCTGTCTCCGCCGAAGGAATGCCCATGGCCTCGCTCTTCTCCACTGTCCTGGACCGGCTGCTCACGCCGGGTGTCCACCTGATGCGCCGCCTGCGCTTCCCGGCCAAGGTCGCGCTGATGGCGCTCGCGCTGACGCTGCCGCTCGGCTGGCTGACGGTGCAGTCGCTGCTGTCCGTGCAGGCCGACATGCGCATCGCCCGCGCCGAGACACAAGGCGCCATGCTGGTGGCGCGCACGATCGACCTCTCGGTCGCCACGCAGCACCACCGCGGGCTGCTGAACCGCGTGATGGCCGGCGACGCGGCCGCGCAGACGCCGCTGGATCAGGCACGTACCGAACTGAAGGCAGCGCTGGCGGCTGCGCAGCGTGCGGCCGACAGCGTGGACACCTTCCCCCTCGCGCCCGAGTGGCGCGAACTGAGCGGTGCGCTGGCCAGCCTGGCGGCCGGCGAGCACCCCGCCGACGCCGGCCGCAGCTTCGCGCTGCACACCGAGCTGATCGAGAAGCTGCGCCTCTCGGTGCTGCGCCACGCCGAAGAGAGCCAGCTGCTGCTCGACCCGGAGGCACCGACCTTCCACTTGATGCACATGGTGGTCGAGCACGTGCTGCCCTGGACCGAGGCGATGGGTCAGATGCGCGGCCTGGGCGCCGGCCTGCTGAAGAACCCGGGCGGCGCCACCGGCGCGCGCGATCGCGTGATCGGCTTCCAGCACCTGCTCGAGCATCAGACGGCCAATGTCGAGCTGACGTTGCGCGCGCTCGAACGCAGCGGCGAAACCGCGCCGGCGGGCTTCGCGGAGGCGCTCGCGCAGTCGCGCGCGTTCGCGCGCCATGTCGACGAAGTGTTCGGCGGGGCGCAGCCGGCCGGCGGCGACCCGGCCGCGTTCTTCGCCGAGGGCACACACGCGATCGAGAAGACCGTCGGGGCGGCCCAGGCGGCGACGCAGCGGCTGGTCGCGCTGCTCGAGCAACGCATCGCCACGCAGCAGCGCCACGGACTGCTCGCGCTGCTGGCCGGCCTGGCGGCCGTGTTCGGCGTGGGCTACCTGGCCGCGGTCTTCTTCAAGCTGCTGTTCGACGCGGTGCGCATGCTGCAGAAGGCGGTCAACCAGCTCGCCGGCGGCGACTTCGCCACCCGCATCCAGATGAGCGGCCGCGACGAGCTGGCGGCCGTCGGCAACACGCTGGACGGCATGACCGACCGCCTGTCCGAGATGGTGGCGCAGATCCGCAGCAATTCGACGATGGTCGCGCAGGCCGGGCTGCGCCTGGCCGGCGACAGCCGCGCGCTGTCCGAGCGCACCGAGGCCCAGGCCTCCAGCCTGGAACAGACCGGCGCCAGCGTGCAGGAGCTGACCGCCGCCGTGCAGCGCAGCGCCGACGGGGCGCGGGCTGCCGACGCGCTGGCGGCGCGCGTGCGCGGCGTGGCCGAGTCGGGCAGCGAGGCCGTCGGCTCGGCGGTGGCGTCGATGCAGGACATCCAGTCCAGCTCGCGCCGCGTGCACGACATCATCGGCGTGATCGAGGGCATCGCGTTCCAGACCAACATCCTGGCGCTGAACGCGGCCGTCGAGGCGGCGCGCGCCGGCGAGCAGGGACGTGGCTTCGCCGTGGTCGCCTCCGAGGTGCGCACGCTGGCGCAACGCAGCTCGGCCTCGGCGCGCGAGATCAAGGCGCTGATCGGCGAGTCGGTGCGGCACGTCGAGGCCGGCGTGCAGCAGATCGAGCACACCAGCCGCACCTTCGGCGAGATCGTCAGCGGCATCCGCGAGGTGGCCGACAACGTCGGCCGCATTTCCGCCAGCGCCGCCGAGCAGAGTGCCGGCCTGGCGCAGATCTCGCAGGCCGTCACGCACATCGACGAGCTGACGCAGCAGAACACCCAGATGGTCGAGCAGGCGATGCACGGGTCGACACAGCTCGGCGAACGCGCCGAGCAGCTGGCCGCGGCGGTCAGCTCGTTCCGGCTGCGCCAAGGCAGCGCCGACGAGGCGCTCGCGCTGGTGCGCAAGGCGGTCGCGCTGTACCGCGAGGCCGGCCGCCCGGCGCTGGACCGCATCACGGCGGAAGCGGCGGCCTTCTGCGACCGCGACATGTACGTGTTCGCGCTCGACCGCCAGGGCACCTACCGCGCGTTTGCCGGCAATTCGGCGCGGGTCGGCGTGTCGGTGACCACGATCCCCGGGGTCGACGGCGCCAAGCTCACGCGTGACGCCTTCACCGTCGCGCCGCTGGGCGGCGGCTGGATCGACTACGACTTCCGCAACCCCGCCACCGGCGAGGTGGCGCCGAAGACCTCCTACATCGAACCAGTGGAGCCGGACCTGGTGATCGGCTGCGGCATCTACAAGCCGCGCGGC
>JAHBZL010000001.1 GCA_019635485.1 Piscinibacter sp. | reverse complement strand
CGAGGACCCGACCCGAGTGCCGGCGTTCTATGACAGGACCTTCAAGTATCTAAGGGAGCTCGGCTTGGAGGTGATTTGAAGTCCGGCGAGCCAACTACCGTCAGGTAAACACTGGCAGTCCACGCTTTCTGTCCATAGCGGCAGTCGGCAACTGGTAGACCCTGGCAGCCTTCAGGTGAGACTCATCTCGCCCCTGCCACCACCCCCCCGATCGCCCTCCCCAACATCTCCAGCCCCAGATCGATCTCCCCGTCGCTCACCGTCAGCGGCGGCGCGATGCGGAACACGCCGCCCATGCCGGGCAGCTGCACGATGTTCATGCTCAGGCCCAGGCGCATGCACTCACGCGTGATCGCGGCGCCGAGTTCGGGCGCGGGTTCGCGGGTGCTGCGGTCCTTCACCAGTTCCAGCCCGAGAAGCAGGCCGCGGCCGCGCACGTCGCCGATGCATTCGTGGTCGCGCTGCAGCGCGCGCAGCCCGGCTTCCAGGCGCGCGCCGGCGAGCCGGGCGCGTTCGACGAGGCGGTCGCGTTCGACGATCTCGAGCACCTTGAGGCCGACCGCGGCGGGCAGCGGGTCGGAGACGTGCGTCGTGTAGAAGAGGAAGCCGCGCTCGTGGCAGCGCTCCTCGATCTCGGCGGTGGTGAGCACCGCCGCGAGCGGCAGGCCGGCGCCGAGCGTCTTCGACAGCGTCAGCACATCGGGCACGACGCCGTCGCGCTGGCAGGCGAACATCAGGCCGGTGCGGCCCACGCCGGTCTGCGCCTCGTCGAGCACCAGCAGCATGCCGCGCTCGACGCACTTGGCCTTCAGCGCGGCCAGGTAACCCGGCGGCAGGTCCAGGATGCCGCCCGAGCTGAGGATGGGCTCGGCGATGAAGGCCGCGAGGCTGCCGCTGGACTGGCGGTCGACCAGGTCGAAGGCGTAGTCCAGCTCGGCCTGCCAGTCGTAGGCGCCGGCGCGTTCGAAGCGCGGGCGGTACGGGTAGGGCGCGGGGATCGCGAACGAGCCCACCGCGGCCGGCCCGTAGCCGCGCCGCCCGGCGCTGTAGGTGGCCGAGGCCGCGCCGCCGGTCATGCCGTGCCACGACTGTGCGAAGCCCACCACCTCGTAGCGGCCGGTGTAGAGCTTGGCCATCTTGAGGGCCGCCTCGTTGGCCTCGGCGCCGGTGGTGAGCAGCAGCGCGCGCTCCAGGCCCGCCGGCGCCACGCCGGCCAGGCGCGTCGCGAGGTCGACCACGGGGCGGCTCAGCATGCCGCTGAAGAGGTGGTCCAGCCGCCGCGCATGGTCGGCCACGACGGCGGCGATCTCGGGGTGGCCGTGGCCGAGCAGCGCGCTCATCTGGCCCGAGGTGAAGTCGAGGATCGCGCGGCCATCGGCGTCGTGCACGAAGCTGCCCTGCGCGCGCTCGATGATCATCGGCTCGAAGCGGCCGCCGTAACGGATCAGGTGCCGGCGGGCGTTGCGCCAGAACTCGGGGTCGTCGTTGCGGGACATGCGTGGCCTCCAGGGATGCGCGCAGCGTACGAACGGCCGAGCGTCAAGGAAAGCTAATATTTCTGAACCCCGCCATCAGCAACGCTGACACCGCCATCGTGACGCGCCACCTGGACATCGACCTGCTGCGCAGCTTCGTCGCGATCGCCGAAGGGCGCACGCTGGGGCGCGCCGCCGCCAAGGTCGGCCGCACGCAGGCGGCGCTGAGCATGCAGGTGCGCAAGCTCGAGGCGCTGCTCGAGCAGCCGCTGCTGCTGCGCAGCGGCCGCGGCGTGACGCCGACGCTGCACGGCGAGCGCCTGCTGGCCCATGCGCACGCGATCCTGCGCCAGCACGATGCGGCGCTGGCCGACCTGTCCGGCGCGGGGCTGTCCGGCACGCTGTGCTTCGGCTGCCCGGAGGACTATGCGGCCGCGTTCCTGCCGGCGATCCTGCGCAGCTTCGCGGGCCGGCACCCGCAGGTCTTCGTCGAGGTGGTCTGCGCGCCGACGCCGCGGCTGGAGGAGAAGCTGCGCCGCCACGCGCTCGACCTGGCGCTGGTCTCGACGGCCGACGAGCAGGCCCCTGGCGTGATGCGCCGCGAGGCGCTGGTGTGGGTCGGCAACCGGCACGACGAGGCCGGTGCACGCGAGCCGCTGCAGCTGGCGCTCGGCGATCCGGACACGCTGGACCACCGCGCCGCGCGCGAGCGGCTGGACGCGGCCGGGCGCCCGTACCGCATCGCCTACGCCGCCGGCAGCATGGCCGGCCTGCTGGCGGTGGTGCGCTCGGGGCAGGCGATCGCGGTGCTGACGCAGGCGGCGGTCCCGGACGACCTGCGCATCCTGCCGCCGGGCGAGGTGCTGCCCGCGCTGCCGTCGGTCGGCCTGGTCGTGAAGACGGCGCGGGCGCGGCCGAGCGCCCTCGTCGAGCAGTTCGCGGAACACCTGCGCGGCATCGTGCCGGCGCTCTGAGCGGCCGGCCCGCGCCCTAGTGCGGCAGCACCGCCAGCGGCACCGGCTCGGCGGGCGCGGTCTCGGTCCGCGTGAACGGCGGGCGCGGCGCGATGTCGACGGCGAGCCGGAAGATGTCCGGCCGGTGGTAGTGGCCGCTGGCGTCGAACATCCGGCGCGCGGCGTGCACCTGGCGCAGGTCCATCTCCGCGAGGAGGATGGTCTCCTCGTGCCGCGCCGGGCCGGCCAGGATCGAACCGTCGGGCGCGACGATCACGCTGTTGCCCGGTTCGACCCACTCGCAGTCGGTCGGGTCGAGCACGCCGGGCCACAGGCGGTCGCGGTGCGGCAGGTCGGCGGGCAGCTGGTCGGCGCGCACGCAGGGATTCACGCCGACGACGTAGCAGCGGCCCTCGCGCGCGATGTGGCGCATCGTGGCCAGCCAGCCGTCGCCGCGCGCGAGCGTGGGGGCGGCCCACAGGTCGACGCCCTGCGCATACAGGTAGAAGCGCGCCAGCGGCATGTAGTTCTCCCAGCAGGTCAGGCCGCTGAGGCGGCCGAACGGCGTGTCCAGCACCGGCAGGGTGGACCCGTCGCCCTGGCCCCAGACCGAGCGCTCCGAGCCGGTCGGCATCAGCTTGCGGTGCTTGGCGAGCAGGCGGCCGTCGGGGCCGAAGTAGAGCGTCGTGTTGTAGAGCGTGCTGCCGTGCGGGTCGCGCTCCTGCACGCCGATCACGACGTAGGCGCCGGCCGCGCGCGCGGCGGCGCCGAGCCGCACGGTGACCGGCCCCGGCACGACGACGGCCTGCTCCACGAGCAGCGCGTACCAGTCGGCATCGCCGTCCCAGATCGGGCGCGAGTCGATCCAGACCGGTGCGCCGGGGATGAAGGCCTCGGGCAGCACGACGATGCGCGCGCCGCGCTGCGCGGCCTGGGCGATCAGCGCGGCGGCCTTGTCCACGCAGGCCTCGCGGTCGAGCAGCACGTAGCTGGCCTGCACGGCCGCGACGAGCGTCGGCTCGCCGGCGCCGGCCCGGCGGGGGATCGGGGGGTTGGTCGTCATGCTGAGGGCTCCACGTTGCGGTGGGCGCAGTGTTCCGGCCGGCGGGTCGCGGCGCATCCGTGGCGGCCACGGAATTTGCGGTCCGTGGCCGGGCACGGGGATACTGCCGCGGTGGAGACGACGACGTACCGGGGTGCAGGGGTCACGCGGCGCGAGCGGGAGGTGTGGGCGCTGGTCGCCGCGCACCTGACCAACCAGGAGATCGCGGACCGGCTGCACCTGTCGGCGCGCACGGTCGAGTCCCACGTCTCGGCGCTGATCCAGAAGCTGCAGGTCGCCGACCGGCGCGCGCTGGCCCGGCTGCGCGCGGCCGGGCCTTCCGCGCCGCGCTGGCCGGTGCCGGCGAGCAGCTTCGTCGGCCGCGAGGCCGAAGCCGCCGCGTTGCGCGAAGCCGTGGCGGCGCACCGGATGGTGACGGTCACCGGCCCGGGCGGGGTGGGCAAGACGCGGCTCGCGCTGCGGGTCGTCGAGGCCTTCGCCGCGACGCGGCGCGATGGTGGGCGCTTCGTCGGCCTCGTGCCCGTCAGCGACCCGGCCATGGTGGTGGCCGCGATCGCCAAGGCGATCGGGGTGGTCGCGCCGCTGGGCGGCACGCTGGCCGAGGCCGTGGCGGCCGCGCTCGCCGACAGCGATGCCGTGCTGCTGCTCGACAATTGCGAGCACCTGATCGACGCCGCGCGCGACGCCGTCGGCCGGCTGCTCGAGCGCTGCCCGGCGCTCGCGATCGTCGCCACCAGCCGCGTGCCGCTGCGTGCGCCGTTCGAGTGGCTGCATCCGGTGCCTGGCTTGTCGGTGGAGGGAGAGCATGGCGATGCGGTCGAGCTGTTCGTCGAACGCGCCCGCGCCGCCGGCATGCCGGGCGCGCTCGACCGCCGGCGTGTCGGCGCGCTGTGCGCCGCGCTCGACGGCATGGCGCTGGCGATCGAGCTGGCCGCGGCGCGCTGCCGCTCGCTCGGCCTCGACGGCCTGATCGCCGGCCTGGACCGCGGCCTGCGCCTGCTCGGCCACGACACGGGCGAGGAACACCGGCACCGCTCGCTGCGCGACGCGATCGCCTGGAGCTACCGGCTGCTGTCGCCGCCCGATCGCACGGTGTTCGACGCGGTCTCGGTGTTCGCGTCGTGGTTCGACGTCGATGCGGCATGTGCCGTCACGGGCGGCGCGGCGCCGCGCTACGAGGTGGCCGAGGCGCTGGCGCGGCTGGCCGAGCACAGCCTGCTGCGCGTCGAGCATGGCGCGTCGACGCGTTACCGTGCGCTGGAGACGATCCGCCAGTTCGGCGCCGAGCGGCTCGACGACGCCGGCCTGCGGGAGGCGGTGGCGGGCCGGCACCGTGCGTGGTGCCGGGCAGCGCTCGGCGCGCTGGCCGGGCAGGCGCGCGACGACGCCTGGTGCGAGCGGCTCGACCACGTGGCCGCCGATGCCCGGGCCGCGCTGGCGTGGGCCGAGACACATGGCGGCGGCGCCGCCGCGGAACTTGCCGAACGGCTGGCCGAACAGTTGCTGCTGCGCGGCCGCCCGCACGAGTCGCAACGCTGCTACGAGCAGGCGGCCGGGCTGGCCGAGGGGCCTGCGGACCGGGCGCGCCTGCTGCGCCTGGCGGCCGGCGCGGCGGCCGCCCGCCTGGTCGGCGAGGAGACGCTGCGCCTGCTCGACGCGGCGGCGGACGTCGCACTCGCGGCCGGTGCGGGCGAGTCGGCGGCGGAGGACTGGGCGTGGACGGCGATCTACCTGCGTTATGCGCCGGGCATCATCGCGGTGGCGCACGACCCCGCCGAAAGCGAGCAGCGCCTGGACCGCGCCCGGGCGCGGAGCGGCGGCGCCGCGGCGGCCGAGGCCACGATCGCGATCGCCGACGCCTACGGTCTGCGCGAGGACGATGCGGCGACCACCGCGCGGGTCGCCCGCGCGCTCGACCTCGCGCGCGAGGCCGGGCGGCCGCTGGTGGAAAGCGTGGCCCACGACCACCGGTGCGCCTTCCACCTGGCGCGCGGGGAGCTCGCGCTGGCCATCGACGCGTGCGAGCGGCGCGGCGCCGTGCTGGACCGCGTGGCCCTGGACGCGGCCAGCGCCTACCAGTTCAACGACCACCTGCTGATGGCGGCCGAGACGCATCTCGCGGCCGGCCGGCTGCGCGAAGCGGCCGTGCATGCCGAGCGCCTGGGCGATCTCGCGTGTTACCGCGACTACCCGCACCCGGCGCTGGCGCGCCGCATCCCGATCGACGCGATGGCGGGCGATTTCGAGGCCGCCGTGGCGCGCGGCGAGCTCTTCCTCGATGCGTGGCAACGCGCGGGCCGGCCGGTCTCGAGCACGCTGACCGTGGCGTCCTACGCGCTGGCGATGGTGCACGGCCTGCGCGGCGACGAGGCCGGGCGCGCCCGCTGGGTGGAGATCACGCAGACGCTGCTGGTCGATCCGGGCCGGCTGGCGACGCGCGAAACGGGCTGGTCGCAGGCCTTCGATGCACTGCTCGCGCTCGACCGGGGGCAGGCCGAGGTGGCGCGGGATCGGCTGGGCGACATCGACAGCGCGCTGGCGCGCCGCTCGTGGAGCTTCGGGCGCTGGCGGCCGTGGGTCGTGGCGCTCGGTGCCGAGGCGGCCGTGCTGGCCCGCGACCCCGAGGCGGCGGGGTGCGTGGCGCGTGCCGCTGCGGCGGTGAAGGAGAACGAGATCGCCACCACGATCGTGCGGCGCTCGGCGGACCTGCTGCAGGGGCAGGCCGCGGCCGTGCGTGCGCACGCGGACGTGTTCGCGCGGCTCGGCTGCGACTACCAGCGGCGCCGCACCGAGGTGCTGGCCGCGGCGCTGCGCTGACCGCGCGGTGTCAGCGCAGCCGCGCGCGGGCCCAGGACTGGCACCAGTAGAGGGTTTCCGGGCCTTCGCCAGCGCGCCGGCGCAAGGTGACCTCGCGCCCGGCCGGCAAGCGCAGGCGCAGCGTCTCGCCGCTGGCCGGGTCGTCGAACTGCAACGTCGCGGAGGGCGGGTCGGCCTTGGGCAGGCAGCCGCGGCTGCGCGGCCCGTCGCCGAGGCAGCAGCCGGCGTCCAGCTGCCGGTCGTGCAGGCAGGCATGTTGAGTGGCATCGACTGCAAGGCTCGGCGGGGCGCTGGGTGCGAGCACGCGGACACGCCGCCAGTCCTCGTCGAACACGACCAGCCGCACCGGCGTGACCGCATCGGCGAGCGTCTCGCGGACCTGCGGCGGCGGCGCGGCGCGCACGCGCTGCATCAGTTCGCCGACCGTCGGCGCACGGGCCACGAGGTAGGCGCGCGGCGGCGTGCCCTGCAGCGCGGTGCCGGCCCAGCGCCGGCCGAGTTGCACGTCCGGCGTGCCGCAGGCCAGGAAGCCGGCCTCGATGCAGCCGGGGCAGGCGTCGCGCAGCGTGGCGGCCAGGTCGCCCGCCGCGGGCGGAACGACGAGGCTCTGCGCCGGCAGCGCGGTCGTCGCCGCGAGCAGCGACAGGGCCAGCGCGGCGCGGACCGGCCGGCCGGTCCGCCAAAGTCGGGCAGGCGTGGCGTTCACGGTTCGGCGATTCTGCGGCAGGAGGCGGCTTGCGCCGATCGGGCCGACACCGCACACCGGCCGGCCGCACCCCCGCGCGAACCCGCACCGGGAAACCCCGCTGGCGCGCCGGTGCCCGGCGCCCTTACTGTATCGATACAGTAAATCGATACACCGGAGACAAGCCATGCCCTTCACCCTGTCGAAGTCCGTTCGCGCCCTGGTCGCCTCGGCCGGCCTCGTGGCGCCCCTGCTGGCCGGCGCGCAGTCCACGATGACGCTGAAGGCGGCCGACGTGCACCCGCCGGGTTACCCGAACGTGGTGGCGATCGAGTCGCTCGGGCGCAAGCTCGAGGCGGCCACCCAGGGCCGCATCAAGCTGCAGATGTTCCCCGGCGGCGTGCTCGGCGCCGAGAAGGAGGTGGTGGAGCAGACGCAGCTCGGCGCGATCCAGATCGCGCGCATCTCGCTGGGCGTGCTGGGCCCGGTGGTGCCCGAGGTCAACGTGTTCAACATGCCGTTCGTGTTCCGCGACGAGGCGCACATGCGCCAGGTGATCGACGGCCCGATCGGCGACGAGCTGCTGGAGAAGATCAGCAACAGCCCGGCCAAGCTGATCGGCCTGGGCTGGATGGACAGCGGCACGCGCAACCTCTACACGAAGAAGCCGGTGCGCAAGCCCGAGGACCTGAAGGGCCAGAAGATCCGCATGATGGGCAACCCGCTGTTCGTCGACACGATGAACGCGATGGGCGGCAACGGCATCAGCCTCGGCCATACCGAGGTCTACTCGGCGCTGCAGACCGGCGTGATCGACGGCGCGGAGAACAACCCGCCGACCTTCTTCACGTCCAACCAGTACCAGGCCGGCCCGAAGTACTACACGCTGACCAAGCACCTGATCATCCCGGAGATCTTCGTGATGTCCAAGGTCGTGTGGGACAAGCTGAGCCCGGAGGAACGCACGCTGGTCAGGAAGTTCTCGCGCGAGGCGCAGATGGAGCAGCGTGCGCTGTGGGACAAGAGCGTGGCCGAGTACACCGGCAAGCTGAAGGCGGCCGGCATCGAGTTCGTCGAGATCGACAACAAGCCGTTCTACGACCTGACGGCGCCGGTCCGCGCAAAATACGGCGCGAACTACACCGAGCTGATGAAGCGCATCGCCGAGGTCCGCTGACCCCCTTCGACGTGAGCACGATCCAGGATGTCGCCCGCCACGCCGAGGTCTCCGTCAGCACGGTGTCCAACGCACTCAACGGGCGCGTGGACCGGATGCGGCCGGAGACGCTCGCGCGCGTCGAGGCGGCGATCCGTGCACTGGGTTTCCGGCCGAGCACGCTGGCGCGGCAGCTCAAGACGGGCCATACGCCGCTGCTCGGACTGCTGGTGCCTTCGCTCGCGAACCCGATGTACAGCTTCATTGCGCGCGAGGTCGAGGCGTGCGCACAGGAGCGCTTCGACTACCGCCTGCTCATCGGCAGCACCTACCGCGACCCGGCCAAGGAAGCGGCGTTTTTCGAGGACCTGCTGACGCACGGCGTGCGCCGCGTGATCGTGATCTCCTCGCTGGCCGACGAGGGCCACGTCGAATCCGCCGCGCGGCGCGGCATGGCGCTGGTCTCCTACGACCGGCGCGCGACGCCGGGGCAGGCCTCGGGCGTCGCCCACGTCGCGCCGGACAACTTCGCGGCCGCGCAGCTGGCCACGCGCCACCTGATCGAACACGGGCACCGCCGCCTCGCGTTCGTCACGGTGGCCGGCATGACGATGAGCCGGCGCGACAAGATCGCCGGCTTCCAGGCGGCGGCGGCCGAGGCCGGCGGCGACGTCCGCGCGCAGGTGCTGGACGGCGGCACGCTGGACGAGTACGGCGATTCGGTGATCGCCGAGGTCGGCCGCGCCAGCGCGCTGCGCCTGGCCGCGCTGCCCGCCGCGCAGCGGCCCACCGGCCTGGTGGCGCTGAACGACCTGATGGCGCTGGGCCTGATGGCCGGGCTGCGCGAGGCCGGGCTGCAGGTGCCGGCCGACGTGTCCGTGGTCGGCATCGACGGCCTGTTCCTCGCCGCGCTCTCCAATCCCGGGCTGACCACGGTGCGCCTGCCGGTGCGCGAGATGGCGCAGGCGATGGTCGAGCGGGCCGTGCAGGCGGAGGCGGAGATGCCGGACGACAGGGTGTTCGCGCCGGCCGGGCTGGTGGTGCGCGAATCGGTCGGCGCGCCGCGACGATGATCGAGGTCTTCGTCAGCCACCCGAGCGACCGGCTCGACCACTACTTCGGCGCGCGTGCGCTGGCCGGCCTGCGCGCGCTGGCGCAGGTGCGGCTGAATCCGCATCGGCGCGACCTCACGCTGGACGAACTGGTCGAAGCCTGCCGCGGCTGCGCGGCGCTGATCGCCTACCGCCAGACGCCCGGCCCGGCGGCGCTGTTCGAGCGCTGCCCGACGCTGGGCGTGTTCCTGCGCTGCGCGGTCGACATCCGCAGCGTGGACGTGCCGGCGGCCAGCGCGGCCGGCGTGCTGGTGACGCAGGCCAGCCCCGGCTTCCAGGCCGCGGTGGCCGAATGGGTGCTCGGCGCGATGGTCGATCTCGGCCGCGGCGTGTCGCGCGCCGCGGCCGCGTACTGGCGCGGCGAGGCCCCCACGCCGGCGATGGGGCGCCAGCTGCGCGGGTCGGTGCTCGGCATCGTCGGCTACGGCGCGATCGGCCAGGCGCTCGGCGAGGCGGCGCTCGCGCTGGGCATGACGCTGCTGGTCACGACGCCGCAACCGGTCGAGGCGCGCGCCGGCCTGCGCCAGGTCGGCCTGGACGAGCTGCTCGGCGCGGCCGACTTCGTGGTCTGCCTCGCGCCGGCCACGCCGGCGACCGAGGGCCTGATGGGCGCGGCGGCGTTCGCGGCGATGAAACCCGGCGCGTTCTTCATCAATGCCGCGCGCGGCGAGCTGGTCGACGACGCGGCCCTGCTGGCCGCGCTGGACGGCGGTCGCCTGGCCGGCTGCGCGCTGGATGTCGGGCGCGCGCCGGACCAGATGCCGAGCCCGGCGCTGGCACGCCACCCGCGCGTGATCGCCACGCCGCACATCGGCGGGCTCACGCCGCCGGCCGTGGAGCACCAGGCGCTCGAGACGGTGGCGCAGCTCGCGGCGCTGCTGCGCGGCGAGTTGCCGCCGGGGGCGGTCAATCCGCAGGACGCGCACCGCTGGCGCGCGTGGCCGCGCGCCGCGGGCTGATGCCTGCGATGCCCTCGACGCCCGCGACGCCGGAAGGGGCGCGGGAATAGTCGGCCGCCCCCGGGCGTAAGCTGCGCGGCGGCGCACGCGCGTGGCCGTTTCGTCCAACCCCAGGAGACTCCGATGTCCAGATCCCTTCGGTGGCGGCCGCTGTGTGCGGCGGCCGGCACGGCCCTTCTCGTTGCCGCGTGTGCGGGCATGCCCGGCGGCGGCGGCGCGGGTGGCATGTCCTTCTTCGTCACCAGTGTCGGCGCGGGCAAGGGCGCGGACTACGGCGGCCTGGCCGGGGCGGACCGGCACTGCCAGACCCTCGCTGCTGCGGCCGGTGCGGGCGGCAAGACCTGGCGCGCCTACCTGAGCACGCAGGCCCGCGACGGCGGCCAGACCGTCAACGCCCGCGACCGCATCGGCAAGGGCCCCTGGTACAACGCCAAGGGCGAGCTGATCGCGCGCGACGTGGAAAGCCTGCACGGCAGCGGCAACCACGTCACCAAGCAGACCGCGCTGAACGAGAAGGGCGGCCTGGTCAACGGCCGCGGCGACACGCCGAACCGGCACGACATCCTGACCGGCTCGCGCACCGACGGCACCGCCTTCGCGTCGGGCGACCCGGACATGACCTGCGGCAACTGGACGCGCAGCGGTCCGGAAGGTGTCGCGGTGGTCGGCCACCACGACCGCATGGGCCCGACGACGGATCCGTGGGCCGTGTCCTGGAACTCCGCGCACCAGTCGCGCGGCGGCTGCAGCCAGGACGCGCTGAAGAGCACCGGCGGCGACGGGCTGCTGTACTGCTTCGCCGCCAACTGAGGCCGTGTCCGCCGGGGCCGCCCGGCGCCTTGCCCGCACCGCCGGCGCGGCCAATGCGCGCGACGGCGCGGGGCGGGCGAACAATGGCCGGGTCCGCAGCGATCAGGAGGTGGCCATGAACGAACCCGTCGCCGCGTTCCGCCCGCTCGATCCCGGCCGGATCAACCCGATGGACCCGACCGAGATGGCCTGGTGGTGCCGCGAACTCGGCTGCAGCCTCGACGCGCTGAACCGGGCAATCGAGCAGGTCGGCGAGCACGTGAGCGCGGTGCGCGAGGTGCTGCACGCGGCGCACGGCCCGGGCGCCTGAGGGCACGGCGGCCGGGACTCAGCGCCGGCGCAGTGCCTTCTCGATCTCGACCGCGACGAACACCAGCGCCGACGCCGCCAGGCACAGCACCAGTTCGCCGGCGGCGAGGGCCTCGGTGCGGAAGATCGGCTGCAGCGCCGGCACGTAGATCGTCGCCAGCTGCAGCACGAAGGTCAGCGTCACCGCGCCGGTCAGCGCGAGGTTGCTGCGCAGGCCCTGCGCGAACAGCGATTGCGTCTCGGAGCGGATCGCCAGCACGTGGGCCATCTGTGCCAGCGTCAGCACCGTGAAGACCATGGTCTGCCAGTGGCCGCCGCTTTCCAGCGCCCAGGCCTGCACGCCCAGGCACAGCGCGGCGATCAGCAGGCCGACCCACAGCGTGTGCTGCCACAGCCCGCCGGCGAACACGCTCTCGCTGCTCGCGCGGGGCGGGCGCTTCATCACGCCGGGCTCGGCCGGCTCGGCGGCGAGCGCGAGGCCCGGCAGGCCGTCGGTGACGAGGTTGACCCACAGGATGTGGATCGGCAGCAGCGGGATCGGCAGGCCGAGCAGCGGGGCGAGGAACAGCGTCCAGATCTCGCCCGAGTTGCCGGTCATCGCGTAGCGCACGAACTTGCGGATGTTGTCGAAGATGCGCCGGCCCTCGCGTACCGCCGCGACGATGGTGGCGAAGTTGTCGTCCAGCAGCACCAGGCTGGCGGCCTCGCGCGCGACGTCGGTGCCGCCTGCGCCCATCGCGACGCCGATGTCGGCGCGCTTCAGTGCCGGCGCGTCGTTGACGCCGTCGCCGGTCATCGCGACGAAGCGTCCGCGCGCCTGCAGCGCCGCGACGATGCGGATCTTCTGCGCCGGGTCGACCCGCGCGTAGACCTGCGTGCCCTCGACACGCGCGGCGAGCGCCGCGTCGTCCAGCGTGGCCAGCTCGGCGCCGGTCAGCACCGCCGCGTCGTCCGCGGCCGCGATGCCGAGCTCGCGCGCGATGGCCAGCGCGGTGGCCGGGTGGTCGCCGGTGATCATCACCGGCACGATGCCGGCGCTGCGGCACTCGGCCACCGCGGCGGCGGCTTCGGGACGCGGTGGGTCGGCCAGGCCGACCAGGCCGAGCAGCGTCAGCTCGCGTTCGACGTCGCCGGCCGCCGCGGCGCGCTGCTCGCGCGGGTCCGCCGGCAGGTGGCGCCGCGCGACGGCGAGCACGCGCAGGCCTTGGCGGGCCAGCTCGGCCGCGGCCTGGAGTGCCTGCGCCGGATCGAGCGGCGATTCACCGTCCGCGCCCGCGACGTGGGCGCAGCGCGGCAGCAGCGTCTCCGGCGCGCCCTTGCAGAGCAGGCGGAAGCCGCCGTCCGCGGCGGCGTGCAGCGTGCTCATGCGCTTGCGCTCGGCGTCGAACGGCCACTCGTGCAGGCGCGCCTCGGCGCGCTGCAGCGCCGCGGGTTCGAGCCCGGCGGCGGCCGCCGCCTCGACCAGCGCGGTCTCGGTCGGGTCGCCCTGCCAGGCGCCGTCCGGGCCCGGACGCGTGTCGTTGCACAGCACCGCGGCGGACCACAGCGCGGCCTCCGGCAGTTCGCCCCAGACCTGCGTGCGGCGCACCTGCATGCGGTTCTGCGTCAGCGTGCCGGTCTTGTCCGAGCAGATCACGTTCACCGAGCCGAGCGTCTCGACCGACGGCAGGCGGCGCACCAGCGCGGCGTGGCGGGCCATGCGGCGCGCGCCGAGCGCGAGCAGCACCGTGACCACGGCCGGCAGCGCCTCGGGAATCGCGGCGACGGCCAGGCTGATCGCCGTCAGCGCCATCAGCAGCAGCGGCTCGCCGCGCAGCACGCCGATCGCGAAGATCAGCGCGCAGATGCCGATCACCACCAGCGACAGCCGCTTGCCGAACGCGGCCAGCCGGCGCTGCAGCGGCGTGCTGCGCGTTTCCTCGTCGCGCAGCAGCGTGGCCACCTGGCCGAGCTCGGTGCGCGCGCCGGTCGCGACCACGAGGCCGGTGGCGCGGCCGTGGGTCACGAGCGTGCCCTTGAAGGCCATGTTGGCGCGGTCGCCGAGCGCGTGCTCGCCGTCCTCGGGCGGGTCGAGATGGCGCGCGTGTTTGTCGGCGGCGACCGACTCGCCGGTCAGCGCCGACTCGTCGACACGCAGCTGCGCGACGTGGTGCAGCCGCAGGTCCGCCGGCACGAGGTTGCCGGCCTCCAGCAGCACCACGTCGCCGGGCACCAGCTGGTCGGCGGAGACGTTCTGCGCCTGCCCGGCGCGGCGCACGGTGGCATGCGGCGCGGCCAGCGCCTGCAGGGCCTGCAGCGCCTTGTCGGCGCGCCACTCCTGCACCAGGCCGATGCCTGCGTTGAGCAGCACGATCACCACGATGGCCAGCGTGTCGACCAGGTCGCCGATCAGGCCCGACAGCAGCGCCGCGGCGAGCAGCACCAGGATCATGAAGTCGCGGAACTGGTCCAGCACGCGTGTCGCGACGGAGCGCGGCGCCGGTTCGGGCAGGCGGTTCGGCCCGTGGCGCTCGCGCCGCGCCGAGACCTCGTGGTCGGCCAGGCCGGCCGCCGGGTCGACGGCCAGGTGCTCGGCGACTGCCGCCGCGCTGTGCAGGTGCGCCGCTTCGGGCAAAGTCGCGGAATCGGCCATGGGGCCGATCCTAGGGCGATCGGGAGACGGGACGATGCAGAAGATCAAGGCGCTGGTGTTCGACGTGTTCGGCACGCTGGTCGACTGGCGCGGCGGCGTCGCGCGCGAGGTGGCGCGCCTGCTCGGGCCCGAGGTCGACGCGCCGGCCTTCGCCGACGCGTGGCGCGCGCAGTACCAGCCGGCGATGGAGGAGGTGCGCAGCGGCCGGCTGCCGTTCTGCAAGCTCGACGTGCTGCACCGGCACAACCTCGACCGCGTGCTGCAGGCCCTGGGGCGCGACGACGTCGACGAAGCGGTGCGCACCGAGCTGAACATCGCCTGGCACCGCCTGGACGCCTGGCCCGACGTGGCGCCGGGCCTGGCGCGGCTGCGCGAGCGCTTCCTGGTCGCGCCGTGTTCGAACGGCAACATCTCGCTGATGGCCGACCTGGCGCGCCGCAACGGGCTGCACTGGGACGCGATCCTCGGCGCCGAGCTGGCACGCGACTACAAGCCGCAGCCGGTCGTCTACCGGTCCAGCGCGGAGGCCTTCGACGCCGCGCCCGGCGAGGTGGTGATGGTCGCGGCGCACTCGTCCGACCTCGCCGCCGCCGCCGCCGCGGGACTGCGTACCGCGTTCATCGCGCGGCCCGACGAACACGGGCCGGGGCGCGGCGAGGTGCGGGCCAGCGTGCCGGTCGACTGGAGCGCCCCCGGCCTCACCGCGCTGGCCGACGCGCTCGGCGCGTGAACCCGCGACGACGCGCCGCCCGCACCCAGCGGCCGCCGCGGATCCGGCTCCGCCGGTCCGCTGGCGGCGCCCCCTCGAGGGGGTGCGCCGCAGGCGCTCCGGGGGTGGGTCATCTCATACCTTGCGCGCCTTCACGCGCACGCCGTCGCGCACGCTGTTGCCGGGGTAGACGATCACCGTCGCGCCGGCCGACAGGCCGCTGCGGATCCAGGCCTGCGAACCGTTGCGGGCGCCGACCTGCACCGGCGTCAGCTTCGCACGGCCGTCCTCGAGCGCGAACACGGCCATGCCGCCGGGCTGGCCATCGTCCAGCGCCGGCAGCGGGAACACCGCGCTGACCGGCACGCGCAGTGCGTCGTCCAGCGTCAGCGTGACCACGCGCACCGCGACGCGGTAGCCGTCGCCGAGCGCGCGCCAGGTCTGCGGCGGGCTGGTGATGTCGATCAGCACCTTGACGCGCTGCTCCTCGACGCCGAGCGCGGAGACCTTCGTGAAGGCGGCCGGCTCGACCAGCCGCACGCGCCCCTCCAGCGTGCCGGGGCCGCCCCAGCGCTCGATCTGCACCGCGCTGCCGGGCCGCGACTGCAGCGCGTCGGTGGTCAGCAGCTCGGCGACGATCTCCAGGTGCGAGGTGTCGCCCAGCTCGAGCAGCGGGGCGCCGAGCGCGACCGCGCCCTCGCTGACCTGCGCGACCCGCAGCACGCGGCCGGCCACCGGTGCGCGCACCACGAAGCCGCGCGCGCCGCCCGGTTTGCCCTGCACCGCCGCGAGCGCGGCGCGCGCCTGCTCGATGCCGTGCTCGGCGACATGCTGCTCCTCGGTGGCCGCCTCCAGTTCCTTCTGCGCCGCCTGCGCCGCGAGGCGTTCGGTGTCCAGCTTGGTCTCCGAGACATAACCCTGGCGGGCCAGCTGCTCGCTGCGCTGCACCTCGTTGCGTGCCTGCTGCAGCGCGACCTTCGCGCCCTCGACGCGCGCCGCGGCGCGCTGCCGCTGCGCCTGCGCGATCTCGACCTGCAGCTGCTGCTCGCGGCGCGTGCGGTCGTCCAGCAGCGGCGCCAGCACCGGCGTGATCCTGGCCAGCACCGCGCCGGCCTCGACCGCATCGCCCTCGCGCAGCGTGATGCGCCCCACCAGGCCGGCCAGCGGCGCGGACACGACGTAGCGGTCGCGCAGCCGCGTCTTGCCGTCCTCGTCGATCGTGGTCTGGAACGGACCGCGCGTCGCCGCCGCGACCTCGACGTCCACGGGGCGCGGCGCAAACGCCCAGGCCAGCAGCGCGGTGACCGCGACGGCGGCCGCGCCGCCGACCAGCCAGGTGGTCTTCTTCATGTTCGCATTCCCCTGTCATTCCCGGGTCTTCAGCACCGCCACGAGATCCAGGCGGTCGATGCGCCGGCGCACGATCAGCGCGCTGGCGATGCCGGCGGCGAGCACCGCGACCGTGGCCCAGGCGTAGGTGCGGGCCCGGACCACCGCCGGGAAATAGAACTGGTCCGACTTGAGCGATTCGGCGATCAGGTGCGTCAGCCCCCAGCCGAGCGCCATGCCCAGCGGCAGCGCGACGAGGATCATCAGCGCGAGCTCGCCCAGCAGCAGCGCGGACACCTCGGCGCGCGTGAAGCCGAGCACGCGCAGCGAGGCGAGTTCCCAGCCGCGCTCGGCCAGCGCGATGCGCGCGTTGTTGTAGACCACGCCGACCGCGATGATCACCGCGAAGGTGGTCATGATCGTGCTCATGATGCGCACGTTGCGGGCACTGATCTCCTCCATGTTGCGCAGCATGTTTGCCTTGCTGAACGCACCGGCGATGCGCGGCACCTTCTTGCTCGCCTCGAGCAGCTCGTTCTCGCGGCCGCGCTCGACCGACAGCACGTAGCCGTCGGCGAGGTCGCCGTCGCCGAGCACGCGGTTCAGCGCCGCGCGGTCCATGTAGGCGTTCAGGCCCATCATCTCGCGCACGGTCGCGCCGACCACGAGCTCCAGCGTGCGCGGCCGGCCCTCCAGCACCTCGACGCGCAGCGGGTCGCCGACCTGCACGCCGAGCTTGGCGGCCAGGCGGTCGGTCAGCACCAGGCCGCGGCCTTCGAGCAGCAGCTCGCGGTTGTCGGCGTCGATCACCCGGTACAGCTCGGCCCGGCCGGCGTAGCCGCGGATCATGCCGCGCTCGCGCCGCGGCCCGTTGACGAAGGTGACCTGCACGAAACGCGTCGCCTCCACCTGCGTCGCGGCGGGCAGGCGCGCCATGTCGTGGCGCAGGCGGTTGTCGGCCGGCTCGAGCATCCAGACCGCGATGTCGCTGCGCAGCGCGAGGCTGAACTGGGTGTCGACGATCGCGTCGATCGAGTCGCGGAAGAAGTTGCCCAGCACGACGATCGCGACCGCCGCGGCGATGCCGCCGACGGACAGCACGCTGCGCAGCGGCCGGCGCTCGATGTTGCGCACCACCATGCGCAGCGCGGCCGGCATGGCCTGGATGCCCAGGCGCTCGAGCAGCGTGCGCCGGTAGCGGCCCGGGGCCGGCGGGCGCATCGCCTCGGCCGGCGCGAGCCGCACGGTGGCGAGGATCGCGCCGAGCGTGCCGGCCACCGCGGTGGCGACGGTGATCGCGGTGCTGAGCAGCAGCAGGTCCGGCGTGATGCGGTGGCCGAACGAGGGGAAGTGGTAGAACTCCGCGTACAGCGCGGTGAACAGCCTGCCGAGCCGGTCGCCGAGCAGCACGCCCAGCACCAGGCCGGCGGCCACGATCAGCAGCACCATCTCCAGGTAGTGCACCCCGATGCGCCGGTTCGGGTAGCCGAGCGCCTTCAGCGCGGCGATCTGCTCGCGCTGCGTGGCCACCAGGCGCGTGACGACCACGTTGAGCAGGAACGCGGCGACGCCGAGGAAGATCGCCGGCAGCACCGTGCCGAGCACGCGCTGCACCTTGATCTCGTTGTCGAGCATCGAGTGCGAGGTCTGGTCGGCCCGGCCCACCACCACCCGGCTGCCGTAGGGCGCGAGCTGGCGCTCCAGCGTGTCGATCACCGCCGGCTCGGAGGCCCCGGGCGCGAGCCGCACCGCGATGCGGTTGAACGCGCCGCGCATGTCGTAGGCCGCCGCCAGTGCCTCCGCATCGAGCCAGAACACGCCGTAGCCGCGCTGGTCCGGCATGCCCCACAGCCCGGCGAAGATGTACTCCGGCGACAGCGCGGTCCCGACCATGCGCAGCGTGCGCTGGCGGCCGTTGATCAGCGCGCGCAGCGTGGCGCCCGGGCGCAGGCCGCGCGCCTGGGCGAAGCCCTCGGAGACCAGCACCTCGATCGTGTCGTCGCCGTGCCCGGGCGCGAGCGCGCGGCCGCTGGCGACGATGACGCGGTTCAGCGAGCGCGTGCCGCGCAGGTCGATGCCGACCAGCTGGCCGATCACCGGGTCCGGCACATCCGGGATCTCGACGCGCACGACCTGCTCGACGGTGGTCTGCACCTCGGCGACGCCGGGCAGCTCGCGCAGCGTGGCGGCCAGCGCGTCCGGCGCGCGCTTGACGGTGCCGAACACGTCGGCGAAGCGGCCGTCGGCATAGAAGCGGTCGCGCGCCAGCGCCAGCGAGTCGACGGCCGACAGGCTGGTGATGAAGCCGCCGATCCCGCTGCCCACCACCAGCGCGATCGTCAGCGCCTGGCTCCACATCAGGCGCAGGTCGCGCAGCAGCTTGCGGTCCAGCGCCTTCATGGGGGATGAATGCCGCGTCTCACCAGCGCAGCTCCGAGGGCGCGAGACGGTGCGTGTTGCGCTCGATGCGCTGCACGCGACCGTCGCCGAGGTGGATCACGCGGTCGGCCATGCCGGCGATCGCCGCGTTGTGCGTGATCACCACGGCGGTGGTGCCGAGCTCGGCGTTGATGCGCGCGATCACCTCCAGGACCAGCTTGCCGGTCTCGTAGTCGAGCGCGCCGGTCGGTTCGTCGCACAGCAGCACCTGCGGACGCTTGGCGATCGCGCGTGCGATCGCGACCCGCTGCTGCTCGCCGCCGGACAGCTGGGCCGGGAAATGGTCGCGCCGCGGCGTCAGGCCGACGAGGCCGACCGCCTCGTCCACCGGCATCGGCTCGGCGACGATGTCCGTCACCAACGCGACGTTCTCGCGCACCGTCAGGCTCGGGATCAGGTTGTAGAACTGGAACACGAAGCCGACGTGTTCGCGTCGGTAGGCGGTCAGCTCGCTCTCGCTGGCGCCGCTGAGCCGGTGCGTGCCGAAGCTGACCTCGCCGCGCGTGGGCACGTCCAGCCCGCCCAGGATGTTCAGCAGCGTCGACTTGCCGCTGCCCGAGGGGCCGAGCAGCACGACGAACTCGCCGCGGCCGATCTCGAGGTCGACGTCGCGCAGCGCATGCACCTCGACCTCGCCGGAGCCGTACACCTTGGCTAGCCCGCGGGCGCGGAAGACCGGCTCGTGGCCGGCGGGATTGGGGGTTTCCATGATGGGGGGACTCATTGAAGATTCTGCGCAACACCGGCCGGAAGCTCCTGACGGACGTCAAGCGAGCAAGCGTGCACTCCGCGCAGGCGAACTGCGACAATGGACCGCGCTTTCGCCGGTTTCCCTGTCCGAACGCCCCTCGATGCCGTCGCCGACCGTCCCGACCAAGACCCCGCTGGGGCAGGAAGAGATGCGCCGCCGCACGGGCGGGCTGGGCCAGCGGCACCGCACGATCCTGTTCCTGATCGACGGCCGGCGCACGCTGGCCGAGGTGCTCGGGCTGGCGCACCAGGCCGGCGCCGCGACCAGCCATTTCGAGGACCTGGTGCGGCTCGGCTACGTCGAGCTGCCGCCCGAGGAGCCGCCGGCACCGCCGCCGGAAGCGGTGCTGGCGCCGACCGAGGGCCAGATCACGCACCTCGAAGTGGTCGTGCCCGCCGATGCGCGGGCCGCGGCCGCAGAGGCCGGCGAAGAGCAGGCGCCGGCGGGACCGGTGCCGGTGTTCGGCGACACGGTCCCGATGTCGCCGCTGATGCCCTCGCTGCCGGAAGCCGGTGCCGCCCCGCCGTTGCTTTCGGCCGCACCGGCCGTGTCGCCGCGGCCCGGGCCGGCGCCACTCCAGCCTGCCGCGCCGCGCGCCGCGCCCGCGCCGCCGCCGGCGCTGTACGACGAGGACGCGCCGCTGCTGGAGCGTGCCCGGGCCTGCCTGCTCGAGACGATCCGCGTCGACTCCCAGCCGGCCAGCGCGCGCATCGCCGAACGCGCCCGCCAGGCGCAGACGCTGGCCGAGATGATCGAGGTGGTGTGGGTGTTGGAGCGCGGCCTGAACCACTCTCAGCGCTCGCACCGCGGTCTGCTGAACCTGCAGAAGGCCCGTGAGCTGCTGGGGCTGGGAAACACGCTGGTCGACGAGGACAGCCGGCCCAGCCACCTGGACGAAGACGGCTGGTGAGCGCTGCGGCCCGCGTTGCTTCCGAAGACGAGCCATGACCGAGGAACTGTTCCGCGAGGATGCGACGCTGCTGAGCTGCGAGGCGCGCGTGACCGCCGTCGACGCGGCCGGCGTGCAGCTGGACCGCACGGTGTTCTATCCGCACGGCGGGGGCCAGGCGGGCGACCGCGGCGAGCTGCGCCTGGCCGACGGCCGCGTGCTCGCGATCGCCGATACCCGCAAGGGCCCGGAGCCGGGCACGATCCTGCACGTGCCGGCGGCCGGGCAGGAAGCGCTGCTTGCCGCGCTGGTGCCGGGCAGCCTGGTGCAGGCGGCGATCGACGCGCCGCGGCGGCAGCGCCACATGCGCTTCCATACCGCGACGCACCTGCTGTGCGCGCTGCTGCCGTATCCGGTGGACGGCTGCTCGATCACCGCCGACTATGCGCGGCTGGACTTCCACACCAGCGAGCCGTTCGACAAGGAGGCGATCAGCGCCGGCCTCGCGCGGCTGGTCGCCGAGGCGCACCCGGTGCGGCACCGCTGGATCAGCGACGCCGAGCTGGACGCCAATCCGGGCCTCGTGCGCAGCATGAGCGTGCAGCCGCCGCGCGGCAGCGGCCGGGTGCGTGTGCTCGAAATCGAGGGCGTGGACCTGCAGCCCTGCGGCGGCACGCACGTGGCCAACAGCGCCGAGGTCGGTGCCGTGGTGGTGACCAGGATCGAGAAGAAGGCGGCGCAGACCCGCCGCGTGGTGCTAGGCCTGGCCGACCTCTGAGGCGCCGGTCTCCGAATCGCGCAGCCGCTGCGCCAGCGGTTTGAAACGCTTGCGGTACTGCGCGGGCGTCAGCGCCACCTTGCGGCGGAACAGCCGGCCGAAGAAGCTCGCGTCCTGGTAGCCGACCTCGAAGGCGATCGCCTCGACCGGCGCGTCGCCGGCCTCCAGCATCTGCTTGGCCTCCTCCAGCCGCAGCGTGTGCACGTACTCGAGCGGCGTCATGCCGGTGGCCTGCACGAAGCGGCGCTTGAAGCTGCGCTCCGGCAGGCCGGACAGCTCGACCATGCGCGTCACCGGGGTCTCGGCGTGGTAGTTCAGCGCGGCCCATTGCTGGCACTGCGCGATCACCGGGTCGCTGGCCGTGCCGCCCTGTGTCAGCGAGGCATAGGCGATCGGGCTGGTGGTGTTCAGGTCGAGCAGGTTGATGCGCGCGACCCGCATCGCCTCCTGCGCGCCGGCGAAGCGGGCGATCAGGAACAGCACCAGCTGGTGCCAGACCGCGCCGCTGCCGGCCATCACGAGGCGCTGGCCCGCCCCGCCGCCGACCAGCCCGCGCTCCGGGTGCCAGCGCGTGCGCGGGTGATCGCGGCGCAGCGCGTCGCAGTAGGCCCAGTGCGTGGTGGCGTCCAGCCCGTCGAGCAGGCCGGTGCGCGCGAGCAGCAGCGCGCCGGAGCAGGCCGAGGCGAGCATCGCACCCCGCGCGTGCAGGTCACGCAGCCAGGCGACCTCGGCGTCGTAGCGGTCGCCCAGGTCCGTGCCGGGCGGCACCGCGAGGTCGGTGATGCAGGCGACCTCGCAGGGTGGGCAGTTCGCGAAGCCGGCCTGCGCGTCGATGCGCACGCCGTTCGCGCCGGCCACCGACGCGCCGTCGCGGCTGACGATGATCGGCTGGAACAGCGAGCGCGGCGCCGCCTCGCCGTGCAGCATCTGCCAGTCGCGCCCGGCGCTGTACAGCGCGTCGTAGAAGCCGTACAGCGTGGCCGCGCTGACCTCGGGCGCGGCGAGCAGGGCGACGGTGACGGGGCGCTGCGGAGGGGGCATGGCACGAACGGACGGTTTCTTGCACGTACGACTCTAGTGGCCGCAGGGACGCGCCGCCAGACTTCCGGCCTCGTTCCATCCCGCTGCGTCCGGGTGCCGCCAGGTCCCGTAGGTGCAGTCTCCCAAGGAGAAGCCATGCCCACCCCTCTCGACCTGATCCTCGACCCGATCAGCCAGATCGTCTTCGCGATGTTCGCCGGCCTGCTGCTGTGGGAGCGCCTGTTCCCCGGGCGCGCGCTGCCGCGCGTGCGCTTCTGGACGCTGCGCGCGGTCGTGTCCTTCGTCGTCTATTTCCTGCTGTCGTCGTACCTGCCGCTGCTGTGGGGCGAGTGGCTCGCGCCGCTGCAGCTGTTCGACCTGTCCGGCTGGCCGACCTGGGCCGCCACCGTCGTCGCGCTGCTCGGCTACGAGGCCGGCGCGTACACGTGGCACCGCTCGATGCACCGCTTCACGCCGCTGTGGCGCAGCTTCCACCAGATGCACCACAGCGCCGAGCGGCTGGACGCGCTGGGCGCGTTCTGGTTCAGCCCGCTGGACATGGTGACCTGGACGCTGCTGCCCTCGCTGGTGCTGACGCTGCTCGGCGTCCCCGCGGCGGCCGCGACGGCGACGCTGCTGACGGTCACCTTCCTGGGCATCTTCCAGCATGCCAACGTGCGCACGCCGCGCTGGCTGGGCGCCTTCGTGCAGCGGCCGGAGATGCACACGGTGCACCACGCGCGCGGCATCCACCACTACAACTACGCCGACCTGCCGGTCTTCGACATGCTGTTCGGCACCTACCGCAACCCGGAGACCTACGAGCACGCCACCGGCTTCTGGCACGGCGCCTCGGCGCGCGTGGCCGACATGCTGCTGCTGCGCGACGTCTCCCGTCCCCTGTCCGAGGAGCGCTGACATGACGACGATCACGACCCCCCTGCCGCAGCTCGAAGGCGGCTGGTACCTGAGCGACGGCGGCATCGAGACGGTGCTGATCTACCAGGACGGCATCGAGCTGCCCGAGTTCGCCGCCTTCGTGCTGCTGGACAGCGCGGCCGGCCGCGAGACCTTGCGCCGCTACTACCGGCGCTACCTGGACATCGCGGCGGCGGCGCCGGGCGCGGGTTTCGTGCTGGAGTCGCCGACCTGGCGCGCCGGCCTCGACTGGGGCCGCAAGCTCGGCTACGACGCCACCGCGATGCAGCGCTTCAACGCCGACGGGGTGACGCTGATGCTGGAGCTGCGCCACGCCTATGCCGGCCGGATCGGCGGAGCCGTCGTGGTCAGCGGCTGCATCGGCCCGCGCGGCGACGGCTACGCGCCGGGCGCGCCGATGAGCGGCAGCGATGCGATGCGGGTGCACCTGCCCCAGGCGCGTGCGCTGGCCGGGGCGGGTGCCGACATGATCAGCGCCATCACGATGACGACCAGTGGCGAGGCGATCGGCGTCGCGCGCGCGGCGGCCGAAGTCGGCAAGCCTTGCGCGATCTCGTTCACCGTCGAGACCGACGGGCGCCTGCCGAGCGGCGAGTCGCTGCGCGAGGCGATCGAGCTGACCGACCGCGAGGCCGGGACCGGCGGCGCGCCCGCCTACTACATGGTCAACTGCGCGCACCCGAGCCACTTCGACGCCGTGCTCGATGAAGACGGCACCTGGACGCAGCGCATCCGCGGCCTGCGCGCGAACGCCTCGCAGCGCAGCCACGCGGAGCTCGACACGATGACGACGCTGGACGACGGCGATCCGGCCGACCTGGGCGGCCGCTACCGCCGCCTGCGCACGCCGCTGCCGAACCTGAACGTGCTGGGCGGCTGCTGCGGCACCGACCACCGCCACGTGGCCGCGATCTGCGCCGCGTGGCAGGCCTGACAGGGCGGGACCGGCCAGCGGCGCGGACGCGGCCAGGTCAGTCGGCGACGCTGACGCGGTTGCGGCCGTCGCGCTTGGAGCGGTAGAGCGCCTGGTCGGCACGCTCGATCAGCGGCTCCAGCGCCTCGCCGGGCCGGCGCGCCGCCACGCCGAGCGAGACGGTGATCGCGCCGACCGCCTCGGCGCTGCCGCCGCGCCGCACGCGCGCCCCGGCGATGGTGGTGCGCACCTGCTCGGCCAGCGCGCGCGCGCCGGCCAGGCTGGTGGACGGCAGCAGCACGACGAACTCCTCGCCGCCGAAGCGCGCGACGAGGTCGCGCCCCTTGACGCAGGCGCGGATCGCGTGGGCGACGGTCTTCAGCACCGTGTCGCCGAACACGTGGCCGTAGCGGTCGTTGACCTGCTTGAAGTGGTCCAGGTCGATCAGCACCACGCTCGGCCCGGGCTCGTCTTCCGGGTGGTCGGCCAGCACGCCGGTCATGGCCTCGTCGAAGCCGCGCCGGTTCATCACGCCGGTCAGCGCGTCGAGCGTGGCCTGGGCGCGGGCGTGGTCGAGTTCGAGCCGCAGCGCCTCGAGCTCCACGGTCGCGGCCTGCAGCCGCGACGCCAGGGCCGCCAGGCTGACGCCGGCGTCGCGCGTGCCGCCCAGCAGCGCGTCGACGCTGGCGCCGATCGATTCGGCGGTGGTCAGCGCCGGCAGGCGTTCGCCCTGTTGCTGCAGCGTGTCCTGGAACGCGGTGACGTGCCGGCCCGTCCGCGTGGCGGACTGCTCGACGTCGTCGATCATCCCGCGCAGGCCGTCGCTGACGCGCCGCGCGGCCTGCTCGGCGGCTTCGGCGATGTGGCGGGTGTACAGCGTGTGCACCAACTCGTCGCCCAGCGGCACCCGGCGCGCGGTGACCGCGTCGACCTCGGCCTTCAGCCCGCCGTTGCGGCCGGCGAGGTAGTCGTACCAGACGGCGTAGGTGATGGGGTGCAGCGGTGCCGGGTGTTCGGCCATCTTCGGGATGGCCAGCCGCAGCAGTTCGGCGGAACGGTCCTTCGAGTCGGGATAGTGCATGCAGCGTCCTCGCGCCCTGGATTCTGAGGTATTTCGCTGACACCGCTCATTTCTGATCGCCTGTGCCCGCCAATCCGTCGGCCTGCTGCCACACGAGTTCGGCCGCGGCGAGGTCCGCGAGCGCGGTCCCGACGGCCTTGAAGAGCGTGATCTCGCCGGCGTCCAGGCGCCCCGGGCGCTCGCCGCGGCACAGCTCGGCCAGCGTGCCCTGCAGCCGCGCCGGATCGAACGCACCCTCCGCCTGCGCCGCCAGCACGTCGCCGGACTTGGCGAGCGCCTCGGCGGTGTCGACGAACACCCGGCTGCGGGCGAAGCAGGCGCCGTCGGCCTCGCGCATCTGCGGCGTGAAGCTGCCGATGAGGTCCAGGTGCGCGCCGGGCGCGAGCCGGTGCCCGGGCACCAGCGGCGCGGTCGCGAGCGTTGCGGCGCTGACGATGTGCGCCCGGCCGACCGCCGTGGGCAGGTCCTCGACCGCTTCGGCCGGCAGGCCCTGGGCGCGCCACGCGGCGGCGAGCTGGCGGGCGCCCTCGGCGCGGTGGTTCCAGACCTGCACCGTGCGGATCGGCCGCACCTCGCGCAGCGCGGCCGGCAGCAGCTGCGCCACGCGACCGCAGCCCAGCACCAGCAGCCGCGACGCGTCGGGCGCGGCCAGGTGGTCGGCGGCGAGCGCGGCGGCGGCCGCCGTGCGGCGCGCCGTCAGCACGTTGCCGTCGAGCTGCGCCAGCGGCACGCCGGTGCGCGCGTCGAACAGCGTGTAGACGGCGTGCAGGCCGGGCAGGCCGTGCGCGGCGTTGCCGGGGAAGATCGTGATGGCCTTGAGGCCGAAGTGGCGGCCGGGGCGCCAGGCCGGCATCAGCAGCACCGTGCCGCCCAGGCCGCCGGGGTCCTCGATGCGGTGGGTGTGGCGCAGCGGTACCTCGGCGCCGGCCACGAAGGCCTGGCGCAGCGCCGGGATCAGCGCAGCGAAGTCGAGGGCGGCGGAGGTGGCGGTCGCGTCGAGCTGGAGCACGGGGCGGGGGCCGGAAGCACCCCGCCAGTATCGACGTTCACCGGGAAGCGGAAGACGCTCAGGCGAAGAAGTGGCGGAACACGTCCGGCTCGCGCAGCTCGCGCGTCTCGAGGCCCCTGAGCGACTCGACGAACGGACCGCTTTCGACCAGCGGGTCCAGCGAGGCGGGCAGCGTGACGTCCCACGAGGTGCGGAACATCGGCGAGCGCTCGAACTCCGCGTCGCGGCGCGCGAGGGTCTCGGCCAGCGAAGGCAGTTCCTCCCACTCGATCGCACCCACCTGCCGGTTGATGCGGCGTTGCTGCTCGGTCAGCATCAGGTGCGGTTGGGGGCGGTTCATCGGCAGTCCTGCAAGGTAACGTCGTGATGCAAAGGATATCGACCGGGGGCGCGTCGGCATGAACCGATAAGCCGGCCCGGCACCGTTCAATTCGCGACGCGGCGGGCCTGAGCGTGAAAAAGCGCCGCCGGCGCGGCCCCGCGCCCTGCGCCCCGGGGCTTGACGCGACAATGCACGCCATGCCAGATGCCGCCGCCCCGCCGGCCGCGCGCCCCCGCGGCGTGCCCGCCGACCCGCAGAAGTTCGCCGTTGCCGTGGCGCCGAGCCGGATCGACGGCCAGGGGGCCTTCGCCGCCGAGCCGATCCCGGCGCGCCGCAAGATCGGCGAGATCCGCGGCGAGTCGATCAGCGTGCGCGAGGCGCGCCGGCGTGCCAAGGGCGTGGCACGCATCATGATCGTCGAGGTCAGCGACCGGCGCGCGATCGATGCCTCGCAGTCGGCCGACCCGCTGCGCTTCACGAACCACTCGTGCCGGCCGAACGCGACGCTGCGCATCCGCCAGGGCCGGGTGGAGTTCTACGCCATGCGCGACCTCGCGCCCGGCGAGGAGATCACCGTCGACTACGGCGAGACGCACCACGAGGGCCGGCTGCGCTGCCGCTGCGGCGCGCCCGGCTGCGTCGGCTTCCTCTGATCACTCGACCGGCGTGATCACCGCGATGCCGGCGCCCAGCGGATCGACGATCACCGCGAAGCGGCCCACCTGCGGGATGTCGGTCGGCGGCACCACCACCTGGCCGCCGAGCGAGGGCGCACGCGCCGCGGTCGCGTCGCAGTCGGCCACGCGCACATAGGGCTGCCACTGCGTCGGCACGTCGGGCATCGGCGTCTTCATCAGGCCCGCCCGCATCTTCTCGCCGGTCTTCAGGATGTGGTACGTGCCCTGCGCGCCCATGTCCATCGCGTCGTGCCCGAAGCCGAACACCTGCCGGTAGAAGGCCAGCGCGCGCTGATCGTCGGGGGTCATCAGCTCGTTCCAGTACCAGTCGCCGACCGCGACCTGCTCGACATCCGGCCGGTCGCCCTGTTGGCCCTTCCACAGCGACAGGCTGGCGCCGGTCGGGTCGACGATGCCCGAGGCCCGGCCGATCGCGCCGAAGTCGGTCGGCGGGAAGGTCTGCGTCGCACCGGCGGACAGCGCCTTCGCGTGCACCGCATCGACGTCGCCGACCGACAGGTAGGAGATCCAGTGCGACGGCTGGCCCGGCTCCGCGGTGCGGAAGCCGCCGATGCCGTCCTGGCCGCACAGGATCATGTGGTAGGTCAGTTCGCCCATCGGCATGCCTTCCACGTGCCAGCCGAGCAGGCCCTCGTAGAAGCGGCGGGCAGCCGGAACATCGGCCGAGGCATGCTCGAACCAGACGAACTTGCCGGGCAGGTGGGGCAGCGGGTCCATGGGCGGTCCTCCGTTGGGCGCGTGGGGGGAGCGTGATGAGGCGCCGCGCCGGCGCGGCTGTCAAGCGGCCGCGAGAATCGTGGGATGTCGCCGACCGCCGCCAACCGCTTTCCACCGCCCTTCGGCTGGCTGTTCGCCGCCGAGATGGTGTCGCTGGGCGGCTCGCTGATCGGCCGCACCGCGCTGCCGTTCGTCGCGATCCTGGTGCTCGAGGCGGCACCCTGGCAGGTGGCGTTGCTCGGCGTGGCCGACATCCTGGCCGGGGCGCTGGCGGCGCCGCTGCTCGGGGCGCTGGTGGACCGCGCGCCGAAACGCCGCACGATGATCGCCGCCGACCTGCTGCGCGCATTGCTGCTGCTGGCCGTGCCGATCGCGGCCTGGCAGGGGCAGCTGGGCATCGGGCTGCTGCTCGGCGTGGCGTTCGCGGTCGGCGTGCTGCACATCGCCTTCGAGCTGGCCTACGGGGCGCTGCTGCCGCGCCTCGTGCCGCCGCAGCAGCTGCTGGCCGCCAACAGCCGGCTGGCCGCGGGGCGCAGCGTCGTCGAGGTCGGCAGCTTCGGCATCGGCGGCTGGCTGGTGCAGTGGCTGACCGCGCCGCTGGCGGTGCTGGCCGACGCGTTCAGCTACCTGGGATCGGCGCTGCTGATCCTGCGGGCGCGCGGGGTCGACGACCGCGCCGCGCCGGTGCCGGCGGGCGAGGCCCCGGCCGGGCTCTGGCGCGAGGCGCGCGAGGGCTTCGCGGTCCTGTGGCGGGATCCGGTGCTGCGTGCGCTGGCGCTGGTCGAGTTCTGCCTGGCGGGCGCGGGGCAGATGTTCGGCGCGATGCTGCTGCTGTTCCTGTCGCGCGAGGTCGGGTTCGCGCCGGGTGTGCTGGGCATGGTGTTCGCGGTCGGCGGCGTCAGTTCCTTCGCGGGCGCCGTGCTGGCCGAGCGCCTGGCGCGCCGCCACGCGGCCGGAGCGCTGATGCTGGCCGGCCTGGCGCTGGTCGCGCTCGGCCTGCTGCTGCCGCCGCTGGCGCCGGATGCGGGGCTGCTCGGCCTCGCGCTGCTGGTCGGGCAGCAGGTGCTCGGCGACGGCGCCCACACGCTGTACGACATCAACGACGCGGTGCTGCGCCAGACCCGCGCGCCGCGCGAGGCGCTGGCGCGCGTTCACGCCGGGATCCGCTTCGTCGGGCTGGTGGCGATGCTGGTCGGCGCCGGGGCCGCCGCGCTGATCGGTGAGCTCCACGGCCCGCGGGCGGCGCTGTTCGGCGCCGCCGGCTGGGCGCTGCTCGCGCTGTTGCTCGCCTGGGCGGCGGGGCTGCACCGGGTCGGCACGGTGCCGGAGCGGGCCGCCGACCCCGCGTAACAGCTTGCTCTGGGACAACACAGCGGCCGGCGCTGGGCATAGCATGCGGCTGTGCTGCGCCGGAACCCCGCCATGATGTCCCCCAAGCCCCCGCTCCCCGCCGGGCTCGAGCCCGATGCGGCGGCGTTGGCGGACCTGTCGCTGCCCGACAGCACGGCGCTGGTGCGCCACGCCGACGGCTACTACTGGGTCGCGCCGGACGGCCGCCAGGAGTTCGGCCCGTTCGCCAGCGCCCAGGAGGCGCTGGACGACATGAACGCGGCCGGCGACGACGCCATCGAGATCGGCGAGACGCTCGAGGAGGCGGAGCGCGAGCTCGGGCTGGCCGACTGGGTCGATCTCGACACCGGCGAGCTGGCCGAGGGGACCAGCACGCGCCTCGAGGACCACTGAGTCCGGTTCGCCCCTGTCAGGCCGGCGTGCCGATCCGCAGCGGGATGCGGCGCCGACCGAACGTGCCCGCCGTGGCCGCGAAGTGCCCCGCCAGCCGCGTGCCGCAGCGCCGGCAGGCGCCCTGATCGTCCAGCGTGTAGCGCAGGATCGCGTGCCAGTCGCGCACGATCAGCACCTCGCCGCAGTGGTGGCAGCAGGTGGTGCCGCCGTCCGGGTCGTGCACGTTGCCGGTGTAGACATGCTGCAGGCCCTGGGCCTGCGCGATGACGCGGGCGCGGCGCAGCGTTGCCGGCGGCGTGGGCGGCAGGTCGTCGAGCTTGTAGTCGGGGTGGAAGGCCGTGAAGTGCAGCGGCACGGCGGGGCCCAGTTCGCGCGCGATCCAGCGTGTCAGAGCCTCCAGCTCGGCGTCGCTGTCGTTCAGGCCGGGGATCAGCAGCGTCGTGATCTCGGTCCAGCAGTCCGTCTCGTGCACCAGGTACCGCAGCGTGTCCAGCACCGGCGCGAGGTGCGCCCCCGTCTGCCGGAAGTAGAACGCCTCGCTGAAGGACTTCAGGTCGACGTTGGCCGCGTCCATCTTCGCGTAGAACGCTCGGCGTGGCGCGGCGTGCATGTAGCCCGCGGTCACGGCGACGCTGCGCAGGCCCAGCGCGCGGCAGGCGTCGGCGCAGTCCATCGCGTACTCGGCGAAGATGACCGGGTCGTTGTAGGTGAAGGCGACGCTGGCGCAGCCGCTGTCCCGCGCCGCCTGCGCGATGCGCGCGGGGTCGGCGCGGTCCATCAGCCGGTCCATCTCGCGGCTCTTGGAGATGTCCCAGTTCTGGCAGAACCGGCACGCGAGGTTGCAACCGGCGGTGCCGAACGAGAGCACCGCGCTGCCGGGCAGGAAGTGGTTCAGCGGTTTCTTCTCGATCGGGTCGACGCAGAAGCCGGAACTGCGCCCGTAGGTCGTCAGCAGCATCGTGTCGCGCTGGTCGCCCGACCCGCGCGCGCGCACGAAGCACAGCCCGCGCTGGCCTTCGTGCAGCCGGCAGTCGCGCGGGCAGAGGTCGCACTGGAGACGGCCGTCGGGCAACGGATGCCACCAGCGCGCCGGGACCACACCGTCGGCCGCCTGCCCGGGTGCGTTCCCGATGGCGCTCACGCCGCACTCCGCGGCGCAAACTTGCGCACGGTATAGCGCTCCAGCCGCAGGTCGCGGGCCCAGAAGTCGCGCGCCAGGCCGGCCTTGCGCTTCAGCGTCGCGAGGAAGTCGCCCGGGTCGGGCAGCTGCGCCCAGACCTGCGGCAGCAGCGTCGCGCTGCGCCCGCGCCAGCGCAGCGTGACGCCGTCGATGCCGGGGCGCAGCGCGGCGCGCGCCTGCGCCTCGTCGGCGGCCTCGAGCGGCTCGGACGGCCCGAGCAGCGAGACCTCGATGCGCAGCGCCGCCAGTTCGTCGCGGCGCACGGGTTCGAAGCGGTGGTCGGCGAACGCGGCGGCGTGGGCGTGCGCGCGCACGTCCTCGTCGAGGCGGCGCCGCGCGGCGAGCGTGCCGATGCAGCCGCGCAGTTCGTCGCCGACATGCACGGTGACGAAGGTCGCGCCGAGCTCCGCGAGTGCCGGGTGGTCCGGTTCGGCCGCGGCCGGCTCGCCGAGCGCCCCGGCGATGCTGTTGCGGGCCCGCACCAGCAGCGCGTCGCCCAGCGCGGAGTCGCCCTCGATGTGGCGCTCGACGCCGGCCTCGGCATCCTCCGGCGCCGCGGCGGGCTCGAACACCATCGCGCAGTAACCCACCACGCGGTCGCGGTCGCCGGCGGTGTCGCCCGAATTGCGCAGGTCCAGCAGGCGCGGGCGCAGGCCATGCGCGCGCGCCGCCTGCAGCGCGCCGGCCAGCGGCCGCGCGCCGCAGGCCTCGTCGACCTCGAGGTCGGTCGCGAAACGGCCGATGCGGTCCACCGTGGCCCGGTCGATCGCCTGGGCGCTGCGGTACGGCAGGTAGTGCGACAGGTCGGAGCTGATCACGACCAGGGTGTCGGCGCCGCCCCACAGGCGCTCGAGCACCTCGGCCACTTCGCCCGGGCTCGCCTCGCCGACGGCCAGCGGGACCAGCGTGAACTCGCCCAGCACGGCCTGCAGGAACGGCAGCTGCACCTCCAGCGCGTGCTCGCGGGCATGGGCGCCGTCGTGCGCCACCACCTGCGGCAGCGCGGCCAGCGCGTCCAGCGCCGCGCGGTCCAGCGGCACCGGGCCGAGCGGCGTCTCGAACGCGGCCACCGTCGGCGCGGCCAGGCCGCGCAGCGCCACCCGGTGCGTCGGCCCGAGCAGCACGACGCGGTGCACGGCCGAGGCCCAGGGCGCCAGTGCCGCGTAGGCCTGCGCCGCGATCGGGCCGGAGTAGACGTAGCCGGCATGCGGCACCAGCAGCATCTTGGGGGCGACCAAGGCCGGGGCGGGATGAGCCGCGTCGAGCACGGCACGCAGGTCCGCGCGCAGTGCCGCGGCCTCGCCGGGGTAGAAGAAGCCCGCCACGGCGGCGGGCCGTGTCCTCGGAAGGACGGTCGAGAGAACCATGGGCGCAGCCTCCTGCCCGAGGAGCCGGGCCGGCTCCACCGGCAGGTCCGAGCATGCCACCGCGGCGAGCGCCGCGGGTGAGGTGGCTCAGAGGCCGTCGCGGGTATAGCGCGCGACGATGCCGGCGAACTGGGCCGGCCATTGCCGCAGAGCCGTGCCCTCGCCGTCGAACACTTCCTGCAGGAAGGCCAGAGAAAGTTGCCGGGTGGCCGCCTTGACCTGCGGGTTCAGCGCCACACCGCCGGTGCCGGCGCGGTCGGTGAAGATGCTGTGCGAGCCGCCGGCGAACACCGCCAGCGCCTTGCGCGGGAAGGCGATCGCCTCGTACAGCGCGACGCGGTCCTTCGCCTCGGAGTAGTAGCCGGGGATGCGGATCACGTCCTCGGTGGCGGTGACGTGCAGCGTCGGCACCGTGATCCCGGCCAGGATGGCAGCCGGGTCCGTCTCGCCGTAGAACGGTGGCGCCGAGATCAGCACCGCGGCCTTGATGCGCGGGTCGCGGAAGTCCAGGCGCCGGCCGTCGCGTTCGACCTGTGCGCCGGCCGCGAGCAGCGCGGTGTTGGCGCCGTACGAATGCCCCGCCACGACGACCCGGCTGCCGTCCACGCGTTCGGCCAGCGGCCCGGCGAGCAGCGCATCGAGCGCAAAGTGCAGGTCGTGCACGCGCTCGATCGCCTCGCGCTCCTGCGCCGCGGCGTGCAGCCGGCCCACCAGGGTCAGCGGGTTGCCGCCCCACAGGCTGCGGTCGCTGCCCACATGCTGCACGTGCAGGCTCGCGTAGCCGCGGCTCGCCCAGTGGCGGCCCAGGTAGCTGTAGCCGCGCCGCGAACCGCCGATGCCGTGCGAGAACAGCACCAGCGGCACCGGGTGCGCGGCGTCCGCGCCCTCGGGCAGGTAGAGCCGCACCGGCACCGCCCGGTCGCGCGCGGCGTCGCGCCAGTCGAGGTCGAGCACGCTGTAGGGGGCGCCCTCGTCCTCGGACGCGGCCGCCGCATCGGGCAGCGGCGGGTCGGCGCGGACGGGCGCGCTGCCCAGCAGCAGCAGGGCGAGCAGGGCGGCGGCGAGCGGACGGTTCATGGATCGGCGGGTCGGCAAAGTCAGTTCGGATCCGCCGGGCCGGGCGTGGTTCCGCCGCCGCCGGCCACCACCTTGCCATGCGGCAGGTGCGGGCGGTGCCGGCGCAGCCACTCGAGCAGGTCGTCGACGAAGGTGAACACCACCGGGATCACGAGCAGCGACAGGAAGGTGCTGGTGATCAGCCCGCCGATCACGACGATCGCCATCGGCGCGCGGAAGCTCGGGTCCACGCCGAGGCCGAGCGCGATCGGCAGCATGCCGGCGCCCATCGCGATGGTCGTCATCACGATCGGGCGCGCGCGCTTGCGGCAGGCGTCGATGATCGCGTCCCAGCGTCCCAGCCCGTGCTCGCGGCGCGCCAGGATCACGTAGTCGATCAGCAGGATCGAGTTCTTCGTCGCGATGCCCATCAGCATGATCAGGCCGATCATCGACGGCATCGACAGCGCGGTGTGCGTGACGAACAGCGCCAGGAACGCGCCCGGGATCGACAGCACCAGCGCCACCAGGATGGTGGCGGGCTGAATGAAGTCCTTGAACAGCAGCACCAGCACGATGTAGATGCACAGCACGCCGGTGGCCATCGCCAGGCCGAAGCTCTCGAACAGCTCGCCCATCGCCTCGGCGTCGCCCACCGAGGTGCGGCTGATGCCCGGCGGCAGGCTGGCCAGGCTGGGCAGCTTGAAGGCGCGCTGCTCGACCTCGCCGAGCGGCTGGCCGTTCAGCTCGATCTCGAAGTTGACGTTGCGCTGCCGGTCGTAGCGCGCCACCTCGACCGGGCCGGAGTCGATCGCCAGCGTCGCGACGTTGGACAGCGGCACCGGGCCGCGCGCGCCGGGGACCGGCAGGCGCGCCAGCAGGTCGAGGTCGGCACGCGCCTCGGGCGGCAGCTTGACGACCACCGGCACCTGGCGCTGGCTGAGGTTCAGCTTCGCGAGGCCTTGGTCGTAGTCGCCGTTGGTGGCGATGCGCAGCGTCTCGGCGATCGCCGCCGAGGTGACGCCGAGGTCGGCCGCGCGCGCGAAGTCGGGCCGCACGATCAGCTCCGGCCGCACCAGGCTGGCGGTGGAGGTCACCGCGCCGATGCCGGGGATGCTGCGCAGCTCGCGTTCGACCTTGGCGGCGTGTTCGGCCAGCACGCGGCCATCCTCGCCGGCCAGCACGAGCACGTACTTCTCGCTCGAGGCGCCGAGGCCGACCTTGACACGCGCACCCGGCAGCGCCGCGACGGCGTCGCGCAGCTGCGCCTCGATCTGCTGCTTGGACAGGCCGGGCCGGTCGGAGCGGTGCGTCATGTTGATCGTCAGCACCGCCTTGCGCACCTCGGGCACGCCGCCGCCGGCGAACGGATCGGAGCCGGCCGCGCCGCCGCCGATCGCGGTGTAGACGAGCTTGACGTGTTCGTTGCGCTGCACCAGCGCGCGCGCCTGCTCGGCCGCCGCGACGGTTTCCTTCAGCGTGCTGCCGGGCGGCAGCGTCACCGTCACCTGCGTCTGCGACAGGTCGTCCGGCGGGATGAAGCCGGTCGGCAGCAGCGGCACCAGCATGAACGAGCCGACGAAGAACACCGCCGCGCCGAGCAGTGTCATGAAGCGGTGCCGCAGGCACCAACGCGCCCAGCCGAGGTAGATCGTGATCCAGCGCGGCTCGCGTTCCTCGTGCTTCGGCCGCCGCAGCAGGTAGGCGGCCATCATCGGCGTCAGCATGCGCGCGACGACCAGCGAGAAGAACACCGCGATCGCCGCCGTCCAGCCGAACTGCACGAAGAACTTGCCCGCCACGCCGCTCATGAAGGCGGTCGGCAGGAACACCGCGATCAGCGTGAAGGTGGTGGCGATCACCGCCAGGCCGATCTCGTCGGCCGCCTCCATCGCCGCCTCGAACGGCGTCTTGCCCATGCGCAGGTGGCGCATGATGTTCTCGATCTCGACGATCGCGTCGTCGACCAGGATGCCGACCACCAGCGAGAGCGACAGCAGCGTGACGACGTTGATCGTGAAGCCCATCAGGTGCATCACGAAGAAGGTCGGGATGGCCGACAGCGGCAGCGCGACCGCCGACACCACGGTGGCGCGCCAGTCGCGCAGGAACAGCCACACCACCAGCACCGCCAGCGCCGCCCCTTCGTAGAGCAGCTTCATCGAGCCGTCGTAGTTCTCCTCGACCGGGTCGACGAAGTTGAAGGCCTCGGTGATCTGGATGTCCGGGTGCTCGGCCTTGAGCTGCGTGAGTGCGGCGCGCACGCCGGCCGTCACGTCGATCTCGCCGGCGCCGCGCGAGCGGACGATCTCGAAGCCGACCACCGGTTCGCCGTTCAGCAGCGCCGCCGAGCGCGGCTCGGCCACGGTGTCGACGACGCGGGCGACCTGGTCGAGGCGGATGCGCCGCCCGTCCGGCAGCGCGACCTCGAGCGCGGCCATCTCCTCGGCGGACTGCACCGTCGCGATGGTGCGCACCGATTGTTCGGCACCGCCCAGGTCGGCGCGGCCGCCGGAGGCCTCCTGCTGCACCTGGCGCAGCTGGCGGGAGATGTCCGCGGCGGTGGCGTTCAGCGCCAGCAGGCGCGCCGGGTCGAGTTCGACGCGCAGCTCGCGCGTCACGCCGCCGACGCGCGAGACCGCGCCGACGCCGCGCACCGCGAGCATCGCCTTGGTCACCTGGTGATCGACGAACCAGGAGAGCGCCTCGTCATCCATCTTCGGCGACGCGACGGTGTAGGTCAGGATCGGCGTGCCGGCCAGGTCGACCTTCTTGATCACCGGGTCGCGCAGGTCGGCGGGCAGGTCGGAGCGCACCCGCGAGACGGCATCGCGCACGTCGTCGACGGCCTCCTGCGTCGGCTTCTCGAGGCGGAACTCGGCGGTCAGCGTCGCGGTGCCGTCCTGGATCGTCGCGTAGATGTGCTTGATGCCCTGGATGGTCGCGAGCGAGTTCTCGATCTTGCGTGCCACCTCGGTCTCGAGCTGCGCCGGCGACGCGCCGGGCAGCGCGGCCGTGACGGTGACCATCGGCAGGTCGATGTCCGGGAAGTTCTGGATCTTCATCGCCCGGAAGCCCATCAGGCCCGCGAGCGTGAGCATCACGAACAGCAGGATCGCCGGGGTCGGGTTGCGGATCGACCAGGAAGAGACGTTGATCGCCATGTCAGTCCCTTCGGGGGCCGCGAACGCAGTGAACTTGGGGAAGTTTCATCGCAGGTTCCTTATCGCGACGACGCGGTCTTCTGCGGCACGGCGGGCGCGGCGTCGACGACGCGCACCGTGTCGCCGTCGCCGAGGAAGCCGCCGCCGCTGGCGACCACGCGCGCGGCCTTGTCGAGGCCGCCGGTGATCTCCACCCGGTCGGCCCAGCGCCGGCCGACGCTGACCTTGGTCTGCGTGACCTTCGAGTCGGCGCCGACCTGCAGCACGTAGCTGAAGCCGTCGCGCAGCTGCACCGCGCTCTGCGGCAGCGACAGGCCCTGCGCGGTGCCGATCTCGAAGTCGCCGCGCGCGAACATGCCGGCGCGCGCCGCGCCGGGGTCGGGCAGGTCGACGTAGACGAGGCCGTTGCGGGTGGCGGCGTCGACGGTCGGCGCGAGCATGCGCACCTTGCCGACCACCGGGCTGCCGCCGGCCGGCGTCAGCGTGACACGCTGGCCGGGCTTGATCTGCGCGAGGTCGGCCGCGGCCACCTCGGCACGCCATTCGAGCCGGCCGCCGCGGATCAGGCGGAACAGCTCCTGCCCGGCCGGCAGCACCGCACCGACCGTCGCGCTGCGCGCCGAGATCACGCCGGCATCGGGTGCCAGCACCTGTGTCTGCGCGAGGCGCAGCTGCATCGTCTTCGCGGCCGCGCGCTGCGCGTCCAGGCGCGCCTGCGCCGTGCGTTCGGCGGTCAGGTACTGGTTGATCTGCTGCGCCGACAGCGCGCCGGTCGCCTGCAGCTCGCGCGCGCGCTGCGCGTTGGCGCTCGCCTCGGCCAGCATCGCCTCGGCTTCGGCGACCGCGGCGCGGGTCTGCGCCAGCTCGGCCGCGATGGTGTCGGGCGCGAAGGTGGCCAGCACCTGGCCGCGCCGCACCACGTCGCCGACGTTGACCTTCACGTCGGCCAGGCGCAGGCCGTTTGCCTCGGTGCCGATGCTGGCCTCCTGCCAGGCGGCGACGTTGCCGTTGGCGGCGATCTTCAGCGTCATCGACGCGGTCTGCGGCTGGGTCACTGTGACCGTCAGCGCCGGCTTGACGGCGGCGGCCGGGGCCACCTTGTCGTCGGCGGCGTACACCGACAGCGTCACGAGCACGGCGGCGAGCGCCGCAGCCAGCGGCGCGGCGATGAGGAGGTAGCGGGTCGGGTTCGTCATGGCCATCGGTGTTGGTCGAGGACGCGGCGGCTTCGTGGGCCGGAGCGCCGGGGTTGACGGGAGGGAAGAACTTCAGCTGCGGGGCGATGCGGGCGCGGCCGGCGCAGCGTGGACGGGGGCGCCCGCCTCCCAGCCGCCGCCGAGCGCCCGGTACAGCGCGATCCAGGCCGCGACGCGTTCGCGCTGCAGGTCGATCAGCGCGCTCTGGGCGGCCAGCGCGCTGCGGCGGGCGTCCTCCAGCTCGAACAGGCTGGCCAGTCCGCCGCGGTAGCGCGACTCGACGGCGCGGTACGAACGGTCGAACCCCTCGGCCGCGACCCGTGCGTCGTCGCCGCGCGCGGCGGTGCTCTGCAGCGTGATCAGCGCATCCTCGACCTCGCGCACGGCGGTACGCAGAGCACCTGCATAGCTGCTCGCGGCGGCGTCGTAGCGAGCCCGCGCGGCGTCGGCATCGGCGCGGCGGCGACCGCCGTCGAACAGCGGCACGGACACCGAAAGCGGGCCGAGGCTCCACAGCGTGCCGTCGGTCGAGACGCCGCCGGTGGACACGCGCGTCGGCGTGACGTTGCCGGCCAGCGTGACCCGCGGCCAGCGCTGCGCGCGGGCCTGGGCGGCATCGGCCGCGGCGGCGGCGAGCTCGCGCTCGGCCTGGTAGACGTCCGGGCGCTGCGCCAGCACCTGGGCCGGCACGGCCGCGACGCCCAGCTCGGCCGGCTGCGGCAGCGTGGCGGTCGCGGCGGCCAGCCGGGCGCGCAGCGTCGGCTCGGGCAGCGCGGTCAGCGCCACCAGCGCAGTGACGCCCTGCGCGCACTGGGCGCGCAGCTGCGTCAGGCTGGCGTGGCCCTGCGCCGCGCTGGCACGGGCCAGCTCGGCGCTGGCCGGCGCCTGGAAGCCGGCCTTGGCGGCGAGGTCGGTGAGGCGGGCGGTCTCGGCGCGCGAGCGGGTGTCCTGCTCGATCGGCACCAGCTGGGCCTCGCAGGCGCGCAGCGCGAGGTAGGCCGAGGCGGTTTCGGCGGCCACCGAGACCCGCGCCTCGTGCCAGGCCGCCTGGGCGCCGTCGAAGCGCGCCTGGGCCGCATCGCGGCCGGCGCGGCCGGCGCCGAACACGTCGAGCTCCCAGGCGGCGAGCAGCCCGGCCGAGGTGGTCGTGGCGACCGGTGCCGCGAGGTCGAGGCGGCCGCGCGCGGCGTTGGCGTTGGCGTCCAGCGTCGGTCCGAGGGCCGCGCCGGCGCCGGTGCGGGTGGCGCGTGCCTGCTCGATACGCGAGCGGGCGGCGGCCAGCGTCGGGCTCGCGGCCTGCGCGGCATCGATCAGCGCCGGCAGCAGCGGGTCGTCGAACTGCTGCCACCAGCGGGCGAGTTCACCCGGGCGGCCGTCGTGCGGCAGCGGTGCCGACCACGCCGCCGGCGGCACCGGAGCGGCCGCGGGGGGCGGCGGGGCGCCGAACTGTGCGCACGCCGACAGCAGCAGCGCCGTGGCGAGCGGCGCCCCCAGGCGCAGGGGCGGGCGCGGAGATCGGCGCGGGTTCATGGCGGGGTGACTCCCTCGGGTCGGTGGTTCTCTGATGTGCGCAGGCCGCGGCGCCGATGACGCTCGGCCTCGACCATCGCCTCGGCGTACATCACCAGCCGGTCGAGCCAATGGTCGTAGGCCTGCGGGCCCCGGTTCAGGGCCGGGGCGACCGTCGCGATCACGTCGGTGCAGACGTGCAGGTGCACGCCGAGGCCGGCCAGGCACAGCGCGAGCCGGCGCAGCTCGTCGTCCGGCTCGGCGACATCGAGATGACGCCCGAGCACGGCCAGCAGCGCCGCGTGCATCGGCTGGATGCCTTCGCTGATCTCCTGCTGCCACAGGCCGGTCGGCTCGAGGATCTCGCGCGCATGCAGCTTCATGCACAGCTGCGCCACGTCGCCCTCGCGCAGCGGCTCGACGAACCCGACGTACAGGCCGCGCAGCGCGCCGGCCAGGCTCAGCGACGGGTCGGCATAACGCGCGATCTCGTCCTCCGGCTTGCCCTGCATCTCGAAGAACACGGTGCGGTACAGGCCGGCCTTGTCGCCGAAGTAGTACTTGATCGCCGCCAGGTTGGTGCCGGCGGCCTCGGCGATCTCCCGGGTCGAGGTCTTCTCGAAGCCCTGCAGCGCGAACAGCCGCAGCGCTGCGCGCATCAGCCGCTCGCGCGACTGTTCGCCATCGGCGCGCTGCGGCCGGGCGCGGGTGGGCTTGACGTCGGTCATGGCCGCGATGCTAGCAAGTAAATCAAACGATTGATTTACTTCGAAGCTTAATGACCGAGCAGTCAGCATGGGATTGAACTCTCCGACCGATTCATCCGGCCGTCACCCCGATGCTGCCGGCCCCCTGCTGACGCCGTCGTGTCAGCAGGATCGGGCCGGGTTACAGCGGTAGCCGGGCCTGGGCCTCCGTGCCCGGGCGGCGCCGGACCGGGCTGCGGCGCATCAGCACGGCGTGCGGCACGTAGCCGCGCGACTCGAGCTGCCAGCCGTCGGTCGCCTGCGCGTCGGGGATCTGCTCGATGTGCTGCGTCGCGAGCTTCTTGGCTGTCGCGCGCGAAAGCAGGTCCTCACATTGCCGGGCCGTCAGCAGGCGGGCGAAGGTCGTCCAGCGCTGCAGCACCAGCGGGTTGCGCCAGGCGTCCTCCACCGCCCAGCGGGCGCGCTGCGGCTCGTCGCACCGGCCGGCCTCCAGCACCCGCGGCAGCAGCGCGTGGAAGAACATCTGGAACGCGCGCCAGGCCGGCTTGCCCGGCAGCAGGGCCTCGAAGCGCGCCATGCGCTGGCTCCAGCCGGGCGTCAGCAGCTGGCGGCCGACGAAGCCCTGCAGCGCCTGCACCGGGTTGAACAGGCGCAGCCGGTTGGGCGGGAACACCAGCATCGGCAGCGCGCTGGCCTCCTCGTGCGACAGCGGCGTCACGAAGCTGCACAGCAGCGCCACGCGGGCCCACTGCGCCACCGTCAGGCCGCCGGCCGCGCCGATGCGACCGCTTTCCAGGTCGCGCACCACCCGCAGCGCCTCGCGGAAGCCGAGCGCACCCTTGGCGTGGTTGGCCTTGGTGCTCATCAGCGCCAGGTTGCCGGCGGCGTAGGCGGCATCGTTGCGCACCCGGTCGACCGAGGCATCGCTGCCCTCCAGCGTGCCGGTGGACAGCGCGACACGCGTGACCGGGCAGTGGCTCGCCTCGATCTGCTGCAGGTACTTCGGCGTCACCTGCACCAGCTCGACGCTGCGCCCGCGCAGCCAGGCGTGCAGGCGCAGCTGCAACCACTTGCGCACGTGGCGCGTCGGCTGCAGCGTGCGCGTGCCGAAGGCCGCCTGGCCGGCCAGCAGGCCGTGGCGCAGCGCCGAGGGCTCCTGGTCGTACGGTGCCGGTGGCACCAGCGCGTGGTGCGCGTAGTCCCAGCCGAGCTCGAAGCCGATGTGCTCGTGCGCCGTCAGTGTGCCGGCGGCAGGGAGGTCGTGGAACAGGCTGGTCGTCATGGCGGTCTCCGCAAGGTGCCGCGGGCTGCGGCGGTGGAGACAGTCTCGGGGGAGGGTGGCTCACCACGTGAGCCACCTGACGGGTCCGGACTAGGGGTATGCTCGCGCTGCCTGGCTCATCTGGTGAGCCACCCCTGTGATACGCATGGACCGCACCGAACGCTTCTACAAGATCGAGATGCTGCTGCGCAGCCGCGGCTGCGTCAGCTTCGCCGCGCTGGGCGAGGCATTGTCCGTCTCGCGCGCGACCCTCAAGCGCGACCTGCAGTATCTGCGCGAACGCCTGAACGCGCCGATCGTCTACGACGCGCACGACAACGGCTACCGCTTCGACGGCAGCGCGACCCGCGGCGACCGCCACGAGCTGCCCGGCCTGTGGTTCAGCGAGCACGAGATCCACGCGCTGCTGAGCATGCATCAGCTGCTGGCCGGGCTGGACGACGACGGCGTGCTGTCGCGCCACCTGCAGCCGATGCTGGAGCGGCTGCAGGGCATGCTGGGGCCGGACGCGGCCGGCTCGCGCGAGCTGATGCGGCGCGTCAAGCTGATCGGCACGGCGCGCCGACGCGTGCCGAGCCGCTGGTTCGAGCTGGTCGGCAGCGGCCTGCTGCGCCGTCAACGCCTGTGGCTGCGCTACTTCACGCGCCGCGACCGGCGCGAGAGCGAGCGAGAGGTCTCGCCGCAGCGGCTCGTGCACTACCGCGGCACCTGGTACCTGGACGCCTGGTGCCACGCCAGCGACGGGCTGCGCCGCTTCGCGCTGGACGCCGTGCGCGACGCCCGCCCGCTCGAGACGCGCGCGAAGGCGGTGAGCCTGCGCGAGCTGGAAGCCGAGCTCGATGCCGGCTACGGCGTGTTCGGCGGCGGCGATGCGCGCGTGCGCTGGGCCACGCTGGTGTTCACCGCCGAGGCGGCGCAGTGGGTCGCCAGCGAGGAGTGGCACCCGCGCCAGAAGGGACGCCACCTGGAGGACGGCCGCTACGAGCTGCAGGTGCCCTACAGCGAGCCGACCGAGCTGGCGATGGACATCCTGCGCCACGGCGACAGCGTCACGGTGACCGGCGACAAGGCACTCGTCGCGCTGATCGCGCAGCGCCTCGCGCGGGCCGCGGCGCAGTACGCTTGAGCCTTTGCGGCAGGAGAGCCCCGGCATGAAAGCGATCTGGAACGGCGTGGTGATCGCCGAGAGCGACGACACCGTGGTCGTCGAGGGCAACCACTACTTCCCCGAAGGCAGCCTGAAGCGCGAGTACGTCAGCTTCAGCAACCACCGCAGCAGCTGCCCGTGGAAGGGCCAGGCGCACTACTACAGCCTGCTCGTCAACGGCGAGATGAATCCGGACGCGGTCTGGTACTACCCGGAGCCGAGCGAAGCGGCACGCGAGATCAAGGGCCGCGTCGCGTTCTGGAAGGGCGTGAAGGTCGAATGAGGTGAGCGACGCCGACGCCGATGCGCTGTTCGCGGCCACCTACCGCGAGCTGCGCCTGCTCGCGCGGGCGCGGCTGCGCGGCGGTGGGCGCAACACGCTGCTGGACACCACGGCGCTGGTGCACGAGTCCTACCTGAGGCTGTCGCGTGGCGGCGAACTGCAGTTCCCGGACCGGCCGCGATTCCTGGCCTATGCGAGCCGCGTGATGCGCTCGGTGATCATCGACATGGTGCGGCAGCGGCAGACCGACCGGCACGGCGGCGGCGCGGTGCATGTCACGCTGACCGGCGACGTGGCCGACGCCGCGGGCGTACCCGCCGACGAGGCGCACATCGTGCGCGTGCACGAGGCGCTGCTCGAACTGGCCCGCGTCGACGAGCGCATGGCCCAGGTGGTCGAGATGCGTTATTTCGGCGGCCTGAACGACCTGGAGATCGCCGAGGCGCTGCAGGTCACCGACCGCACGGTGCGGCGCGACTGGGAGCAGGCGCGGCTGTTCCTCGCGGAGGCGCTCAAGTAGCGGCGCCCTCGAGCTAGGGGGGGCCGTCCGGCCGTGTCCGGTTCGGCCGCCACGGGCTCGTTCCTACTGGCAAGGGTGCACGGTGCGCCCTGCCTCAGGAGCGAACCATGTCCCCTCTGATCCCTGTCACCGCGGTCGCGGCCGCACTGCTGGTCCTCGCCCCGGCGCACGCCGAGACGACCTGCTACGACTTCGGCAACCAGGCCCCGGGCACCACCTGGGCGGTCGACCCGGCCGTCGCGGTGCCGATCTCGATCGGCCAGATCCGCGTGCGCCCGCTGATCAGCAGCAGGCCGAGCCCCTCGAACCAGAGTGTCTGGATCAGGCTCGTGCGGCGCAACCGGCTGCCGGTCGGTGCCGCGGCGGCGGTCGGCGTCGCGCTGGTCGTGGGTGCCGGGCTGGCGGTCTGGCAGGCGGCGCAGGCGCGGGCCGAGCAGCGGCGCGCCGAGGCGGTGAAGGACTTCGTCACCGGGCTGTTCACCGATGCCGACCCGTTCGCCACGCGCAGCGGCACGCCGACGGTGGAGGCGTTGCTGGAGACGGCCCGGATGCGCCTGGCCGAGGCCGACGAACGGGACCCCGCGCTGCGCGTCGAGTTGCTCGACATGCTCGGCCGCAGCCTGATCGGCATCGGCCAGTTCGACCGCGCCGAATCCGTGCTGGCGAAGGCGGTGGACGAGGGCCGGCAGCTGCTGGGCCCGCAGCACCGCCTCACCTTGCGGGCGCGCGTGAGCATGACCTCGGTGCAGCGCTTTCGCGGGCAGCAGGAGGCCATGAAAGCCGAGCTCGCGGAGATCGTCCCGGTGCTGCGCGCGGCCGGCGCGCCGGCACGGGCCGATCTCTACGCCGCCATCACCAACCAGGCGCATGCCGCGATCGACGGCGGGCGCTATGCGGAGGCGAAGGCGGCGGCGCAGGAGGCGCTTGCGCTGGCCGGGCAGCTGTTCGGGCCGCGGCATCAGGACACGGCCAGCGCCGCGCTGATGCTGGCCAACGTGGAGCAATACGGCGGCGATCCTGCCAACGCGCTGCAGGCGGCGCAGCACGCGCGCGACCTGCTGCTGCAGGTGCACGGCAGCGAACGGCTGCACGCGCGCGTGCTGGACGGGCGCTTCGTCTACGGCCGGGCGCTGGGCAACGTCGGTGCCTACACGCAGGCGGTGGCGGAGCTCTCCGCGGTGCTGCAGGGGGTGCGGACGCTGCTGGGAGCGCAGGCGCCGATGGCCGGTTTCGTCGCGGCGGACATCGCGCGCTACCAGTTCGAGATCGGCGATGCCGCCGGCTCGCTGGAACATGCGGTGCTGGCCCTGCGGATCGTGTCGGGCGTGGCCCAGGAACAGTCGACGACGGTCGGCATGGCCCGGGTCCACGTCGGCCGGGCGCAGCTGGCGCTGTACCGCGCCGCCGAGGCGCGGGCCTCGCTCGGCACGGCCCGCGACACGATGCAGGCCCTGCGGGGCGCCGAGCATCCGCTGGTCGTCGACCTGGCCGTGCAGACGGCGCTGGCCGATGCCTACACGGGCCGGGTCGGCGAGGCCTGGCAGGCGATCCAGGCCCTGCTGCCGGCCGTTCGTGCGGGGCCGGAAGCGAGCTTTCGCTGGCGCGGCCTGCACATCGCCGGCATCGTGCGGCGGCTGGCCGGCGCGTTCGACGATGCCGAACTGCTGCAGCGCGAGGCGCTGGCCGCAGTGCCCGATCTGCCCGTCCACGCGCCGCGCCGTGCTGCCGCGCGCGCGGAGCAGGCGCGGCTGGCGCTCGAACTCGGCCGGGCCGGCGAAGCGCTGGAGATCCTGCGCGGGCTGGCGCCGCTCGAGGCCGCCTCGCCGGCCCGCGCCGAACGCTGGCTCACCGAGGGGCGGGCGCTGCTCGCGCTTGGCCGGCGCGACGAAGCGCTGCCCTTGCTCACGCGGGCCGACGCGTTCTGGCAGCAGCACGACCCCGGCAGCACCTGGGCGCGTGACGCCGCGACGTGGAAGGCCCGGGCGGCCGCGTCATGACGCGGATGCGCTGCTGATCACAGCGTGGCGGCGAGCCGTGTGCCCTGGTCGATCGCGCGCTTGGCGTCCAGCTCGGCCGCCTCGTGCGCGCCGCCGATCAGGTGCACCGGGACGCCGGCGGCATGCAGCGGGGCCTCCAGCTCGCGCAGCGGCTCCTGGCCGGCGCACAGCACGACGGTGTCGCACTCGATCAGCTGGCCGTCCCTGCGCTGCTCGCCGTAGGTGACGAACAGCCCCTGCGGCCCGATGCGCTCGTAGTTCACCCCGCCGATCATTTCCACCTGCTTCATCTGCAGCGCCGCGCGGTGGATCCAGCCGGTGGTCTTGCCCAGGCCCTTGCCGAGCTTGCCGGCCTTGCGCTGCAGCAGCGTGACGCGGCGCGCCGGCGGCGCCGGCTGGGCCCGCACGACGCCGCCGCGCACCTGCGCCGGATCGGCCACGCCCCATTCCGCCAGCCACGCCGCAGGGTCCAGCGTCGGCGAATGGCCGGCGGGTGTGACGAGGAACTCGGCCACGTCGAAGCCGATGCCGCCCGCACCGACGATCGCGACGCGTTCGCCCACCGGCTTGCCGTGCAGCAGCACGTCGATGTAGCTGAGCACGTTGGGGCCGTCCTGGCCGGGGATCTTCGGGTCGCGGGCGCGCACGCCGGTGGCCAGCACGACCGCATCCGGCCGCAACGCGAGCAGCGCCTGCGCGTCGGCGCGCGTGTCCAGGTGCAGCAGCACGCCGGTGGCCTCGAGGCGGCGGCCGAAGTAGCGCAGCGTCTCGCTGAACTCCTCCTTGCCCGGCACCTTCTTCGCCATGTTGAACTGGCCGCCGATCTGTGCCGACGATTCGTACAGGTGCACCTCGTGGCCGCGCTCGGCCAGCGTGGTGGCCGCGGCGAGCCCGGCCGGCCCGGCGCCGACCACCGCGAAGCGCCGGCGCGCCGGGGCGGGGCGGATCAGCAGCGTGGTCTCGTGGCCGGCGCGCGGGTTGACGAGGCAGCTCGCGAGCTGCGCCTTGAAGGTGTGGTCCAGGCAGGCCTGGTTGCAGGCGATGCAGGTGTTGATGTCGGCGCTGCGCCCGGCCTTCGCCTTGGCGACGAAGTCCGGGTCGGCCAGCAGCGGGCGGGCCAGGCTGACCATGTCGGCGCAGCCGTCGGCGAGGATCTGCTCGCCGACCTCCGGCGTGTTGATGCGGTTGCTGGTGATGAGCGGGATCGAGAGGCCCTCGGCGCGCAGCGCCGCGCGCATCTTCTGCGTCACCCAGGCGAACGCGCCGCGCGGCACGCTGGTGGCGATGGTCGGGATGCGCGCCTCGTGCCAGCCGATGCCGGTGTTGATGATCGTCGCGCCGGCCGCGGCCACCGCCTTCGCGAGCATGACCGCCTCCTCCCACGAGCTGCCGTCGGGGATCAGGTCGAGCATCGAGAGGCGGTAGATCAGGATGAAGTCCGGCCCGACCGCCTCGCGCACGCGCCGCACGATCTCGACCGGCAGCCGCATGCGGTTTTCGTACGCGCCGCCCCAGTCGTCGGTGCGGTGGTTGGTGTGGGTGACGAGGAACTGGTTGATGAAGTAGCCCTCGCTGCCCATCACCTCGACGCCGTCGTAGCCGGCCTCGCGGGCCAGCTTCGCGCAGCGCACGAAGGCGCGGATCTGGCGCTCGATGCCGCGTGCCGAGAGCTCGCGCGGCGCGAACGGCGAGATCGGGCTCTGGATGCGCGACGGCGCGACGGCCAGCGGCTGGTAGGCGTAGCGCCCGGTGTGCAGGATCTGCAGCGCGATGCGGCCGCCCTCGGCATGCACCGCGTCCGTGACGAGCTTGTGGCGCTTCGCCGCGGCCGATGTGGCGAGCGTGCCGGCGAACGGCTTGGCCCAGCCTTCGATGTTCGGCGCGAAGCCGCCGGTCACCATCAGGCCGACGCCGCCGCGCGCCCGTTCCGCGAAGAACGCGGCCAGGGCCGGGAAGTGCTTGCGGCCGTCCTCCAGCCCGGTGTGCATGCTGCCCATCAGCACCCGGTTGGGCAGCGTCGTGAAGCCGAGGTCCAGCGGGGCGAGCAGGTGCGGGTAGGGCGTCATGCGCCGATGCTACCGGCCGGAAGCGAAACGCCCGGCAGAGCAGGGCGTCAAAGCGTCGATCCAGCGGCCGCCGCGGATCCGGCTCGGCCGGTCCGCTGGCGGCGCCCCCGTGAGGGGGAGGCGCGTCAGCGCCTCCGGGGGCGGGCGATCACATCCCGAGGATCTTCTTCGCCTCGCCGAGCATCTTGACCGACTCTTCGTGCTTGCCGGCCTTGTGGGCGGCCTCGCCGTCGGCGCGCAGCTGCTTGACCTTGGCGGCGTCGGCCTCGCTGAGCTTCGGGTGGGTCGCCAGCTTGGCGTCGATTTCCTTCATGTCCACCGGGCAGTGGAACGCGAACGCACCGCCGGCGGCCAGCGCCAGCGCGGCGGTGATCAGGGTCTTCTTCATGCCTGTACTCCGAGTGTGCGGCCGAGGCCCGGCCGCGGGCTGCGCAATCTAGCGCCGAGGACAGGTCTACGCAACGAGCCGGCCGGAAATTCCGTTACCGGATCTTGCCGAGCAGGGCTTCCATGCTCTCCAGCATCGGGCCGAGGTCGGCGCGTGCGCCGCGCTTGTCGGCCAGCTTCGCGCCGAGCTCCTGCTCCATGAAGCAGACGGTCATGCGCACGTAGGCGCTGTCCAGCGCCTTGCGCACCGCGGACATCTGGCCGGCGATCGAGAGGCAGTCCTCGCCATCCTCGATCATGCGCTGGATGCCGCGCAGCTGGCCCTCGGCGCGGCGCAGTCGGTGCAGCAGGTCGGTGCGGGACTTCTCGTCGTTCAGGACGGCCATGGTGCAGGGCGGCACGACCTGCGGGTCGTCGCCGTGGGAAGGGTTGGAGAGAGCCATTGTGCGCGAGCCCGGTCCGTCACATCTTCGCGTGCAGCGGGATCACCACCGGCGCGTCGGGGACCAGCAGCGTGCCGGCGCGCAGCCCGCGCAGCGTGGCCAGCGTGAGGCCGGCGATCACCAGCGAGGCCAGCGCCAGCAGCGCGATGGACGGCACGGCGAGCCAGCGGCCGTCGGCGGTCTCGGCCAGCCGCAGCGACAGGGCGGCCAGTGCCGCGAGCGGGAAGCTCATGCCCCAGTGCGGCACGCCGAACGGCAGCGCGGCGATGCGCCGGCCCAGCGTGGCCGCCCACAGCGCCATGAACAGCGCCATGCCCCAGAGCATCCACGCGAGCGGCGCCGGCGCGCCGTACTGCAGCGCACCCAGGCCGATCACCGCCGGCGGGGCGGCGAAGATGAACATGGTCGGCAGCAGCCGCTCGGGCAGCATGCCGGCCTGGGCGATGCGCACGATCACCAGCACGTTGACGAGCGGCCAGAACAGCAGGCCGAGGCCGAACTGCGCCGAGGCCCAGGCGGCGTGGCCGAGCGGCACGCCGGCCAGCGGCGCGAGCACGTTGCCGACGATCGGGATGAACAGCGCCGGTGTGATGCCCGGCCACTGCCAGGCCGACGCGCCCGCGGCCGGGGTGCCGCCCAGCCAGCGCGCCAGCACCCACAGCGTGACGCCGAACTGCGCGAGCGAACCCGTCCACCACAGCGCCCTGATCCCCGGGGCCGCCGCGCCGAAGTGCGCGAGGCCGAGCGTGGCCAGCAGCAGCAGCGAGATCGGGATGGCCGCGAAGAAGGCGTGCCGCACCGGGTGGCGCAGGTCCTCCTGCACCGCGCCGGCGTGGCGCTGCCAGCGCCACAGGGTCGCCAGGCCGAGTGCCAGGAAGGCCAGCAGCGCCACGGCCGCCGCGGCGAGCGAGAGCCCGGTGGCCCAGTCGCCGAAGGACGGCGCGGCGCGGTGCCAGGCCAGGGCCAGGCCGGACCAGCCCATCACGGCGGCGAACCAGCCGGGCATCAGGTGTTTCAGCGGGGCGTCGGGGGCCATGCAGGTGTCCTGTGCGGTCGGGGTCATTTCAGGCGCGCGCCCTGCGCGTCGAGCACGCTGACGGCGACCGGGATGGCCGGGGCGATGCTTTGCGTGACGGTGCAGAAGCCCTCGAACTGCGTCAGCACGCGTTCGAGGTGCTCGATCGCCTCGGCCGGCACGCCCAGTGCCAGTGTGACATCCAGACCGACGACGCGCAGGCGACCCTGCGCGTTGCGGTCGAGGTCCGCGCGCACCTCGGCGCTGATCGGCTCGGGCTGTTGCTTGTACTTGCGCAGCGCGAACAGCAGCGAGTCGCTCAGGCAGTTGCCCACCGCGGCGGCCAGCAGCTGCACCGGCGAGGGGCCGAGCGCCTGCCCGAGCGGCGGCGGTTCGTCGGCCAGCAGCGTGGGCACGCCGCCGTCGAACTGCAGCTCGAACTGGAAGTCGCGGCGCTGCGCGAGCCGGACGATGACGGACTGTTCGGCCATGGCGGTCAACGCGTGCTGCAGGCCACCGACTCCGGCACGCCGAGCTTCTTCAGGATGAAGCCCAGCGGGCAGATGTTGGTGAAGCCGAACTGCAGCAGATTGGCGCCGACGAAGGCGGTGAAGGCCAGCGCCCAGCGGCTGACGAACAGCGGGCTGCCCTCGACGCCCAGCAGCAGCGAGATCAGGATGAACGAGCCCGCGAAGATGCGGATGTAGCGTTCGACGGTCATGGACGACTCCTTGGAGGTGGATGGCAGGGGGATCACTCGGCCAGGCGCAGGATGCCCAGCGCCTTGAGCACGTACTTCTCGTAGACCGGCTCGGAGTTGCCGGTGCGCATCTTGCGGAGGAAGTACTTCTCGAAGGCGATCTTGGCCAGGTGCACCCACTTGCCCTTCTTGAACCAGTTGACGTTGCGCGGCGGGATCTGCGGCAGCGCGACGAAGGCGGCGCCGGTGTCGCCCATGTCGGCCAGGCAGATCGCGTTCCAGGTGCCCTTGGCCGTGGCCGGCTGGCCGGCCAGCTCGGCGGCGATGTTGTGCACGATCGCCGTCACCATGGTCTCGATCATGTAGCCGGTCTTGGGCGCGCCGGTCGGTACCGGCGTCGCCTCGACCGGCGGGATCGCGACACACACGCCGGCCGAGAAGATGTTGCGGTACTTCTTGCTGCGCTGGTGCTCGTCGATCAGCACGAAGCCGCGCGGGTTGCACAGCCCGGGCACCGCGGCAACCGGGTCCACGCCCTTGAAGGCCGGCAGCATCATCGCGAGCTTGAAGCCGAGCTCGTGCTCCTTGACGGGCTCGCCGAATTCGCTGAGCTGCGTGGTGTGCAGCGTGCCGTCCTCGACACGGGTCGTCTTCGCGTTGGTGATCCACTTGATGTCGTGGCCGCGCAGCTCGCTCTCGAGCATCGACTTGCTGTCGCCGACGCCGCCGAGCCCGAGGTGGCCGATGTAGGGCTCGCTGGTGACGAAGGTGATCGGCACCTTGTGGCGCAGCTTGCGCTTGCGCAGGTCGGCGTCGACGATGAAGGCGAACTCGTAGGCCGGCCCGAAGCAGCTCGCGCCCGGCATCGCGCCGATCACGATCGGCCCGGGCGCTTCGAGGAACTTCTGGTACTCGGCCCAGAACGCCTCGGCGTGGTCGACGCTGCACACTGAGTGGGTGTGGCCGCCGCCGCCGGACGCGACCGGTCCGGCGCCCGGCACCTCCTCGAAGGCCAGGCGGGGGCCGGTGGTGATGACCAGGTAGTCGTAGTCCAGCGTGTCGCCGCCGGCGAGCGTGAGGCGGTTCGCCTCGGCGTCGATCGCGCTGACCGGCCTGGCGACGAACTGGATGCCCTTGCGTTCCAGCAGCGGGGCGATCGGCAGCGTGATCTGCTCGGGCGTGCGCCAGCCGACCGCCACCCAGGGGTTGGACGGCACGAACTGGAAGCGGTCGCTCGCGCTGACGACGGTGATGCGGTGCGACTGGTCGAGTCGCTCGCGCATCTCGTAGGCGGCCGGCATGCCGCCGATGCCGGCGCCGATGATGACGATGTGAGCCATGCGGTGTCTCCTCGCAGGGTGGATGGAATCAGGCCGGGGCCGCCGCGTGCGTGCGCGGCGACTTGCGGTAGAGGCTGTAGTAGAGGACCGGGATGACGACCAGCGTCAGCAGGGTCGAGACGAAGATGCCGAAGATCAGCGCGACGGCGAGCCCGTTGAAGATCGGGTCGTCGAGGATGAAGAAGGCGCCGATCATCGCGGCCAGCCCGGTCAGCGCGATCGGCTGGGCGCGCACCGCGGCAGCGTCGACCACCGCGCGCCGGAACTCGATGCCGCGCGCGACCTGCAGCTCGATGAAGTCGACCAGCAGGATCGAGTTGCGCACGATGATGCCGGCCAGCGCGATCATCCCGATCATCGAGGTGGCGGTGAACTGCGCGCCCAGCAGCGCGTGGCCGGGCATCACGCCGATGATGGTCAGCGGGATCGGCGCCATGATCACCAGCGGCGTCAGGTAGGAGCGGAACTGCGCGACGACCAGCAGGTAGATCAGCACCAGGCCGACCGCGTAGGCCGCGCCCATGTCGCGGAAGGTCTCGTAGGTGATCTGCCACTCGCCGTCCCACTTGATCGCGTACTCGCGCCACGGGTCGGCGGGCTGGCGGATCCAGTACTCGCCCAGCGCCCCGCTGTCCGGCAGCGCGGCGTCGGCCAGCCGGGACCGGGCGGCGGCCAGGCCGTACAGCGGCGAGTCGACCAGCCGGCGCACGTCGTCCGGCAGCGGGTGCTCGCCGACGTCGGCCAGCACGTAGGCGACCGGCTGCAGGTCTTTGGTGTAGCGCGGCTTGTCGATCACGCCGCGTTCGACGCTGACCAGCTCCGACAGGGGCACCAGCTGCCCGTTGCCGGCGCGCAGCGGCAGCGCGAGCAGCGCGTCCAGGCCGACCTGGCGCTCCGGCGGCAGCTGCAGCCGCACCGGCACCGCGTACTTGCTGTGACCGTCGTGCAGCCAGGCCGCGTCGCTGCCCGACAGCGCGGCATGCACCGTCTGTGCGATCGTGGCGACCGGGATGCCGAGCGTCTCGGCGCGCTGGCGGTTCACGCGCAGGAAGCTGCGCGGCGCGTCCGCCGTTAGCGTGCTGTCGATGCCGACGATGTGCGCGGTGGCGCCGAAGGCCTGCACGACCCGCTGCGCGAGCTGCGTGCGGCCGGCCTCGTCGGGCCCGTAGATCTCGGCGACCAGCGGCGCCAGCACCGGCGGGCCGGGCGGCACCTCGACCAGCTTGAGGCGTGCGCCGTGGCGCGCCGCGATCTCGTCCAGCGCCGGGCGCAGGCGCTGCGCGATCGCATGGCTCTGCTCGTGGCGGTGTGCCTTGTCGACCAGGTTGACCTGCAGGTCGCCCTGCTCGGCGTCGGCGCGCAGGTAGTACTGGCGCACCAGGCCGTTGAAGGTGATCGGACTGGCGGTGCCGGCGTAGCCCTGCAGGTCGCGCACCTCCGGCTGCGCGGCCAGGTGCGCGCCGAGGTCCTGCAGCGTCGCCGCGGTCTCCTCCAGCGGCGTGCCGGCCGGCATCTCCAGCACCAGCTGGAACTCGCTCTTGTTGTCGAACGGCAGCATCTTCAGCACCACCCACTGGACGGCCGCGAGGCCGACCGAGAGCAGCAGCGCCGCGACGATGCCGGCCAGCAGCAGCCAGCGCTTGCGCGCGCTGGCCAGCAGCGGCATCAGCAGGCCGTCGAACAGGCGCTGCAGGCGCGCCGGCGCGCCGCCGGCGGCCGGGGCGTGCCCGGCGCCATGGGCCGGCAGCAGCTTCAGCGCCAGCCAGGGCGTGACCGTGAACGCGATCGCCAGCGACAGCGCCATGCCGAGGCTGGAGTTGATCGGGATCGGGCTCATGTACGGGCCCATCAGGCCCGAGACGAAGGCCATCGGCAGCAGCGCCGCGATGACCGTCAGCGTCGCGAGGATGGTCGGGCCGCCGACCTCGTCGACCGCCGCCGGGATGATCTCGCGCAGCGCCTTGCCGGGCTCGAGCTGCTGGTGCCGGTGGATGTTCTCGACCACCACGATCGCGTCGTCGACCAGGATGCCGATCGAGAAGATCAGCGCAAACAGCGAGACGCGGTTCAGCGTGAAGCCCCAGGCCCAGGACGCGAACAGCGTGACGGTCAGCGTCAGGATCACCGCGGCGCCGACGATCACCGCCTCGCGCCGGCCGAGCGCGAGCGCGACCAGCAGGATCACCGAACCGGTGGCGAACGCCAGCTTGCCGATCAGCTTGTTGGCCTTCTCGGCGGCGGTCTCGCCGTAGTCGCGCGTGATGGTCGTCTCGATGCCCTGCGGGATCGCGCTCGCGCGCAGCGCCTCGATGCGCTGGCGGGCGGCGCCGGCCACGTCGACGGCGTTGGCGCCGGGCTTCTTCGTGACCGTCAGCGTCACGGCCGGGTGCACCTGGCCGGGCGCGACGCCGCTGGCGGCCGCCGGCGTGAACCAGACGTAGCGCTGCGCCTGGCGCGCGCCTTCCTCGATGCGGGCCACTTCGGACAGCCGCACCGGCTTGCCGTCCGCGACGCCGACGATCAGCTCGCCGACCTCGGCGGCCGAGCGCAAGAACTCGCCGGTCTCGACCGACAGCATGCGCGGCGCGCCGGCCTGCTCGTCGAGCACGGCGCCGGCCGGCATGGCCTGGTTGGCGGCGGCCAGCACCGACTGCAGGCGCGCGACGTCGACCCGCCGCGCACGCAACGCCGCCGGATCGAGCCAGACGTTGACCGCGCGACCCGGACCGCCGATCGTCTGCACCTCGCGGGCGCCCGGCACGCGCTTGAGTTCGGCCTCGAGCGTGTGCGCGACGCGTTCCAGTTCCACGGCGGGGGTGCCGTCGCGGGTCCACAGCGTGACGGCGAGCACCGGCACGTCGTCGATGCCCTTGGGCTTGACGATCGGCGGCAGCACGCCGAGGTTGGCGGGCAGCCAGTCCTGGTTGGCGCTGAGCACGTCGTGCAGGCGCACCAGCGCCTCGGTGCGCGGCACGCCGACCTGGAACTGCACCGTCAGCACCGCCAGCCCGGGGCGGGCCACCGAGAAGGTGTGCTCGATGCCGGCGATCTGCCCGAGCACCTGCTCGGCCGGCCGCGCGACGAGGTTCTGCACGTCCGCGCTGGAGGCCCCGGGGAAGGGGATCAGCACGTTGGCCATCGTCACGTTGATCTGCGGTTCTTCCTCGCGCGGCGTGACGAGCACCGCGAATGCGCCCAGCAGCAGCGCGACGAGCGCGAGCAGCGGCGTCAGCGCGTGGGTCTGGAAGGTTCGCGCGAGGCGGCCGGAGATGCCGAGTTCCATCACTGGCTCCTCAGCGCGCGGCAGGCGTGGCGCCGGCCAGGCCGGCGCGCACCGGATCGAGCGCGACGCGCTCGCCGGCCGCGAGACCGGCGAACACCTCGACCTGGCCGCCGACGGCCGGGCCGACGCGAACGCTGCGCAGCACGAAGCCGGCGTCGCGGGCGACGTAGACCGCGACCAGCTCGCCACGGCGCAGCACGGCGCCGGCCGGCAGCGTCGGCCGTTCGGGGGCGGCCGTGTCGGCGCCGCGCGCCCGCACGCGCACCGTCTGGCCCGGGCGAGCCGGCGCGGCCTCGGCCGGCAGCTCGAGGCGCCATTCGACCGTCTGCGACACCGGGTCGGCGGCCGGCAGCAACTCGCTCGCGACCGGTCGCACGCTGCGGCCGTCGGCCAATTGCACCTGCACGTCGCGGGCGCCGGCCGCGAGGGCGGCCCGCGAGGCCGGCACCTGCACGACGGCGCGCAGCCGGCCGGGCTCGTAGACCGTCACCAGGGCGCGGCCGGGCAGGGCCAGGTCGCCGGTGTCGACGTGGGTGGCCAGCACGACCGCGTCGAACGGGGCGGCCGGCTGGGCGAAGCCCTGCGCCAGCGCGGCCTGCGTGCGCGCCGCCTGGGCCTGCTGCAGGCCTGCCTGGGCGGCGCGGAACTGCATCTCGGCACTGTCCACCGCGGCCTGGCTGATGAAGCCGCTCTTCAGCAGGTCGCGCTGGCGGGCCAGCGCGGTGCGGGCGTTGAGCAGTTCGGCGTCGGCCTGCGCGACACCGGCGTCGCCGCGCGCCAGGCCGGCGCGCGCGTCGCGGTCGTCCAGCTGCACCAGCGACTGGCCGCGCCGCACCTTGTCGCCGGCCTGCACGCGCAGCGCCGTCACGTTGCCGCCCACCTGGGCCGTCAGCGTGGCCTGGCGCACCGGCTGCAGCACGGCGTCGAGGTCCAGCAGCGCGCCGGCCGCCGCGGTGGACACGGTCACCGTGGGCACCGCCGGTGCCGGTGCGGCGGGCGCGAGGCCCGCCGCGGCGGCGAGCAGCAGCGGCAGGAAAGGCAGGAGCGGTCGGGACAGGCGTTTCATATACCCTGCATGGTATATATACCTGGCAGGGTATGTCAAGCCGACGGCTGGGGACAACTCCCCAATCCGTGGCGATCGGTGGGTGTGCGGGCCGGTGCCCGGCGCCCGGGCCGCCGGCAGGCGTCGCGCGGACCGGAGAGAATCCTTGCTCCGCCGTTCCCCATGCCCGCCGACCGTTCCGCCCCGCCCGACCCCGCCGTGCTGCGCTCTGCCGTGCACCAGCGCCGGCTGCGCGAGGTGTGGCGCTCGGCCGGCTGGCCCAGCCAGGACCTCGTCGAGGTCGAGCTGCTGGCGGCCGGCCTGCTCGAGCGCGTGCCCCACGGCGACCGGCCGGACACGCTGCGCGTGACCGATGCCGGGGTGGCCGCGCTGGCGGCGACCCTGCAGCGGCACCGCGCGCGTCGCGACGCGCACGAAGCGCTGGTCGAGCGCGTCGCGCGCGAGATGACCCGCGCCGGGCGGCTCGCCTGGCGCGGCCTCGCGCTGCGCGCCAAGGTGTCCGACGGCGCCCAGGAGGCCTGGGTGATGGCGATGCCGGACGTGTTCTCGATCCGCAACACGACCGTTGAGCAGTACCTCGAGCCGGTCGTGCACGAGATCAAGGTGAACCGCGCCGACCTGCTGGCCGACCTGAAGCGCGCCGGCAAACGCGCCGCCTACCTGCAGCTGTGCAGCGAATGCTGGTACGTGATCCGCGCCGGCATCGCCGCCGCGGAGGAGATCCCGGCGGAGTGCGGCGTGCTGGTCGCGGGCGAGGCCGGGCTGGAGGTGGCGCGCCCGGCGCCGCGCCAGGCCTGCCGCCTGCCGTTCGGCGCGTGGATGGCGCTGGCCAAGGCGACGCCGCTGGAAGGCTGGCGCGACGACGACGCCCAGCGGCTGCTGGGCGACCCGGAGGCGGCGCATGGCGATGGCTGAGGCGCACCCGGCGGGCGTGCACCCGCACCGCGCGCGCGAGCGGCTCGCGCTGTGGGCGGCGCTCGCGCTGATCGTCGCCTGGGGCACGAACTTCAGCGTGCAGAAGGCGGTGTTCGCGGCGCTGTCGCCGGGCGGCTTCCTGTTCGTGCGCTATCTGATCATGCCGGTCGCGGCGGCCCTGCTGCTGACGCTGCACTACGGGCGCCGCTGGCCGCGGCTGCCGCGCAGCGAACTGCTCGCGCTGCTCAAGCTCGGCATCGCCGGGCACCTGCTGCACGTCGGGCTGGTGACCTACGGCATCCACTGGTCGACTGCCTTCTCCAGCTCGCTGATCCTCGCCTGCGGCCCGGTGTTCACGCTGCTGATCCTGCGCTGGCACGGGCTGGAGCGCCTGACGCGCGGGCAGGTCACCGGGGTCGCGGTGGCGGTCGCCGGCGTGCTGGTGTTCCTGTCGGACAAGCTGGCCGGGGGACAGTGGCGCGCCAGCGGCGGCGACCTGACGCTGCTGGTCGCGGCCTCGTTCTTCTCGTACTACACCGTGGCCGCCAAGCCGCTGATCGAGCGCCACGGCGGCGCGGTCGTGATGGCCTACGGCACGCTGCTGGGCAGTGCCCCGGTGGTGGCGGTGAGCCTGCCGGCCGGGCTGCAGGTCGACTGGGCGGCGGTCACGCCGGCGATTTGGGCCGGCACGCTGTACGCCGTGCTGATCGCGGCCTTCCTCGGCTGGATGGTCTGGGGCTGGGTCAACGCGGTGCGCGGCGTGGCCCGCACTGCGCCGCTGATGTACCTGATGCCGCCGGTGGCCGCGCTGGTCGCGTGGATCGTCACCGGCGAACGCTACACGCTGGTCAAGCTGGGCGGCGCGGCGGTCACGCTGGCGGGCGTGGCGCTGGCGCAGTACGCCTCCCCGGGCCGCCGCGACCCGGTGCGCGACGCCGTCGCCCCGGTCGACTGACCTTATCATCCAGCCCGCTTCAGGTGCGCTTGGCCGGTCCTCGGCCGGGCGTTAAACGGGAAGCAGGTGCGACACCTGCGCTGCCCCCGCACCGGTAAGCGGGTACACGGCCATCTCTGTGCCACTGCGGGTTCGCACCCGTGGGAAGGCGATGGTCGCGGCGCGATGCCTCGCGCCGGCCCGCGAGCCCGGATACCGGCCTGCCAAGCGCAGCCGCCGGCGCCCCGGCGCCGGCTTACGCCAACAACGCAGCCTGCGGGGACGCTGGCTGCTTGGAGCCCTTGTCATGCCATCGTTCCGTCCTCGCCCGTCCGCCGCGTGCGGCCTGGGCCTGCTGTTGTCTCCCCTGACCCTCTCCGCGGCCGAGCCGCCCAGCCTGCCGCCGGTGGTCGTCACCGCGACGCGCACCCCGCAGCCAGTCGACGCCGTGCTGTCCGACGTGCGCGTGATCGACGCCGACACGATCGCCCGCGCCGGCACGCAGACCTTCGTCGAGCTGCTGCAGGCGCACGGCGGCGTCGAGATCAGCACCACCGGCGGGCCGGGGCAGGTGTCCGGCCTGTTCCTGCGCGGCGCCAACACCAACCACGTGCTGCTGCTGGTGGACGGCGTGCGCGTCAATTCGGCCACCGTCGGCACCAACGCGTTCGAGAACCTGCCGCTGGCGCAGATCGAGCGCATCGAGATCCTGCGCGGCCCGGCCAGCAGCCTGTACGGCGCCGACGCGATCGGCGGCGTGATCCAGGTCTTCACGAAGCAGGGGCCGCGCACGCAGGCCAGCGTCGGCGCGGGCCGCTGGGGCACGCGCGAGGCCAGCGTCGGGCTCGGCCGCAGCCTCGGGGCGACCCGGCTGTCGCTGCAGGCGGGCGTGACGCGCAGCGACGCGTTCTCAGCGACCAACGCGGCGGCCAGCCCGTTCTCGTTCAATCCGGACGACGACGGCTACCGCAACACGAACCTCGGCCTGAGCGTCGAACACGACCGCGCCGAGGGCCATACGCTGGCACTGCGCCTGCTCGCGAGCCGCGGCACCACGCACTTCGACAGCGGCCCGGACAGCGACGACGTGAACCGCCAGCGCCTCGGCTCGCTGGCCCTCGAGAGCCGCGACCGCCTCGCCCCCGGCTGGCGCAGCCTGCTGCGCCTGGCGCGCGGGTCCGACCACATCCGCACCGAGGGTGCCTTCCCCGGCCGCTTCGACACGGACCAGGACCAGGCCACCTGGCAGAACGACATCGCGGCCTTCGGCGGCGAGCTGGTAGCCGGCGTCGAGGCGCGCCGCGAGCAGGTCGACAGCAGCACGGCCTACACCCGCACGTCGCGGCGCCAGTGGGGGCTGTTCGGCGGCTACAGCGCGACCTTCGGCGCCCAGCTGGTCGAAGCCTCGCTGCGCCACGACGACGATTCGCAGTTCGGTGGCCATGGCAGTGGCAAGCTGGCCTGGGGCTGGCGACTTGCGCCGCAGTGGCGGGTCTCCGCCAGTGCCGCCACGGCCTTCAAGGCGCCGAGCTTCAACGACCTGTATTTCCCGGAGAGCTTCGGCTTCTCGGGCAACCCGGACCTGAAACCCGAACGCGCGCGCAGCGTCGAGGTCGCGGCGCGTTACGATGGCAGCGCCACCCGCGCCGGCCTGGTGGTGTTCCAGAACCGCATCCGCGACCTGATCGCCGTGGACCCCACCTTCACCACCGTGATCAACGTGAACCGTGCCCGCATCAGCGGCGTGACGCTCGATGGCAGCTGGCAGGCCGGGCCCTGGCGGCTGCGCGGCGAGTGGACGAACCAGCAGGCCGAGGACGCCGACACCGGCCTGCGCCTGGTGCGGCGCGCGCAGGACTTCGGCAGCGCGAGCCTCGGCTACACGGGCGGCGCGTGGCGCCTCGGCGCGGAACTGGTCGCCAGCGGCGACCGCTACGGCACGGCGGCCAACAGCGCGACGTCGCGCATGGGCGGCTACACGCTGCTGCACCTGACGGCCGGCTGGAGACTGACGCCGGAGTGGACGCTGTCGGCCCGCCTGAACAACGCCGGCGACAAGGCCTACGAGATCTCGCAGGGCTACAACACGCCGCGGCGCAACCTCTTCGTGTCGCTCGCCTACGCGGGCCTGTGAGCATGAGGACCCGGCCGTGACGTCCGTGCCAGCGCTGCCCGGCGTCCTGCCACCGCGTCGCGCCGGGGTCGCGAGCCGATGATCCGTGCGCTGCGGATCTGGCTGTTGCTCGGGCTGGCCGCGCTCGCGACCCTGTGGCTGGCGCTGGCCAGTGGCAGCAGCGCGATCGCGCCGGAGGACGTGGCGCGCCTGCTCTGGCAGCCCGACGCGAGCAGCGCGGCCGAGGTGCTGCACACGCTGCGCCTGCCGCGCGCGCTGGCCGCCTTCGCCGTCGGCGGGCTGCTCGCGCTGGCCGGGGCGCTGATGCAGGTGCTGCTGCGCAATCCGCTGGCCGACCCGTACGTGCTGGGCGTGTCCGGCGGGGCTTCGGCCGGCGCGCTGCTGGCGCTGCTGGGCGCCGGGGGCGCGGTGCTGGTGCAGCTCGGCGCGTTCGGCGGCGCGCTGCTGGCGATCGTGCTGGTGTTCGTGCTGGCCCAGCGCGACCTGTCGCGTGTCGATGCCGCCGCGCGCGTCGACAGCGCGCCGCGGCTGCTGCTGACTGGCGTGATGCTGGCCGCGCTGTGGTCGGCGCTGATCACGCTGCTGCTGCTGGTGGCCCCCGAGGCGCGCCTGCGCGGCATGCTGTTCTGGCTGGCCGGCGACCTGGGCGGTGCCGACGACGGCGTGGCGCCGCTGATCGCGCTCGGCGTCGTGCTGGCGCTGGTGTGGCCGCTCGGCCGCGACCTGAACGTGCTGCTGCGCGGCGCCACGGTGGCGCAGTCGCTCGGCGTGCCGGTGCGGCGCCTGCGCCGCCTGGTGTACCTGGTCGCGTCGCTGGCCTGCGCGGTGGCGGTGACCACCGGCGGGGCGATCGGCTTCGTCGGCCTCGTCGTGCCGCATGCGCTTCGCCTGGCGATCGGCAACGACCAGCGCGTGCTGCTGCCGGCCTGCGTGCTGGCCGGCGGCTGCCTGCTGCTGCTGGCCGACACGCTCGCGCGCACGCTGCTCGCGCCGCAGCAGCTGCCGGTGGGCGTGATCACCGCGTTGCTCGGCGCGCCCAGCTTCATGGCGCTGCTGCTGCGCCGGGGGGCGACGCGGTGAAGGACCCGCGCGCCGAGCGCCGGGCCGCCAGGTCCTCCGCGAGCGAGGGGCTGTCATGAGCGCCGGCCCGCTGCTCGAGGCGCGCGGACTGCAGGTCGTGGCCGGCCCGCGCACGCTGATCGAGACGCTGGACCTGGAGCTGCGTGCCGGCGAAGTGTGGTGCGTGATGGGGCCGAACGGCTGCGGCAAGACGAGCCTGCTGCACACGCTGGCCGGGCTGCGCGAACCGCGTGCCGGCGAGGTGCGCCTGCAGGGCCGTGCGCTCGCGGACTGGCCGGTCGGCGAACTGGCGCGGCTGCGCGGCCTGCTGCCGCAGGTCCAGCACGACGCCTTCGGCGCGGCGGTGCTGGAGGTGGTGCTGCTCGGCCGCCACCCGCACCTGGGCCGCTGGGCCTGGGAGGACGCGACCGACGAACGCATCGCGCGCTCGGCGCTGCGGGCGGTCGACCTGGCCGACTGCGCGGAGCGCGACGTGACGACGCTGTCCGGCGGCGAGCGCCAGCGCGTCGGCATCGCGGCGCTGCTCGCGCAGGATCCGCCGCTGCTGCTGCTGGACGAGCCGGTCGCGCACCTGGACCTGCACCACCAGGTCACGGTGCTGCGCCACCTCGGTCGCCTCGCGCGCCTGCGCGGCAAGGCGGTGCTGCTGGCGATCCACGACCTGAACCTCGCCGCGCGCTTCGCGACCCACGCGTTGGTGATCGGCGCCGGCGGCCTGCTGCGCCAGGGGCCGGTGGAGTCCACGATGGACGAGATCGTGCTGAGCGCGGCGTTCGGGCATGCCGTGGTGCGCGAGCGCATCGGCAAGCGCACGGTGTTCGTGGCGGACTGATGTTGGCCCCTCGTACGGTCCTGCGCCGCCTGCTCGCCGCGTGCCTCGCGGGCTTGATGCTGGCCGGCGGTGCTGCACGGGCCGACGTGACGGTCACCGACGACACCGGCGCGCCGCTGCAGCTGGCGCGGCCGGCGCAGCGCATCGTCAGCCTCGCGCCGCACCTGACGGAGCTGCTGTTCGCGGCCGGCGCCGGCGCGCACGTGGTCGGTGTTGGCGCGTACAGCGACTATCCGGCGGCCGCACGTGCGCTGCCGCGGGTCGGCGACAGCGCGCTGCTCGACCTGGAGCGCATCGTCGCGCTGAAGCCCGACCTGCTGGTGGTCTGGCAGGACGGCAATTCGCCGCAGCAACTGCAGCGCCTGGCCACGCTCGGCGTGCCGGTCTACGCGAGCCGCCTCGGAACGCTGGCCGACATCGCGTCCACGCTGCGCCGGCTCGGCACGCTGGCCGGGACGCCGACGGCCGCGCAGGCGCGCGCGCAGGCCTTCGAGGCCGAGCTGGCGGCCCTGCGCGAGCGCTACGGCGGCCGGCGCGAGCTGCGGGTCTTCTACCAGATCTGGCACCGGCCGCTGCTGACCGTCAACGGGCGGCACCTGATCAGCGAGGCGCTGCGGCTGTGCGGCGCGCGCAACGTGTTCGCGGAACTCGGCCCGCTGACGCCGAGCGTCAGCCCGGAGGCCGTGCTGGCAGCGGACCCGCAGGTGATCGTGACCGGCAGCACCGACCCGGCCGGCGGCGACAACCTGGACCGCTGGCGCGCCCTGCGTGCCACGCGGCAGCTGCCGCTGCTGACCGTCGAGGCGGACACGCTGCACCGCTCGTCCGACCGCATCGTCGACGGCGTGCGCGAACTGTGCGAAAAGCTGGAAGCCGTGCGCATGCGCGGCGGGCCGTGATGGCGCACACTGCGCGGCGGATCCACGCAGCCGGGGTGTCCCGATGAACGTCACGATGTTTCGCCGCGCCGGGCTGGCGGCCGGCCTGTCCGTCCTGCTGGCGTTCGGCGGCGTGGTCGCCGCGGCGCCGGCTGGCACCGGCATCGCGTGGACCTACGCGTCCGCCGACGCGCAGGTCGACGCCGCCTTCGCCCGCGCGCGCAGCGAGGGCAAGCCGGTGCTGCTCTACTGGGGTGCCAAGTGGTGCCCGCCCTGCAACCAGCTGCAGGCCACGCTGTTCAACCGGCAGGACTTCATCGAACGTTCGCGCGGCGTCGTGCCGGTGTATGTCGACGGCGACAAGCCGGGCGCGCAGAAGCTCGGCAGCCGCTTCGCGGTGCGCGGCTATCCGACGATGGTCCTGTTCGACCCGCAGGGCCGCGAACTGACGCGCCTGCCCGGCGAGGTCGAACCGCAGCAGGCCGAGGAGCTGCTGACGCTCGGGCTGGCCGCGCGGCGGCCGGTCAAGGAGGTGCTGCGCGAGGCACGGGCCGGCGGTGCGGGGCTGACCGCCGGCGAGTGGCGGCTGCTCGCGTTCTATTCGTGGGATACCGATCAGCAGCGGCTGGCGGGTCCCGAGGGCCCGGCCGGCGTGCTGCGCGAGCTGGCCGCCGCCTGCCCGGCCGACCAGCCCGAGCTGGCGATGCGGCTGTGGCTGAAGGCGCTGGCGGCGGCCGATCCGAAGGCCGGCCCGGCGGCCGACGCGGCCCAGCGCCGCGGCCCGGTGCTCGCGATGCTGGCCGACGCGGCGCGGGCACGTGCCTACACCGACTTGATCGCGCACCGTTCGGCGCGCCTCGTGCGCGCGCTGAGCGCCAACGGCACGCCGGAGCGGGCCGCGCTGGTGGCCGCGTTCGACGGCGCACTGACGCGATTGCAGGAGGACTCCACGCTGTCGCGCGCGGACCGTGTCGGCGCGCTGCTCGGGCGCATCCGGCTGGCCGGCATCGACGCGCCGGACGGCGCGAAGCCGGCCGTGCCGCCGGCGCTGCTCACCCAGCTGCGCGAGCAAAGCGCTCGCTTCGACCGCGAGATCACGGACGGCTACGAACGCCAGGCGGTGATCACGTATTCGGCCTACGCCCTCGAACAGGCCGGGCTGGGCGAGGCGTCCGACGCGCTCCTGAAGACCAACCTCGCGAAGAGCCATTCCCCCTACTACCTGATGTCCGACCTGTCGGACAACGCGCGCAAGCGCGGCGACACCGCCGCGGCGATCGACTGGGCCGCGCAGGCCTACGAAAAGAGCGAGGGCCCGGCGACGCGGCTGCAGTGGGGCGCCACCTACCTCGAGACGCTCGTCGAGCTGGCGCCGCAGGATGCCGCGCGCATCGAGGCGCTGGCGCGCACGCTGATCGATGCCGCCGCGGCCCAGGCCGACGGCTTCGAGGCGCGCAGCGCGCGCTCGATGCAGCGGGTCGGCACCAAGCTGCAGGCCTGGAACCAGGGCGGCAGGCATGCGGCCGTGCTGCGCCGCCTGCAGGGCCGGCTGGACGGCGCCTGCGCGAAGCTGCCGGCGGGCGCGGCGCCGCGTGCGGCCTGCGAGGCCGTGTTCAAGGCGCCCGCCAGGGACCTCGGCGCCTGAGCCTAGTGCTTGAGCGTCAGCTCGTAACGGGTGCGCTTCTCGAGGTCGTCGAACTGCAGCGCCTGGCCGGCCCATTCGTAGGGTGCGACGAAGCCGTCGATCTGCATCGCGCCGTGCATCAGCACGACGTCGAGCTGGCTGCTGTGCAGCTGCAGGTGGTAGACGATGTCGGCGATGCGCACGCGCAGGCGGCGTTCCCGCAGCACGTCGACCACCGCGGTGCCGCAGTCCGGCGCGGCGCTCGCGACGGTGACGCAGAAGCGGCCGTCGTATCTGCCCGGACCCGGGCCGGGAGCGGCCAGCGCCGGGGCGGCGGCCGCCAGCAGGAACAGCAGCGCCCGTGCCGCACGCATGCTCAGGCGGCCTTCAGCAGGCCCTCGGCCCGCAGCGCGTCCTGAACCGCCGGGCGCGCCGCGACGCGCTCCATGAAGGCGGCGACGTTCGCCAGCCCGCTGGTGTCGACCTTGCTGTATGGCGCCCAGCGTGTGCAGGTGAACAGGTACGCGTCGGCCACGCTGAAGTCCTCACCGAGCAGGTAGGACTTGCCGGCCAGCTGGCCGTCGATCCACTCGTAGCGGCCGCGCAGCCGCTGGCGGAACACCGCCTTGCCCTCCTCGGGCATCGCCGGGTTGAACAGCGCGCCGAAGGCCTTGTGCACCTCGCTGGTGATGAAGTTCAGCCATTCCTGCAGGCGGTAGCGCGCCATCGTCCCGGCCGGCGGGGCGAGCTTCTTCTCCGGCACCAGGTCGGCCAGGTACTGGTCGATCACCGGCCCTTCGGTCAGGCGCTGGCCGTCATCGAGCTCGAGCAGCGGCACGTAGCCCTTGGGGTTGATGGCGTAGTAGTCGGTGCCGTCGGCCAGCTGGTGAGTCTTGGTGCTGGCGAGCACCGGTTCGAAGGCCAGGCCGGCCTCGCGCAGCACGATGTGCGGGGCCAGGGAACAGGCACCGGGGCTGTAGTAGAGCTTCATGAGCAGCGTGGGTCGCAGTGGCAGACCCCCGCATTACACCGCGAAGCGCCGGAGGCGGCCGGCGCCGCGGGATCAGCGCACGAAACGGCCCTCGCGCGTGACCTGCACCAGCTCGACGAAGCGCGAGCCGGTGTGCGTGCCCGTGCCGAAGTCGAGTTCCATGCCCGCCAGGCGCAGCTTCAGGCTGCGCAGCGTGGCATGCAGCCGCGGGCGCGTCAGCTCGCGGCCGGTGCGGCGCAGGGCCTCGAGCAGCGCCAGCGCGTTCAGGTAGCCCTCGAAGCTGTAGTAGCCGACCGGCACGCCCGCCTGCGTCGCCAGGCGGCGGTAGTCCTTGACCACCGGCTCCACCTCGCCCCAGGGGTACGGCACGATCTGCGAGATCGCCAGGCCGCGCGCCTGCTCGCCCGCCACCTTCGCGGTCACCTCGCCGGCGACGATGGACATGCCGTAGAACATCGGGTGCCCGCCGAGCGCCCAGGTGGCCTTCATCAGCTCGCCCGGCAGCACGCCGCCCAGGTACATGATCACCGCCTGCGGTTCGCCGGCCGCCAGCGTCCGGGCCGCCTCGGCGATGTTGCTGGCGTCGCCCTTGACGGCCGCCACGCCCTGCGGCTGCAGTTGGTGCTGCTTCAGCGCCGCCTCGAGCAGCGCCCGCGCCTCCTGGCCGCCCGGGTTGTCGAGCACGGCCAGGGCGATGCGGCTGACGCCGATGGTCGTCAGGTGCTGCACCAGAACCTGCGCCTCGCGCCCCGAGGTGGTCCGCAGGAAGTAGGCCGAGCCCTTGACCTTCTCGCGCGCCGAGTCGGCCACCGCATAGCCGCCGAACGCGGGCACGCCGGACTGCTGCAGAACGCGCGCGGTCGCGGCGGTGGTGGCCGAGCCGACGCAGCCGAACAGGCCGAACGCCCGGTGCTGGCCGAGCAGCTTCTCGACGTTCGCGACGGCCAGGTCCGGCTTGAGCTCGTCGTCGAGCGAGACGATGCGCGGCGTGCGGCCGTGCACGCCGCCGGCGGCGCGGATGTCGGCGAAGGCGAGTTCGGCGCCGGCCAGCATGATCTTGATCTGGGCGCCGAGCGGCCCGCTCAGGATGCCGGTGTGGCCGAACACGATCTCGGTGTCACTCACGCCGGGCTCCGCGGCCCGGCCGAACGGCATGAAGGTGATGCCGGTGGCGGCGAGGAAGTGCCTGCGTTGCATGAAGATGTTTCAGCTGGTGAATGGAACGACTCAGTATTCATTTCCAACGACGGCGCGAAACCAAGGGTTAACCCTTGGAGAATGTGGAAGCTTTGGCATCAACCGGCGCCGCGCATATAGAACCGGGGCGCGCCCATACATCTGGCGCTGCGCACATGCAACCGGTTTCAGCGCTGCGTGCAGTCCGGCATGCTTGGGCACTTCGAACGCCGCCCTACATTGGTGTCATGAACACCTCCACCACCCCCCTCGTCCGTTCCCGCAGCGTCGAACGCCTGGTGCGTGGCCAGCCCACCTCCGACGGTGACGGCGTGCGCCTGACGCGCGTGCTGACGCAACCGCTGCAGCAGCGCCTGGATCCGTTCCTGATGCTGGATGCGTTCGGCAGCGATGCCGCGAGCGACTACATCGGCGGCTTCCCGGACCATCCGCACCGCGGCTTCGAGACCGTGACGATCATGAAGGCCGGCCGCATGCGGCACCGCGACAGCGTCGGCAATGTCGGCCTGCTCGAGCCCGGCAGCGTGCAGTGGATGACCGCGGGCCGCGGCATCATCCACAGCGAGATGCCGGAGCAGGAGGAGGGCCGCATGGCCGGCTTCCAGCTGTGGGTCAACCTGGCCGCGCAGGACAAGATGCAGCCGCCCGCCTACCGCGACGTGGCGCCGGCCGACGTGCCGCGCTTCGAGACCGCGGACGGCGTCGCGGTGCGCGTGATCGCCGGGCAGACGCATGGCGTGGCCGGGGCGGTGACACGCCCGACCACCGAGCCGCTGGTGCTGGACATCACCCTGCCGGCGGGCGCCCGCTTCGAGGTGCCGCTGCCGCCGGGCCACAACGCGTTCGCCTACGTGTATGGCGGCGAGCCGGTGACGGTCGGCGACCGGGCCGTGCCGAGCGAGCACATGGCGATCCTCGGCAACGACGCGGCCGCCGACGGCGTGGCGTTCGCCGTGGCGGCCGGGGCGGCTCAGCCGGCCCAGGTGCTGCTGGTGGCCGGCGCGCCGCTGAAGCAGCCGATCGCGCAGTACGGGCCGTTCGTCATGAACACCGTGCAGGAGCTGCAGCAGGCGGTGTCCGACTTCCAGCGCGGCGTGCTGGCCGGCTGAGCCGGGTCAGTGGCGCAGCGCCGCCCGCGGGGCACCGGCCGGCACGGCCGGCGCTTCGGGGGCCGTGTCGTTGAAGCGGCGGCAGGCGCCCCAGTGCTTCATCAGCAGCCAGTAGGTGACGCCGGCCGGCAGCAGGCTCGCGTACCAGGAGATCTTCGGCAGCGCGAGGGCGACCGCCGCGCCGACCAGCGCCGCGACGATGCCGCCCCAGTTGACGCCGCGGTACGGGCCGTCCGCGTCGTACAGCTTGGCGAGGTCGAGCGTGCGGCGGCGCAGCAGGTAGTAGTCGACCACCAGCACCGCGAAGATCGGGCCGAGGAATGCGGAGTAGGTCTGCACAAACACCTGCAGCCCGGCCGCCGACTCGTCCTTCACGAGCACCCACGGGAAGGTGCAGAAGGCCAGCAGGCCGACCAGCACGGCCGAGGTGCGGAACGACAGCTTGAACACGTCCATCAGCACGTAGGCCGGCGGCACGACGTTGTTGAGCACGTTGGTCGTGACCTGCGCGAAGGCGATGAACAGCAGCGTGATGACCAGCAGCGGCTTGTTGTCGACCGCGCTGGAGAAGACCGCGATCGGGTCCGCCGTGCCGGTGGCGCCCGAGACCATCAGGCCGATCAGGCCCATGAACAGCGTCGCGGGCAGGATCGACATCGAGTACAGCGTCGTCAGCGTGCCCGGGCGGACGCCGTGGTGCAGCTCGCGTGAATAGTCGCTGACGTTGAGCATCATCGTGCTGTAGATGCCCAGGAACAGCATCGTCGCGCCCCAGAACGGCAGGCCCCAGGTGCCCTCGATGCTGGTGATCTTGGCGTCGACCGCGCCGCCGTACTTGGTGATCACGGCCCAGAACATGTAGACCAGCGCGAAGATGATGAAGCCGCTGCCGACGTTCTCCAGCCACTTGATGCCCTTGAAGCCGTACACCGACAGTGCGATCTGCAGCAGCTGGAAGACGACGAACCAGACCACCAGGTTGTCGTAGCCGAGCAGCGCCGCCGAGACGGCGTTCAGCGCGCCGGCGCCGATCCAGCTCTGGAAGCCGAACCAGACCACCGCGGGGATGGCCCGCACGAAGCCCGGGAAGCGTGTGCCGGCGAAACCGAACGCGCTGCGTGCCTGGACCATGAACGGAATGCCGTACTTGTGGCCCGCCGCGCCATTGATCGCCAGCGCCACGCCGATCACGAAGCAGCCGATCGCGATCGCGGCCACCGCCTGCAGCATGTTGAGCTGGCCGACCAGGCTCGAGCCCATCGCGAAGGTGCCGATGGACACGCAGCCGCCCAGCCAGGCGAGCAGGTAGGACCACTTGTCCATGATGCGTGCCTGCTGCGGCGCGAGGGATTCCGCGCCGGCGGCCTTGTCGTCGTGAGCTGCGCTCATCGTTGTCTCCTCGGAAGTCGGTCGGCGCTCAGGCGCCGAAGTGGCAGAACGGGCCCGTGAACGTCTTGGGCCGCGGGAAATCGAGATCGCCGTACTTGCTGGTCTGCAGGCGCAGCGATACCAGCGATTCGGCCAGCTTCACGGCGGCCGTCACACCCTCCACCACCGGCAGGCCGACGGCCTCGGCGATGGTGTCGGTCAGGTCGGCCATGCCGCCGCAGCCGAGCACGATGGCGCCGATGCCGTCCTCGGCCTTGGCGCGCCGCCCTTCCTCGACGATGCGGCGCAGCGCGGCGTCCGGGTCGTGTTCGAGGTCGAGCACCGGGATCTCGGCGGCGCGCACGCGCCGGCAGTGGTGCGCGAAGCCGTACTGCTGCAGCAGGTGCTCGGCGATGATGGTCGTGCGCCCGAGCGTCGTGACGACGGAGAAGCGTGTCGCGATCAGCGTGGCCAGGTGGAAGGCCGCTTCGGCGATCCCGATCACCGGGGCACGCGTGAGTTCGCGCGCCGCCAGCAGGCCCGGATCACCGAAGCAGGCGATCACATACGCGTCCGCCCTTTCGCTCTCGCCGCGGCGCACTTCCTCCAGCACACCGACGGCGGCGACGGCTTCGTCGAAGTGGCTCTCGATCGACACCGGCCCGGCGGCCGGGTTGCAGGCGACGATCTGCGTGCCCGGAGCGGCAACGCGGCGGGCGGTGGCGCCGATGGTCTCGGTCATCGCGGCGGTGGTGTTGGGGTTGATGACGCGGATCTGCATGGCCTGTCGGAGGGGTGGAGCAATGTTTGCGGACAGCTTCGTCGGTAAGACTGAAGCAAGATTGTATGCAATCCTAGATGCTGTTTGTCGGTATGTCGACCGGTGTGATTCAGGAGAAACCCTGATCCCGCTGGGCGGGGGCCGGGTGGCGTCGGCTAACCTCGGGGCTTTCCGGCCCGAGGACGTTCATGCCCCGCAGCATCCTGGAGGAGAGCCGCCTGCATCCGGCGATCCGCGACAAGGTCTCGAACCTGCACGCCGACATCGTCCACAACGTGCAGGCGGCGGCGGCCTCGAACCGCATCCTGGTCGTCGGCATGGCGGGCAACCCGCATTGCCGCCGCGCGCGCCAGGCGCTCGATGCGGCCGGCCACGCCTACCAGTACCTCGAGTTCGGCAGCTACTTCAGCCAGTGGCGGCGGCGCAGTGCGCTGAAGATGTGGACCGGCTGGCCCACCTTTCCAATGGTGTTCGCGCGTGGCGTGCTGATCGGCGGGGCGAGCGACCTGCAGCGCCTGCTCGACAGCGGCGAGTTCAACCGCTTCCTCGGCGAGGCATGAGGCGCGTGCTCGCCAGGCTGGTTGCCGGAGGGCTGGCGGCGCTGTGCGCGAGCGTCGCGGCGGCGGCCGCGCCGGGCCCCTGCCGGGTGCCGGGCCTGCCGCACGAGGCGCTGTGCGGCGCGGTCACGCGGCCGCTCGATCCGGCGCGCCCGGACGGCGTGCAGATCGACGTGCACTACCTCGTCGTGCCCGCACTGGCGCGCCGCAAGCTGCCCGACCCGGTGTTCCTCTTCGCCGGCGGGCCGGGGCAGAGCGCGATCTCCCTGGCGCCGGCGCTGATGGGCGTGTTCGCGCGGCTGAACAACCGGCGCGACATCGTCTTCGTCGACCAGCGCGGCACCGGCCGCTCGGCGCCGCTGGCCTGCGAAGAGGACCGCGAGACGCTCGCCGAGCAGGCCGACACGGCGGCGATGCTGCGCCGGCTCGACACCTGCCGGGCACAGCTGCAGGCACTGCCCTACGGCCGCGGCGACGGCCTGGGCCACTTCACCACGGTACTTGCGTCGCAGGACCTGGACGCGGTGCGGCGTGCGCTGGGCGCGGCGCGCATCAACCTGGTCGGCGCGTCGTACGGCACGCGTGCGGCGCTCGACTACCAGCGCCAGTTCCCGCAGGCGGTGCGGCGCAGCCTGCTGGACGGGGTCGCGCCACCGGACATGGTGCTGCCGGCCAGCGCCGGCGCCGATGCACAGGCGGCGCTCGACGCGCTGTTCACGGCCTGCGCCGCCGAGGCCGCCTGTGCGCGGACCTGGCCGAGCCTGCGCGCCGATTGGGCGCGCCTGCTGGCGGGGTTGCCGCGCGAGGTCACGCTGGCCGATCCACGCAGCGGCCGGCCGCAGTCCTTCACGCTGACGCGTGAGGCGCTGCTCGGTGCGGTGCGCGGGCCGCTGTATGCGCCGGCGCTGGCGGCGGGCCTGCCGGCGGCGATCGCGGCCGCCGCGACCGGCCACTTCGGGCCGCTCGCCGCGCTGTCGGCGGTGCTCGCGCCGCGCGGCGAGATGCAGGTCTACACCGGCATGCACTTCTCGGTGGTCTGCGCCGAGGACCTGCCACGCGCCGCCGAGGTCGTCGAGGCGCCGGCGCCGGACTTCGGGCGCGGCCTGCTGCCGCTGTACGAACAGGCCTGTGCCGACTGGCCGCGCGGTACGGTGCCGGCGGCGTTCTACCGGCTGCCGTCGGCCACCAGCCCGGTGCTGCTGCTGTCCGGCGGGCTCGATCCGGCGACGCCGCCGCGGCATGCGCAGCGGGTGGCGGCCGCGCTCGGGCCGAAGGCGCGCTCGATCGTCGTCGCGCAGGCCGGGCACGGGCTGCTGGCCGTCGGGTGCACGCCGGACCTGCTGACGCGTTTCATCGACGCCGCGGACGACACACAGGCGCTCGCCCTGGACGCGGGCTGCCTGGCCGCGATCCCGCGCCCCCCGGCCTTCATCCCGGCCGCGGAGGGTGCCCGATGATCCGCATCACGGGGGTAGCCAAGCGCTTCCCGCCGCCGCGCCGCGGGCTCGAAGCCGTGCAGGCGGTGCGCGCGGTCGACCTGGAGGCGGCCGATGGCCGCATCTGCGGCCTGCTCGGGCCGAACGGGGCCGGCAAGACCACGATGCTGCGCATGCTGGCCGGCCTGATCGCGCCGGACGCCGGGCGGCTCGAGGTCGACGGCATCGACGTCGTCCGCGAGCCGCGGCGGGCGCTCGCGCGCCTGGGGATGCTGGGCGATGCGCGCGGCCTGTACCCGCGCCTGACCGCGCGCGAGAACATCGTCTATTTCGCCGCGCTGCATGGCTTGGCCCGCGACGCCGCGCACGCGCGCGCCGAGGCGCTGGCCGAGGCGCTCGACCTGAAGCCGCTGCTGGAGCGCCGCACCGAAGGCTTCAGCCAGGGCGAACGGGTCAAGACCGCGCTGGCCCGCGCGCTGGTGCACGACCCGCCCAACATCGTGCTCGACGAGCCGACCAACGGCCTGGACGTGCCGGCCACCCGCGCGCTGCGCGAGACGCTGCGCTGGCTGGCGTCGCCGGCCGGCGGCGGGCGCTGCGTGGTGTTCTCGACCCATGTGATGCAGGAGGTCGAGCGGCTGTGCGACGCGGTGGTCGTGATCGCCCAGGGCCGCAGCGTGGCGCACGGCAGCGTGGCCGAACTGCTCGAGCGCACCGGCCGCGCGCAGTTCGAGGACGCCTTCGTCGACCTGGCGTTCGGCGCAGGGGCGGCGGCATGAACCCCCGCATCGTCGCGACGGTGTTCGTGAAGGAGGTCGTCGATGCGCTGCGCGACCGGCGCACGCTCCTCGTGGTGCTGCTGTCCAGCGTGCTGCTCGGGCCGCTGGTGCTGGTGGCGCTGTCCGCGCTGGTGGGCAACCTGGAGGAACGCGCCGAGCGGCGCGAGCTCGTGGTGGCCGCGCCGGAGCGGGCGCCGACGCTGGTCAACTACCTGCAGCGGCAGGGCTTCAGCGTGCGGCCCGCGCCACCCGACTACGAGGCGCAGCTGCGCCGCGCGGCACTCGGCGATCCGGTGCTGGTGCTGCCGCCGGACTTCGAGGCCGCGCTGCAGCGAGGCGCGGCGCCGGTGGTGGAGATCGTCAGCGACAGCGCCAACAAGCGCAGCGAGGCCGGCAGCGCGCGGCTGCAGCGCCTGCTGGCCGGCTTCGGCCGCGAGCGCGCGCTGCTGACGCTGGCGTTGCGCGGCGTCGCGCCCGACGTCACGGAGGCGCTGCGGGTGCGCGAGCGCGATCTGGCCGACCCGCGCGTGCGCGGCACGCAGATCACCGGCATGCTGCCGTTCTTCGTGCTGATGGCGGTGCTGTACGGCGCGCTGCACGCGGCGCTGGACAGCACCGCCGGCGAGCGCGAGCGCGGGTCGCTCGAACCGCTGCTCGCCAACCCGGCGCCGCCGTGGGCGATCGTGCTCGGCAAGTGGGGCGCCGTGCTCGCGGTCGCGATGGCGATCGCGGTGCTGTCCTGCTTCAGCTTCGTGCCCGCGCAATGGCTGCTGCGCAGCGACACGCTGGCGGCGCTGTTCCAGTTCGGCGTGCGCGAGGCGCTGGCGTTCATCGCCGTGCTGGCGCCGTTCGCGGCGGCGATCGCGGCGCTGCTGATGGCGGTGGCGATCCGCTGCCGCAGCGTGAAGGAGGCACAGGCAAGCGCGGGCTTGGTCGTGCTGGTGGCGTCGCTGCTGCCGCTGGCGGGTGTGTTCAACCGCGGCGAGCAGGCGGCCTGGCAGCTGTGGGTGCCGGCGCTCGCGCAGAACACGCTGATGACGCAGGTCCTGCGCGGCGAACCGTTCGGCATCGTGCAGTGGCTGGTGCCGCCGCTGGTGTGCGCGGTGCTCGCCGTGCTGGCGCTGGCCTTCGTCGCCGCGCGGCTGCGCCAGGCGGCCGTGCGCTGAGGCGTTCGGGAGATCCGGGCATCATCGCTGCATGACCACCACCGATGCGATGCCGGCCTGGCGCTGGTGCCACTTCGACGACCTGAGCCTGCGCGAACTGCACGACATCCTGCGTGCGCGCCAGCAGGTGTTCGCGCTCGAGCAGAACTGCGTCTACCTCGACGTGGACGGCGTCGACGAGCAGTGTTTCCACCTCGCGGCGTGGCGCCCGGGCGGGCGCGAGCCGCTGGCCTATGCGCGGGTCGTGCCGCCCGGCGTCAAGTACGCCGAGGCGTCGATCGGCCGCGTGATCACGACGGCCGCCGGCCGCGGCCAGGGCCTCGGCCGCGAGCTCGTGCGACGCGCCGTCGGCCATGCGGCGCAGATCTTCCCCGGCCACGGGCTGCGCATCTCGGCGCAGTCGTATCTCGAGCCGTTCTACGGCAGCTTCGGCTTCGTGATCGTCGGCGAGCGCTATCTGGAAGACGGCATCCCGCACACCGAGATGCTGCTCGCGCGCCCTACTTCGCCGACTTGAGCCCGCAGGTGTTGATGCCCAGCAGCGTGTAGGCCGGGCACCAGCCGAGCAGGCCGGTGGCGATCGGCACCAGGCCGATCCAGCCCCAGACGCCGATGGTGCCGGTCAGCGTGAGCGCGATCAGGACGAGGCCGGCAATGACGCGCAGCGCACGGTCGAGGGTTCCTTCGTTGGTCTTCATGGCTTGCTCCTGGATGCCGGCCCGTGTGGCCGGGTGTCGCAGCCAGTGTCCGCGGGGGCGGAGCGCCGGTCTGTGACCGGGGTCACAGGCGTTGCTTGAGGCTAGTCAAAGCGGCAGCGCTTCGCCGGCCGCGAGGCGGCGCAGCGCGGCGGGGTCCAGCAGCGTGATGCGCTCGCGGCCGAGCTCGAGCCAGCCGGAGCGCTCAAAGCGCCGCAGCAGGCGCGTGACGATCTCGCGCACGGTGCCGAGCTCGTCGGCCAGCGCCTGGTGGGTGGTCTGCAGCACGTCGCCGTGCCCGAGCAGCGCGCTGGCGAGGCGCTGGTCGAGCCGCTGGAAGGCCACCGCTTCGGCGAGCGCCATCAGGTCGGCGAGGCGGTCCGCGAACACGCCGAACACGAAGCGCCGGAACGGCTCGTGTGCGCACCAGGCGTCGAAGAGCGTCGGCGGCAGCACGGCGAGCCGCGTCGGCGCCGCCGCCTCGCCATGGGCCGTGAGCGCCTGCTGGCCGAACAGGCAGGACGCCGAGACCACGCACAGTTCGCCCGGGCCGACGCGGTACAGCTCGAGCGAGCGACCGTGTGACGAGCCGCGTGCGACCCGCACCTCGCCGTGCAGCACCAGGGGGAAGCCGCGGCACGGTGCGCGCTCCTCGAATAGCGTGGCGCCGGCGGGGACGTCCAGCCAGGTGGTGGCCTGGCGCAGGTCGGTGTCGCGCTGCGCGGGCGGCAGCGCAGCCAGCGGCGGGTAGATCTGCGCGAGGGCCTGCAGGTCGGCGCCGGAGGGGTCGAACTTCATGCGGCGGGCCGCGTGGCGCGGTCGAGGTCGCCGAGCCAGCGCAGCGCCTGCTCGCGGCCGGGCCCGCACATCGCGGCCGAGGGTTGCAGCGAGGCGCACACCGCGGGCCGCAGCGGGCTGCCGAACAGGAGGCAGCCGAATGCGGCGTCCAACTGGACGCAGCGCACGCCGGCCGGCTTGCCCTGCGGCATGCCGGGGATCGGGCTGCTGATGGACGGCGCGATGCAGCAGGCGCCGCAGCGCGGACGACACTCCATGGGCGTCCACGATAGCCGATGCGGGCCGCCAACCCTGCCCATGACTTCCGGCGGCGCGCTGCCTACAATGCCGGCTTGCTCAAAAAATAGGCAGTGCGATGTTGTTCCCGAAGGAGTTCGACGTGATCGTGGTCGGTGGCGGCCATGCCGGCACCGAGGCGGCGCTGGCGTCGGCACGCATGGGTGCGGCGACGCTGCTGCTCACGCACAACATCGAGACGCTCGGCCAGATGAGCTGCAACCCGTCGATCGGCGGGATCGGCAAGGGCCATCTGGTGAAGGAAGTCGACGCGCTGGGTGGCGCGATGGCGCTGGCCACCGACGAGGCGGGCATCCAGTTCCGCATCCTCAACGGCTCCAAGGGCCCGGCGGTGCGGGCGACCCGGGCGCAGGCCGACCGGGTGCTCTACAAGGCGGCGATCCGGCGCCGGGTCGAGAACCAGGCGAATCTCTGGCTGTTCCAAGGCGCGTGTGACGACCTCCTGCTGGAAGGCGACCGGATTGCTGGCGCAGTCACGCAAGTTGGTGTTCGCTTCCGTGCCCGTGCCGTGGTGCTGACCGCGGGGACCTTCCTCGATGGCCGCATCCACGTCGGCCTGCAGAACCATGCCGGCGGTCGCGCGGGGGATCCGCCGGCGGTCGCACTGTCCGCGCGACTGAAGGAACTGAAGCTGCCGCAGGGCCGGCTGAAGACCGGGACGCCGCCGCGCATCGACGGGCGCAGTATCGACTTCTCGAAGCTGATCGAGCAGCCAGGTGACGGCATGCCCGGTTCGTCGGCGCCGATGCCGGTGTTCAGCTTCATGGGCGATGTGGCGATGCACCCGCGGCAGCTGCCCTGCTGGATCACCCACACCAACGCGCAGACGCACGAGATCATCCGTTCCGGGTTCGACCGCAGCCCGATGTTCACCGGGATCATCGGCGGAGTCGGACCGCGCTACTGTCCGAGCATCGAGGACAAGGTCAATCGCTTCGCGGACAAGGACGCGCACCAGATCTTCCTGGAGCCCGAGGGCCTGACCACGCACGAGGTCTACCCGAACGGGATCTCGACCTCGCTGCCGTTCGACATCCAGATCGCCGCGGTGCGCTCGATGGTCGGCCTGGAGAATGCGCACATCTTGCGTCCCGGCTACGCGATCGAATACGACTACTTCGATCCGCGCGCGCTGCGGCCGAGCTTCGAGACGCAGGGCATCAGCGGGCTCTTCTTCGCCGGGCAGATCAACGGCACGACCGGCTACGAGGAGGCGGCGGCGCAAGGGCTGTTCGCCGGCATCAATGCCGCCCTGCAGGTGCGTGGCGAGCCGGCCTGGCTGCCGCGGCGCGACCAGGCCTACCTGGGGGTGCTGGTCGACGACCTGATCACCAAGGGGGTGACCGAGCCCTACCGCATGTTCACGAGCCGGGCCGAGTTCCGGCTGCAACTGCGCGAGGACAACGCGGACCTGCGGCTGACCGAGACCGGGCGGCGTCTGGGGCTCGTCGACGACGCCCGGTGGGACCGGTTCTGCCGCAAGCGCGATGCCGTGGCGCGGGAGGCGGAGCGGCTGCGCTCGACCTGGGTCAACCCGGCGCTGCTGCCGGAGCCGGAGGCGGTCCGGCTGATCGGCAAGGCGATCGACCATGAGTACCGGCTGGCTGATCTGCTGCGCCGCCCGGGTGTCGAGTACGACGCTGTCGCCGAGGCCGGTGCCATCGCCCGGCCGGAGGGCGCTGTTTCACGTGAAACGTTGCGGACCGAGTTCGGCGCGGCGCTGGCCGACGCAGTGATCGAGCAGGTGCAGATCGGGGTCAAGTACGCCGGCTACATCGACAAGCAGAACGACGAGGTCGAACGCGCCGCGGCGTTCGAGGGCCTGCGGCTGCCGGACGATCTCGATTACAGCCAGGTCACGGCCCTGTCCTACGAGGTCCGGCAGAAGCTGATCAAGCACCGGCCGGAAACGCTCGGGCAGGCGTCCCGCATCTCGGGCGTCACGCCGGCGGCCATCTCGCTGCTGCTCGTGCACCTGCGCAAGGGGCGCTTCAAGGGCTTCGCCGCTAACGAGCCACTGACGGGCGATGCCGCGGCCTGACGCCGTGGCACCTCAAATGGCGCCGAAGGCGGCGCGGACCACGCTCGAGTCCGTCATTGCCGCACTGGGCCTGTCCGTATCGCCGCAGCAGGTCGATGCCCTGCTCGGCCACCTGGCGATGTTGCAGCGCTGGAACGCGACCTACAACCTGACTGCGGTGCGCGACCCGGACCAGATGCTGAGCCAGCATCTGGCGGACTGTCTGGCGGCGGTCGGCCCGGCGGCGCGCCACTTGGCAGGTCGCCCCGCGGCACAGGTGATCGATGTCGGCAGCGGCGGTGGGCTGCCGGGTGTGGTGCTGGCGATTCTGCTGCCGGGCGTCACGGTCACCTGCGTGGATACGGTCGGCAAGAAGGCGGCCTTCGTGCGGCAAGTTGCCGCCGAACTTCGGTTGCCCAATCTGCGCGTCGAGCACGCGCGGGTCGAGCGGCTCAAGACGCCGCGGGCCGATCTGATCGTCTCCCGCGCCTTCGCAAGCCTGGTGGACTTCGTCGGCTGGACCTCGCATCTGCTCGCCGACGATGGTGTCTGGATGGCGATGAAGGGGCGCTCTCCGGAAGCCGAGACCGCCGCCTTGCCGGCCAGCGTGGAGGTGTTTCACGTGGAACCGTTGCAGGTGCCCGGGCTGGAGGCAGAGCGCTGCCTGGTCTGGATCCGGCCGCGACCGCGCGCGCTGGTACATTCCTGACTGATCCGCCCGGGGGTGCCCGGGCTCTCGCCGCGGGCCACGGCCCTCCCCGTTTTCAGCTCCCCATGGCCCGAATCTTCTGCATCGCCAACCAGAAAGGCGGCGTCGGCAAGACGACGACGACAGTGAACCTGGCCGCCGGCCTGGCCCGGATCGGCCAGCGCGTGCTGGTGGTCGATCTCGACCCGCAAGGCAACGCGACGATGGGTTCGGGGGTCGACAAGCGAGCGCTGGAGCTGAGCGTCTACGACGTGCTGCTGGAAAGCGCCACGGTGGCCGAGGCGCGGCAACGCAACGAGAAGACGGGTTACGACGTGCTGGGCGCCAACCGGGAACTGGCCGGCGCCGAGGTGGAACTGGTCGAGCTCGAGCGGCGCGACAAGCGCCTGAAGGCGGCGCTGGCCGCCGTCGATGCCGAGTACGACTTCGTGCTGATCGACTGCCCGCCCTCGCTCAGCCTGCTGACGCTGAACGGCCTGTGCGCGGCGCATGGGGTGGTGGTGCCGATGCAGTGCGAGTACTTCGCGCTCGAAGGCCTGTCCGACCTCGTCAACACCATCAAGCAGGTGCACGCCAACCTGAACCCGGACCTGCAGATCATCGGCTTGCTGCGCGTCATGTTCGACCCGCGCATCACGCTGCAGCAGCAGGTCAGCGAGCAACTCAAGGCCCACTTCGCCGACAAGGTGTTCGACTCCGTGATCCCGCGCAACGTGCGGCTGGCCGAGGCGCCCAGCTACGGCCTGCCCGGCGTGGTGTTCGACCCGGCCTCGCGCGGCGCGCAGGCCTTCATCGAGTTCGCGGGGGAGATGGTGCGCCGGATCGACTCGCTGCGCTGAGCCGGCGATGAAGATGAACCCCGTGCCGACGCGCCGCTTCGACATGGGGCTGCTCTCGGCCATCGAAGATGCCGGCCTGAACGCCAGCGCGGCGCCGCAGCAGCGCTGGGTCGATGGCTGGCTGCTGCGTTTTTCGCCGGGCAAGGCGAAGCGGGCGCGCTGCATCAATGCCCTGGCGGCGGGCAGGCGCCCGGTGATCGACAAGCTGGCGGCCTGCGAGGCGGTCTATCGCGGCGCCGGGCTGCCGACGATCGTCCGCATCACGCCGTTCTCCCAGCCTTCCGGCCTGGATGCGCTGCTCGAGTCGATCGGCATGCGTCGCTTCGACGACACCCGCGTGATGGTGCTGGAGGATCTCACGGCCATCGGGGCGCCGCCGTTGCCCGAAGGCACGACGCTGCAGCCGATCGGGCTGGACGCGTTCGCGCAGCGGGTCGGTGCACTGCGCGGCTCGCCGCTTTCGCAGCGGCAGGCCCATGCGGAGCGCCTGGCGCAGTCCCCCGTGCCATTCAACGCCTGCGAGCTGCGGGTCGACGGCGAGGTGCTGGCCTGCGGCCAGTTCGCGCTGGAAGGCGATCTCGTCGGCCTGTACGACATCTTCACCGAGCCGGCCGCCCGCGGGCGCGGTCTGGCCTCACTGCTTTGCGCCGGCCTGCTGCAGCAGGGGCGCCAGCTCGGCGCCCGGCAGGCCTACCTGCAGGTGGACGGCGACAACCACCCGGCGCGGGCGGTCTACCATCGGCTCGGCTTCGCCGACGGCTACTCGTACCACTACCGGACGGCCGACCCGGACGCCATCTGACCGGGCCGTCGACGGCCCTTGCCTCAGAGACCCAGGCCCTCGTCGACGCCCAGGTGCACGTTCATCGCCTGCACCGCCGCGCCGCTGGCGCCCTTGCCCAGGTTGTCCAGGCGGGCCATCAGCAGCACCTGCCCGGCCCCGGCGAACACGAACACGTCGACCCGGTTGGTGTCGTTGCAGGCCTGGACGTCGAAGTAGCCGTCCTCGAGCGTGGCCGGGTCCGACAGCGGCATGACGCGCACGAAGCGCTCGCCGGCATAACGCTGCTGCAGCGCCGTGTGCAGCGCCTCTGCCGTCGTCCCGGCCGGCAGCTGTGAAAGATGCAAGGGCACACTTACAGAAAGACCCTTGTAGAAATTGGCCACGATGGGAAGGAACACCGGCGTGACCTCGAGACGTCCATGCGCCTTCATCTCCGGCAGGTGCTTGTGGCCGAGCTTCAGCCCGTAGGGGCGCGGCGACGCCAGGCGGGCGTCGCCACCGGCCTCGTACTGCTCGATCATCTTCTTGCCGCCGCCGGAGTAGCCGGTGATCGAGGTGGCCGTCAGCGGCAGGTCGGCCGGCAGCAGCCCGGCGTCCACCAGCGGGCGAACCAGCAGGATGAAGGCCGAGGCGTGGCAGCCCGGGTTGGCGATGCGCTTCGAGGCGCGCAGGGCCTCGCGCTGGCCCGGCGCCAGTTCGGGCAGGCCGAAGACCCATCCCGGTGCAGTGCGGTGCGCCGTGCTGGCGTCGATCAGGCAGGTGCCCGGGTTGGTCACGAGCGCGGCTGCCTCGCGGGCGGCTGCGTCGGGCAGGCAGAGGAAGGCCACATCGGCGGCGTTCAGGAGCCGGGCGCGCTCGGCACTGTCCTTGCGGCGCTCGGGATCGATGCGCAGCACCTCGATGTCGCCGCGCTGTGCGAGGTACTCGTGGATGCGCAGGCCGGTCGTGCCTTCCTGGCCGTCGACGAAGACGCGCTTGCTCATGGCTCGTTCCGTGCAAAGGGGCCGATAGGATAAGCCACCCCGTGGAGATGCATGTGACGCCGCCGAGAATCCTGCTGCTGCCGGGTTGGCAGAACTCCGGGCCGACCCATTGGCAGACCCGCTGGGAGCTGCGCCACGGCGACCGGCGCGTCGAACAGTCCGACTGGGACTGGCCGCGCCGCGGCGACTGGATGGCGCGCCTGGACGAGGTGCTGCTGGAAAACGCCGCACCGGCCGTGCTCGTCGCGCACAGCCTCGGCTGCCAGCTTGTCGCGGCCTGGGCCGCCCATTCGACCCACGCGGCGCGGGTGCAGTCGGCCATGCTGGTCGCCCCGCCCGACAGCGAGCGCGACGACTTCCCGCCGCAGCTGTCGACATGGCGGCCGATCGTGCGCCGGCGCCTGCCCTTCCCGGCGCTCGCCGTCACCAGCAGCGACGACCCGTACTGCAGCCCGGAGCGAGCCGCCGGCATGCTGGCGGACTGGGGCTGCGCGCAGCACTCGGTGGGCGCGCGCGGCCACATCAACGCGGACTCGTGCCTGGGTGACTGGCCGGCGGGTCGGGCGCTGCTGGAGGCGCTGGTCGGGACGCGGGCCTGATCGCGCACAATCCGCGTCCATGGTGACGAAGAAACCCAAGGGCCTGGGGATGGGGCTCGAGGCCTTGCTCGGCCCCAAGGTCGCCGACACGCCGGCCGCGACCTCCGCCGGCAGTGCACCGTCGACGCTGCGCCTCGACCTGCTGCAGCCGGGCAAGTACCAGCCGCGCACGCGCATGGACGAAGGCTCGCTCTACGAGCTCGCCGAGAGCATCAAGGCGCAGGGCGTGATGCAGCCGATCCTGGTGCGGCCAGTGGCAGCGGGCCGCTACGAGATCATCGCGGGTGAGCGGCGCATGCGTGCGGCGCGTCTGGCCGGGCTCGACGAGGTGCCCGTGCTCGTCAAGGCGGTCCCCGACGAAGCCGCGGCGGCGATGGCGCTGATCGAGAACATCCAGCGCGAGGACCTGAATCCGCTTGAGGAAGCGCAAGGCCTGAAGCGCCTGACCGACGAGTTCGGACTCACACACGAACAGGCGGCCCAGGCCGTCGGCCGCTCGCGCAGCGCGGCGAGCAACCTGCTGCGGCTGCTGCACCTGGCCGAGCCGGTGCAGCAGATGCTGATGGCCGGCGACCTGGACATGGGGCATGCCCGCGCGCTCCTGCCGCTCGAAGGCGCCCAGCAGATCCTGGCTGCGGGAGAAGTCGTCGCCCGCAAGCTCAGCGTGCGCGAAGCCGAGAAGCTGGCCGTGAAGCTGGGCCATGCCCGCCAGCAGCCGCTGCTGCGCGTGCCGAAGGAGAAGTCGCGCGACGTGGCGCGACTCGAAGAGGAACTGTCGGATGCCTTGACGGCACCGGTCGAGATCCGCATCCGCAAGCGCACCAAACGGGGCGACCAGGGCGAGGTGGCGATCGGCTTCGGCTCGCTCGAGGAGCTGAACGGCCTGCTCGACCGGCTCGGCGCCGGCACCCGCTGACGCCCCAAACCGCGCCCCGCGTGGGGGGCTTTGCGGAACTTTGCACGCCCACCTGCCCTGCGGGCGATCATCACGTTCAACCGCCTCGCCGCGAGGCACGTTACTTGCTGAAGTGGACTGCAGACCACGGTGCACCGAGATGACGGGCAAAGCCCCTTGTTCTCGGGGCAACGGCGGGAGCAAGATGCAGGAAGCTTGAGACGAGAGTTCGCCGATCGATCTGGAAAGCTCTGATGAAGCCCAGGGGACTTCATCAGAACTTCCCCCCTCGTGGCGCGCCGGCCGACCGCCGGAGTGCCGCCAGTCCTGATAGGTATTAGGAGATCGGCATGGATGTGATCAGCAGTTTCGCTGCGCGCTACGAGCGCACCCGCGAGGAAGAGCTCACGCTCGAGGAGTACCTCGCCGAGTGCAAGCGCAACCCGGTGGCCTACGCCACGGCCGCCGAGCGCATGCTCAAGGCCATCGGCGAACCGCAGACGATCGACACGCGCAACGATCCGCGGCTGTCGCGCATCTTTGCCAACAAGATCATCAAGATCTACCCGGCCTTCGCCGAGTTCTACGGCATGGAGGACTCGATCGAGCAGGTCGTCTCCTACTTTCGCCATGCCGCGCAGGGGCTGGAGGAGAAGAAGCAGATCCTGTATCTGCTCGGCCCCGTCGGCGGCGGCAAGAGCTCGATCGCCGAGCGGCTGAAGCAGCTGATGCAGGAGGTGCCCTTCTACGCGATCAAGGGCTCGCCGGTGAACGAGTCGCCGCTGGGCCTGTTCGATGCCGTCGAGGATGGTCCCATCCTCGAGAAGGAATATGGCATTCCGCGTCGCTACCTGAACCGCATCCTGTCACCTTGGGCCGTGAAACGTCTGGAGGAGTTCGGCGGTGACATCCGCAAGTTCAAGGTCGTCAAGCGCTACCCGTCCGTGCTCAAGCAGGTCGGCATCGCGAAGACCGAGCCGGGCGACGAGAACAACCAGGACATCTCGAGCCTGGTCGGCAAGGTCGACATCCGCAAGCTCGAGACCTATGCGCAGGACGACCCGGACGCCTACAGCTTCTCCGGTGGCCTGTGCCTCGCGAACCAGGGCCTGCTCGAGTTCGTCGAGATGTTCAAGGCGCCCATCAAGGTGCTGCACCCGCTGCTGACCGCCACGCAGGAAGGCAACTTCAAGGGCACCGAAGGTTTCGGGGCGATCCCCTTCGACGGCGTCGTGCTCGCGCACTCCAACGAGAGCGAGTGGAAGGCGTTCCGCAACAACAAGAACAACGAGGCCTTCCTCGACCGCATCTACATCGTCAAGGTGCCGTACTGCCTGCGCGTCAGCGAGGAGGTGAAGATCTACGAGAAGCTGCTGCGCGGCTCTTCGCTGGCGCAGGCCACGTGCGCGCCCGGCACCTTGAAGATGATGAGCCAGTTCGCGGTGCTGACGCGTCTGAAGGAGCCGGAGAACTCGTCGCTCTACTCCAAGATGCTGGTCTACGACGGGGAGAACCTGAAGGACACCGACCCGCGCGCCAAGAGCTTCCAGGAGTACCGCGACTACGCCGGCGTCGACGAGGGCATGAGCGGGGTCTCGACGCGCTTCGCGTTCAAGATCATCTCCAAGGTCTTCAACTTCGATTCGACCGAGGTGGCCGCCAACCCGGTGCACCTGATGTACGTGCTCGAGCAGCAGATCGAGCGCGAGCAGTTCCCGGCCGAGACGGAGCAGAAGTACCTGTCGTTCATCAAGGAGCACCTGGCGACGAAGTACGCCGAGTTCATCGGCAAGGAGATCCAGACCGCCTACCTCGAGAGCTACAGCGAGTACGGCCAGAACATCTTCGACCGCTACGTCACCTACGCCGACTACTGGATCCAGGACCACGAGTACCGCGACACGGACACGGGCGAGGTGTTCGACCGCGCTTCGCTGAACGCGGAGCTCGAGAAGATCGAGAAGCCGGCGGGCATCGCGAACCCGAAGGACTTCCGCAACGAGATCGTCAACTTCGTGCTGCGCGCGCGGGCGTCCAACCAGGGCAAGAACCCGCTGTGGACGAGCTACGAGAAGCTGCGCACGGTGATCGAGAAGAAGATGTTCTCCAACACCGAGGAACTGCTGCCGGTGATCAGCTTCAACGCCAAGGCAAGCGCCGACGAGGCCAAGAAGCACGAGGACTTCGTGACGCGCATGGTCGACAAGGGCTACACGCAGAAGCAGGTGCGCCTGCTCTGCGAGTGGTATCTGCGGGTGCGCAAGAGCTCCTGAATCCCGGAGCGGAGTGAATGGCCTTGCAACAGATCATCGATCGGCGGCTGGCGGGCAAGAACAAGTCCATCGGCAACCGCGAGCGTTTCCTGCGCCGCCACAAGGATCAGATCCGCGAGGCGGTCAAGCGCGCCGTGGACGGCCGCGGCATCCGGGACATGGAGAAGGGCGAGGACATCCACATCCCGAAGCGCGACATCTCCGAGCCGGTGTTCGGCCACGGCCAGGGCGGCAAGCGCGAGATGGTCCACCCGGGCAACCAGGACTACATGCGCGGAGACCGCATCGCGCGACCCAAGGGCGGCGGCGGAGGCGGTGGCGGATCGCAGGCGAGCGATTCCGGCGAGGGCGAGGACGATTTCGTCTTCCACCTCAGCAAGGAAGAGTTCATGCAGGTCTTCTTCGACGACCTGGCGCTGCCGAACCTGGCACGCACCACGCTGGCGGAGACGCCCGAGTTCAAGACCCACCGCGCCGGCTTCTCCAGCGACGGCACGCCGAACAACCTGCACGTGGTGCGCTCGATGCGCGGCGCAATCGGCCGGCGCATCGCGCTGGGCAGCGAGGCACGCAAGGAGCTGCGCCACCTCGAGGAGCGGCTCGACGGCATCCGGCGGCACCCGGAGCCGAACCCGTTCGCGCACGAGATCCCGGAGCTCGAGCGCGCGATCGCCGAATTGCGCGCGCGCGTCGAGCGCATCCCCTACCTGGACCCGATCGACCTGCGCTACCGCAGCCGCGTGCGCGTGCCGGTGCCGACCAGCAAGGCGGTGATGTTCTGCCTGATGGACGTCTCCGGCTCGATGGACGAGGCGCGCAAGGACCTGGCCAAGCGCTTCTTCATCCTGCTGTACCTGTTCCTGACGCGCCACTACGAGAAGATCGACATCGTCTTCATCCGCCACCACACGCAGGCGCAGGAGGTCGACGAGCAGAACTTCTTCCATGCCACCGAGACGGGCGGCACCGTCGTGAGCAGCGCACTGGTGCTGATGGACGAGATCGCGCGCGCGCGTTACCCGACCAGCGAGTGGAACATCTACGGCGCGCAGGCGAGCGACGGCGACAACTGGCACCACGACAGCGGCCGCTGCCGCGAGCTGCTGGCCGACCGGATCCTCCCGCTGTGCCGCTACTTCGCCTACGTGCAGGTGGCCGAGGAAGAGCAGAACCTGTGGGACGAGTACACCGCGCTGGCGGCCGAGAGCAAGATGTTCGCCATCCGCAAGGTCACCGAGGCGTCCCAGATCTACCCCGTGTTCCGCGATCTCTTCAAGAAGGAAGGCGCACCGGCATGACGCGCAAGGCGAACTTCGTCCCGGACGGCACGGCCGACCTGTTCGAGCCCGAGCTGGCGCAGGCGCAGACCGGGCGCGTCAAGCGTGCAGCCGACATCGTCACGCCACCCCGAGCCACGCAGCACCTGCTCGCGCCCAGTGACTGGTCGTTCGAGCTGATCGAGCGCTACCACACGGTGATCCGCGACACCGCGGCGCGCTACGGGCTGGACACCTACCCGAACCAGCTCGAGATCATCACCGCCGAGCAGATGATGGACGCCTACGCGTCGGTCGGCATGCCGGTCAACTACCGGCACTGGAGTTACGGCAAGGAGTTCATCGCCACCGAGAAGAACTATCGCCGCGGCCACATGGGCCTGGCCTACGAGATCGTCATCAACAGCAATCCCTGCATCAGCTACCTGATGGAGGAGAACACGATGGCGATGCAGGCGCTCGTCATCGCGCACGCCGCGTACGGACACAACAGCTTCTTCAAGGGCAACTACCTGTTCCGCATGTGGACCGATGCGTCGTCGATCATCGACTACCTGGTCTACGCGAAGAACTACGTGGCCGCCTGCGAGGAGCGGCACGGCCTCGACGCGGTCGAGGAACTGCTGGACAGCTGCCATGCCCTGATGAACCACGGCGTGGACCGCTATCGGCGCCCGAGCAAGCTGAGCCTGGCGCAGGAGCAGGCGCGCAGCAAGGACCGCGAGGCCTACGCCCAGCAGCAGATCAACGACCTGTGGCGCACGCTGCCGCGGCGCGCCGAGAAGGCCGCCGAGGAGCGCGAGACGCGCCGCTTCCCGGAGGAGCCGCAGGAGAACCTGCTGTACTTCATCGAGAAGAACGCGCCGCTGCTGGAGCCCTGGCAGCGCGAGATCGTGCGCATCGTGCGCAAGGTGGCGCAGTACTTCTACCCGCAGCGTCAGACGCAGGTGATGAACGAGGGCTGGGCCACCTTCTGGCACCACAAGCTGCTCAACACCATGTACGACGACGGTCATCTGAGCGACGGCATGATGATCGAGTGGCTGAAGTCGCACACCAACGTCGTGTACCAGCCGCCGGTCGGCCACCCGCACTACAGCGGCATCAATCCGTACGCGCTCGGGTTCGCGATGTACACCGACATCAAGCGCATCTGCGAAAGCCCGACCGACGAGGACCGCCACTGGTTCCCCGGCATCGCCGGCAGCGACTGGCTCGAGACGCTGGACCACGCGATGCGCAACTTCAAGGACGAGAGCTTCATTGGCCAGTACCTCTCGCCGCAACTGATGCGCGAGTTCCGGCTGTTCTCGATCCTCGACGACGAGAAGGAGGCCGAGCTCGAGGTCTCGGCGATCCACGACGAGGCGGGCTACCGCGCCGTGCGCGAGGCGCTCTCCCACCAGTACGACCTGGGCAGCCGCGAACCGAATATCCAGGTCTGGAGCGTCAACCTGCGCGGCGACCGTTCACTGACGCTGCGCCACACCCAGCACAATGACCGCCCGCTGCACGACTCCGCCCAGGAGGTGCTGAAGCACGTGGCCCGCCTGTGGGGCTTCGGCGTGCAGCTGGACAGCGTCGACTCGAGCGGCGCGGTGACCAAGCACTGGTCGGTGCCGGCGCCGCGCCACGACGGCCACTAGGCGGACCTAGAGGCTGAAGATCTTCCCCGGGTTCATGATGTTCTTCGGGTCGAGCGCACGCTTGACCTGACGCATCAGCTCGACCGCGCCGGCGCCGGCCTCCTCCGGCAGGAAGGCCATCTTGTGCAGGCCGATGCCGTGCTCGCCGGTGCAGGTGCCCTCCAGCGCGATCGCCCGCTGCACCATCTGCAGGCTGAGCTGCTCGGCCAGCGCGCGCTGAGGCGCGTCGCCTTCCTTCACGAGGTAGGCGAGGTGGAAGTTGCCGTCCCCCACGTGGCCGACGATGTAGTACGGCAGCCGGGAATCGTCCGCCTCGCGCACCGAGGCCTCGATGATCTCGGCCAGGTGCGAGATCGGCACGCAGGTGTCGGTGGTCACCGTGCGGCAGCCCGGGTTCATCGACATGCCGGCGAAATAGGCCTTGTGCCGGGCCGTCCACAGCCGCGTGCGCTCCTCCGGCGTGCTGGCCCACTCGAAGTCCTCGCCACCGAGTTCGCTGGCGATCGCCTGCACCGTCTCGGCCTGCTCGCGGACGCCGGCGTCGCTGCCATGGAATTCCATCAGCAGCATCGGCGACTCGCGCAGGCCGAGCTTGCTGTGCGCATTGACTGCCCGCACGGCGTTCACGTCCAGCAGTTCGCAGCGCGCGATCGGCACGCCCATCTGGATGGTCTGGATCGTCGCGCGCACCGCGTCGCCGATGGTCCTGAAGTGGCAGATCGCCGCGCTGACCGCCTCGGGCAGCGGGTAGAGCTTGAGCGTCACCTCGGTCATCACGCCCAGCGTCCCTTCGCTGCCGACGAACAGGCGCGTCAGGTCGTAGCCGGCGGAGGACTTCTTGGCGCGGGTGCCGGTGCGGATCACCTCGCCGCTGGCCGTCACGACGGTCAGCCCGAGCACGTTCTCGCGCATCGTGCCGTAGCGCACCGCGTTCGTGCCGCTGGCGCGCGTGGCCGCCATGCCGCCCAGCGTGGCGTTGGCGCCGGGGTCGATCGGGAAGAACAGGCCCTGGTCGCGGATCTCGCGGTTCAGCTGTTCGCGCGTGACGCCGGCCTCGACCGTGACTGTCAGGTCTTCCGGATTCACGCGCACGACGCGGGTCATCCGCGACAGGTCGACGCTGATACCGCCTTCGACGGCCAGCAGATGACCCTCGAGCGAGCTGCCCACGCCGTAAGGAATCACCGGCACGCCGTGCTGCGCCGCCAGCGCCACGACGGCGGAGACTTCGTCGGTGGTCTCGCAGAACACCACCGCGTCAGGCGGGGTGACGGGAAACGGGCTCTCGTCGCGCCCGTGCTGCTCGCGCACCGCTGCCGCCGTGGACAGCCGTTCGCCGAAACGCGCACGCAAGGCCTCGAGCATCGCGGCAGGCACCGGGCGCGCGTTGGCCCGCCAGGGCAGATCGGTCGGGGCGTTCATCGCGGCTCTCCCGGAAGCAGTGGGCGAACGGTCATTCTAGGCATTGGCTACCATCGCGGCCATGGGACAACGCCTCACGCAGATCGCCACCCGCACCGGCGACGACGGCAGCACCGGCCTTGGCGACGGGACGCGCGTGCCGAAGGATCACCTGCGGGTGCAGGCCATGGGCGACGTCGACGAGCTGAACTCGCAGATCGGCGTGCTGCTGGCCGAGCCGCTGCCGCCGGACGTGCGCGAGCTGCTGGGGGTCGTGCAGCATGAGCTGTTCAACCTGGGCGGCGAGCTGTCGATCCCGGGTTTCGATCTGCTGAAGCCCGATGCCGTGGCGGGGCTGGATGCCGCGCTGGCGCGCCACAACGCCACGCTGCCGGGGCTGAAGGAGTTCATCCTGCCGGCGGGCACGCGCAGTGCGGCGATCGCCCATGTCTGCCGCACGATCGCCCGGCGCGCCGAGCGGGCGGTGGTGGCGCTCGGGGCCACGGAGGCCGTGCGCGCGGAGCCGCGCCAGTACCTGAACCGCCTGTCCGACCTGCTGTTCGTGCTGGCCCGCGTCCTCAACCGCGCCAACCTGGACGGGCTGGGCGGCGACGACGTCTACTGGAAGAGCGAGAAGCTCGCGCGCGACGCCTGAGCGTCCGGGTCGCCCGGTCTCAGCGGCGCCGGGCCTTCACCGCCTCGTGCAGCGTGTCCAGCACCTGCAGCGACGGCTCCCAGCCGATGCAGGCATCGGTGATGCTCTTGCCGTAGTCGAGCTTTTCGGGGTCGTCCTTGCCCGGGGTGAACTTCTGCGCCCCGCCGTTCAGGTGGCTTTCCACCATCACGCCGAAGATGCAGCGGCTGCCGGCGGCGAGCTGCGCGCCGATGTCGCGTGCCACATCGAGCTGCTTCTCGTGCTGCTTGCTGCTGTTGGCGTGACTGCAGTCGACCATCAGCGCGCACTCCAGCTTGGCGGCCTCGATCTCCTTGCAGGCCGCCGCGACACTGGCGGCGTCGTAGTTCGGCGCCTTGCCGCCGCGCAGGATGACGTGGCAGTCCTTGTTGCCGCGGGTCTCGACGATCGCCACCTGGCCGTTCTTGTGCACCGAGAGGAAGTGGTGCGGCCGGGCCGCCGCCTGGATTGCGTCGATCGCGATCTTGATGTTGCCGTCGGTGCCGTTCTTGAACCCGATCGGCGCCGACAGGCCCGAGGCCAGTTCGCGGTGCACCTGGCTCTCGGTCGTGCGCGCGCCGATCGCGCCCCAGGAGATCAGGTCGCCGATGTACTGCGGCGAGATCACGTCGAGGAACTCGCTGCCCGCGGGCATGCCGAGGCGGTTGATCTCCACGAGCAGCTGGCGTGCGATGCGCAGGCCCTCGTCGATCCGGTAGCTCTCGTCCAGGTAAGGGTCGTTGATCAGGCCCTTCCAGCCGACGGTGGTGCGTGGCTTCTCGAAGTACACGCGCATCACGATCTCCAGCGTGCCGGCGTACTTGTCGCGCTGCACCCTCAGGCGCCGTGCATAGTCGAGTGCCGCGGCCGGGTCGTGGATCGAACACGGGCCCATGACGACCAGCAGCCGGTCGTCCTTGCGCTGCATGATCTCGCGGATCGCCGTGCGCGTGCGGCCGATCAGCTTCTCCACCGGCGTGCCGGCGATCGGGAAGAAGCGGATCAGGTGTTCCGGCGGGGGCAGCGGCATCACGTCCTTGATCCTCTGGTCGTCGGTCTGGCTGGTGCGTTCGGTGTTCGCATACCAACCCTCCGGGCTGCTGGACTTGCTGGACATGACGGCGGCTCCTTCGGGTGTGTTCGTGGCAAGGGCGAAAAAAAACCGCCGGGCGGGGCCCGGCGGTTTCTGGATTCTGGCGCGCTCTGCTTTGCTTACAGGGAGGCCTCTCCATCCGCCGGGCGGTGCGAGAACCAAAAGTACGCAAAGAAATACTGGCGCGAACGCATGGGCGCGACTGTAGCACGCCACTGCTGCGGTGCGTCAACCCGGGCTGTGGCGCCGGGCCGACGCTGTGCAGCGTCGGGCATCACGCGGTGCCGCCCACGGTCAGGCGGTCGATGCGCAGCGTCGGCTGGCCAACGCCCACCGGCACGCTCTGGCCTTCCTTGCCGCACACGCCGACGCCGGTATCGAGCCGCATGTCGTTGCCGATCGCGCTGACGCGGGTCAGCGCGTCCGGTCCGTTGCCGATGATGGTCGCGCCCTTGACCGGGTACTGGATCCTGCCGTTCTCGACCCAGAACGCCTCGCTGGCCGAGAACACGAACTTGCCGCTCGTGATGTCGACCTGCCCGCCGCCGAAGTTGGTGGCGTACAGCCCGCGCTTCAGCCCGGCCAGCACCTCCTCGCGGCTCTGGTCGCCGCCGAGCATGTAGGTGTTCGTCATGCGCGGCATCGGCACCGCGGCGTAGCTTTCGCGCCGGCCGTTGCCTGTCGGCTTCACCTTCGTCAGGCGCGCATTCATGGCGTCCTGGATGTAGCCCTTCAGGATGCCGTCCTCGATCAGGACGTTGCGCTGCGACGCGTGCCCTTCGTCGTCGATGTTCAGCGAGCCGCGCCGGTCCGGGATCGTGCCGTCGTCCAGCACCGTGACGCCCTTGGCCGCCACGCGCTGGCCGATGCGGCCCGAGAACGCGCTCGAGCCCTTGCGGTTGAAATCGCCCTCCAGGCCGTGGCCCACCGCCTCGTGCAGCAGCACACCGGGCCAGCCCGGGCCGAGCACGACGCTCATCTCGCCGGCCTTGGCGGGGCGGGATTCGAGGTTCGTCAGTGCCGCGTTCACGGCTTGATCCACGTAACCCTCGATCACTGAGTCATGGAAATAGCCGAAGCCGAAGCGCCCGCCGCCGCCGCCGGTGCCGACCTCGCGCCGCACCTGGCCGTCCACCGTCTGCTCGGCGATGACGGTGACCGACAACCGCACCAGCGGCCGCACGTCCGCGGCCAGCGTACCGTCGGCGCGCGCGACCAGCACGACGTCGTACTCGCCGGCGAGGCCGGCCATCACCTGCGCGATGCGCGGGTCCTTCGCGCGCGCCAGCTTCTCGACCTTCTCCAGCAGCGCCACCTTCTGCGTGCTGTCCAGCGTCGCGATCGGGTCCATCGGCGCGTACAGCACGCGGCTGGTGGCGATCTTCGGCGCGCCGCCCGTCTTCACGTGGCGGCTCTGCCCGGCCGCGGCGATCGTGCGCACGGTCGCCGCCGCATCCAGCAGCGACGCCTCGGAGATGTCGTCGGAATAGGCGAATGCGGTCTTCTCGCCGGCCACCGCGCGCACGCCGACGCCCTGGTCGATGCCGAAGCTGCCGCTCTTGACGATGCCCTCCTCCAGGCTCCAGCCTTCGCTGCGTGTGTACTGGAAATACAGGTCCGCGTCGTCGATCCGGTGGGTGCCGATGGTGGCCAGCGCCTTGGCCAGCGTGGCCTCGGTCAGGCCGAACGGCTCGAGCAGGAACGAGCGGGCGATCGCCAGGCGCTCGATGGTCGGTTCGCGGGAGATCATGGGTGGTCCTTCGCGGTGCCGGACCATTGTAGAAGCCGCCCCGCGCGACAGTTCTTTACCCGGGTTTACATTGCCGTCGTGCACGACGGAGCCCGACCTGCCGTTGTCCGCACACGGGGCCGAGAGCCCCGACCTCCGAATCACGACAGGAACCACCATGCACAGCCTGAAGTCTCTTTTCATCGCGGCCGGTCTGGCCGTGGCCGCCGCCGGCGCCTTCGCCCAGGCGGCCTCGTCGCCCGCTGCCACCCCCGGCATCGACCAGCGCCAGGCGAATCAAGAGAAGCGCATCGACAAGGGCATCGCCTCCGGCGCGCTGACCAAGCGCGAGACGCACCGTCTCGAACGCCAGCAGACGGCCATCAACAGGGCCGAAGACAAGGCCAAGGCCGACGGCACCGTCACGAGGGCCGAGCGCAAGCGCCTGCACAAGATGCAGAACCACGCCAGCAAGAGCATCCACCACCAGAAGCACGACGCGCAGACGGCGACGCCGGCCCAGCAGTAAGGATCAGTCCGCGGCGCCGTTCTTCAAAGCCAGCGCGCGCTCATAGAGCGCGTTGCGCGGCGCGCCAGTCAGCGCGGCGGTCAGCGCCACGGCCTGCTTGAGCGGCAGTTCCGCGAGCAGGACCCGCAGCGTGCCGTCGTGGGCGGCGGGGCCGGCATCGCCGGTGATGGCGCAGGCGTGCAGCACGAGCACGAACTCGCCGCGGCAGCGGTTCGGATCGGCGGCGAGCCAGGCCGGCGCATCGGCGCACGGCAGGGTGACCACCGTCTCGAACTGCTTGGTCAGTTCGCGGCACAGTGTCACGGGCCGCTCGCCGCAGGCCGTGGCCAGCGCCGCCGCCAGTGCCTCGATGCGGTGCGGGGCCTCGAACAGGACCGTGGTGTCCGGCTGCCCGGCCAGGGCCTGCACTGCCTGGGCCCGCTCCGCCCCGCGCGCCGGCAGGAAGCCGGCGAGGCGGAAGCCGCTGCCCAGCGTGTCGCCGGCAACGCTCACCGCGGCGACCGCGCTGCTGGTGCCGGGGATCGGCAGCACGCGGTACCCGGCCGCCCGCACGGCGTTCACCAGCGCGGCCCCGGGGTCGCTGACCGCCGGCGTGCCGGCATCGCTGACGAAGGCCACCCGCTGCCCGGCGGCGAGCCGCTCGACCACGCCCGCGGCGGCGGCGTGTTCGTTGTGTTCGTGCACGGCCAGCAGCGGCTTGCCGTCGATGCCGAGATGGCGCAGCAGCGGCGCGCTGTGGCGGGTGTCCTCGCAGGCGACCGCGTCGGCCAGGTGCAGCACATGAATCGCGCGCAATGTCAGATCGGCCAGGTTGCCGATCGGCGTGGCCACCACGTACAGTGCGCCGGCTGGATGCTGCTGCTGGCCGGCCGCGGCGGCGGCGGCCTGGCGCCACAACGAGGCGGGATCGGTGTTCACGAAGCGTGCGACGACGAAGGCGACGGGCGATGCGGCCGAGGACGCCGCGCTGGCCCACCTGCGCGCGCAGGGGATGCTGCTGGTGGAGCGCAATTATCGGGTCGCCCGCGGGCCCGGCGGGCGCGGCGGCGAGATCGACCTGATCCTGCGCGAGCCCGACGGCACGCTGGTGTTCGTCGAGGTGCGCGCGCGCCGCGACGGCCGCTTCGGTGGTGCAGCGGCCAGCGTCGGGGCCGCCAAGCGCGGCCGGCTGCTGTTCGCGGCGCAGCACTTCCTATTGCGCTACCCCGCGCCGCCGCCCTGCCGCTTCGACGTCGTTGCGCTGGACGGGGGGCGACTCGAATGGCACCGGGCGGCCTTCGACGCGTCATGAAGCGCGCCCCAGAATGGAACCGGGCGGCCGGGCGCCTGTCTTATGATCGCCAGTCATGCTTGAACAACGCATTCAGCAGCAGTTCTTCGACAGCGCCGACCTGAAGTACGCGGCCGCCGAGATCCTCGCCAAGCCGATCGCCGATGCCGTGGGCGCGGTCGTCGGCTGCATCACCGCGGGCGGCAAGGTGCTCGCCTGCGGCAATGGCGGCTCGGCGAGCGATGCGCAGCATTTCGCGGCCGAGTTCGTCGGCCGCTTCGAGCGCGAGCGGCCGGGGCTGGCCGCGATCGCGCTGACCACCGACACGTCGATCCTGACTGCGATCGGCAACGACTACGACTTCAACGCCGTCTACTCCAAGCAGGTGCAGGCGCTCGGCGTGCCGGGCGATGTGTTGGTGGCCATCACCACCAGCGGCAACTCGGCGAATGTGCTGGCCGCGGTGCAGGCGGCGCGCGCCAAGGAGATGACGGTGATCGCCCTCACCGGCCGCGGCGGCGGCAAGCTGCGCGAACTGCTGACCGAGACCGACGTGCACATCTGCGTGCCGCACGAGCGCACCGCGCGCATCCAGGAAGTGCACATCCTCGCGCTGCACTGCATCTGCGACGCCGTCGACCTGCAGCTGCTGGGAGAACAGGAAAACACATGATCCGATCGATGATCGCGCGGCCTGCCGCGCTCGCTGCGGCGCTGGCCGCGAGCTCGCTGTTCACGGCCTGTGCACCGCTGCTGGTCGGCGGCGCGGTGGTCGGCACCTCGCTGATGGTGGTCGACCGGCGCACGTCCGGCACCCAGGTCGAGGACCAGGGCATCGAGCTGAAGTCGCTGACCCGAGTGCGCGAGGCGATCGGCGACCGCGGCCACGTCAACGCCACCAGCTACAACCGCATGGTGCTGCTGACTGGCGAGGTGGGCAGCGAGGCCGACAAGGCGAGCGTCGAGCAGAACGTCGCGAAGATCGAGAACGTGCGCTCGATCGTCAACGAGCTCGGGGTGATGGGTTCGGCCTCGCTGACCAGCCGCTCGAACGACACCATCCTGACCAGCAAGGTGAAGGCGAGCTTCGTCGACGCCAAGGACCTGCAGGCCTCGGCCGTCAAGGTGGTGACCGAACGCGGCGTGGTCTACCTGATGGGCCGCGTCACCGAGCGCGAGGCCACCCGCGCGAGCGAGATCGCACGCGGCGTCAGCGGCGTGCAGAAGGTGGTGCGCGTGTTCGAGGTGGTCAGCGAGGCCGAGCTGGCCGACATGATGCCCAAGCAGGTGCAGAAGCCCTGAGGCGGCGTCAGCGCAGGCGCCGGATCAGGCTCGAGGTGTCGAGCCGGTTCGCGCCCTGCGCCTGCAGGTCGGCGTAGAACTGATCCACCAGCGCGGTGACGGGCACACGCGCGCCGTTGCGGCGCGCCTCGTCGAGCACCAGGCCGAGGTCCTTGCGCATCCAGTCCACCGCGAAGCCGAAGTCGAACTTGTCGTCGACCATCGTGGCGCCGCGGTTGTCCATCTGCCAGCTCTGGGCAGCGCCCTTGCCGATCACCTCGAGCACCTGCTTCATGTCCAGGCCGGCCTTCTGCCCGAACGCGATCGCCTCCGACAGCCCCTGCAGCAGCCCGGCGATGGCCGTCTGGTTGACCATCTTGGCGAGCTGGCCGGCGCCGCTCGCGCCGACGCGCGTCACGGCCTTCGCGTAGGCCATCAGCACCGGGCGGACCGCATCGAACGGCCCGGCGTCGCCGCCGCACATCACCGTCAGCACGCCGTTCACCGCACCGGCCTGGCCGCCGGAGACCGGGGCGTCGATGAAGTGCAGGCCGCGTTCGCGGGCGGCTGCGTACAGCTCACGGGCCACTTCGGCCGAGGCCGTGGTGTGATCGACGAACACCGCGCCGGGCTTCATGCCGGCGAAGGCACCCTGCTCGCCCAGCGCGACCGCACGCAGATCGGCATCGTTGCCGACGCAGGCGCAGACCAGGTCGGCGTCGCGCGCGGCCTCGCGCGGCGTGGACGCCGCGGCGCCGCCGTATTCGGCCGACCAGGCCTGCGCCTTGGCGGCCGTGCGGTTGTAGACGGTGGTGCGGTGGCCGGCGCGGGCCAGGTGACCGGCCATCGGGTGGCCCATCACGCCGAGGCCGAGGAAAGCTGCGCTGCGCGGCGCGATCGCGTCGTAGGTCTTGGTGCTCATGCGCGCATTGTGCGAGAGAAAATGGGCTGCGGCCCCCGCAGGGACCGCTCGCCGCGCGCAAAACCGTCGTTCAGACGATGGTGAGATGCTCGGTGCCGGCCGCCAGGTCCTGGGAACGGGCCCGGGTGCTGTGCAGCTTGATCTGCAGACGCAGGTCGTTGACCGAGTCGGCGTTGCGCAGCGCGTCCTCGAGCGTGACGAGGTTGCTCTCGTACAGGTCGAACAGCGCCTGGTCGAAGGTCTGCATGCCGAGTTCGCGCGAGCGCTTCATCAGGTCCTTGATGTCGGCGACCTCGCCCTTGAAGATCATGTCGGCGATCAGCGGCGTGTTCAGCAGGATCTCGACCGCCGCGATGCGGCCCTTGCCTTCCTGGCGCGGCAGCAGGCGCTGCGAGACCAGGCCCTTGAGGTTCAGCGACAGGTCCATCAGCAGCTGGGCGCGGCGCTCCTCGGGGAAGAAGTTGATGATCCGGTCCAGCGCCTGGTTCGCGCTGTTGGCGTGCAGCGTGGCCATGCACAGGTGGCCGGTCTCGGCGAACGCCACCGCGTGTTCCATCGTCTCGCGGTCGCGGACCTCGCCCATCAGGATCACGTCCGGCGCCTGACGCAGCGTGTTCTTCAGCGCCTGCTCCCAGCCGTCGGTGTCGATGCCGACCTCGCGCTGCGTCACGATGCAGTTCTTGTGCGGGTGCACGAACTCGACCGGGTCCTCGATCGTGATGATGTGGCCGTGCGAGTTCTCGTTGCGGAAGTCGACCATCGCGGCCAGCGAGGTGCTCTTGCCGGAGCCGGTGGCGCCGACGAAGATCACCAGGCCGCGCTTGGTCATCGCGACGTCCTTCAGCACCTGCGGCAGGTTCAGGCTGTCGATCGTCGGCAGCGTCTGCGGGATGGTCCGCAGCACCAGGCCGACGTTGCCCTGCTGCACGAAGGCGTTGACGCGGAAGCGCCCGATGCCCTGCGGCGAGATCGCGAAGTTGCACTCCTTGGTCTTCTCGAACTCGGCGGCCTGCTTGTCGTTCATCACCGAACGGGTCAGCGCCAGCGTGTGCGCGCCGGTCAGCGGCTGCGGCGAGACCTTCGTGACCTTGCCGTCGACCTTGATCGCGGGCGGGAAGTCGGCCGTGAGGAAGAGGTCAGAGCCGTTGCGGCTGACCATCAGGCGCAGCAGGTCGTTGACGAATTTGGAGGCCTGGTCGCGTTCCATGACTGCAATTCCTCGTTCAACCGGGGAAGTTCTCGGGGAACTTCGCCTTCGCCCGGGCTTCGGCCGGCGAGATGATGTTCCGGCGCACCATGTCGGCCAGGTTCTGGTCCAGCGTCTGCATGCCGACGCTGTTGCCGGTCTGGATCGACGAGTACATCTGCGCGATCTTGTTCTCGCGGATCAGGTTCCGGATGGCCGCCGTGCCCAGCATGATCTCGTGCGCCGCGACCCGTCCGCTGCCGTCCTTCAGCTTGCACAGCGTCTGCGAGATGACGCCGATCAGCGATTCGGACAGCATCGCACGCACCATCTCCTTCTCGGCGGCGGGGAACACGTCGACCACGCGGTCGACGGTCTTCGCGGCGCTCGAGGTGTGCAGGGTGCCGAACACGAGGTGGCCGGTCTCGGCCGCGGTGAGTGCCAGGCGAATCGTCTCCAGGTCGCGCATTTCGCCGACCAGGATCGCGTCCGGGTCCTCGCGCAGCGCCGAACGCAGCGCGTTGGCGAAGCTCAGCGTGTGCGGGCCGACCTCGCGCTGGTTGACCAGGCACTTCTTCGACTCGTGCACGAACTCGATCGGGTCTTCCACCGTCAGCACGTGGCCGAACTCGTTCTCGTTCAGATGGTTGACCATCGCGGCCAGCGTGGTCGACTTGCCCGAGCCGGTCGGCCCGGTCACGAGCACCAGGCCGCGCGGCTTCAGCGCCAGCTCGGCGAACACCTTCGGCGTGTTCAGCTGCTCGAGCGTCAGGATCTTGGACGGAATGGTCCGGAACACCGCACCGGCGCCGCGGTTCTGGTTGAACGCGTTGACGCGGAAGCGCGCGAGGCCCTGGATCTCGAACGAGAAGTCGCACTCCAGCGTCTCTTCGTACGCCTTGCGCTGCGCATCGTTCATGATGTCGTAGACCATGTCGTGCACCTGCTTGTGCTCGAGCGGGTCGACGTTGATGCGGCGCACGTCGCCGTGCACGCGGATCATCGGGGGCAGCCCGGCGGACAGGTGAAGGTCCGATGCCTTGTTCTTGACCGAGAACGCCAGCAGCTGGGTGATGTCCATGGAACGTGGGTGTACGAGTTCGCGGAAGCGGCGCGGCCTGCGCCGTCGCGTGGATACTCTCGGCGCATTATGGCGACGATCCTTTCCAACATACAACAAGTGCGCGCTCGCATAGCGCGGGCCTGCGACGCTGCGCGGCGCCCCGTGCAAAGCGTCACGCTGCTGTGTGTGAGCAAAACTTTCAGCGCCGACGCGGTGCGCGAGGCGCATGCCGCCGGCGAGCGCTGCTTCGGCGAGAACTACGTGCAGGAGGCGCTCGACAAGATCGACGCGCTGTCGGACCTGCGCACGCAGCTGGAGTGGCACCTGATCGGGCCGCTGCAGAGCAACAAGACCCGCGTCGTCGCCGAACGCTTCGACTGGGTGCATTCGGTGGACCGTCTGAAGATCGCGCAGCGGCTGGCCGAGCAGCGCCCGGCCGGGCTGCCGCCGCTGCAGCTGTGCCTGCAGGTCAACATCAGCGGCGAGGCGAGCAAGAGCGGCCTGGCGCCGGCCGAGGTGCCGGCGCTCGCGCAGGCGGTCGCGGCGCTGCCGCGGGTGCGGCTGCGTGGCCTGATGGCGATCCCCGAGCCGGCTGCGGACACCGCGTCGCAGCGGATGCCTCACCGTGCCCTGCATGCACTGCTCGAGTCGCTGCGCGGGCAGGGGCTGGACCTCGACACGCTGTCGATGGGCATGAGCGCCGACCTGGAAGCGGCCGTGCTCGAAGGTGCGACCCTCGTGCGCGTCGGCTCCGCGATCTTCGGCGCGCGCGGCTGATGTGCGCGCCGCGTCAGATCGGCAGCAGCGCGGTGTTCTTGACCTCCTCCATCACCGCGTAGGTGCGCGTCTCGCGCACGCCGGGCAGCGCCCAGATCACCGAGCCGACCAGCTCGCGGTAGGCCTGCATGTTGGCCACCCGGGTCTTGATCAGGTAGTCGAAGCCGCCGGCCACCAGGTGGCACTCCTGGATCTCGGCGCGTACCTGCACGGCGGCCTTGAAGGTGTTCATCGCGTCGTGCGTCGTGCGGTCGAGCACCACCTCGATGAAGACCAGCATGCCAGCGCCGAGCTTGTCCGGATTGAGGCGCGCCTCGTAGCCGAGGATGAAGCCGTCGCGGGTCAGTCGCTTGACGCGCTCGAGCACCGCGGTCGGCGACAGGTGCACTTCCTCGGCGAGTTTCAGGTTCGAGATGCGCCCGTCCTTCTGCAGAACGCGCAGGATGCGGATGTCGATCTTGTCGAGGTTGTGGATGCGCGGCGTGTCGTCGTCGGCCATGGTGTCACCGAAGAATCGATGGTTTGACTATCTCCGTTCAGAGATTAATCCTAGCTTCGGACCGCTAACCTAACAAGTAATTCGACAACGCATCCTCTCCAGGAGGTTCCCGATGTTCACCGCCCCACCCGCCACCGCGCGCCTGCCGGACCCTTACCGCGATGAGCTGCAGGTCCTCGATGCCGCCTTGAAGGCGCTGGCCGGGCGACTCGACTGGGCGCGTGCCGCCCAGCTCGCGACGCCCTGGGTGCGTGGCGTGCGCGAACGGCCGGCGCCGTTCTGGGCGATGGAGTCGCTGCTGCGCGAGTACCCCATCTCCAGCGCCGAGGGCCTCGCGCTGATGCGCCTGGCCGAGGCGCTGCTGCGGGTTCCCGACGCGGAGACCGCCGTCGCGCTGACGGCCGACCAGCTCGGCCGTGCCGACTTCGACGCCAAGGCGAGCGGCGGCCCGAACCGGCTGTTGGCCAGCCTCTCGGCCAGCGCGATCGCCATGTCGAAGAAGCTGTTGCCGGACGCCGACCATGAGTCGGGCCTGTTCAAGCGCCTGGGCGCGCAGACCGTGGTGGCGGCGACGGTGCGTGCGATCCAGCTGCTGGGCCGCCAGTTCGTGCTCGGCCGCTCGATCGGCGAGGCGATGGACGAGGCCGACACGCAGCGCCGCGGGCACGCGGCGCTGCGCTTCAGCTACGACATGCTCGGCGAGGGCGCGCGCACCGACGCGGACGCACGGCGCTACCTGGCCGCCTACGCCCACGCGATCGAGCGGCTCGCGGCCGCGGCGTCCGGCGCCGGGACGGGCCGCGGCCCGGAGGCCGAAGTTCCACGAGCCCGCCGCCCGGAGGCCGACGGCCCACAGGCACGCGGCCCCGAGGCCGCGGATGGCATCTCGATCAAGCTGAGCGCGCTGTTCGCACGCTACGAGGACGCGCAGCGCGAGCGGGTCTTCGCCGAACTGCTGCCGCGCGTCTGGTCGCTGGTGCAGGCCGCGGCGCGGGCCGACCTGAACCTGACCATCGACGCCGAGGAGAGCGACCGGCTGGAGCTGTCGCTCGACGTGTTCGAGGCGCTCGCTGCGCGCATCGCGCAGGAGCACGCCGGCTGGCGCGGCTTCGGCCTGGCGGTGCAGGCCTACCAGACGCGCGCGCGCGACGTCGTCGAGGCGGTCGCCGCCATCGCGCGCCGGCACGGGCTGCACTTCATGGTGCGGCTGGTCAAGGGCGCCTACTGGGACGGCGAGGTCAAGCGCGCCCAGGAGCTGGGCCTGGTCGGCTACCCGGTGTTCACCCACAAGCACCACACCGACATCTCCTACCTCGCCTGCGCGCAGGCCCTGCTCGGCCACGCCGACGCGATCTACCCGCAGTTCGCGACGCACAACGCCGGCACGATCGCCGCGATCCTGCAGATGGCGGCCGACGGTGCGGCCTTCGAGTTCCAGCGCCTGCACGGCATGGGCGAAGGCGTGTACCGCGAGGTGATGGCGAGCCGGCCCACGTTGCCGGTGCGGGTCTACGCGCCGGTCGGCGAACACCGCGACCTGCTGGCCTACCTGGTGCGCCGGCTGCTGGAGAACGGCGCCAATTCGTCCTTCGTGCACCAGCTCGCCGACCCGACGGTGGACGCCGCGCAGCTTCTCGCCTCGCCGCTGCAGCCGGCCGCCACGCCCGGGCAGCCCGCGCCGCGCGCGCTGTACGGTACACGGGCCAACTCGGCCGGCGTCGACCTCACCTGCATCGCCCAGCGCGAGCCGCTGCTGCGCGCGCTCGAGACCACCGTGGTCGACGCCGTGCCCGAGGCCAGCCCCGAGGCGATCGGCGCCGCGCTGCGCCGCCTCGAGCACGGCTTCGCGGCCTGGGACACGACGCCGCTCGGGCAGCGCGCCGCGGTGCTGCAGCGCGCCGCCGATGCGCTCGAAGCGCGCCTGCCGGAGTTCTGCGCGCTGCTCGTCAAGGAGGCGCGCAAGACCTGGGGCGATGCGGTCGCCGAGGTGCGCGAGGCGGTCGACTTCTGCCGCTACTACGCCGTGCAGGCCGAACAGCGCCTGGCGGTGCAGCCGCTGCCCGGGCCGACCGGCGAGCACAACGAGCTGCGCCTCGGCGGCCGCGGCGTGTTCGTCTGCATCAGTCCGTGGAACTTCCCGCTCGCGATCTTCACCGGCCAGGTCGTCGCCGCGCTGGTGGCCGGCAACAGCGTCGCCGCCAAGCCGGCCGAGCAGACCCCGGCGGTCGCCGCGCGCATGGTCGCGCTGCTGCACGCCTGCGGCGTGCCGGACGATGCGCTCGTGCTGCTGCACGGGCCCGGCGAAACCGTCGGCGCCGCGCTGGTGGCCGACCCGCGCTGCGCCGGAGTCTGTTTCACCGGCTCGACGGCCGTCGCGAAAGCCATCAACCGCGTGCTCGCCGCGAAGGACGGGCCGATCGTGCCGTTGATCGCCGAGACCGGCGGCATCAACGCGATGATCGTCGACAGCACGGCGCTGCCCGAGCAGGTGGTCGACGCCGTGGTGCAGAGCGCCTTCCGTTCCGCCGGGCAGCGCTGCTCGGCGCTGCGCCTGCTCGTCGTCCACGAGGGCGTCGCCGACGCGGTGCTGGAGATGATCGGCGGGGCACTCGCCGAACTGCGCGTCGGCGACCCGGCCGAACTCGCGACCGACGTCGGCCCGGTGATCGACGACGAAGCCCATGCGAACCTGTCTGCGCACGTCGAGCGGCTGACACGGGAGGCCCGCACCATCGGCACGGCACCCGTCCCGGCCGCGCTGCCGCGGCTCGTCGCGCCGGTGGCGTTCGAGGTCGGTGCGATCGCCGACGTGCGGCAGGAGATCTTCGGCCCGGTGCTGCATGTCGTGCGCTGGCGCGGCGACGTCGATGCCGTGCTGGCGCAGATCAACGCGCTCGGCTACGGCCTGACGCTGGGCGTGCAGACGCGCATCGACAGCCGGGCACTGCGCCTGGCGGCGGCGGCGCGCATCGGCAACGTGTACGTGAACCGCAACATGATCGGCGCGGTGGTCGGCGTGCAGCCGTTCGGCGGCGAGGGCCTGTCGGGCACCGGCCCGAAGGCGGGCGGGCCGCACTACCTGTACCGCTTCTGCGCCGAGCGCACGCTGACGGTCAACACCGCGGCCGCCGGCGGCAATGTCGATCTGCTGGCCGGCCTGTCGGCCCATTGAAAGACGGCTGTGCGAGGATCCCGTCCATTGCGGCTCCCGGCCTTCCCTCATGGTCAAGACCTTCGTGTTCGGCGTCGTCGTCCTGGTTGCCCTGGTGGCGGGTTACTTCGCCGTCGTGCTGAACTGGAGCTACTCGAGCGGCGAGCGGGCCGGCTGGGTGCAGAAGTTCTCGCGCAAGGGCTGGGTCTGCAAGACCTGGGAAGGCGAGCTGGCGCTGGTCTCGCTGCCGGGCAGCACGGTCGAGAAATTCCTGTTCACGGTGCACGACGAGGCACTGGCGCAGCAGATCAGCGGGGCGATGGGCCGGCGCGTCAGCCTGCACTACGAGGAGAAGGTCGGCCTGCCGACCAGCTGCTTCGGCGACACGCGCTACTTCGTCACCCGTTTTGTCGAGACCGCGGACATCCCGCTCGGGCCCGGCGTGGTGCTGCCGGCGCCGCCGGCCGCGTCGGGCGCCGCACCGGTCCCGGCACGTTAGGAGATTGCGCATGACCCACGACCGCATCGCCTTTGTCGGCGGCGGCAACATGGCCGCGGCCGTGATCGGCGGCCTGCTCGCGGCCGGACGCCCGGCCGCCTCGATCAGCGTCGTCGAGCCGAACGAAGGCCAGCGCGCGCAGCTGCGCGAACGTTTCGGCGTTGCGGCCATCGGCGCGGCCGATGCGTCGCTGGCCGGCGTCGCCGCGGTGGTCTGGGCGGTCAAGCCGCAGAGCTTCCGGGACGCCGCGGCGCCCTGCCGGCCCTTCGTTGCCGACGCGCTGCAGCTCAGCGTGATGGCGGGCATCCGCAGCGACGCGCTGGTGGCGGCCACCGGCAGCGAGTCTGTCGTGCGCGCGATGCCGAACACGCCGGCGCTGATCGGCCAGGGCATGGCCGGTCTGTTCGCGCGCAGCGCCGTCAGCGCGCCGCAGAAGGCGCTGGCCGAGGCGCTGCTCGCGCCGACCGGACGGCTGCTCTGGGTGGCGCGCGAGGAGGACCTGGACGCGGTGACCGCGCTGTCCGGCTCCGGCCCGGCCTACGTCTTCTACTTCGTCGAGGCGATGATGCAGGCGGCGCAGGAGATGGGCTTGTCGGCCGAGCAGGGCAAGCAGCTCGCGCTCGGCACCTTCGCCGGCGCGACGGCGCTGGCGCAGGGCTCGGACGAGCCACCCGAGCGGCTGCGCGAGCGCGTCACCTCCAAGGGCGGCACGACGCACGCGGCGATCACGGCGCTCGAGGAGCGCGGCGTGAAGGCCGCCTTCGTCGCGGCGCTGAAGGCGGCGCAGCGCCGCGCTCGCGAACTCGGCGACGAGTTCGGCTGAACGGTCGATGCGCGGGCGCTAGGTCGTCCCGAAGGACGACGGCGTCACCGCGGCTTCGCCCATGCGGGCGCGGAACAGCATCTCGTCGGTCTGGCGCAGGCGCCGGCAGATCTCGCGGCCGATGTTCATCTGGATCAGCGCGAACTGCGTGGCGTCGTGCTCGAAGAGGCTGAGCAGCGCGCTGGGGCCCAGCACGATCGCGCTGGTGTCCGACAGCGCGCGGATCGAGGCGCTGCGCGGGAACAGGTCGAGCAGCGCCATCTCGCCGAAGCAGTCGCCGGCCTCCAGGCGGTGCAGCTCGATCTCGCGGCCGCGCCAGCCCTTCAGCACCACCACGGCACCGCGCTGCAGCACGAACATGGCGTCGGCCGGGTCCCCCTCGCGGAAGAACCAGTCGCCTTCGGCCACCTCGCGCACGCTGCCCTGCTTCAGCAGGAACTTCAGCACATCCTCGCGCAGCGCGCCGAACACCGGCACGCGCTGCAGCCATTCGAGCGCCGTCGCGTCCATGGGCACAGTGTCGGCGCCCCGGCGCCGGGGATCAAGCGGGAATGCGCAGCAGCTGCCCCGGGTAGATCTTGTCCGGGTGCGAGAGCATCGGCTTGTTGGCTTCGAAGATCTTCATGTACTGGTTGGCGTTGCCGTAGTACGTCTTCGAGATCGCCGACAGCGTGTCGCCGCGGACGACCGTGTGCCACTTCGACTCGTCGGCCGGCGCGGCCACGGTCATCAGGTCGTTCACGCCGGCCACGCCGGCCACGTTGCCGCAGCACAGCAGGATCTTCTCCTTGGTGGCCTGGTCGGCGGCCTGGCCGGCCACGGTGACCATGCTGGTCTTGCCGTCGAAACGGACGTCCAGGCCGTCCGCATTCAGCTTCTGCGTGCCGATGTAGGCGGCGATCGCCTTGCCGGCCTTCTCGTCGGCCGCGGCCGAAGCGGCCAGCGCGGCGCTGTTGTCCGGCGCGGCCTGCGCCTGCTCGGCGGCCGCGGCCGCTTCCTTGTGGCCGAACAGCTTCTCGCCGGCTTCCTTGATGAAGCTCATGATGCCCATGGGGTGTCCTCCGGGAAGTGGGGTCGCCACTGTAGCCCGCTCCGGCGCCGATCCGCGTGACCATCTGGTAACCGCACTACTTCGGAGTCGCCGGGGCGGTCCCCGGGGGCGCCGGACCGGATCAGGCCGGTACCGCGGCGGTGCCGACGCGGTTGCGCCCGGCGCGCTTGGCCGCGAGCAGCAGCGCATCGGCGGCGCTTAGCAGCGCATCCGGCGATTCCGGCGCCTGCGCGGTGTCGGCGATGCCGGCCGAGAAGCTCAGCCCGGCCAGCGTGCCCCCCTCGAACGGGAACGCCTGCGCGCGCCAGCGGCGCAGCAGCGTGTTCACCTTGCGCCGGGCGCTGGCGGCGTCGGTGCGCGGCATCAGCAGGCAGAACTCCTCGCCGCCGTAGCGGCAGGCCACGTCGCTGCGGCGCAGCGCGCCGCCCAGCAGCTCGCCGAACGCGGCCAGCAACCGGTCGCCGGCGGCGTGCCCGTGGCGGTCGTTGACCTGCTTGAAATGGTCCAGGTCGATGATCGCCAGCGCCATCGTCTGCCCGTCGCGGCGGGCCAGCGCGAACAGCATCGGCAGCGTGTCGTTCAGGTGGCGGCGATTGAACAGCCCGGTCAGCGGGTCGTGCGTGGCCTGCTGGCGCAGCGCCTCCTGCAGTGCCTGCACCTCGGAGACCTTGTGCGACAGCTGTTCGTTGATCGCGGCCAGCTCGGCGCGCGCCTTCTCGCTGCGCCGGCGCGTCGCGACGGTCTCGTCCAGGCGGTGCTGCAGCCGCAGCAGCTCGGTCTGCAGGTTGGCCGCCTGGTAGCGGGCCCGCGAGGCCAGCTGCGCCTGTTCGCGGTGCAGTGCCTGCCAGCGGCGCAGCGCGGCAAGCGCGCCGGCCGCGTCGCCGGCCGCCTCCAGCGCCTCGCTGAGCACGGCGAAGTGCTGCGCGCGCATGCGCAGGCTCAGGCCCTCCACGTCGTCGCGCTCGGCCTCCGCGTGCACCGCGCGCAGCCGCGCCACGGCGCCGGCCGCATCGCCGTGCCGCAGCGCCAGCAGCGCGGCGGCCGTGCAGCGCTCGAGCCGCTCGTCGGGCAGGGCCGACAGCCCCTCGGCCTGCGCCTGCGCGACGAGCTCGGCACCCAGGTCGGGCCGGCCGGCGCGCAGCGCAGCGATTGCCAGCGTCTCGAAGGCGGTCGACATGCGGCCGCGGCCGCTCGGGTCGGCCGGCAGCGCGAGCACGGCCTCGATGTCCGGCAGGCTCTCCGCCGCGCGGCCGAGTTCGGTGAGGCAGGCGATGCGGTTCAGCCGCAGCACGCTCTGCAGCCGCGCGTTCTTCAGCTGCGCGCAGCGGGCCAGACCCTGGTCGACGTGCAGCAGCGCCTGCTCGCAGTCGCCGATCTGCATCAGTTCGTGGGCGAGGTTGCAATGCAGCACGGTGTCGAAGCCGCGCCCGCGCGACGGGCCGGCGTCGCGCAGCGCCTCGTACATGTAGGCGAAGGCCTGGGCCGAGTCGCCCTGCGCCGAGTAGCAGCCGGCGATGGTGTTCAGCAGCACGCCGCGCTGGTCGTGCCGCAGCACGCGCACGCCCTCGTCGCGCAACGGCAGCACCCGCGCCAGCGCGTCGTGGACCCGGCCCTGGCGCCACATCGAGCGGGCGATCGCGGCGCCGGCGAGCACCTGCCCGGCACGGTCGTCGCAGCGGTCGAACAGGCGCGCGGCGCGCTCCAGCTCGCGCGCGGCCTCGGCGGCGGTGGCGAAGTACAGCAGGTGGAAGCCGAGCGCGAGGCGTGCCCAGGCCTGCGCCTGCACGTCGCCACCGGCCGCGGCCAGCGCCCGCTCGGCCAGCGTGCGGGCCTGCGCCGAATCGAGGTGCAGCAGGTTCCATGCGCGCCGTGCCTGGCGCAGCGCCGTCGAGGACGAAGCAGGCCGGGCCGCCATGGCCGGATTATCCGGCGCCAGGTCAGCCGCGGCGCGCGCGCAGCCGGGCGTCGTGCAGCGTGCCCAGTGTGATCTTGCGCACTTCGGCCTTGCTCTGCTCGATGTGCGACTTCAGCAGCAGCTGCACCTGGTCGAGCTTGCGCTGCAGCACCGCGCGCAGGATCTTGGCGTGCTCGACATAGGTGGCGTCAATGCGGTCCTCGCGCGTGAAGTCGAGCCGCCGCACGATGCGGATGCGCTCGGTCACGTCCCAGTGCACCTTGGCGATCTCGGCATTGCCGGCCGCACGCACCAGCGTCGCGTGGAACTGCTCGTCGAGCGCGCCGACCTCGCGCATCTCGCTCAGTCGTTCCCCTGCCGGCACCAGCCAGGCCTCCTTCAGCGCCTCCAGTTCGGGCGGATCGCTGGTGCGCGCGCACAGCCGCGCGACGCTGGCCAGCTCGAGCAGCACGCGCAGGTCGTAGAGCTGGTCGAGCCGGTCGAAGTCGATCGGCCGCACGTACCAGCCGCTCTTGCTCTCGACGTCCAGGAAGCCCTCGTTGCGCAGCCGGAACAGCGCCTCCCGAACCGGCGTGCGGCTGACGCCCAGGCGGGCGCCCATCTCGGACTCAGAGAAGCGGTCGCCGGGCAGCAGCGCGTAGTCGTGGATCATCTCCTTCAGCTGCGCATAGGCCTGCTCGGCCAGGTTGGCGCGGGCCGGATCGGGCAGGGGCGTAGTGACGCTGCGCAGGGGCATGCTCCAGTCTATGCCGTCGCCGCGTCGGCGAAGTGGCAGGCCACCAGCTGCTGCCCGAGCGGGCGCAACGGCGGCGCCTCGCGGGCGCAGCGGTCCTCGCCGCGCGGGCAGCGGCCGTGGAAGCGGCACACCTGCGGCGGCGGATCGATCGGGCTGCTGACCTCGCCGGACAGGCGGATGCGCGGCCCCTGCCCCGGGATCGCCGAGATCAGCGACTGCGTGTACGGGTGCTTGGGCGAGCGGAACACCTGCTCGGACGGGCCGATCTCGATCAGCTTGCCGAGGTACATCACCGCGACGCGGTCGGTCAGCAGGCGCACCACGTTCAGGTCGTGCGAGACGAACAGCAGCGACAGGCCGAGCTCGTCGCGCAGGCGCTCGAGCAGCTGCAGCACGACGGCCTGCACCGAGACGTCCAGCGCCGCGGTGGGTTCGTCCAGGATCAGCAGGCGCGGCTTGACCGCCAGCGCGCGCGCGATACCGACCCGCGCCTTCTGCCCGCCCGAGAGCTGGTGCGGAAAGCGCGACAGCAGCGCGGCCGGCAGCCCGACCTGCTCGGCGACCTCGTCGACGCGTGCGTCGGCCGCGGCGCGCCCGGTCTTCGTCAGCAGCGTGAGCGGCTCGCGGATCGCCTCGCGCGCGGTGAAACGCGGGTTCAGGCTGTCGGTCGGATCCTGGAACACCATCTGGATCTCGTGCCGCTGGGGCGCCTTCGCGAAGCGCCGCGCCGGCTCCGCCGCCAGGTCCTGGCCGTCGAACACGATGCGCCCGCCGCTCGTGTCCAGCAGGCGCGCGATCAGGCGCACCAGCGTGCTCTTGCCGCAGCCCGACTCGCCGACCAGTCCGAGGCTCTCGCCCGGCGCGAGCGAGAGGCTGAGGTCGTCGACGGCGTGCAGCACCCGGCCGCCGCCGACGGGGAAGCGGCGCTGCACACGTTCGAGCTGCAGCAGCGGGGCGGCGTCAGGCATGGGCGGTCTCCGGGGGCGCGGCGGACGGCGCCGCGGCGCCGTCCAGGGGATGCCAGCAGGCGACGGCGTGCGCCTGCGCCGGATCCAGCGCGGGGCGTTCGGTGGTGCAGCGCTCGCTGCGCCGCTCGCAGCGCTCGGCGAAGCGGCAGGCCGGCAGGTCGGTGCGGCGCAGGTCGGGCAGGTTGCCCGGCACGGGACGCAGCGTCTGCGCCGAGCGCGACTCGCCGTCCGGCGTCGAACTGAGCAGCCGCGCGGTGTACGGATGGCGCGGCCGCGCGAACAGCTCGCGCGACGGCGCGGTCTCGACCGCGTGCCCGGCATGCATCACGACGATGCGGTCGCAATAGTCGGCCGCCAGCGCGAGGTCGTGCGTGATGAACAGCGTGGCCATCTGGCGCTCGTGCGCGAGCGTCGTGATCAGGTCCATCACCGCCGCCTGCGTGGTGACGTCCAGCCCGGTGGTCGGCTCGTCGGCGATCAGCAGGCTGGGCCGGCAGGCCAGCGCCAGCGCGATCATCACGCGCTGGCACATGCCGCCGGACATCTCGAACGGGTAGGCACCATGGCGCCGCTCCGGGTCGGAGATCGCCACCTCGCGCAAGGACTGCACCGCGCGCTCGCGCAGGCTCTTCGCGAGGTCGGCGCCGCGCGCCGCGGCGTGCCGGCGCAGCACGTCCTCGATCTGCCGGCCGACCGTGCGGATCGGGTTCAGCGCGGTGCGCGGGCTCTGGAAGATCATCGAGATGTCGCGCCCGCGCAGGTCGGCGAGCGTCGACTCGTCCGCCTTCAGCAGGTCGATGCCGGCGAACACCGCGCTGCCGCCCGTGACCTTCGCGGCGCGGTCGGAGATGCCGAGCATCGCATAGCTCAGCACCGACTTGCCCGAGCCGCTCTCCCCGACCAGGCCGACGATCTCGCCCTTGCGCAGCGTCAGGTCGATGCCCTCGAGCGCGCGCACCGTGCCGCTGCGGGTGCGGAACTCGAGGCCGAAGCCGCGCACGTCGAGGAGAGGTGCCGCACTCATCTCAGGTCCTCCGACGGGGGTCGAAGATGTCGCGCAGCGCATCCCCGAGCAGGTTGAAGGTGAACACCGCCAGCATCAGCACGGCGCCCGGGAAGAAGCTGACCCACCACTCGCCCGAGACGATGAACTGCGCGCCCTCGGCGACCAGGATGCCCCACTCCGGCGTCGGCGGCCGAACGCCCAGGCCGATGAACGACAGGCCGGCGGCGTTCAGGATCGCCCAGCCCATGTTCAGGCTGACCTGCACCATCGCCGGCGGCAGGATGTTCGGGAACAGGTGCGCCGCGAGGATGCGCGCGTCGCCGTTGCCGGCCAGCCGGGCCGCCTCGATGAAGCCGGCGCCGCGCCTCACGTTGGCCTCGGCTCGGGCGACGCGGATGTAGAACGGCAGGTTGATGATCGCCGTCGCCAGCACGATGTTGCCGACCGTGTTGCCGAGCGCCGCGACGATGCCCATCGCCAGCACGAACAGCGGGAAGGCCATGATGGTGTCGGCGCCGCGCGTGATGATCGCGTCCCACCAGCCGCCGAAGAAGCCGGCCGCGAGCCCGAGCGCGATGCCGATCCCGAAGGACAGCACCACCGCGGCCAGCGCGATGCCCAGGTCCAGCCGCGTCGCGACCAGCGTGCGCGAGAGGATGTCGCGGCCGAGCGCGTCGGTGCCGAACCAGTGCGCGGCCGACGGCGGCTGCAGCGCTGCCGCGGCGTCGCTGGCCAGCGGGTCGTAGGGCACGAGCGCCGGGCCGACCAGCGCCAGCAGCACGAACAGCGCGAACAGGCCGGCGGCGAGCATCGTCACCGGGTTCTCGGACAGCACGTGGCGGACGTGCTTGAGGGTCTCGTTCATGTCTGCCCCTCGCCTGCGGAGTACCGCCGGCGATCCCCCGAGTGGATCGAGCCCGGCTTGGGGCGGCCCGGCGCCGAGCTCGTGAAGCACTGTGCGACGGCCATCGTTCACCCTTCCAGCGAGACGCGCGGATCGATCAGCGTGTAGAGCAGGTCGATCACCAGGTTGAGCAGCACGAACAGCACCCCCATCGCCAGCACGAAGCCCTGGATCGGCGCGTAGTCGCTCGCCGTCAGCGCGTCGATCGCGTAGCTGCCGACGCCGGGCCAGCCGAACACCTTCTCGATCACCACGCTGGAGCCGAGCATGAAGCCGAACACCATGCCCAGTGTCGTGACGACCGGCAGCAGCGCGTTGCGCAGCGCGTACTTGACGAGCACCGTCGAGGCGGACAGTCCGGAGGCGCGCGCGGTGCGCACGAAGTCGCTGCCGAGCACCGCGAGCATCGAGGCGCGTGTCATGCGTGCGATCGGCGCGAGCACGAAGATGGCCATCGTCACGGTCGGCAGCACGAGCTGCTTGAAGCTGGCCCACCAGAGCGCGGCGTCACCGGCGATGATCGAGTCGATCAGGTACAGCCCGGTGAAGGTCGGCGGCGGCGACCACATCGGGTCGAGCCGGCCGAGCGGCGAAGGCGCCCAGCCGAGCAGGAAGTAGAAGACGTAGGCCAGTACGAGCCCGGTGAAGAAGGTCGGCAGCGAGACGCCGGCGGTGGTCACGAGCCGGCACAGCTGGTCGATCCACGAGCCGGGCCGGGTGGCGGCCAGCACGCCGAGCGGCAGTGCGATCGCGCAGGCCAGCGTCAACGCCAGCAGCACCATCTCGATCGAGGCCGGCAGGCGCGTCAGCAGCTCCTGCAGCACCGGCTGGCCGGTCGTGAGCGAGGTGCCGAGCTCGCCGCGCGCGAGGTCACCGACGTAGCGGAAGAACTGTTCCGGCAGCGGCCTGTCCAGTCCGAGCTGTGCGCGCACCTGGTCGATCGCCTCCTGCGTGGCCGACGCGCCGGCGAAGTAGGCCGCCGGGTCGCCCGGCAGCGCGCGCGTCAGCACGAAGGTGATGACGACCACGCCGATCAGGTTGGGCAAGGCACCGAGCAGGCGCTTGCCGATCACCTTGACGATCATCTCGGGACTCCTCGGATAGGCAGGTCGCGGCCCGGTCCGGACCACCCCCGTACGCGCTGCGCGCGCCCCCTCAAGGGGGCAACACCAGCGGACCGGCAGAGCCGGATCCGCGGTGTTCGCTGGGTCCCGCAGCCGCTGGACGCGGCGCGGGAACGCCGACACCCGTCCGGGCGCGGCTCGGCTTGCCCCGCACCACGCAGGAAGCAGAAGGCGAAGGACGACAGTGGGTCGCCATCGGACACCGCCAGATCACTCGGCGCCCTCATGCCAGCGCACCCTCGACCGCCGCCAGCGGCGCCGCCCAGCCGACGATGCCGCCCTGCGCCACCACCATCTCGACCACCGCCGCATGGAACTGCGGGAAATAGCTCGCCGTGCAGTCCGTGACGAGCAGGCACTCGTAGCCACGGTCGTTGGCCTCGCGCATCGTGGTCTGCACGCAGACCTCGGTGGTCACGCCGCCGATCAGCAGGTGCGTGATGCCGCGTGCGTGCAGCATGGCGTCCAGACCGGTGGCGTGGAAGGCGCCCTTGCCCGGCTTGCGCAGCACGATGTCGCCCGGCTGCGGCTGCAGCTCGGGCACGAACCCCGCACCCGGCTCGCCCTCGACCAGCACGCGTCCGAGCGGGCCGGGGTCGCCGATGCCGCAGGCGAGCCCGCCGCGCGCGCGCTTGGACGGCGGGCAGTCGGCCAGCTGGCGGTCGTGCGCCTCCTGCGTGTGGATCACCGTCATGCCGTGCGTGCGCGCCAGGGCGAGCAGCCGCGCGCAGGCCGGCACGATGCCCTGCAGCGTCGTGACGTCGTTGCCCAGCATCGCGCCGAAGCCACCGGGCTCGAGGAAGTCGCGCTGCATGTCGATCATCACGACCGCGGTGTGCGCCGGGTCGAACGGGTAGGGGTAGGGGCGTGCGGCGACGGTGTTCATGTCAGGCGGCCGCCTTGCCGGCGTGCATGTCTCCGGCCATCGCGCGGCCGATGGTGCCGATGTCGGCGTTCGCGGTGGCGCATTCGAGCGCGATGTGCCCGTGCGACAGCACGACGAGCCGCGAGGCGAGCGCAAGCAGTTCGTCCAGGTCCTCGCTGACCAGCAGCACGCCGGCACCGGCGTCGCGCGCCGCGCGCAGCCGCGCGTGGATCTCGGCGGTGGCCTGGAAGTCGAGGCCGAAGCAGGGGTTGGCGACGATCAGCAGGCGCGGCGGGTTCGGATCGGGCGCCAGCTCGCGCGCCAGCACGGCGCGCTGCACGTTGCCGCCGGACAGGGTCTCGATCGGTGCATCCGGCCCGGGGGTCTTGACGCGGTAGGCCTCGATCTGCGCCAGCGCCTGCGAGCGCATCGCGCTGCGCGACAGCCAGGGCCCGCGTGCCAGCGGCGCGCGGTCGAAGTTGCGCAGCGCCAGGTTCTCCGCCACCGCGAGCTTGCCGACGCAGGCGTTGTGCAGTGGCTCCTCGGGCAGGCTGCGCACGCCGAAGCGCTGCATCTGCGCGCGCACCGGGCGGAACGGCTGGCCGTCCACGCTGACCGAGCCGCCGGCCCAGGGCAGCGCGCCGGTCAGCGCCGCGACCAGCTCGCGCTGGCCGTTGCCGGAGACGCCGGCCACGCCGACGATCTCGCCCGGCTGCACCGCCAGCGTGAGGCCGTCGACCATGCGCCGGCCCTCGGTGCCGAGCACGACCAGCGACTGCACCGCCAGGCGCGGCGCGCAGCCCGGCGCCGCTGCGGGCGGCGGCGCGAGCGGCGGCTGCGTGCCGGGGATCGCCGCAGCGTCGGTGGCCACGCCCATCATCCAGCCGGCCAGCTCGTCGCGCGTGGTTGCCGCCACGCTCGTGCCGCCGGTGCGCTGCCCGCGGCGCAGCACGGTGACCTCGTCGCAGAAGCCGAACACCTCGCGGAACTTGTGCGTGATGATCAGCACGCTGAGCTGGCCGTCGCGGCACATCTGCTTGACGCGCCCGAGCACCTCGTCGGCCTCCTGCGGGGTCAGCACCGAGGTCGGTTCGTCCAGCACCAGGAAGCGCCGCTTCGCATACAGCGCCTTCAGGATCTCGAGCTTCTGCTTCTCGCCGGCCGCCAGCTCCGCGACCCGCGCGTCCAGCGCGAGCGGGAACGGGGCGCCCGTCATGAACTCGGCCAGGCGGGCACGCTCGGCCTTCCAGTCGATGATGGCGCCCAGCTCGCGCTGCGCCAGCGCGAGGTTCTCCGCCACCGTCATGCCGGGCACGACCGTGAAGTGCTGGAAGATCATGCCCAGGCCGAGCGTGGCGGCGTCGCGCGGGCTGCCGATCTCGCGCTCGCGGCCGTCGACCAGCACGCTGCCGGTGTCGGCGCGGTAGAAGCCGATCAGCGACTTGACCAGCGTCGACTTGCCGGCGCCGTTCTCGCCCAGCAGCGCGTGGAAGCTGCCGGCCTCGACGGTGAGCGACACGTCGTCGAGCGCCTGCAGCGCGCCGAAGCGCTTGCTGAAGTGCAGCATCTCGACCTTGGCGGCGCCGGTCGCCTCGGGCTGGGGCGGAATCAGATCGCCCATCGCATCACCCCAGTGCCTTCAGGATCGCGGCGGACGATGCCACCGCGCCGAACACGCCGCCCTGCATCGTCACCATCTTCAGCGCCGCGGCGTGGTTGCCGGGATCGGTGGCGCCGGTGCCGTCGCTGACGATCAGGCATTCGTAGCCGCGGTCGTTCGCCTCGCGCATCGTGGTGTGCACGCACACGTCGGTGGTCACGCCGGTCAGCAGCAGGTTGCGGATGCCGCGCGTCGTGAGGATCAGCTCCAGGTCGGTGGCGCAGAACGAGCCCTTGCCGGGCTTGTCGATGACCGGCTCGCCGTCCGCCGGGGCCAGCTCCGGGATGATCTGCCAGCCCGGCTCGCCGCGCACCAGGATGCGGCCGCAGGGGCCTGGGTCGCCGATGCCGATGCCGCCCTCGCCGATCTGGCGCGAACGCCAGCGCTTGTTGGCCGGCAGGTCGGCGAGGTCGGGACGGTGGCCCTCGCGGGTATGGATCACGTGCATGCCGAGCGCGCGTGCCTTCGCCAGCAGCGCCGCGATCGGGCCGATCGGCGCGCGCACGGCGGTGAGGTCGTAGCCCATGCGGTCGACGTAGCCGCCCAGGCCGACGAAGTCGGTCTGCATGTCGATGATCACGAGCGCCGTGTCGGCGACGCGCCAGGCGCCGTCGAACGGCCAGGCGTAGGGGTTGGCATCGACGCGGGAGAAGGTCGTCATCGTCGTCTCCTGCGGGTTCAACGGTTCAGCGAGAGTTCGCCCGGCGCGCCGTGGCTCGGGCCGGGTTTGCCCAGGCCGATCAGCAGCGCGAGGGTCAGCGCATAGGGCAGCGCGGCGAGCAGGTAGTAGCCCTGCGAGTAGCCCAGCGCCTGCAGGGCCGGGCTGATCGCGCTCGCGCCGCCGAACAGCAGGCCGGCCAGGATGCAGCGGCGCGGGTCCCAGCGCGCGAAGATCACCAGCGCGACCGCCATCACGCCCTGCCCGCTGGACAGCGCCTCGCTCCAGGCACCGGGGTAGACCAGCGACAGCGACGAGCCGCCGACGCCGGCGCAGGCGCCGCCGAAGGCGGTGGCGAGCACCCGGTAGGCCGAAGGCGACAGGCCGAAGGCCCGGGCGGCGTTCTCGCTGTCGCCGACGACCCGCAGGCGCAGCCCGAACCGGGTGTGGCCGAGCGCCCACCAGGTGGCGAACGCGAGCAGCGTGCCGACGATGAACAGCGGGTTGATGCCGAGTGCGGCTTTCACCGCGGCGTTGCTCGACCATTCGCCGAGCGCGACCGGTGCAAGCCCGGGGGCGCTCGGCTGGATCAGCGGCTTGCCGAGCCAGAACGCGAAACCCGAGCCGGCCAGCATCAGCGCGATGCCCATCGCGGTGTCGTTGACGCGGTTCAGGCTGCACAGCGCCCCGTGCAGCGCGCCGAGCAGCAGCCCGACGACCGCCGCCGCGAGCACGCCCAGCCACGGCAGGCCGCTCGCGAGCGAGACGCCGAACGCCGTCATCGCGCCCATCAGCAGCGTGCCTTCCAGGCCGAGGTTGATGCGGCCGGCCTTCTCGGTGACCGTCTCGCCCAGGCTCACCCACAGCAGCGGCGTGCCGACCCGGATCGCGCCGCCGGCGATCGCCAGCGGCACGCCCCACCAGCCGAGTGCGCTCGCGTCAGCCATGGCGGCCTCCCTTGCTGAAGAAGCTGCGGCCGCGCAAGGTCTCGCAGCCGATCAACGCAACGAACGCGATGCCCAGCAGCACCGTGACCGAGGCGTCGGGCAGACCGAGGCGGCGCTGCAGCAGGCTGCCGCTGGCGGCGATGCCGCCGACCAGGATCGCCACCGGCACCACGCCGGCCGGCGAGAAGCGCGCCGCGAACGCGATCAGGATGCCGCTGTAGCCGTAGCCGGCGATCAGCGACGCATTGGCCGCGCCGTGCACAGCGCCGACCTCGACCGCGCCGGCCAGGCCCGCGCAGGCGCCGCCCGCCGCGCAGGCGCCGATCGTCAGCGCGCGCACGGGCAGGCCGACGCCGAGCGCGGTGCGCGCGTTGCCGCCGGCCACGCGCAGCGCGAGACCGAGCGGCGTGAAGCGCATCACCACCCAGGCGGCCAGCGCGGCGAGCAGGCCGAGCGCGAGGCCCCAGTGCACGTCCAGACCCGGCAGCGGCGGCAGCAGCAGCTCGTCCGGCAGCGGTTTGGTCGACGGCTTGTTCAGGCTGGCCGGGTCGCGCAGCACGGTCTCGACGCACTGGTTGAACAGCGCGATCGCGATGAACGACATCAGCAGGCTGGAGATCGTCTCGTTGACTTCGCGTGCCTCGCGCAGCCAGCCGACGATGCCGATCCAGACGCCGCCGGCCGCCATCCCGGCCAGCGCCATCGCCGGCCAGACGACGACCGGCCCGGCCGCCGCGAGCGCGCTGCCGACCGCCGCGGCGGCGAGGCCGCCGAGCACCAGCGCCCCTTCGTTGCCGATGATCACCCGCCCGGCCTGGGCCGGCAGCGCCACGGCGAGGCCGGTGAGCAGCAGCGGCGCGGCGCGCTGCAGGGTGTTCTGCCAGGCGAACGCGTCGCCGAAGCCGCCCCGCACGATCAGGCCCCAGACCTCGAGCGGATTGAAGCCGGCCAGCGCGACGGCGAGCGAGAACAGCAGCACCGTCAGCAGCAGCGCCGCGAGCACGGGCAGCAGCGCGTCGAGCGTGGCACGCAGTTTCAGGGCCGTCGCCGAGGGCGTGGCGACCGGCGTACCGGCCGGCACCGGGATGCTGCTCATCGCGGGCTCCGCCGCTCAGCCGGGAATCGCCCCGACGACCCCTTCCACGAGGTAGTTCATCTTCTCGAGCTCGGGGTCGAACTGGTCGAGGTTCTTGGCGACGACGACACTGCCCTTGTTGTCCTTGATGCCGGCCTTGAAGATGACGTAGCCGCCTTTCATCATCGCGGCCTTGATCTCGTCGGCCTTGGCCTTGGCGGGCGCGCCGACCGCGGCGCCGTACGGCGACATCTTCACGTAGCCGTCCTTCAGGCCGCCGCGCAGGAAGTTGGGCATCGGGGCGCCGCTCTGCGCCGCCTTGATCTGCGCGTTGTAGGGCGTGGCCCAGTCCCACTCGGCGCCGGTCAGGTAGCCCTTGGGCGCGAGCGCCGCCTGGCTGGCGTGGTAGCCACTCGCGAAGATGCCGCGCTTCTCGGCCGTCTCGACGATCACCTTCGGGCTGTCGACGTGGCAGGTCAGCACGTCCACGCCCTGGTCGATCAGGCTGGTCGAGGCCTCGGCTTCCTTGACCGGCATCGACCACTCGCCGGTGAAGATCACGCGTGTCGTGAAGGCCGGGTCGACCATGCGCGCACCGAGCGTGAACGCGTTGATGTTGCGCAGCACCTGCGGGATCGGCTTGGCGGCGATGAAGCCGAGCTTCTTGGTCTTGCTGGTGTAGCCCGCGACCACGCCGGCCAGGAACTGGCACTCGTCGATGTAGCCGAAGTAGCTGCCGGTGTTCTTCGGGTGCTTGCCCTCGGTCCACAGGCCGCCGCAGTGGGCGAAGCGCACCTTCGGGTACTTCGCGGCCATCTTCAGCATGTGCGGGTCGAAGTAGCCGAACGAGGTCGGGAAGATCAGCGAGGCCCCGTCCTGGTTGATCATGGCCTCCATCGTCTTCTGCACCGCGGTGGTCTCGGGCACGTTCTCCTCCTCGACCACCTTCACGCCGGGCAGCTTCTTGATCGCCGCGGCGGCCTGCGCCTGCGCCTGGTTGTAGCCGAAGTCGCCGCGCGGGCCGACGTAGATCACGCCGACCACGAGGGGCGCCTGCGCCCCGGCGCGGCGCAGCGCCCCGGGCAGCAGCAGCGAGCCGGCGGCGAGCGCGCTGCCGGCCAGCAGGTGGCGGCGCAGCGCGTCGGGCGCGGGGGTGATCAGGGTCTTCTTCGACATGAGGGTCTCCTCGTCAGGGGGAAGCAGCAGGGGAAGGATCAGGGGGGGGGAAACGTCAGGGGCTGGAGGCTTCGGGCAGCAGGCTCACGTGCGCGGCGACGACGCGCCAGCCGCCGTGCCCGGGCAGCGGCAGGCGCATCCAGGTCTGGCTCTGACGGCCGTGGCGCGCGCCGCGCACGAACTCGGTCATCGCGGTCGCCGCGTCGCGGCCGTAGGTCGTGATCACGGTGCGGTGCAGCTCGCGCGCCAGGCCGACCGGCGAGCGTGCGGCACGGAAGGCGCGGATCGCGTCGATGCCGACCAGGTTCTCGGCCACGCCGTAGCGCACCGTGTGCGGCGAATCCCAGAACAGCTCGTCCAGCAGCGCGACGTCGTTGCCCGTCAGCGCCTGTTCGTACAGCGCGAAGATCGCGCTGACCTCGGCGTGCACGTCGGGCAGGTTGATGTCCATCGGCGCCTCAGTTCAGCGCCGCGACCGGGGCGGCCGCGAGACCCAGCGCCTCGAGCTGCGCGGCGACGCGCAGCGCGTGGTCCTCGCGCCAGGGCGCGGCGATCACCTGCACGCCGATCGGAAGATGCGGCAGCTGCGGGTTCATGCCCCACAGCGGCACCGTGACCACGGGCAGGCCGATGCACGAGATCGGCTGTGTCAGCAGGCCCATGCTCGGGCGCGCCGGCAGGCGCTGGCCGTTGATCTCCAGCCACTCGGTGCCGATCGGTGGCGCGACGCAGGGGGTGGCCGGCGCGAGCAGCACGTCGACCGCCTCGAACACGCGCGCGAGCTGGCGCGCGAACGCGCGCCGCACGCGCTGTGCCTGCACGACCCAGGTCGCGGGCAGCAACGTGCCGGCCAGGAAGCGGTCGCGCGAGAGCGGCTCGAAGTCCTGCGCGCGCTTCTTCAGGTCCGCGAGATGCAGGTTGGCACCCTCGGCGTTGGTGATCAGGAAGGCGGCGGCGCGGGCACGGTCGACGTCCTGCAGTTCGACGAGGCGCGTGGTGCCGAGTGCCTGCGCCACGGCGTCGACCGCGCCCGTCGCCTCGGGCAGTGCCATCTCGCGGAACCAGCCGCCCAGCACGGCGATGCGCAGGCCCTCGGCGGGTGCGTCCAGCTGCGTGCGGGTCGGCTCGGGCGGGCGCTGGGCGCAATGCGGGTCGTCCGCGGCCGGGCCCTGCATGGCGTCGTAGGCGAAGGCGAGGTCGGCCACGCTGCGCGCGAACGGACCCAGGTGGTCCAGGCTGGCGCAGAAGGGGTACGACCCGAGGCGCGGCAGGCGGCCGTAGGTGGGCTTGAGGCCGAAGGTGCCGCACAGCGACGAGGGCACGCGGATCGAGCCGTTGGTGTCCGAGCCGAGCGTCAGCGGCACCTGCCCCGCGGCGATCGCGGCGGCCGAGCCGCCGGACGAGCCGCCCGAGATGCGCGCCAGGTCGTGCGGGTTGCGCGTCGGCCCATAGTGCGTGTTCTCGGTCGAGAAGCCGTAGGCGTACTCGTCCATGTTGAGCGCGCCGACCAGGATGGCGCCGGCCGCCTCGAGCCGGCGCACCAGCAGTGCGTCGCGGTCGGCCGGCGTCGCGTCGCGCTCGATCTTCGAGCCGGCCAGCGTCGCGATGCCGGCCACGTCGAACAGGTTCTTGACCGCGAACGGCACGCCGGCCAGCGACAGCTCGGCCCGGCGCGTGTGCTTGTCGATCTGCGCAGCGCGCTTGAGCGCGCGCTCGGCGAGCACCGCGGTGAACGCGTTGACCTTCGGCTCGGTGGCCTGGATCAGCGCCAGGCTGGACTGCACGACGCTGGCCGCCGACAGCGCGCCGCTGCGCACCTGGGCCGCGATCTCGGTGGCCTTCATGCGGCCGGCCCCCGCGGCGCCACCGGCTCGAACACGCTGCCGGACTCGTCCTCGACGCCGAGCTTCTGGCCCATCACCAGATCGGCCATGCCGGCGGCCAGCGCGAAGAACGCCAGCACGCCGGGCTTGTGCTCGGCCGCGAGGTGCAGCTCGAGCGCCGCGGCGTTCGCGTTGACCAGCGCCTCGACCTGTTGCGGCGTCAGTGCCATGGTGCGACCCGTCAGGCTTTCGCCAGCTGCCGGTAGTCCGGCTGCAGGTGGAACCAGTACATGTAGCCCTGCACGTCCTTCTGCATGGCCACGTCCATGGTCGGCTGCACGAGCGGGATGCGCGGCACCTCGTCGAAGGCGATCTGGATCATGTCCTTGACGAAGGAGTCGTACAGCGTCTTGCTCTCGGCGTAGCGGGCGTTGGTGATGATCTTGTCGAGCTTCGCGTTCTGGTAGCTCATCGTGTTGAACACGGCGTTCTGGCCGTGGTAGCACCAGAAGAAGAAGTACTCGGGGAAGTCCAGCCAGCCGCCGAAGCGGTTGATGATCATCGGCATGTCCTTCTTCAGCAGCGCCGCGCGCCAGGTCGCGCCGGGGATCTTGTTGATCTGCGCCTTGATGCCGATCTGCGCCAGCGACTCCTGGATCAGCACCGCCATCGGCTCGCTGACCGTGCCGCTGCCGAGGTCGAAACTGAGCGTGGTCTCGAAACCGTTGGCCGCACCCGCCTCGGCCATCAGCGCCTTGGCCTTCGCGAGATCCGTGTGGTAGCCGGTCGGCTGCGGCCAGGCGGTGCTCTTGACCTGCATGCCCGGCGCGCCCCACAGCTTGATGGCGCGGCCGTAGAGCGCGTTCTCGTACAGCTTCTCGTAGGGCAGCACCATCGCCACCGCCTGGCGCACCTTCACGTTGTCGAACGGCGGCTTGGTGACGTTCATGCCGAGGTAGAACATCGCGTTCTCGATCGGCGCGCTGGTCACCTTGACGGCGCCGCCCTCCTTCGAGAGCTCGGAGAAGTCCTTCGGCGGCAGGTCGTAGGTGATGTCGATGTCGCCCTTGAGCAGCAGCGCGCGGCGGTTGCCGGCGTTCGGCACCTCGCGCTGGACGATGCGGCGCAGCTTCGGCAGCGGGCCGCTCTTCCAGTCGTCGAAGCGGACGTAGACGATTTCCTGCCCGGGGCGGAACGCCTCCACCTTGTAGGCGCCGCCGCCGGCGGTGTTGTTGCGCGTCCAGGTCAGGCCCCAGGGGTCCTGCGCGGTGGCGTTCTTCTTGACCAGCTCGCTGTTGAAGATGCTCGGCACCGGCACGCCGAGGTCGTTCATGGTCAGCTTGTCCTTGCGCAGCAGCTTGATCATGAAGGTGTGGTCGTCGACGACCACGAACTGCTCGGGCTTCTCGAGCGAACCTGCGGCCATCTGGAAGGTCGGAAAGCCGCCCACCGTGACGGCGCGGTCGAAGCTCCACTTCACGTCCTTCGCCGTGACCGGCGTGCCGTCGTGGAACTTGGCGTTCTTGCGCAGCTTGAAGGTCACCGAGCTGCCGTCCGGCGCCATCTGCCAGCTTTCGGCCAGCTCGGGTTCGAGCTTGTTGCGGTCGTAGGCGATGCGGCCGTCGGGCAGCGTGCGCTTGCCGTAGGTCAGCAGGCGGTCGTAGCAGATCCAGCTCACGCCGTAGCTGGGGCGGTTCGCGCCGACGGTGTGAATGTCCAGCGAGTTGGGGCCGAACTCGTTGGCGACGAGCAGCACGTCCTTCGGGCGCGACTGGGCGCCGGCGACGGTCGGCAGCGAGGCGATGGCGGCGGCGGCGCTGCCGCTCTGGATGAATCGACGACGGTCCATATCGGTGAAGACTCCGTTCAACGCAGGGAAGCGAGGTAGGCGCGCCAGCCGCCGAAGGCGCTGACATCGGGCGCATCGGCGACGGCGTGTGCCTCGCACAGGAAACCGTGCACACGTCGGCCATCGGCCAGTTCGATCGAACCGAGGCCGAGCGGCGCGGGGATCAATGCAAGAAAGCTGCCGACCGCGCGCTGCGGCATTGCCCAGACTTCGAGCGCGATGGCCTGGCCATGCGCTTCATCGCGCACCAGTCCGGGCTTGGGCGGCACCGTGCCGGGCAGCGCATGCAGCCGGTAGCGCGGTGCGGTGGTGGTGGCCTCGAGCAGTGTGGCGCCGCGTTCGTTCAGCTGGCCGTTCAGCGGCAGGCCGGACAGGTGCGCGCCGACCACCGCGATCGGCAGCACCGGCTCGCTGCGCGGCCAGGCGGCCGGCACGGCGCCGCCCGCTCCCTGCCAGGCGCGGGCGAAGCGGGCCAGCGCCGCGTCGTGGCGGGCCGGCGCGATGAAGGTGACGCCGAACGGCAGACCCGCCGGCGTCTGCCCGGCCGGCACCGCGAGCGCGCACCAGTCGAGCAGGTTGACGAAGTTGGTGTAGCGGCCAAGCGCCGAATTGACGCCGACCGGATCCGCATCCACCTCCGCGAAGCGCGGATGGCCGGTCGTGGTCGGCACCATCAGCACGTCGACCTGCGCCCAGGTGCGGGCCGCCTGGGCGGCCAGCGCACGCAGGCGGTACTGGCCCTCGAACGCGGCGGTCGCATCGAAGTCGAGCGCCTTCGCGATCACCTGCCGCACCGTCGGGTCGAAGGCCTCCGGCTGGCGCGCCAGCAGCGCCTTCACGACGGCATGGCGCTCGGCGACCCACGGGCCGTCGTAGAGCAGCGCGGCGACCTCGTGCAGCGGCGCGAAGTCCAGCGGCACGGTGCGGTGACCGGCCGCCTCGAGCCGTGCCAGCGCCGCGGGCCAGGCCTGCGCGTAGCCGGCATCGCCGAAGAAGACCGGGCTGGCCGGCACGCCGACGCGCAGCGCCGGGGCCCAGGCCGCCGGTCCCGGCGTGAAGCGGCTGTACGCGTCGGCCTCGTCCGGGCCCTCGAGCAGTGCCAGCAGCGCCGCGGCGTCGTCGACGCTGTGGGTGAACAGCGAGACGCAGTCCAGGCTGCGGCAGGCCGGCAGCACGCCGGCGGTGCTGACGCGCCCCGGCGTCGGCTTCAGGCCGACCAGCCCGTTGAAGCCGGCCGGCACGCGGCCCGAGCCGCCGGTGTCGGTGCCGAGCGCGAATGGCACATCGCCGCGCGCCACCAGCACGGCCGAGCCGGAACTGGAGCCGCCGCTGATGCGCTCCGGCGCGGCCACGCTGGCCGGCCGCCCGTAGGGCGAGCGCGTGCCGACCAGGCCGGTGGCGAACTGGTCCAGGTTGGTCTTCGCGATCCACACCGCACCGGCCGCCTCGAGCCGGCGCACCACCTCGGCACTGCGCTCGGCCGGGCGGGCGAACGCCGGGCAGGCGGCGGTGGTGGGCACCCCTTCGATGTCGATGTTGTCCTTGACCGCGAACGGCACGCCCCACAGCGGCAACGCGCGCAGCAGCGCGGCCCGGTCGGCGTGCGCCGCCGCGGCGGCCTGCAGCGCCGCGACGCGCGCCCGCAGCGCGGTCGCATCGACCAGCCGGATCACCGCGACGTCTTCGCCGCGGGCGAGCAGTTGCGCATGCAGCGCCGTCAGGCGCTCGCCGGGCGACGCGCCATCGCGATAGGCCTGCTGCCAGTCCGCCAGGGTGGGAAGGGGAGACGCGAGCGGGGACGCCACTTTTGGTGCACCTTCTGGTATACAAGAAGGTGTGCAGCATCAACCGTGCCAGCGCCGCTCACCCCGGTGGGTGGCGGCTAAGCCGGGCAGGCGGCGCGCGCTGCTGGTGCGCCGGCGCGCCGAAGGGGGGCGTCAGCCGCGGGCGAAGTCGGCCACCAGGCCGGCGAACACGGTGAAGCCGACCCAGTGGTTGAGGCGGAACGCGCGGAAGCAGCCCTCGCGCGAGCGGTCGCGGATCAGCGTGAAGTGCCAGGCGGCGATGCCAGCGGCCGTCGCGATGCCGGCCAGGTAGAGCGCGCCACGGCCGGCCTGCGCGCCGAGCACCGCCCAGGACCCGAGGTATGCGGCGTAGAACAGCATGACTCCGGCGACGTCGAAGCGGCCGAGCGTGATCGCGGAGGTGCGGATGCCGATCTTCAGGTCGTCGTCGCGGTCGACCATCGCGTATTCGGTGTCGTAGGCCAGCACCCAGGACAGGTTGCCCAGCAGCAGCGCCCAGGCCAGCGCCGGCGTCTGCCCCTGCACCGCGGCGAAGGCCATCGGGATGCCGAAGCTGAACGCCACGCCCAGCACCGCCTGCGGCATCGAGAAGAAGCGCTTGGTGAACGGGTAGAAGATGGCCACCGCGAGGGCGGCGAAGCTCCACGCGATGGTCGTCGGGTTGGTGCTCAGCACCAGCACGAAGGCCAGCAGCGCCAGCAGCGCGCCGACCGCGAGCGCCTCGCGCACCCCCAGCGCGCCGCTCGTGACCGGGCGCTGCGCGGTGCGTTTGACGTGGCGGTCGAAGTCGCGGTCGGCCACGTCGTTGACGGCGCAGCCAGCGCTGCGCATCAGGAAGGTGCCGAGCACGAACACCACCAGCAGGTGCCAGCCCGGGAAACCGCCGGCCGCGAACCACAACGCCGACAACGTGGGCCACAGCAGCAGGTAGGTGCCCGCCGGGCGGTTCCAGCGGATCAGGTCCAGGTACAGCGCGAAGCGGCGCGGCAGGGGCAGGCCGGTCATGCGGGCATTGTGGCGCGCCGTCGATCGCTTGCAGATGAGGCGAATGTCAAGTATTCTTTCGCCAGAAAGAACCCGCATGCTGGCTCATCCCGTCCCCTCCCCATCGGCCTCGCGCGCCGCGCCCGACCGGGCCGAGGTGCTGGCCAAGGCCACTGCGCGCGCCGCCGAGCTGCTCGGCCTGAACGGCAGCGCGCTGGCGCTGGTGATCGGCGCCAGCGAGGCCACCGTCTCGCGCATCGTGCGTGGTGAACGCGGCCTGGCGCCGGAATCCAAGTCCGGCGAGCTGGCGGCACTGCTGGTGCGCTTGTACCGCTCGCTCGATGCGCTGGTCGGCAACGACGCGCAGCGCCGCCTCGAATGGATGCGCAGCCCCAACCGCGCGCTGAACGGCGTACCCGCCGAGCTGATCCGCAAGGCGCAGGGGCTGGTGGCGGTGGTGGCCTACCTCGACGCGATGCGCGCGCCGCTGTGAGCGCGGCGCCGCTCGAGGCCGGCGCGCGCACGCTGGCGCGTCGGCTGTGGCGCGGTGTGGAGGCGCAGCACCTGGTCGCGACGATGAAGCTGGTCGACAGCCTGGCCGAGCAGGACGTGCTGGAGCAGATCCTGGACGCCAGCAAGCCGCCGCTGCCCGAGGCGGCGCGGGGCCTGCCCTACCTGATCGCGACGCCGTTCCGCTACCGCTCGCCGCACGCCTCGCGCTTTCGTCGCGGCGACGAGCCCGGGCTCTGGTACGGCGCGGAAGAGAAGCTGACGGCCTGCGCCGAAGTGGCGCACTGGCGCTGGCGCTTCCTGATGGACAGCGAGGGCCTGCAGGCACGCGAGCTGGTCACCGAGCACACGCTGTTCCCGGCTGACGTGCGCGGCCGCTGCATCGACCTCACCCGCGCCCCCTGGTCCGCCCGCGCGGCCGAATGGACCCACCCGAGCGACTACCGCGCCTGCCAGGCGCTCGCGGGCCAGGCGCGCGAGGCCGGCGTGCAGTGGATCCGCTATGCCTCGGCGCGTGCGCAGGGCGGACGCTGCGGCGCGGTGCTGGACCCGCTGGCGCTGCGGCTGCCGGAGCCGCCGCAGCTCGAGACCTGGATCTGCAAGGTCGGTGCGACCCAGGCGCTGATGCGCCATGGCGACGAGCGCCTGACGCTGGCGTTCGAAGCGGACGAGCTCAGGCCTCCACCTGCTTCTGGAACACCAGCCCCGCGTGCTCGCGCAGCGCGTGGAACTTGATCTTCGGCCAGTTCTCCTGCATCGCGCGCAGTTCGCCGGCGTATTCGAGCAGCACGCAGGGCGCATCGACCGCGTCGTGCGCGACGCGGTGTGAATTGCCGTCGACGAAGCGCTTCAGCTCGCGCTCGCCGCCGTCGGCCTCGTCGCAGGTGACCCAGCGGGCCACGTTGTAGCGGGCCGGCTGGATGCGCGCCTTGCAGCCGTACTCGTGCTCGAGCCGGTGCGCGACCACCTCGAACTGCAGCTGGCCGACCGCGCCGAGCAGCAGCATCGAGCCGCCGACCGGGCGGAACACCTGGATCGCGCCCTCCTCGCCAAGCTGCGTCAGCCCGGCGCGCAGCTGCTTGGTCTTCAGCGGGTCCGCCACCTCGACGGTGCGGAACATCTCCGGCGCGAAGAACGGCAGCCCGGTGAACTGCAGGCTCTCGCCTTCGGTCAGCGTGTCGCCGAGCTGCAGCACGCCGTGGTTGGGGATGCCGATGATGTCGCCGGCGAACGCCTCGTCGAGCAGCTCGCGGCGCTGCGACAGGAACGACACCACCGTGTTCGGCCGCAGCTCCTTGCCGGAGCGCACCACCTTCAGCCGCATGCCGCGCTCGAATTGGCCGGAGGCGACGCGCACGAACGCGATCCGGTCGCGGTGCGCCGGGTCCATGTTGGCCTGGATCTTGAACACCACGCCGCTGAACTTCTTCTCGTCCGGCTTCACCTCGCGCTGGATCGCGTGGCGCGCGCCCGGCGGCGGCGCGAGGTCGACCAGCGCGTCGAGCACCTCGCGCACGCCGAAGTTGTTGATCGCCGAGCCGAAGAACATCGGCGTCTGGTGTCCGCCGAGGAACTCGGCTTCGTCGAACGCCGGCGCCGCCTCGCGCACCAGCTCGATGTCGTGCTTCGCGTGTTCGTAGGCCGGGCCGAAGCGCTCGGCATAGACCGGGTTCGTCAGGCCCTCGATGATCTCGTCGTCCTCGCGGTTGCGGTCCTCGCCCGGCACGAACACGCGCATCTGTTCCTTCCGCAGGTCCATCACGCCGCCGAAGGCCTTGCCCATGCCGACCGGCCAGGTGAACGGCACCACCGCCATGCCGAGCTCGCGCTCGATCTCGTCCATCAGCGCGAGCGGCTCCTGCACCTCGCGGTCCATCTTGTTCACGAAGGTCAGGATGGGCGTGTTGCGCGCGCGGCAGACCTGCAGCAGGCGGCGCGTCTGCGGTTCGACGCCGTTGGCCGCGTCGATCACCATCAGCGCGGCGTCGACTGCGGTCAGCACGCGGTAGGTGTCCTCGGAGAAGTCCTGGTGGCCGGGCGTGTCCAGCAGGTTGATCACGCAGTCGCGGAACTCCATCTGCATCACGCTGGAGGCGACCGAGATGCCGCGCTGCTTCTCGATCTCCATCCAGTCGGAGGTGGCGTGCCGCGAGGCCTTGCGTGCCTTCACGCTGCCGGCGATCTGGATCGCGCCGGAGAACAGCAGCAGCTTCTCGGTCAGCGTGGTCTTGCCCGCGTCGGGGTGGGAGATGATGGCGAAGGTGCGCCGGCGGCGCACCTGCGGGGTCAGTTCGGACATCGCGGGATTATCCGCGCCGCTGGCACACTGGCCGCATGCCGGAGCTGCCCGACATCACCGTCTACGTGGAAAGCCTCGCGGCACGGCTGCACGGCGCAACGTTGCAACGCGTGCGCCTGCTCAACCCCTTCCTGCTGCGCACCGCGCTGCCGCCGATCGGCGAGGTGGACGGCCTGCGTGCGCTCGGTGTCGAGCGCCTGGGCAAGCGCGTCGTGATCGCCCTCGAGGGCGAGCTGTTCCTCGTGATCCACCTGATGATCGCCGGGCGGCTGCAGTGGCGCCCGCCCGGCGCGCGGCCGGGCGGGCGCACCGTGCTGGCGGTGTTCGAGTTCGACGCCGGCAGCCTGGTGCTCACCGAGGCCGGCACGCAGCGCCGCGCGGCGCTGCACCTGCTGCGCGGCCGCGTGGCGCTGGACGCGGCCGATCCCGGCGGCATCGACGTATTCGCCGCGGACCGGGCGGCGTTCGCGGCGCGCCTGGTGGCCGAGAACCACACGCTCAAGCGCGCGCTGACGAACCCGAAGCTGTTCTCCGGCATCGGCAACGCCTATTCGGACGAGATCCTGCACCGGGCGCGGCTGTCCCCCGTCACCCTGACGCGGTCACTGGACGAGGAAGCGATCGCACGCCTGTTCGACGCCACCCGCGGCGTGCTCGCCGAATGGACGCAGCGCCTGCGCGAGGAGGCGCGTGCCCACGGCGGCTGGCCCGACAAGGTCACCGCGTTTCATCCGCGGATGGCCGTGCACGGGCGCTACGGCGAACCCTGCCCGGACTGCGGCAGCCCGGTGCAGCGCATCGTGCACGCCGACAACGAGACCAACTACTGCGCGCGCTGCCAGACCGGCGGCCGCCTGCTCGCCGACCGCGTGTTGTCGCGCCTGCTGAAGGACAGCTGGCCGCGCCGCATCGACGATCTGGACTGAGGACTCAGGCCGCCACGAACGGCTTGACGACCTCCAGCAACCGCGCGACGTAGGCGTCCTTCTCGCCGACCGGCGCCGCGTAGTGCAGCGCGGCCGCCGCCGCATCGGGCCCGGCACGGCACAGCATCATCCACGCCGCGAGGTACTGCGATGCGAGGCAGCCGCCCGCGGTGGCGATCGGGCCGCGCGCGTGGAAAGGCGCGTCCACCACCCGCACGCCGGCCTCCACGACCCAGGGCTTGCTGGTCAGGTCGGTGCATGCGGGCAGGTCGGCCAGCAGGCCCAGGCGCGCCATCAGCAGCACACCGGAACACTGCCCCGCGATCAGCTGGCGCAGCGGGTCGAGCTGCAGCCGGTCGAGGATCGCGCTGTTCTCGGCGATCGCGCGGGTGTAGATGCCGCTGCCGAAGATCACGGCGTCGGCCTCGCTGGCGAACTCGAGCGAGCGTTGCGCCTGCACGGTCACGCCGTTCATCGAGGTGACGTGCGAGGTCGGGCTGGTGATCTCGGCCTTCCAGCCCTGCGCGCCGAGCCGGTTCAGCAGCCCGAGGGCGATGAACGAGTCGAGCTCGTTGAAGCCGTCGAAGGTGAGGATCGCGATCCTCACGGCGTCACTCCTCGAGCAGCGAGCGCAGCATCCAGGCCGTCTTCTGGCTTCGGCTCACTTCGCTGCGCGAAGTGACCCTGCGCCGAAAGACGGTCTGCCCGGGCGCTCATTCCTCCAGCAACGACCGGAGCATCCAGGCCGTCTTTTCATGGATGTCCAGGCGCTGGGTCAGCAGGTCGGCGGTCGGCTGGTCGTCGGCCGCGGCGGCCAGCGGGAACACGCTGCGCGCGGTGCGGGCCACGGCCTCGTGGCCGTCGACCAGCACCTTCACCATGTCCAGCGCCTTCGGCGGCTTGGCCGGGGCGTCCTTGATCGACGCCAGCGCGCCGAACTGGCCGTACGAGCCCGGCGCGGCATGGCCGAGCGAGCGGATGCGCTCGGCGATCGGGTCGACCGCGTTCCACAGCTCGGTGTACTGGGCCATGAACATCGCGTGCAGCGTGTTGAACATCGGCCCGGTCACGTTCCAGTGGAAGTTGTGGGTCGTCAGGTACAGCGTGTACGTGTCGGCCAGCAGCCGCGACAGCCCGCCGGCGATCACCGCGCGGTCCTTGTCGCTGATGCCGATGTCGATCGCCGCCCCGGCGGCCTTGCTCTTCTTTGCCATTCGATGCACCTCGCGGGTCTGGGACGATGCCACTGTAGCGAAGTGACGCCGCCGCCGTGTTGATCGGGAAAGGGGGTGGCTCGAGCATACGGCGCATCGATAGCGCGCGCCAATTGGCAATCGGCAAGCCATCGATAGCCGGGCCGCCCCGGCGCTGGGCCGCCCGGCCTCAGTCGGTCAGGCGCTTCACGCCCGGCAGCTCGCAGGCGTAGATCGCGTTGCGCAGCGCCGCGATCGCCTCGTAGCGCGTGAAGGTGCGGCGCCACACCAGCACGACGCGCCGCGTCGGCACCGGCGCGCTGAACTTGATGTAGCGCACGTGCGGTTGCGGCTCCTTCGGCACCGAGAGCTGCGGCACCACGGTGACGCCCATGCCGGAGGCCACCATGTACTTGATCGTCTCCAGCGACGAGCCCTCGAAGCTCTTGCGGATGCCCTCGGCGTCGCTCGAGAAGCGCGCGTACTCGGGGCAGACCTCGAGCACGTGGTCGCGGAAGCAGTGGCCGGTGCCCAGCAGCAGCATGGTCTCGGACTTCAGTTCCTCGGCGGTGATGGCCTTGCGCCTGGCCAGCGGATGCTGGACCGGCACCGCCGCCATGAACGGCTCGTCGTACAGCGGCGCGACGGCGAGCCCGGCATCCGGGAACGGCTCGGCCATGATCGCGCAGTCGAGCTCGCCGGTGCGCAGCATCTCCAGCAGCTTGGCGGTGAAGTTCTCCTGGATGATCAGCGGCATCTGCGGCACGCGCTCGATGGCCTGCCGCACCAGGTCGGGCAGCAGGTAGGGCCCGATGGTGTAGATGATCCCGAGCCGCAGCGGGCCGGAGACCGGGTCCTTGCCGCGCTTGGCGATCTCCTTGATCGCCGCCGCCTGCTCGATGACGGACTGCGCCTGGCGCACGATCTCCTGCCCGAGCGGCGTGACGCTGACTTCGCTCGCGCCGCGCTCGAAGATCTTGACGTCGAGCTCCTCCTCGAGCTTCTTGATCGCCACGCTGAGGGTGGGCTGCGAGACGAAGCAGGCCTCGGCGGCGCGGCCGAAGTGCTTCTCGCGGGCGACGGCGACGATGTAGCGGAGTTCGGTCAGCGTCATCTGCCCAGTATCGCAGCGCTACTTCGCGGGCCTCTGCATCGACTCCAGGCGCGCCAGGTCGACGCCGTCGACAACCTTCTTCAGCGACGCCGGGTCGACGCCCTGGCCTTCGGCCTCGACGAGCACGCCGTTGGGCAGGATCACCGTCACCTCGCCGTGCGAGCCGTCCTTGCGGAACTGTTCGCGCACCGTCCGGTTGCCCTGCTTGTAGACCTTCTCGACCTGGCCGTCCGTCTCGCGGTCCACCGTCATGTTCGCCCAGCCGGCCAGGCCGGCCAGGCCCGCGAGGCTGCCCATGTCCGTGATCTTCAGCTCGACGCGGCGGTCGCCCGAACCGTAGCGGGCGCGCGCCGACGAGCTGGCGATGCCCATCGCGGTGTTGCTCTGTGCCTCGAAGCTCTCGCGCGCCATGCCGCCGATCGACTCGGGCAGCAGCGCCTTCAGGTCGGCGGCCGGGAGCGGCGCACCGCCGCCGGCAGCGCCGCCCATCGCGCCCATGATCTCGCCGAGCGCCTTGCCGGCGGCATCACCGTCGCCGCGCTTCTGCGCCTGTTCCATGCGCTTGCCCGCCTCCTCCATCTTGCGGGCCATCTCCTCCATGCGCTGGGTGTCGATGTTGACCTCGCCGCCGGGCACCTTCAGCGTCACGTCGCCGCCGCCGTGCATGCCGCCGAAGCCGCCGCCCATGCCGCGCCCGGGCAGCAGCATCGAGGTGATCGCCGAGAGGATGATCATCGCGACGATGCTGCAGACGATCACCACCGCGGTGTAGGCGGCGGACTTGTCCTGCGGGTTGCGCATCATCAGCACCGGCAGGCCGAGGTAGATCAGGTAGATCGAGTACAGCGAGGCCAGGATGCCGAGCACGCCCAGCATCGGGATCAGGCTGAAGATGCCGCCGACGAAGCCGGCCGTGCTGCCGTAGGCCACGACCTTGAGCGCGGCGATCGGGTCCTTGGTGCCGCCGAAGGTCGGGGCCAGCGCGTCGACGATCAGCGAGAGCACGAACACCATGCCCAGCGACAGCGCGTAGCTGAGCACCATGTGCACCAGCCCGCTGAGGATCGGCACCCGGAAGCCGTAGCCGAACCCGCCGACACCGACGATCGACAGGCCGATGAAGGCCGCCACGGCCGGGATCGCGGCCAGGAAGATGAGCCAGTTCTGGTAGATCGACGCGACGGTCGCCGGCTCGGCGGCGATCACCGGCCAGGTTTCCTTCGGCTTGAGCAGGATGTCTTGGACGCGCTGGATCAGGTTCATGAGGAGCAGACCTCGGAGGGGGTGGGAGGTGGGGCCGCCGCTGCCTGCCTCGTGAGCGCCTGCGCAGCGGCCGCGAATGCTAGCCCGGCCGGGAGCCGCTGGCACCCCCCCAGCCCTCGGACGCTCAGGCCTTCAGGTACTCGGCGCGCGCGCCGAGCCAGCGTGCCACCTGCCGTTCCGCCAGCTGCGGGTGCTCGGCCAGCAGCCGCCCGGCCACGGCACGCGCCTGGCGCACCAGCGCCTCGTCCAGCGTCAGGTCGGCGAAGCGCAGCAGCGGGGCCCCGGACTGGCGCGCGCCGAGGAACTCGCCGGGGCCGCGGATCTCCAGGTCGCGGCGTGCGATCTCGAATCCGTCGTGTGTCTCGAGCATCGCCTTCAGGCGCGCCTTGGCGGCGTCCGACAGCGGCGAGCCGTACAGCAGCACGCAGACGCTCGCCTGCGCGCCGCGTCCGACGCGCCCGCGCAGCTGGTGCAGCTGGCTGAGCCCGAAGCGCTCGGCGTGCTCGACCACCATCAGCGAGGCGTTCGGCACGTCGACCCCGACCTCGATCACCGTCGTCGCGACCAGCACCGCCATCTGCCCGCCGGCGAACAGCGACATCACGGCCGCCTTCTCGGCCGCCGGCATGCGCCCGTGCAGCAGGCCGACCAACACGCCGGGCAGCGCCTCGCACAGCTGCTGGTGCGTCGCGGTGGCGTTCTGCAGGTCCAGCGTCTCGGACTCGTCGATCAGCGGGCAGACCCAGTAGACCTGGCGGCCCTGCGCCACCTCGTCGCGGATGCGGGCCACCACCGCGTCGCGCCGGCTGTCGGCGAACAGCTTGGTGACCACCGGCGTGCGGCCGGGCGGCAGCTCGTCGATGGTGCTGATGTCCAGGTCGGCGAACAGCGTCATCGCCAGCGTGCGCGGAATCGGCGTGGCCGACATCATCAGCGTGTGCGGTTCCAGCGGCGGGCCGTCCCGCGCGGGGCCGGGCGCGTCGGCCAGCTTGGCGCGCAGCGCCAGCCGCTGCTGCACGCCGAAGCGGTGCTGTTCGTCGATGACGGCGAGGCCGAGCCGCGCGAACACGACCTGCTCCTGGATCACCGCGTGTGTGCCCACCACCAGCGCGGCCGCGCCGGAGGCCACCTGCTCGAGCATCTCGCGCCGCGTGCGGCCCTTGCGGCTGCCGCTCAGCCAGGCGACGCGCACGCCCAGCGGCTCGAGCCAGCCGACCAGCTTGCGCAGGTGCTGCTCGGCGAGGATCTCGGTCGGCGCCATCAGCGCACATTGCCAGCCGGCCTCGATCACGACCGCCGCGGCGAGCGCCGCCACCACGGTCTTGCCGGCGCCGACGTCGCCTTGCAGCAGGCGCTGCATCGGCCGCGCGCGTGCCAGGTCGGCCGCGATCTCCTCGCCGACACGGCGCTGCGCCGCCGTCAGCCCGAACGGCAGCGCCGCCAGCAGCCGCTCGGGCAGGCCGCCGGCGGGCGCCGCGAAGGACGGCGCCCGCTGTGCCTCGCGCGCGCGGCGCGCCTGCAGCTGCGACAGCTGCTGCGCCAGCAGCTCGTCGAACTTCAGGCGCTGCCAGGCCGGGTGCGCGCGGTCCTCCAGCGTTTCGCTGCCGGCCTCCGGCGGCGGGTGGTGCAGGAACTGCAGCGCCTCGCGCAGCGGCATCAGGCCGGGCGGCGCCAGGCCCGGCGGCAGCAGCTCGGCGAGGTCGGCGCGCGCCAGCCCGGAGGCCACCGCCTTGCGCAGGTAGGCCTGCGGCAGCTGCGCGCTGGTCGGGTAGACCGGCGTCAGCGCCGTGGGCAGCGGTTCGCCCGGTTCGACGATGCGCACCGCCGGGTGCACCATCTCCAGCCCGAGAAAGCCGCCCCGCACCTCGCCGCGTACCCGCAGCCGCCGTCCCAGCGCCCAGGCCTTCTGCTGCGAAGGGTAGAAGTGCAGGAAGCGCAGCGTCAGCGCGGCCTGGCCGTCGTGCAGCGTCACCACCAGCTGGCGGCGCGGCCGCTGCAGCACGCGGCATTCGCTGACCACGCCCTCGACCTGCGCGGCGGCGCCGTCGCGCAGCGCGGCGACCGGCACGAGGCGGGTCTCGTCCTCGTAGCGCAGCGGCAGGTGCAGGGCCAGGTCGATGTCGCGCCGCAGGCCGAGCTTCTCGAGCGCCTTCTGCGGGGCGGACTTCGCTGGCGCGGCGGCGGTCTTGGGCGCGGCGGCGTCGGCCATGGGAGCGATTCTCGCCGCCGCGCGCGCCGTGACCTTTGGCCACGCGGCGTGGCCTGTGGCACGCAGCGGCGCGGCAATTCGCATCCAAATGCTTCGCGGGTCCGCCGGGCCCCCGCGCAGCGGGCACAATCGCCGGCTGTCGTTCTGATCCTGAGTTTCCCCCGCCATGCGCTTCGTGACCCGTGTTGCCGCCGTCCTCGCCGCCGTGATCGCCGTCAGCGTGCTGGCGGCGCTGGCCTGGGACCGCTCGGACGCGCGGGCCCAGGAGGCGCCGGCGGTGCCGGCCGGCCAGCGCTGAGCGCCCCGTGAGCTGCCCGCCCCGGGCCTACACGCTCGCCGACTTCGACTTCGAACTCCCGCCGCAGCTCATCGCCCAGCACCCGGCCGCCGAGCGCAGTGCCTCGCGGCTGCTGGACGGCCGCCACGACCCGCCGGCGGACCGCGTCTTCCGCGAGCTGCCGGACCTGCTCGCGCCCGGCGACCTGCTGGTCTTCAACGACACGCGCGTCATCAAGGCGCGCCTGTTCGGCCACAAGCTCAGCGGCGGCGCCGTCGAGGCGCTGATCGAGCGGGTGCTGCCCGGCGGCGAGGTGCTCGCGCACCTGCGAGCGAGCAAGACGCCGCGGGCCGGATCCGTCCTGCGCTTCGCCGACGCCTTCGACGCCGAGGTGCTCGGCCGCGCCGGCCCCGGCGACGCACTGTTCCGCCTGCGCCTGCCGGACGAGCCGCTGACGTTGCTCGAGCGCCATGGCCACGTGCCGCTGCCGCCCTACATCACCCATGCCGACGACGCCGACGACGAGCGCCGCTACCAGACCGTGTTCGCGGCGCGCCCCGGGGCCGTCGCCGCGCCGACGGCCGCGCTGCACTTCGACGAGCCGCTGCTCGCGGCGCTGGACGCCCGCGGCGTGGCGCGCGCGAACATCACGCTGCACGTCGGCGCCGGCACGTTCCAGCCGGTGCGCAGCGACAACCTGGCCGAGCACCGCATGCACAGCGAATGGTTCGAGGTCGGCGCGGCCACCGTCCAGGCCATCGAACGGACGCGGGCGGCCGGCGGCCGCATCGTCGCGGTCGGCACGACGACGCTGCGCGCGCTCGAATCGGCGGCGCTGTCCGGAACGCTGTGCGCGGGCAGCCGCGAGACCGACATCTTCATCACGCCGGGTTTCCCGTTCCGCGTGGTCGACCGGCTCGTGACCAATTTCCACCTGCCGCGCAGCACCCTGCTGATGCTGGTGAGCGCCTTCGCGGGGTACGAACGCATCCGGGCGCTGTACGCGCATGCGGTGCGCGAGCAGTACCGCTTCTTCAGCTACGGCGACGCCATGCTGCTGGCACGCGACCAACCCGGCGCCGCAGAAGTCTAGGTCGACCGGCCCCCGTGCGACTCCTGCACGGGAGGGGGCATCCGCCGCTCAAGGCGGCCGGCCCGGCGCCGATACCGAGGGACGATGTACCCGATCTTGCGTCCCCTCCACCGGTGCCTGCTGCGCCCGCCGGCGCGCACGGCTGCCTTGCTGGCCGCCGCGCTGCTGGCCACCGGCGCCGTCCGCGCTGCCGACACGTCGCCGCCGCCGGACGACCTCGCCGCGCTGCTCGCCGCGCCCGTCTACGGCGGGTCGCGCCTGGCGGCCGCCTCCAAGTACGAGCAGGACGCCGTCGAGGCGCCGAGCATCGTCTACGTGCGCACCGGTGGCGAGATCCGCGCCCAGGGCTACCGCACGCTGGCCGAGGTGCTGGAGAGCCTGCCGGGTACGCACCTGCGCCAGGACCGGGCCTACACCTACCTCGGCGTGCGCGGCGTCGAGCGCCCGGGCGACTACTCGTCGCGCCTGCTGCTGCTGGTCGACGGCGTGCGGGTCAACGAGGCCATCTACGATTCGGCCACGGCCGGGCGCGAGTTTCCCGTCGACGTCGCCCTGATCGACCGGGTCGAGTTCATCCCCGGGCCGGGGTCGGTCCTGTACGGCTCCAATGCCGTGCTGGGGGTGGTGAACGTGGTGACACGTACCCCGTCGCAACTGCCGGGGACGGCGCTGGGCCTGAGCCTGGGCTCCGGCGCGCGGCGCAAGGTTTCGGCCACCTGGGGCGGCGACCTGGGCGGCGCGCGGGTGCTGCTCGGGGTGGTCGGCGAACACAGCCACGGCCATGACCGACTTCACTTCCCCGCCTACGACCAGCCGGAGAACAACGACGGCTGGGCGATCGGACAGGACGGCGAACGCAACCAGAAGGTGTTCGCGAAGGCCCGCTGGGGCGAACTGGCGCTGACGGCGCTGCTGTCCGAGCGCGTCAAGGACGATCCGACCGGGGCCTACGGCGTGATCTTCAACACGCGCAGCGCCTCGCTCGACCGCTATGCGCTGGCCGACCTGGCCTACGGGCTCCACCTGGGGCCCTCGCACGAGCTGTTCGCCCGCGTCGGCGTGGCCGCCTACGCCTACCGCGGCGAGGGTTGGTATCCGGGCGACTCGGGGCCGGTGATGTCGGTCACGAACGCCGACGCACGGTGGGCCTCCGGCGAGCTGCGCTACGTCTGGAGCGGCTGGAGCGGGCACCGCGTGCTCGCCGGGCTGGAGTTCCAGCACAACCGCGACCAGCGCCTCTACGCCGCCGACCAGGACCCGGCCCCCTTCGTCTACGTCGACAATCGGCTGCACTCGGCCCGCCACTCGCTGTTCGTCAACGACGAGTGGCAGCTGCGCCCGGGCCTGCGGCTGAACCTCGGCCTGCGGGCGGACCGGCAGCTCAACGGCGAGCTGACCACCTCGCCGCGTGCGGCGGTGTGGTGGGCCGCCTCGCCGGAGTGGACGTTCAAGCTGCAGCGCGGCAGCGCGTTCCGCGAGCCGAACGTCTCCGAGACGAGTTACCAGGACAGCAGCCAGGTCACCAGCGCCGACCTGAAGGTCGAGACGCTGCGCGCCAGCGAGGCGACGGCGCTGTGGCGGCCCGGGCGCGGATTCGAGGCGAGCCTCAGCGTCTACCGGCTGGTGCTGGGCGATGCGATCAACCTGATCGAGCTCGACGACGGCTCGCAGGTCTACGCGAACACCGGCGGGGCGCGCTCGAACGGACTGGAGCTCGAAGCCAGCCGGCAGTTCGACAACGGGCTGCGGCTGCGCGGCAGCTGGTCGCACCAATCGACGCGGGACCAGGCGAGCGGCACCGACCTCAGCGATGCGCCGCGGTCGGTGAGCAAGCTGATGGCCACCGTGCCGGCCGCCTGGCCCGGCTCGACGCTCGGCCTGAACCTCGTCCGCCTCGGCGAACGAGTGACGCTGGCCGGGGCACGGCTGGACTCCTACGTGCGGCTGAACGCCCAGTTCAGCCTCGCGCCGCCGGGCCGGCGCTGGTCGATCGCGTTCGGCCTGTACAACCTGGCCGGCGCGCGCTACGACGATCCGGCCGGGCCCGAACACCTGCAGGACGTGATTGCCCAGGACGGGCGCCAGTTCCGCATCCGCTTCGGATGGGCGCTGTGAGCCGCTGCATGTCTCTGGCGGCGCTGCGGGATGTCGCGCTGCCGTGGCTGATCGCCTTGCTGGGTCTGGCGGCGGCGCCGCTGCGGGCCCAGGCGCCGGCCAGCGAGGCCGATGCGAAAGCCCGCTTCGCGGTCACGCTGGCGCGCTTCGTCCAGTGGCCCGCCACGGCCGCGCCCGAGGCAGCGCTGCACCTGTGCGTGCTGCATGACAGCCCCGCGCTGACCGCGGCTTTCGCGACCTGGCAGGGGACGGCGGTCGGCGGCCGGACGCTGGCGCTGCACGACGGCGAGGCGGCCCGGCGCACGAGCTGCGACCTGGTGTTCGTCGATTCGAGTGCGCCGACCGGCGCCGCCGACGCCTGGCTGCGGCCGCACGAACACGCGGCCCTCACGCTCGGGGCGGTCGACGGCTTCCTGTCCCGCGGCGGCATGGTCGAGCTGGTCAACGTCAATGACGCGCTGCGCTTCGATGTCAACCTGCGCGCGCTGCGCGAGGCGCACCTGGGCCTGTCCAGCCAGGCGCTGCGGCTCGCGCGCCAGGTCCGGGAGTGAGGCCCTGATGCAGTGGCCCACGCATGCCTGGCGGCGCATGGAGCATGTGCCGCTGCGCCGCCGCCTGACCTGGCTGGCCGCGCTGGGTGCGGGGCTGACCGCGCTGGTGGCGCTGCTGGCGCTGGCCGGCACCGGCTGGTGGATCCAGGAGGAGCGTGCCCGCGCGGACACCGAAGAGGTCCTGCTGACGATGGCCTACGCGCTGCAGGCACCGCTGGCCTTCGACGACGCGGCCGGGATCGCCGAGGCGATGGCGCTGCTGAAGGCGCGTCCGACCATTTCGGGGGCCTGGGTCCGGGACGGTCGCGGCCGGCTCGTCGCCCAGCACGGCCGCGGCGCGGCGCCGGACGCCCGGAGCCTCGGCGGCGGCTTGGCAAGCGGTTCCCTGAGCGCGCAACGGGCGATCGTGGTCGACGGCGTGCAGGTCGGCTCGCTGGTGGTCGCGAACGACCTCTCCGGCCTGTGGACGCCGGTGTTCCTGGCCACCGGATCGGTCGCGCTGGCCAGCCTGGTGGGCTTTGCCGTGGCGATGTGGCTGGCGCGGCACATCGCGGCGGCCTTCACGCAGCCGGTGGCCGAGCTGGCGCGTGTCTCGCGCGAGATGGCCGCGGATCCGTCGGCGGCGCGGCCGCTGCGGGTCGGCGCCGGCGGCGAAGTCGGCGCCGCCGTCGACGCCTTCAACCGCATGCTCGGCCAGATCGGCGAACGCGACGCGGCGTTGCTGCGGGCGAATCGCGACCTCGAGCAGCGCGTCGCGGAGCGCACCGACGCGCTGCGGCTCGAGAAGGAGCGGGCCGAATCGGCGTTGATCGCGAAGACGCGCTTCCTGGCCAACATGAGCCACGAACTGCGCACGCCGCTGAACGCCGTCATCGGCGCGGCGCAGCTGCTGCAGTCGCGCGATGCGCCCGCCACCGCTGGCGCGGACGCTGACGCGGTGCCGGGGCAGGCCCACCTCGTCGAGGTGATCCGCCAGAGCGGCCTGAACCTGCTCGGCCTGATCGAGAACGTGCTGGACCTGTCGCGCATCGAGACCGGGGCGCTGGACCTGCAGCCCGAGGATTTCAACCTGCTGGACTGCATCGAGGCGGCGGTGTCGACGGCGGCGGTGCCGGCACGCATCAAGGGGCTCCAGCTGGCCTGCACGGTCGACCCGGCGCTGCCGCTGTGGCGCCATGGCGACGCGCAGCGCCTGCGGCAGGTGCTGCTGAACCTGCTGGGCAACGCCGTCAAGTTCACGCCCCAGGGCACGGTGGCGCTCTCGGTGGGGCCGGGCGCCGAACCGCACGCGCTGCGGCTGGTCGTGCGCGACACCGGCATCGGCATTGGCGAGGAGTCGATCGGCCACGTCTTCGAGCCGTTCCGCCAGGCCGACGACGCGGCGAGCCGCCGCTTCGGCGGCAGCGGCCTGGGCCTGGCGATCAGCCGGCAGCTCGTGCAGGCCATGGGCGGCCGCATCGAGGTGCGCAGCCGGCCCGGCGAAGGCTCGACCTTCACCGCCGAGCTCGCGCTGCCGCCGGCGCAGGAGCCCGGTGCCGAGCCGCCTGCGCTGGCGCAGCACGTCCTCTATCTCGAGCCGCACGAGGAAAGCGCCGCGGCCCTGGCGGCGCAGCTCGAGCGCCTGGGCTGCTGCGCGCGGCGCTGCCGCGATGCCGACGAGGTCGAGCGCCTGCTCGCAACGCCGGGGTCGCCGTCGCGGCCGACCTGGCTGCTGGTGGCCACCGATGCGCCGGACGCGACACGCTGCCTGGAGCGCGCCGCCGGCCGGATCGAACCGGGCCGGATCGTGCTGATGTCGGGCGAGGAGTCGCTCGCCGGCGAAGCGATGCGGCAGCGGCTGCAGGTGCCGCGCGGGCTCGTCAAGCCGGTCCTGCGCTCGGCGCTGGTGAGCCGGTTCGGCGCGCTGTCGCGCCCGGAGGGCGTGGCGCCGGCAGCGCGCGAGGAAGGCGCCGCCGGGCCGGCGGCCCGGCACATCCTGGTCGTCGAGGACGACCGCGTGAACCAGACCATCGTCTGCGCGATGCTGCGCCAGGCGGGCTACCGCACCACCACCGCCGATGACGGCGCGCAGGCGCTGGCCCTGCTGGCCTGCGACGACTACGACCTGGTGCTGATGGACTGGCAGATGCCGGACATGGACGGGCTGGAGGTGACGCGGCGCCTGCGCGCTGGCGAGGCCGGGCGGCACGGCACGACGGTCCCGATCGTCGCGCTGACCGCGAACGCCTTCGTCGAGGACCGCACCGCGTGCCTCGCCGCGGGCATGAACGACTTCCTGACCAAGCCGGTCCTGGCCGCGCGGCTCGAGGCCGCCGTGGCGCGCTGGACGCCGACCGCGCGTGCCTCGAACGCGCGCACGGCGTTCGGGGTGCTCCACACGATGACCTGAGGCGCCGCGTTGCGGTGGCGTCCTGACACGCCTGCTGCGTCGCCCTGGCGCAGCCCTGCTCCAGCCTGGCAATTTGGCCGGCGACGTTGACGGCCATCAACGGTGGCGTGCGGGGGCGTTCACAGCATGGCGTCGATGCAACCCCTCGAGGAGAACACCATGAAAGCCACGCTGTGCTGCGCGCTGCTCGCCGTCCTGCCCGGAATCGGCCAGGCCGCGGGCGACGACGACGCGATGATGAAGCTTGCCGCCACCAGCGGCTGCCTGACCTGCCACCAGGTCGAACCGGGGGCCAAGGGGCCGGACGGCCTGGCTCCGGTCGGCCCGGCCTGGCGCGACGTGGCGGCGAAGTACCGCGGCCAGAAGGACGCGCCCGCGCAACTGACGCAGACCGTGCTGAAGGGCTCGAACCCGTACGACAGCCACTGGAAGGGCAAGGCCAGCGGCCTGGCGATGCCGCCCAACGCCGTCGCGATCAAGGAAGCCGACGCGAAGCGGCTGGTCGGCTGGATCCTGGCGCTCGCGCCGGCGAAGCGCTGAGGCCGGTGCGCCGGCGTCGCGGCGGGCCGCTGCGACAATCGGCGCATGCTCCAGTTCGAACTGCTCCGCACCGAGGGGCTCGCGCGCCGCGGGCGGCTGACGCTCACGCACGGCGTTGTCGAGACACCGGTGTTCATGCCGGTGGGGACCTACGGCACGGTCAAGGGGGTGCTGCCCGCGTCGCTCGAGGCGATGGGGGCGCAGATCATCCTCGGCAACACCTTCCACCTGTGGCTGCGCCCCGGGCTGGAGGTGCTGCAGTCGTTCGGCGGGCTGCACCGCTTCGAGGGCTGGAGCCGGCCGATCCTGACCGACAGCGGCGGTTTCCAGGTCTGGTCGCTCGGCGAGATGCGCAAGATCAGCGAGGAGGGCGTGAAGTTCGCGTCGCCCGTCAACGGCGACAAGCTGTTCCTGACGCCCGAGGTCAGCATGCAGATCCAGCGCGTGCTGAACAGCGACATCGTGATGCAGTTCGACGAGTGCACGCCGTACGAGACCGGCGGGCGCGTCACGACCGAACGCGAGGCGCGCGCGTCGATGGAACTCAGCCTGCGCTGGGCCGGCCGCTCGAAGGCCGAGTTCACGCGCCTGGAGAACCCGAACGCGCTGTTCGGCATCGTGCAGGGCGGCATGTACGAGAACCTGCGCGAGGCCTCGCTGGCGGCGCTCGCCGAGCTCGATCTGCCCGGTTACGCCGTCGGCGGCGTCAGCGTGGGCGAACCGAAGGAGGCGATGCGGCGCATCGTCGCGCACACACCGCAGCGCCTGCCGGCGCACAAGCCGCGTTACCTGATGGGCGTGGGCACGCCGGAGGACCTGGTCGACGGCGTGGCGCAGGGCGTCGACATGTTCGACTGCGTGATGCCGACCCGCAACGCACGCAACGGCCACCTGTTCACCCGCTTCGGCGACCTGCGGCTGCGCAATGCCCGCTACCGCAGCGACCCGCGGCCCGTCGACGAGACCTGCGGCTGCCACACCTGCGCGAACTTCAGCCGCGCCTACCTGCACCACCTGGACCGCTGCGGCGAGATGCTCGGCCCGATGCTGGCGAGCATCCACAACCTGCACTACTACGTGAACCTGATGCGCGAGGTGCGCGAGGCCCTGGACGGCGGTGCCTTCGCGGCATTCGCGCAGCGCTTCGCGCAAGAGCGCGCCCGCGGCATCGATTGACCCGGGTCAGACCGGCGCGGCGGCGCGGCGGCGAAGATCGCCGCGCCATGGCTCACACCCCTTCCCAGGATGCCGACGTGCTGATCGTCGGCGCCGGCCCGAGCGGCCTCGCGCTGGCGCTGGCGCTGGCCGATGCCGGCCTGCGCAGCGTCGTGTTCGACGCGCAGGACGAGGCAGCGCTCGCCGACCCCGCGCCGGACGGACGCGACATCGCGCTGACGCACCGCGCGCAGACCCTGCTGCGGCGGCTCGGCCTGTGGGACGCGTTTCCGGCCGCGGAGCTGGCACCGCTCGTGCGTGCTGCCGTGTTCAACGAGCAGGACCCGGCCCCGCTGCGTTTCGACCCGGAGCGATCCGGCGCCGGCGGGCTCGGGCACCTGGTGGCCAACCACGTGATCCGGCGCGTCAGCTGGGCCGCGGCACGGCAGCGCGCCGGGATCGACCTGCAGCCGGCGACGCGCGTGCTCGCGCATCGGCTCGACGCCATGGCGGCCGAGGTCACCACCCGCGGCGCCGACGGGGTGGAGCGGACCTGGCGCGCGCCGCTGCTGGTTGCGGCCGACAGCCGCTTTTCGGCGCTGCGGCGGCAGGCCGGCATCGGCGCCTGGCTGCGCGACTTCGGGCGCAGCGTCATCGTCTGCCGCATGGCGCACGAACGTGGCCACGACGGCATCGCGCGCGAGTGTTTCCACGCCGGCCACACGCTCGCGGTGCTGCCGCTGAACGGCGACTGCAGTTCGATCGTCGTCACGCTCCCGGCCGATCGGGCCACTGAGATGCGGGGCTGGCCCGCGCCGCAGTACGCCGGCTGGGTGCGGTCGCAGCTGCACGACCAGCTCGGCGCGATGACGCTGCAGGGCGAGCGCCACGTCTACCCGCTGGTGGCCGTCTATGCGCAGCGCTTCGTCGCGCCGCGCTTCGCGCTGGTCGGCGACGCCGCGGTCGGCATGCACCCGGTCACGGCGCACGGGTACAACTTCGCACTGTACGGCGTGGACCGGCTCGTGGAGCAGCTGGTGCGCGCGCACCGCGCCGGCTGCGACCTCGGCCGCCTGGCGGTGCTGGAGCCCTACGAGGCGCAGCACCGGCGAGAGACGCTGCCGCTGTACCTCGGCACGAACGCGGTGGTCGGCCTGTTCACGGATGACCGCGCCCCGGCGCGGGTGCTGCGGCGCGCGGTGATCCGAATCGCCGATCGCCTGCCGCCGCTGAAGGCCGCGATCGCGCGGCGCCTGACCGACCCGGGGCGCGCAGCGGCTTGAGATCGCCTCGCTGGGCCGGCGTCAGGCCGCGAGCAGGCCGGCGACCCGCTCGCGCAGCCCGCCGGGGCTCGCCTCGGCGGCGGGCACCGGCGCGCCTGCCACCAGTCCGACCCGGCTGAAGAAGCCGCGCCGGAACGGCTTGCTCATCGCGGCGCCCTCGACACGCGAGAAGAACGAGCCCCACAGGTTCTGCAGCGCCAGCGGCACCACCGGCACCGGGTTGGACTCGAGCAGCTTCATCACGCCGCCCTTGAACTCGCCGAGCGTGCCGTCGCGCGTGATCGCGCCTTCCGGAAAGATGCACAGCAGGTCGCCGGCCTCGAGCACCTCGCGGGCGCGGGCGAAGGCCCGTTCGTAGGTCGCCGCGTCCTCCTTCTGCGGTGCGATCGGGATCGCCTTGGCGAGCCGGAACAAGGTGCCCAGCACCGGGATGCGGAAGATGCGGTGGTCCATGATGAAGGAGATCGGCCGCGGGCTGGCCGCCATCAGCAGCACCGCGTCGACGAAGCTGACGTGGTTGCACACCAGGATCGCGGCGCCTTGCGTCGGGATGTGCTCCTCGCCGCGCACGCGGAAGCGGTACACCAGCCGTGTCGCGACCCAGGCGATGAAACGCAGCAGGTACTCGGGCACCAGCAGGAAGATGTAGGCGGCGACCACGAGGTTCAGCAGCCCGGTGATCAGGAACAGCTGCGGCACGCTGAACCCGGCCTTCAGCAGCAGCGCCGCCATGCCGGCGCTGACGATCATGAACAGCGCGTTCAGGATGTTGTTCGCGGCGATGATGCGCGAGCGGTGGCTGGGCTGCGCGCGCAGCTGGATCAACGCGTACATCGGCACGCTGTACAGGCCGGCGAACAGCGCCAGCAACGCCAGGTCGGCCATCACGCGCCAGTTCGCGCCCAGCGACACGAACTGTCCCAGCGTCAGCGCCGTGTCCGGGTGGGTGAGGGAACGCGACGCGAAGTACAGGTCGACCGCGAACAGGCTCATGCCGAGCGCGCCGAACGGGACCAGGCCGATCTCCACATGGCGGCGCGAAAGCGTCTCGCAGAGCAGCGAGCCGATGGCGATGCCGATCGAGAACACCACCAGCAGCAGCGAGGCGACCTGCTCGTTGCCGCCCAGCACGTCCTTCGCGAAGGACGGGAACTGGGTCAGGAACACCGCGCCGAAGAACCACATCCACGAGATGCCCAGCAGCGAGCGGAACACCACCAGGTTGCCGTGCGCCAGCTTCAGGTTGCGCCAGGTCTCGCTGACCGGGTTCCAGTTGATCGCCAGCGCCGCGTCGGTGGGCGGCGCGCCGGGCACGAACTGCGCGGCGATGCGGCCGAGCACGGCCACGCCGAGGCAGCTCCAGGCCACGGCGGTCGGGCCGACGTCGGGCAGCGCGATCAGCAGGCCGCCGGCGACGTTGCCGAGCAGGATCGCGACGAAGGTGCCCATCTCGACCATGCCGTTGCCGCCGGTCAGCTCGCGCTCGGACAGGTGCTGCGGCAGGTAGGCGTACTTGACCGGGCCGAACAGCGTCGAATGCAGCCCGAGCAGGAAGGTGCAGGCCAGCAGCGTCGGCACGTGCTGTCGCGTGAAGCCGAACAGCGCCAGCAGCATGATGCCGATCTCGAGCGACTTGACGAGCCGGATCAGGCGCGCCTTGTCGAACTTGTCGGCCAGCTGGCCGCTGGTCGCGGAGAACAGCAGGAACGGCAGGATGAACAGCGCCGCGATCAGCTGCACGACCAGCGCCGGCGCCAGGCCGGCCTGCGCCGTGCCGTAGGTCACGAGCACCGTGAAGGCGAACTTGAACAGGTTGTCGTTGCCGGCGCCGAGGAACTGGGTGAAGAAGAACGGCGCGAAGCGGCGCTGTGCCAGCAGCGCGAACTGGTTGGGGTGGCCTTCGGGTGCGCTCAAGCGGGCTTCTCCGGAAATTCGTTCGTCTGCGGCTCAGCGCAGCACCTGGGCCGGGCCGCCCAGGCCGCTGCGATTCAACCACGCGAACACCGAGTCGACGGTGACTGTCTCGATGCGATCCGAGAAGCGTTTCTCGTTCGGGTGGTCGTCGAAGGCGATGTTGGCGGCCGTCATGCGCCCGCCCAGGCGCGTCAGCGGCCCGAGGCGCAGCACCGTCGGCTCGTAGCCCTGCAGGCGCAGCCAGGCCTGGGCGCGCTCGCGGCTCGAGGCGGCCGGCTCCTGCACCATCGCCAGGGTCTCCAGCGCCCACTGGTTGGACTGCTGGTACTGCAACGCCCAGGGATAGGCCAGCATGTTGTAGGCATCGATGTGCAGCGCCGACACCCGGCCATCGTCGCGCAGCGCGGGCAGCAGCCGCGCCTGCAGCGCTGGATCGAGCACGACGAAGCCGGCGCGGTACTCGAACGGGTCGTCGAGGAAGAACTCGCCGAGGCCCTGCCGGTACAGCGCGGCCTGGGCGCTGCCGCAGTGGTTGAGCTTGTGCACCACGCGCCAGCGCGCCCCGTCGCGGTAGGCGAAGCCGAGGTGCGACCAGTCGAGGCCGTAGCGGCGCAGGTCCTGCCCGGCGCGCGCGAGCAGCACGACCTGCGCGCCGCTGTCGTCGAGCGCGCGTGCGGTGTGTTCGGCCAGGGTCATGCCCCGCATCACACTGATCGCCGTCGGCGCGCGGACTTCGCAGGGGCGGCCGGCGTGGGCGCCGACCGCCGCCGCGGCCAGCACGAAGGTGGCGAGCAGGCGCTTCAACGTGTCACCCGCTCGTTGTACAGCAGCGCGGTGCCGACCTGGTTCGGGATGTAGGCGAGCGCGCGTCCGGCCTGCGACAGCACCCAGCCGGCGCTGAAGGCCGTCACGGTCAGCGCCGTGCCCGCCACGACCGAGGCACCGCCGGCCGCGGCGGCGGACAGCTGCACGCTGGTGCGGGCACCGTCGGAGGCCCGTTCGAGCACCCAGACCGTGCCGTCCGCCGACGCCTCGACGGCGACCACGGTGAGCATCGCGCCGGCGGACAGGAACATCACCGGGGCCGCGACCGAGACGGCGATGGGCAGCGCCGACAGCGCGCTGGCGTCGGAGGCGTTCGGGTGGGCCTGTGCACCGCCCAGCTGGGCGGCCAGGGCAGCGGCCACGAGCAGGCCGCGCAGGGAGCGGGAGATCTTCGTCGGGGTCATCAGGAGCCTCATTCGGCGAGGTGGTGGGAAGCGTGCTGGGCCGCCTCGTGGGCATCGCGCAGCGTCTTGGCCAGCGTGAACACGCTGGAGATCAGGAACAGCCAGCTGACGCCGAGGAAGGCCTTGTAGGTCGGGTTGATGTCCATGCGCCACAGGCCCCACGCGGTGAGGCCCATCGCGAGCGCAAAGCCGCCCCAGACGACCGTGCCCCACAGCGGCGTGTCGGCGCGGCGCTGCTGGTTGTCGCGCACGAACTTCGCGACGGCGAAGGCCGCGCTCAGGCAGAAGCCGTAGCCCATCACCATGAAGGCGCGGTCGAGGTCCTGACCCGGCAGGTAGGCCAGGCCGATGCCGCACAGGCTGGCGGCGATGCCGAAGCTGATCCAGACCTGGGCCTTCCAGGCCCGAGTGTCCGTGTGGATCGGGAGGCGGTTCATGGCTATGCAATCCGGTTGGGAGTGGCGATGGAGCTCATCTTCGGGTGTCGCCTCTCGGGTATCCATACCCCCCGGTGAGGGTTGCGGCGATGGGGCCGTCCGGTATCTCATAGCGATACTTTTCGAGGGAAGACCCCATGAGCACCACGCTGGACCTGGTCGCCGCACTCAAGGCCGAGCTGAAGGCCGCCGGCATCACCTACGCCGACCTCGCCGAGCACCTCGGCATGGCCGAGTCGAGCATCAAGCGCATCTTCGCGCGCGGCGACATGCCGCTGTCGCGCATCGACGAGGTCCTGCGGCTGCTGAAGATGGACTTCGCCGACCTGGCGCGCGTGGTGGCCGACAAGCGCCCGCTGCGCCAGGAGCTGACGCCGGCGCAGGAGGCCACCGTGATCGCCGACCGCAAGCTGCTGCTGGTGGCGATCTGTGCCCTCAGCCAGTGGACCTTCGAGCAGATCGTCGCGACCTACACGCTGAGCGAAGCCGAGTGCGTCAAGTACCTGCTGCAGCTGGACAAGCTCGACATCATCGAGATGCGACCGCTGAACCGCTACCGACTGAAGGTGGCCAAGAGCTTCCGCTGGCGGCCCAACGGGCCGGTGATGCAGTACTTCCGCGAGCATGTCGCCGAGGACTACTTCAGCGGCGGCTTCGACGGCGAGGGCGAGATGCTGATGCTGGTGCACGGCCAGATCGGCCGCAGCCTGGCAGACACCTTCATCGAGCGGCTGCAGCGGGTCGGGCAGGACTTCGCGCAGCAGCACCTGGCCGACCAGAAGCTGCCGCCGGGCCAGAAGCGGCCCTACACGCTGGTGATCGGCATGCGCTCCTGGCTGTTCGCGGCGTTCCGCGACCTCAAGCGCGAGCCGGGCTGGCCTTGAGCGCTATCGGCCGCGCAGCGCCGCCGCGGGAGCGGCCACCGCGGCGATCGGCGCGCCGGCGTTCGGGGCGGCGGCCGTGCCGGGAGAGGCCGCCAGCGATGCCAGCAGCGGACTCTTCATGCGCACGGCGAGCATGCGCACCGACTGGGACGGGTCGTGCGGCAGGGCCCGGTCGGGGTCGGCGCCGTGCGCGATCAGGTAGGTGACCGTGCGGCGCTGCAGGTCCGCATCGGGCATGAAGGCCGGGGTCAGCACGCGTGCGAGCGGCACCCAGGGCAGCTGGCTGTTGTTCGCCGGCGGCGCACGGTTTGCAAGGCTTGGCGCACGTTGCAGCCACCAGTCGAGTGCGGCGAAATCGCCGGTGCGCAGGGCTTCCTCGAAGCCGCCGGGCAGCTTGCCGTCGTACCCGCCCAGCGCCGCCGCCGCGGTGTGGCCGCGCGCCTCGAGTGCGCGCGCGAGCGGCGAGCCCAGGTGGCTGGGGTGCAGGGCGCCGAGCGCGCCGAAGGGAAGCACGCCGGCGGGCATCTGGTCGTTCGCCACCCAGCCGTCCAGCACGCGGTCCAGGCCCGCCGTGCGCGCGTTCGGGCAGCTCAATGCCCGCACAGCGTCGTGGTGGATGGCGCGCGCGTCGGCCTCCGCGACCCAGCGCAGCGCCTGCAGTTCGGCCGGCGTCGCCCGGCTGAAATCCGGACACGGATGTGCCTGCGCCAGCGCGACCCAGGGCGGCACGCTGCAGGCCTCGGGCGTTGCGCCCTTCGCGATCAGCTCCGGCAGCACCGGCCAGAACGTCGGGTTGCGGGTGGCGACTGTCAGCGGGCAGATCGGCAGGCCACTGGCCTGGATGTCCTTCGCCTGCAGCGAACCCGCGACGAAGCGGCCGCAGCGTTCCTGGAGCGCCCGGTCGACGCTGTTCAGCTTGAAGCACGAGGTCGGATCACCCTCGGTCATCTTGTCGTAGACATGCATCACGACCAGCGTCGTCGTGCAGCCGCTGGTGAGCAGCGCTCCGATCCCGAGGGACAGAGCGGCAAGGGCGCGATGCAGGGTTTTCATGGGGGCGCAGGCAGGGATTGCCGAGTCGGCATCAAGAAGCGTGCCCCGCGCGGAACTGACAGGACTGGTCGGCCGTTCGTAAGCGGCTGTTGCCGTCCACCTCTGCCCCTAATTTTCTTTCTGTCTTGTGCCGCCAGGGAGGTCCGGCTAGCCTGCGCGAACGCGCCCGGAGGAGGACAACGATGCGCATGCTGCTGGGGGTATTTCTGTGGGTGCTTGCTTCGTCGGCCGCGGCGCAGGAGCGCGCCATCACGAAGCAGGCGACGATCGCCGCGCCCATCGCGTCGGTCTGGCAGGCGTGGACCACCAGCGAGGGCATCACCTCGTTCTTCGCGCCGGAGGCGCAGGTGGAGGCGCGACCCGGCGGTGCCTTCCACATCCACTTCGATCCGTACGGCGCGCCGGGCATGAAGGGGGCCGACGAGATGCGCTTTCTTGCGCTGCAGGCGCCGACCATGCTCAGCTTCGACTGGAACGCGCCACCCCACCTGCCGCAGGCGCGCCAGCAGCGCACCTTCGTGGTCGTGCGCCTGAAGGATCTGGACGGCCGATCCACTCAGGTGAGCCTGACCCACATCGGCTGGGGCGATGGCGGTGAGTGGGACCTCACCTACGCCTACTTCGACCGGGCCTGGGGCAACGTGCTGAACAACCTGAAGAAGCGCTTCGACAACGGCCCGCAGGACTGGAGCGGCTGGCTGGCGCAGTTGCGCAAGATGCACGAGCCGGCCGCTGCCGCTTCGGCGCCGAAGTGACGTTTTACGCCGCCCGCTGGTCCAGCCGGTGACTCGCGCCGTCGTACTGGCCGAGCACCTCGACCAGCCAGGGCAGCGTCGCCGCAAGGTGGGCGTGCAGCGTGTGCGGAGGGTTGATGACGAACATTCCGCTGCCGGCCAGCCCGAAGCCCTGCGCGTCCGGGCGCTGCACCGTCAGCCGCGCATGCAGCCAGCGCGGGCCGGCCAGCGCCTCGAGCCGCCGCGGCAGTTCGGCCGCCTCGACCTTCTGCACCTGCGGATACCAGACCAGGTACACGCCGTCGGCGAACCGATGCAGGCCTTCGCGCAGCGTGGCGACGACGCGGGCGTAGTCGCCGTTCGTCTCGTAGCTGGGGTCGATCAGCACCACGCCGCGGCGCGTCGGCGGCGGCAGCTGGCCCTTCAGCGCGTCGAATCCGTCGGCCTGCCGGACCTCGGCGCCCTTGCGACCGGCCAGGTAGGCGGCGAGGATGCGGTGGTCGGTCGGATGCAGCTCGAACAGGCGCATCTGGTCGCCGGGGCGCAGCAGCATCTGGGCGATTGCCGGTGATCCCGGGTACTGCTCCAGCGTGCCCTGCGGGTTGAAGCGTCGCACCAGGTCGACGTAGGTGGCCAGCGGTGCGGGCAGGTCGTCGCGCGCCCAGAGGCGGGCGATGCCGCGCTCGAACTCGCCCTTCTTCTGCGCGTAGCGGCCCTCCAGCGAGTAGCCGCCGGCGCCGGCATGCGTGTCGATCAGCCGGTACGCCTTGTCCTTCAGGTTCATGTGCTGCAGCACCAGCGTCAGCACGAGATGCTTGAGCACGTCGGCGTGGTTGCCGGCGTGAAAGGCGTGGCGATAGGCGAGCATGGTCAGTCCCGGCGCGCGGCCGTGCGTGCGCGGAACAGTTCCGTGATGCCGACTTCGCGCGGGCCGGGCACCAGTTCGAAGGCGTCGCCCGCGCGCAGCGTGCCGGCGACCCGCACCGCCAGGTAGAAGCCGCACCAGGCATTGGCGGACATCAGCTTGGCCGCCTGGTCGAAACCCATGGCGGCGTTGAACTTGAAGCAGGGGAAGCGCGGCTCGCTGACCGCGAGCTCGCAGTCGGGGAAGCGCAGCACGTCGCCGACCCAGGCCTGCGTCTCCAGCAGGCCCGAGAGCGTGAGGTTCTCGCCCAGTGCGCCGGGTGGCAGGGCCTCGTCCCAGGCGGCGGCGCGTGCCTGCGCCCGCACCGTCTGCCAGAACGGGTAGTGCTCGACCGGGTAGGCGTAGACGGCCTTCGACAGCCCGCCGTGCACCGACAGGTCGGCCTGCTCGTCGCCGACGAGGCCGAGCGCACGCACCTCCACCGCGCCGTCCACCGGTCGCTTGCCGATCGCCGTCATCACCTTGCGGCCCTTGATCTCGACGGGCCGCGCAGTGGCGAGGTTCAGGCTGTTGGCGTGGCCGTGCGCAGGCATGTCAGGCAGGGACGCTGTAGCCGCGCAGCCCGGCGACCACGCGACGGCCCTTGGGCCCGGTGATCCAGCCGGTGAAGATCTTGCCGGCCGGATGGTTGACGCGGAACGAGCGCATCACGTGCACCGGCACGCTCAGGCGCGGATCCCCCTCGACCAGCACCGCCAGGGGCTTGCCGCCGTGGCGCGCCCAAACGGCCCGATCCACCAGCGCGTAGGCGGGCAGCGAGCGGGCCTGCGTGAGCAGCGGACTGCCCTTCGCCGCGGCCTGGTACCACGGCGCGGCCGGCGCCACGCGCGCGGCGCGCCACAGCGCCTGCTCGGCCGCATGGGTGCCGGAGCCGTCGCCCGCGCTCAGGAACAGCACCGTCCCGGGCGCGCCGAGTGCCGCGTCGCGCACGCGCACCAGCGCCTCGGTGGCGTCGCTCATGCGGGCGATGCCGGCCGGGTCGAAGCTCTTCGGCGTCGGTGCCGGGCCGACGATGACGAAACCCCCGGTCGCCACGGGCCGGCGATCGTGCGCGAGCCCCTTCTGCTCGAGGCGGGCCTCCGCCTCCGGCGCATTGGTCAATGCCGCGTCGAGCTCGCCGCGTTCGAGGGCATCGAGTGTCGGCAGCGCCGGTCCCGGCACCAGCTGAACCGCCACGCCGGTGTCGCGGCCGAAGGCCTTCTGCAGCGCCGGGGCCAGCCCGGACTCGACCAGCGCGTCGTCGACGCCCAGGCGCAGCGGGTCCTTCAGCGAGCGGCGCTGCTGGGCCCAGCCCGGTCCGGCGGCCGCGGCGCAGCCCGCGAGCAGGAGATGTCGGCGATGCAGCATGCCGAGATTATTGGCGCGATGGCGCTCGTGGACACGGAGCGCTGGGCGCCGCCGCATGAAACTATTCCCGAAACGCATGACCCCCGGGATCCCGGTGGTTACCAGCGAATTACACTGGTTCCACAATCCTCCAGACCTGCCTTCGCAGGCGAACCACGGGCCGCGATCCGGCCCGTTCGCGAAACCCGCCGAAACCCGCCGGCGGCGCGAAGACAGCGCGGCATTGGGCAAGCCGGTTGCCGCCGGCGGCATGCCGGTTTGCCCAATCCCGATCCCGAACTTCGAAGACTGGACCTGCCATGAACCATCCCGCGCTGGAAGGGCTGCGCCTGAACGCGCCCGCCTATGTCCGTCATGCCCGCCTGCTGGCCTGGGTCGCCGAGATGGCGGCGCTCACCGAAGCGAGCGATGTCTACTGGTGCGACGGCAGCCAGGCCGAATACGACCGCCTGTGCGCCCAGCTCGTCGCCGCAGGCACGATGAAGAAGCTCAACCCGGAGCTGCGCCCGAACAGCTACCTCGCGCTGTCCGACCCGAGCGACGTCGCGCGCGTCGAGGACCGCACCTTCATCTGCTGCGCCCGCCGGGAGGACGCCGGCCCGACCAACAACTGGGTCGACCCGGCCGAGATGCGCGTGACGCTGCAGACCGGGCCGAATGCGCTGTTCCGCGGCGCGATGCGCGGCCGCACGATGTACGTGGTGCCGTTCAGCATGGGGCCGATCGGCTCGCCGATCGCGCACATCGGCGTCGAGCTGAGCGACAGCCCGTACGTCGCCGTCAACATGAAGATCATGACGCGCATGGGCCGGCGGGTGCTCGACGCGCTGGGCAGCGACGGCTTCTTCGTTCCCGCGATCCACACCGTCGGGGCGCCGCTCGAGGCGGGCCAGAAGGACGTGGCCTGGCCCTGCAACAAGACCAAGTACATCGTCCACTACCCCGAGACGCAGGAGATCTGGAGCTACGGCTCCGGCTACGGCGGCAATGCGCTGCTGGGCAAGAAGTGCTTCGCGCTGCGCATCGCCTCGACGATGGGCCGCGACCAGGGCTGGCTCGCCGAGCACATGCTGATCCTCGGCGTGACCTCGCCGGAAGGCCGCAAGCACCATGTCGCCGCGGCGTTCCCGAGCGCCTGCGGGAAAACCAACTTCGCGATGCTGATCCCGCCGGCAGGGCTTGACGGCTGGAAGATCACGACGATCGGCGACGACATCGCCTGGATCAAGCCGCATGCCGACGGCCGCCTGTACGCGATCAATCCGGAGGCGGGTTACTTCGGCGTCGCGCCGGGGACCAACCACAAGACCAACGAAAACTGCATGGCCAGCCTGAAGCGCGACGTGATCTTCACGAACGTCGCGATGACGGACGACGGCGACGTCTGGTGGGAAGGCATGACGGACCAGGCGCCGGCGCACCTGACCGATTGGCAAGGCAAGGACTGGACGCCGGCGCTGGCGAAGGAAACCGGTGCCAAGGCGGCCCACCCGAACGCGCGCTTCACGGTGGCGGCCACCAACAACCCGGCGCTCGATCCGGCCTGGGACGATCCGAATGGCGTGCCGATCGACGCCTTCATCTTCGGCGGGCGCCGCTCGACCACCGTGCCGCTGGTCACCGAGGCGCGTGACTGGGTCGAAGGGGTCTACATGGCCGCCACGATGGGCTCGGAGACCACCGCGGCGCAGGCCGGCGCGCAAGGCATCGTGCGGCGCGATCCGTTCGCGATGCTGCCGTTCACCGGCTACAACATGAGCGACTACTTCCAGCACTGGCTGGACCTGGGCGCGCAGCTGAAGGCGCGCGGCGCGAAGCTGCCGGGCGTCTTCTGTGTCAACTGGTTCCGCAAGGGTGCGGACGGCAAGTTCGTCTGGCCGGGTTACGGCGAGAACATGCGCGTGCTGAAGTGGATCGTCCAGCGCGTCGACGGTGTCGGCCGCGGCGACGAGCACGTGTTCGGCGTGACGCCGAACTACGAGGATCTGGACTGGAACGGCCTCGCGTTCACCCGCGAGCAGTTCGATCAGGTGACGCGGATCGATGCGTCCGAGTGGCAGGCCGAGATGCGCCTGCATGCCGAGCTGTTCGCCCAGCTCGCATACCACCTGCCCACCGAACTGACGGCGGCCAAGGCCAAGCTGGAGGAGCGGCTGGCCGCCTGAGCCACCCGCCGGTCAGGGCCGGCCGCCCGCGGCCGGCCGCTCGGACTCAGAGCCAGTCGGAGCGCGCGGCGTCGCGCAGCTGGCGCGCCAGCGCCGGGTCGCTCAGGCCGTAGTGTTCGGCCAGGCGCAGCAGCTCGCGCCGGCCGCGGTGCCGGCCCAGGCTGGTCAGTGCGGTCCAGACCCGTTGGCCGAAGGTGGCGCCGGTGCGCGGCGCGCCGAAGGTCCCGGAAACCGGTAGCGGGGTGCTCAGTGCCATGACAGTTCTCCCTGAAGGCAATGAAGGCAACGAGGGGCCGGCCGCGCGGCGGCCGTGACTGCTTTCAGCGTGCGGTGACGTCGAACCGAGCCGCCGCGGCCCGCAGGTCGGCGGCGTAGCTCGGCTGCGTCGCTTCGTAGGCTTCGGCGCGGCGCAGCAGCTCGGCGCTCGCCTCCGGTGCGGTCGGCGCCGACAGGATCAGCGCGCGGCCGAGGGATTGAAGGCGGGCAAAGCCGCTGGCGATCAGGCCCGCCGCCAGCTCGAGCATCGGGCTGGCAGGATTGCGGGGGCGGAAGGTGGTGCTGTACATCATGATCTGGACTTTCGAGTAGGTTGGTGTGCGCTCGCTCAGGCCTTGGTGCCGAGCTCGTGTCGATCCGCAGCGGCGTACAGGTCGGACGCGAAAGCGGGGTCGTTGCGCAGGAATTGATGGGCGTATTCGCGCAGCTCGTTTGCCTCCTCTACGAGGCTGAGGCGGCGCTGCTGGCGTTGTGGCCGGCGCAGCGCATTCAGCAGCGCCACGGCCATGCGTTGGGTGGCGACTGCCAGATGGCTCAGCGCCTTGCCGAATCCCAGCGGCTGGGCCGGCTTGAAGGACTGCGAGGGCAGGATGTTGCTGGTCATGGCGTTTCTCCTAAGAGCATCTCCTTGATGCTGCGGTGCAGTATAGGGTAAGTACTAATGCCTCGCCGTGAATAGTGTGAATAGCTGGCATTCACCTGACTGAGGTGAGGAGCCGCCGTGAACTTCCGCACGCTGGACCTGAATCTGTTGCGCGTCTACGACGCCGTGATGATCGAAGGCAGCATCACACGTGCCGCCGAACGGTTGTCGATGACGCAGCCTGCCGTCAGCAATGCCTTGCGTCGCTTCAGAGAATCGATAGGTGAAGACTTGCTCACAAGGGCGCCACGAGGGGTTCGCTCGACGGCCTACGGCGAGGTGCTCTGGCCGCAGGTGAACGCCGCGCTCGGGCAGCTGCGCGACGCGCTCGAGCCTGGAGACTACGACCCGAGGCAGGACGAGCGGGTCTTCCGCCTGACCCTGCCCGATGCCATCGCGGCGGCGCTGCTGCCCCCGCTGATGGCCCGGCTGACCGAACTGGGTGCACGGGCGCGGCTGGAGGTCCGGCCGCTGCTGGACCGCGACCCGCGCCCGGCGCTGACGGACGGCGACGTGGACTTCGCGGTCGGGTTCTTCCCGGAGGTGGTGGCCGCGCTGGCGGCCCAGGGGGACGGCGCGCCGCTGCGCCACCGCCGCCTGGCCGAAGGGCGCTACGTCTGCGCGATGCGCCGCCAGCACCCGCTGGCCGGGCGGCCGCTGACGCTGGACGAGTTCTGTGCCGCCGGCCACGTGCTGGTCAGCTTCAGCGGGCGCGCGCACGGCTTCGTCGACCAGGCGCTGGCCAGTGTCGGCCGCCACCGCCGCATCGCGCTGACGGTGAACCAGTTCTTCACCGCCGCGCACGTGGTGCGCGACTGCGACCTGCTGACCGTGCTGCCCGACGGCTTCCTGCCGCTGACCGGCCTGCAGGCCGACCTGGTCGTGGCGGACCTGCCGATCGAGCCGGGCCGGGTGCGCGTCGATGCGCTCTGGCACGTCCGGCACGACCGCTCGGCGCCGCACCGCTGGCTGGTCGAGCGCTTCGACGAGATCGGCCGCGCGCAGTCCGGGTCGGCTTGACGCCCGGCGCCCGATCCCGCATGCTTCGCCAAGTGGCCTAGACCACTTTGCCCTGCCTCACGCCGGAGTTGCCCGATGAATTCCCCTGCCGACATGAACCGCGTCGCCCATGCCGCCGCCCAGGCGGCCCGCAGCGCGCCGGGCCGCATCGTGCGTGCCCCGCGCGGCACCGACCTGGCCTGCAAGTCCTGGCTCACCGAGGCGGCCTACCGGATGATCCAGAACAACCTCGATCCGGACGTCGCGGAGCGGCCCGAAGAGCTGGTCGTCTACGGCGGCATCGGCCGCGCGGCGCGCGACTGGGCGTCCTTCGACCGCATCCTCGACTGCCTGCGCTCGCTCGAAGCGGACGAGTCGCTGCTGATCCAGTCGGGCAAGCCGGTCGGCGTGTTCAAGACCCATCCGGACGCGCCGCGGGTACTGCTCGCCAACTCGAACCTGGTGCCGAAGTGGGCCACCTGGGAACACTTCCACGAACTCGACCGCCAGGGCCTGTTCATGTACGGCCAGATGACGGCCGGCTCGTGGATCTACATCGGCACCCAGGGCATCGTGCAGGGCACCTACGAGACCTTCGCGGAGGCCGGGCGGCAGCACTACGGCGGCGACCTGGCGGGGCGCTGGATCGTCACGGCCGGCCTCGGCGGCATGGGCGGCGCGCAGCCGCTGGCGGCGAGCTTCGCCGGCGCCGTTTCGCTGAACATCGAATGCCAGCAGTCCAGCATCGACTTCCGCCTGCGCACCCGTTACCTCGGCAAGCAGGCCAAGGATCTCGACGACGCGCTGGCGCTCGTGCGCGAGCACACCGAACGGCGCGAGGCCGTCTCGATCGGCCTGCTCGGCAACGCCGCCGAGGTCCTGCCCGAGCTGGCGCAGCGCGCGCGCGCGGGTGGCCTGCGTCCCGACCTCGTCACTGACCAGACCTCGGCGCACGACCTGATCAACGGCTACCTGCCGGTGGGCTGGACGGTCGCGCAGTGGCGCGCCGCGCAGGCCGACGCCGCCCAGCACGAGCGGCTGCGCCAGGCGGCGGCCGAGTCGTGCGCCGTGCACGTGCGCGCGATGCTGGACTTCCACGCGATGGGCACTCCGGTGGTCGACTACGGCAACAACATCCGCCAGGTCGCCTTCGACCAGGGCGTGCGCAACGCCTTCGACTTTCCGGGTTTCGTGCCGGCCTACATCCGCCCGCTGTTCTGCGAGGGCAAGGGCCCGTTCCGCTGGGTGGCGCTGTCCGGCGACCCGGAGGACATCCGTCGCACCGACGCGAAGATCAAGCAGCTGTTCCCCGGCAACGCCCACGTGCACCGCTGGCTCGACATGGCCGGCGAGCGCATCGCGTTCCAGGGGCTGCCGGCACGCATCTGCTGGTTGGGACTCGGCGAGCGCCACGTGGCCGGTCTGGCCTTCAACGAGATGGTGAAGACCGGCGAGCTCAAGGCGCCGATCGTGATCGGCCGCGATCACCTGGACACTGGCTCGGTCGCGAGCCCGAACCGCGAGACCGAGGCCATGAAGGACGGCACCGATGCGGTCTCCGACTGGCCGCTGCTGAATGCGCTGCTGAACACCGCCGGCGGTGCGACCTGGGTCTCGCTGCACCATGGCGGCGGCGTCGGCATGGGCTACTCCCAGCACGCCGGCATGGTGATCGTCGCAGACGGCAGCGACGCGGCCGCGCAGCGGCTGGCGCGTGTGCTGGTCAACGACTGCGCGAGCGGCGTGATGCGGCATGCCGATGCGGGCTACGAGCTGGCGCTGCGCACCGCACGCGAGCACGGCTTGAACCTGCCGATGCTGCGCGCGTGAGCGAACGCTTCGACCTCGCCGACATTCCCTGGCAGGCCTGGAAGAACGGCGCCGGACGCACCCGCGAGATCGCCGTCGAGCCGGCCGGCGCGGGCGCTGGCGGCTTCGACTGGCGCATCAGCGTCGCCGAGGTCGCGGGCGACGCGCCGTTCTCAGCCTTCCCCGGCATCGACCGCTGCATCGTGCTGCTCGACGGGCCGGGCCTGCGGCTGCAGTCGGACGAAGGCGGCATCGAGCACCGGCTGGACCAGCCGCTGCAGCCGTTCCGCTTCCGCGGCGAGCTGCCGCTGCACGCCCGGGTCCTGGGCGGTCCGAGCCTGGACTTCAACGTGATGACGCGTCGCGGGCGCTGGCGCAGCCGCGTCGAGGTCGCCTCCGCCGCGACGACTGTCGACCCCACAGACGTGCTGCTCGTCTATATCGCCGCGGCACGCTGGCAGGTGGACGGCGAAGGACTGAAGCCCGGCCAGGGGCGACTGGTGCGCCTGCCGAGCGAGCCCGTGAGGCTGTCGCCCGAAGGCGGCGAACCGGGCGCGCGGGCCCTGGCCGTGCGCCTGTGGCGCGAGGCCGGCCGATGAGCAACCTGTTCGCAGACCACGCCCTGCTGCCGGACGGCTGGGCGCGGGACGTGCTGCTGCACTGGGATGGGGCCGGCACGTTGACGGCGGTGCAGGCCGACGCGGACCCCGGCGACGCACCGCGGGCGCCCGGCGTCCTGCTGCCGGGCATGCCGAACCTGCACTCGCATGCGTTCCAGCGGGTCTTCGCCGGGCTGACCGAGTGCCGCGGAGCGCAGGGCGACAGCTTCTGGACCTGGCGCGACCGCATGTACCGGGTCGCCCTCGCCGTCTCGCCCGAGCAGCTCGAGGACATCGCGACACAGCTGTACATCGAGATGCTGGCCGCAGGCTACACGTCGGTCTGCGAATTCCACTATCTGCATCACGCGCCGGATGGCCGGCCGTATGCGGACCCGGCGGAGATGTCGCGTCGCCTGGCCGCCGCTGCGCAGCGCGCCGGCATCGGCCTGACGCTGCTGCCAGTGCTGTACCGGCACGGTGGCTTCGGGCCGACGCCGGCGCGGCCCGACCAGCGGCGTTTCGTCTCCCGCGTCGATGCGCTGCTGCACAGTGTGGAAGCGCTGCGCGCGGCCGGCCTGCGGGTCGGCGTCGCACCGCACTCGCTGCGCGCCGTCGCGGCCGACGACCTGCGGGCGCTGCTGGACGGGCTGGCGGCGATCGATGGCGACGCGCCGGTGCACATCCACATCGCCGAGCAGCGCCGCGAGGTGCAGGACTGCCTGGACTGGAGCGGCCTGCGGCCGGTGCGCTGGCTGTTCGAGCACGCGGCCATCGACGCGCGCTGGTGCCTGGTCCACGCAACGCACCTGGACGACGGCGAGTGCGATGCGATCGCCCGCAGCGGCGCGGTGGTCGGGCTGTGCCCCACCACCGAGGCGAATCTCGGCGACGGACTGTTCGATGCGCCGCGCTACCGCGGCGCCTGGGGCATCGGCTCGGACAGCCACGCCAGCGTCGACGTGGCCGAGGAGCTGCGCCTGCTCGAGTACGGCCAGCGCCTGGCGCGCGGCGAGCGCAACGTGCTGGGCGACACGCCGCAGGTCGCCGACGGCCTCTGGCGCGCCGCCGTGGCGGGCGGCGCGCAGGCGGCAGCGCGGCCGGTCGCCGGCCTCGCGGTAGGGCAGCGCGCCGATTTCATCGTCCTGGGCGACGCGCTGCTGGACGGGCTGTCGCCGGCGCAGCAGCTCGCCACGCTGGTGTTCGCCCCACGCCGGCGTGAACTGCTGCGCGAGGTGTGGGCCGGCGGGCTGTGCCGCGTGCGCGCGGGCTGGCACGATGGCGCCGCCGCGGCGCAGCAGCGCTTCGTCGCGGCGCGACGAGGCCTGCTCGGGGAACTGTGATGACGCCGACGATCGACCTGCTGCTGCGCAACGTGCGCATCGTCACCTGCACGGACGATGCCTGCAGCATCACGCCGCCGGCCTTCATCGCGATCGTCGACGGGCGCATCGGCGGGCTCGGCCCGATGACCGCGCTCGACCCGCAGGCCCCGGTGCGCCGCGAGCTGGACGGCGAGGGCGCGCTGCTGACGCCGGGCCTGATCGACTGCCACACCCACCTGGTCTACGCCGGCCACCGCGCGCGCGAGTTCGAACTGCGCCTCGACGGCGCGACGTACGAGGAGATCGCCCGCGCCGGCGGCGGCATCGCGTCGACCGTGCGGCAGACGCGCGAGGCCGTGCCGGCCGACCTGGCCAACCAGTCGGCGCGCCGCCTAGCCGAGCTGATGGCACACGGCGTGACGACGGTCGAGATCAAGTCGGGCTATGGCCTGTCGCTGAAGGACGAGCTGAAGCAGCTGCGCGTGGCGCGCGAGCTCGGCCAGCGCCACCCGGTCGACGTGCGCACCACGCTGCTGGCCGCGCATGCGGTGCCGCCGGAGTACGCCGGCCGGCCGGACGACTACATCGAGCACGTGGTGATGCACATCCTGCCGGAGGCGGCGCGCCTGAAGCTGGCCGACGCGGTGGACGTGTTCTGCGAGAACATCGCGTTCGACCTGGCGCAGGCGCGCCGGGTGCTGCAGGCGGCCTGGGTGCACGGCCTGCCGGTCAAGGTGCACGCGGAGCAGCTCAGCCTGATGGGCGCCGCCGCGCTGGCGGCCGAGTTCAAGGCGCTCTCGGCCGACCACCTCGAACAGCTCGACGAGGCGGGCGTCGTCGCGATGGCCCGCACGGGCACGGTGGCCGTGATGCTGCCAGGCGCCTACTACTTCCTGCGCGACACGCAGGTGCCGCCGATCGAGCTGTTCCGCCGCCATGGCGTGCCGATGGCAGTGGCCACCGACTGCAATCCGGGCAGCAGCCCGACCACGCACCTGCCGCTGATGCTGAACATGGCCTGCACGCTGTTCCGCATGACGCCGGCCGAAGCGCTGCTGGGTGTCACGCGCCACGCGGCCCGGGCGCTCGGCCTCGCCGAGAGCCACGGCACCGTCGAGCTCGGCAAGGTGGCGAACCTCTGCCTCTGGGATGCCGACCACCCGGCCGAACTGGCCTACACGATCGGCGCCAGCCGGCTACGGCATCGCCTGCACCACGGCGTCGAGCATCTGCCGCAGTAGCGGCTGCAGCTGCGCGGCGCGGTCCGGCCGATAGCCGAAGGGCGCCTCCTCGTCCATGTAGGTGCAGTGGCAGATCTCCAGCTGCAGCGCATGCACGCCGCGCGCCGGCGCTCCGTAGTGGCGGGTGATCCAGCCGCCCTTGAAGCGGCCGTTGCTGACGTGGGTGAAGCGGTCCTGCGCCTGCATGACCGCCTCGGCGGCGCGCTGCACGACCGGCGCGCAGGCGCGGCCGTCCGCGGTGCCGAGGTTCAGGTCGGGCAGCCGGCCCTCGAAGAAGCGCGGCAGCACGCTGCAGATCGAGTGCGCATCCCACAGCAGCACGTGGCCGTGCGCCGCGCGGAGGCGCTCGATCTCCGCCTGCAGCGCAGCGTGGTACGGGCGCCAGTAGCGTTCCAGCCGCTGCGCCGTCTCCGCGGCGTCCGGCTCTTCGCCCGGTCGGTACAGCGGCTCCTTGCGGAAGGTGTCCACCGGCAACAGCCCGGTCACGTCCTGCCCCGGATACAGGCTCTCGTCCTCCGGCGGGCGGTTCAGGTCGATCACGTGGCGCGCGTGCGTGGCGGCCAGCACCGTGGCGCCGAGGCCGGCGGCGAAGTCGTACAGCTGCGGCAGGTGCCAGTCGACGTCGGCGAGCTGCAGCGCCTCGGGCGTCATGCGCTGCGCGAGTGCCGGCGGGATGTACGTGCCGGCGTGCGGGATCGACACCAGCAGGGGGATCGTGCCCCGCGTCAGTGCGAAGATGTCTGGGTCCATGCGTGACAACCCTGGGCAAAGTGGTCTAGACAACTCGGGGCGCCCGTGTAGACTGCCCGGCATGCCGCTTGCATGCCGGCGCCCACCATCCGTAGATCAGGAGCAGTGATGAGTCTCACGCGTCGCCTCGCCATTCTTGCCGCCTCGATTCTGGCCTGCTCGGCCGCGGCGGCCCAGGATACCCCCGTCGCCATCGGCATGTCCGGCTGGACGGGCTTTGCGCCGCTGACGCTGGCCAAGGAGGCGGGCCTGTTCAAGAAGAACGGCCTCGAGGTCTCGATCAAGAAGATCCCGCAGAAGGACCGCCATCTGGCGATCGCCTCGGGCGACATCCAGTGCGCCGCGACGACGGTGGAGACCTGGGTGGTCTGGAACGCCAACGGGGTGGCGACGACGCAGATCTTCCAGCTCGACAAGAGCTACGGCGCCGACGGCATGGTGGTCAAGCCAGGCGTCGCGAAGATCGCCGACCTGAAGGGCAAGACCGTCGCGGCCTCTGCACCCGGCACCGCGCCCTACTTCACGCTGGCCTGGATGCTGAAGAAGAACGGCCTCTCGCTGAAGGACGTCAAGATCGTCAATCTCGAGCCGCAGGCGGCCGCCAACGCGATGATCGCCGGCAGCAGCGACATCGATGCGGCGATGACCTACGAACCCTACCTCGGGGCCGTGCGGGCCAAGCCCGAGGCCGGCAAGATCATCGCGACCACGCTCGACTACCCGATGGTGATGGACACCTTCGGCTGCACGCCGAAGTTCCTGAAGGAGAACCCGAAGGCCGCGAAGGCGCTGGCCGACAGCTACTTCGCCGCGCTGGAGATGATCAAGGCCGATCCGAAGAAGAGCTTCGAGATCATGGGCGCGGACGTCAAGCAGAGCGGCGAGGCGTTCGAGAAGAGCCAGGCCTACCTGCGCTGGCAGGACAAGGCGGCCAACCAGAAGTTCTTCGCGGCCGAGCACGCCCAGTTCAGCAAGGAAGCGGCCGACCTGCTGCTGGAGGCCGGCATCATCAAGCAGGTGCCCGACATGAAGGGCCTGGCCGACACCTCGTTCATCCAGTGACGGCGCCCGAGCCCATGCGCGGCTGGGCACGGCCCGGCGCGGGGCGCGCTTGAAGCCGCTGCGCGAGGTCGCGCCGGGCACGCGCATCGCGCTCGGCGTCGCCTTCTTCGTGCTGTTCTTCGCCGTCTGGGCCGCCGCGACGCTGGGCGGCTACGTCTCGAAGACCTTTCTGGCCGACCCGCTGACGATGCTGCGCTCCGGCTGGACGCTGCTGGCCGAGCAGGGCTTCGCGAAGGACATCGGCTTCACCGTCTGGCGCGTGGTCGGCGGCTTCGTGCTGGCCGCGCTGCTGGCCGTGCCGCTGGGCGTGGCGATGGGCGCGTACAAGCCGGTCGAGGCGTTCTTCGAGCCCTTCGTCTCGTTCGCGCGCTACCTGCCCGCCTCGGCCTTCATCCCGCTGCTGATCCTGTGGGCCGGCATCGGCGAGGCGCAGAAGCTGGCGGTGATCTTCCTCGGCTCGTTCTTCCAGCTCGTGCTGATGATCGCGGTGACGGTCGGCGGCACCCGGCGCGACCTGGTCGAGGCCGCCTACACCCTGGGCGCGAACGACTGGGGCATCGTGCGCCGCGTGCTGATCCCGGCCTCGGCGCCGCAGGTGGCCGAGACGCTGCGCCTCGTGCTCGGCTGGGCCTGGACCTACGTGATCGTCGCCGAGCTGATCGGCGCTTCCGCGGGCATCGGGCACATGATCACCGACAGCCAGGCGCTGCTCGCGACCGACCAGATCATCTTCGGGATCATCACGATCGGCGTGATCGGGCTCGTCTCCGACCTGGCGTTCAAGCGCGCCAACCGCGCGCTGTTCCGCTGGGCCAGCCTGTGAGCGCACGATGAGCCGCTTGTCCATCCGCGGCGTCGGCCGCACCTTCCCCGGCGTGCACGGCGGCGCGCCCACCGTCGCGCTGCAGCCCACCGACCTCGAGGTGGCCGACAACGACTTCATCACCATCCTCGGCCCGTCCGGCTGCGGCAAGTCGACGCTGCTGCGCATCGTCGCCGGGCTGGACACGCCGACCCAGGGCGAGGTGCTGCTGGACGGCGTGCCGGTGCGCGGCCCGGGGGCGGAGCGCGGCATGGTGTTCCAGAGCTACACGCTGTTCCCCTGGCTGACGGTGCGCGAGAACATCTGCTTCGGGCTGCGCGAGAAGGGCCTGCCGCCGGCGCAGCAGGCCGAGATCGCCGCGCGCTTCATCGCCGAGGTGGGCCTGGCCGGCTTCGAGCGCCACTACCCGAAGCAGCTGTCCGGTGGCATGCAGCAGCGCGTGGCGCTGGCCCGCGCCCTCGCCAACGACCCGAAGATCCTGCTGCTGGACGAACCCTTCGGCGCGCTGGACAACCAGACACGCGCGCTGATGCAGGAGCTGCTGCTGTCGATCTGGGAGCTGCACCGCAAGACGGTGCTGTTCGTGACGCACGACGTCGACGAGGCGATCTTCATGGCCAGCCGCTGCATCGTGTTCAGCGCCCGGCCGGGGCGCATCAAGAACGAGCTGGCGATCGACCTGCCGACGCCGCGCCACTACACGGTGAAGACCACGCCGCGCTTCTCGGAGCTGAAGGCGGTGGTCACCGAGGACATCCGCGCCGAGAGCCTGAAGACGGCGCAGATGGAGCGCTGAGCGGGCCTGCGGCAGGCGCCTTCGCCGCGGCTTCACGCGGACTTCGAACGCCGCGCACACGCGCCTCCTAGCCTGCGCAGCGAGGCCGATCGGGCCTCGCCACTGTTGCAGGACCCGCCCATGTCCCATCTCGTCATCCGCGGCGGCGAGCCGCTGCGCGGCCGCGTGCTCCCTTCGGCGAACAAGAACGCCGTGCTGCCCATCCTGTGCGCGACGCTGCTGGCGCGCGAACCGGTGCGCCTGCACGGCGTGCCCGACACCACCGACGTGCGCAAGCTGCTCGACTTCTTCCACACGCTGGGCAGCGGCGTCGAGATCGACCGCGCGCGCCGCAGCGTCTGGCTGGACCACCGCAGCGCCCGCTTCGACCCGCGCTGCCACCGCCTGCCCGAAGCGATGCGCTCCTCGGTGCTGCTCGTTCCGCCGCTGCTGGCGCGCTTCGGCGTCGCGCGCATCGAGCGCGACGTGCAGGGCTGCTCGCTCGGTGTGCGCGAGATCGATCCGCATGTCGAACTGTTCGGCCGCTTCGGTGCCGAGGTGACGCTCGGCACCGAGGCGATCCTGGTGCACGCCCAGACGCGCCTGCGCGCCACCTGCCACTGGCTCGACTACGCGTCGGTCACGACGACCGGCAATTTCCTGCTCGGCGCGGTGCTGGCGCAAGGGGAGTCGACGCTCACCAACGCGGCCTGCGAGCCGCACGTGCAGGAACTGTGCGACTTCCTGACCACGCTGGGCGCACGCATCGAGGGGCGCGGCACGTCGCGCCTGACGGTGGCCGGCGTCGAACGCCTGGGCGGCGGCGAGCACCGCTTCGCCGAGGACTTCCACGAGATCGTCACCTTCCTCGCGCTCGGCGCGATCACCGGCGGCGAGGTGGCGGTGAAGAACGCCGGTCCCGACCAGTTCCCCTTGCTGGACCGCACGTTCGCGCGCTTCGGCGTCACGGTCCGGCACGAAGACGGCTGGTCGCGCGTCGCGGCCGACGCGCCGCTGCGCGTGCACGAGCCCTTCACGCGCAACCTGCTGCCCAAGATCGAGGCCGCGCCCTGGCCCTACGTCCCGGCCGACCTGCTGCCGATCTTCATTGCGCTGGGCGTGCGTGCGCAGGGCAGCGCGCTGTTCTGGAACAAGGTCTACGACGGCGCACTGGGCTGGACCGCCGAACTGGCCAAGTTCGGTGCCCACACCGTGCTCGCCGACCCGCACCGTGTCATCACCTTCGGCGGCAAGCCGCTCGTGCCGGCCGAGGTCGAGAGCCCGTACATCATCCGCGTCGCGCTCGCGCTGCTGATGGTCGCCGCCAGCATTCCCGGCCGCTCGGTGATCCGCCACGCCGCGCCGATCCGGCGAGCGCACCCGCGTTTCGTCGAGAACCTTCGCGAGTTGGGCGCGCAGGTCGAGTGGGTGGAAGCGGCGAGTGCCTAGTCCTGCGCTACGGCGCCGCGCCCTGCTCCACCAGCGCGGTGGCGGCGGCGATGTCCGGCGCCATCAGCCGGTCCTCGGCCAGGCGCGGCACCTGCGCGCGCAGCCGCGCATGCAGCGCCTCCAGTGCGGCGGAGGTGCGCAGCGGCCGGTGGAACTCCAGCGCCTGCGCCGCCGCCAGCCACTCGATCGCGACGATGCCGGCCGTGTTGTCCAGCATCGGGTGCAGGCGCCGCGCGGCGTAGGTGGCCATCGAGACATGGTCTTCCTGGTTCGCCGAGGTCGGCAGCGAGTCGACGCTGGCCGGGTGCGCGAGCGACTTGTTCTCCGAGGCGAGCGCCGCCGCCGTCACCTGCGCGATCATGAAGCCGGAGTTCAATCCGCCCTGTTCGACCAGGAAGGCCGGCAGGTTGGACAGCACCGGGTCCATCAGCATGGCCGTGCGGCGCTCCGAGAGCGCGCCGATCTCGGCCACCGCCAGCGCGAGGTTGTCGGCCGCGAAGGCCACCGGCTCGGCGTGGAAGTTGCCGCCGGACAGCGCCTCCTGCGTGTCGGCGAACACCAGCGGGTTGTCGGACACGCCGTTCGCCTCGGTCAGCAGGATGTTCCAGGCGTGCGCCATCTGGTCCAGGCAGGCGCCCATCACCTGCGGCTGGCAGCGCAGGCAGTACGGGTCCTGCACCTTCTCGCAGTCGCGGTGCGAGTCGCGCAGCGGGCTGCCCTGCAGCCAGCCGCGGTAGCGTGCCGCCACCTCCCGCTGGCCGCGCTGACCGCGCACGGCATGGATGCGGTCGTCGAACGGCGTGTCGGAGCCTTTCGCGGCGTCGACGGTCAGCGCGCCGACCGCGACCGCGGCGTCGAAGACCTTCTGCGCACGCAGCGCGGCGTGGATCGCCAGCGCCGTCGAGGCCTGCGTGCCGTTCAGCAGCGCGAGGCCCTCCTTCGGGCCGAGCTCCAGCGGTACCAGCCCGGCGCGCGCCAGCGCCTGCCCGGCGGGCGCGCGCTGGCCGTCGACCCAGGCCTCGCCGATGCCGAGCAGCGCGCCGGCCAGGTGCGCCAGCGGCGCCAGGTCGCCCGAGGCGCCGACCGAGCCCTTCTCCGGCACGACCGGCAGCACGTCGTGCGCCAGCAGGGCCAGCAGCGCCTCGATCACGGCCGGCCGCACGCCCGAGACGCCGTGCGTCAGGCTGGCCGCCTTCAGCAGCAGCATCAGGCGCACCACCGGCGCCGCGAGCGGCTGCCCGACGCCGGCGCTGTGCGACAGCACGAGGTTCTTCTGCAGCTGCGCGAGCTGGTCGTCGGCGATGCGCGTCTGCGCGAGCTTGCCGAAGCCGGTGTTGATGCCGTAGACCGGTGCGTGGCGCGCGACCAGCGCCTGCACGGCGGCGACGCTGGCGTCGACGGCGGCGCGTGCCGCGGGCGCGAGGGCGAACTCGACGGGGCCGGCGACGGCCCGTTCGAGCAGCGCGCGGTCGAGGGTTCCGGGGGCGAGCAGGAGGCTGGACATGGCAGGACCTGGCGGCGGTTCGGCGGCGGGCGCCGGGGCAAGTGGTCTAGACAACTTTATCACGCCGACCGCTAGAATGCCGCCATGCGAACCACCGCCGGCGACCGCGTGCTGCCCTCCGAGGAGGTCAAGTCGTCCATCCGCCGGCGCATCGCCGAAGGCGGCTGGCAGCCCGGCATGCGGCTGCCGTCCGAGCGCGAACTGGTGCAGCAGTTCGGCTGCGCGCGCATGACGGTGCACCGCGCGCTGCGCGAGCTGGAGGACGAGGGGCTGATCGAGCGGCGCCAGGGCTCCGGCTCGTATGTCGCTCAGCTGCACCCGATCTCCAACCTGCTGCAGGTGCGCGACATCCACGAGGAGATCGCCGAGCGCGGCCACAACCACGTGACGCGTGTCCTGTCGGTCCGGCGCGAGAAGGCCGGTGCCGACGTCGCGGCGGCGATGCGGCTGCGCAAGGGCACGGCCGTCTTCCACGCGCTGCTGGTGCACCTGGAGAACGGCGTGCCGATCCAGCTCGAGGACCGCCACGTCAACCCCGCCCTCGCCCCCGACTTCATGCAGCGCGACTTCGCCGTCGTCACACCGTCGCACGTGCTGTTCCAGCACGCGCCGCTGACCGAGGCCGAGCAGGTCATCGAGGCCGTGCTGGCCGACGCCGAACAGGCCAGCGCGCTGGACGTCGCCCCCGGCAGCGCGCTGCTGATGGTGTCGCGCCGCACCGTCTCGCAGGGCGCGGTGGCGTCGATCGCGCGGCTCTACCATCCGGGTACCCGCTTCCGCCTGATCGGCCGTTTCTCGGTCTGACCCATGGACATCCCGTCGACCCGTGCACCCCACACCGACCTGAGCGACGCCGAGCTCGAGGAGCTGCAGGGCTTGCTTGCGCAGACCCCGGAGCCGTTCGAGCCGCTGGACGTCGTGATGCTCGATGGCTTCCTGTGCGGCGTGATCGTGCAGCCGGTGCTGCTCGAGGCCGACGCCTGGCTGCCGCACGTGTTCGACTTCGACGCGCAGCCGCTGCCCGACGACGCCGACCCCGCCTGGCGGGAGCGCACGATCGCGCTGGTGCAGCGCCGCCATGCCGCGCTGCGCCGCCAGATCGCGGAGGACGGCTGGTTCGACCCGGTCGTGCTCGAGCCGGACGACTGGAATCCGCCGCGCAGCGACGAGCCGGCGGCCAGCCTGAACCCGGTGTCGCAGGCGCTCTACCCGTGGGTGGCCGGCTTCCAGCTGGCGCTGGAGACCTTTCCCGACCTGATCGAGCTGCCCGACGAGGCGGTCGACCTCGCGCTGGCCCGCCTGTACCGGCACCTGCCGGCATCCAGCGACGAGGAGCGCGAGCTGGCCGCAATGCTGGACCGCGAGCATCCGCTCGCGACGCTGGACGACGCGGTGGACGACCTGATCGGCAACGTGGTCGACCTTGCCGACCTGACGGAGAAGCGTCGCTTCCAGGTGCAGACGGTGCGGCGGGAGGCGCCGAAGGTCGGCCGCAACGACCCCTGCCCCTGCGGCAGCGGCCGCAAGTTCAAGGCCTGCCACGGCAAGTGATGCCGCCCGCGCGTTCCGGCCGCGGGACGCGGCGCCGCCCCCGATGAAGCTGCAGCTGCTGTCCGACCTGCACCTGGAGACCGAGGACTTCGATCCCGAGCCGGCCCCGGGGGCGGAACTGCTGGTCCTGCTGGGCGACATCGACAGCGGTTGGGATGCGCTGGCGCGTTTCCGCGGCTGGCCGGTGCCGGTGCTGGTGGTGGCCGGCAACCACGAGTTCGACCAGCGCGACGTGGACGCGACCTGGCCGGCGCTGCGCCAGCGCTGTGACGACCTCGGCCTGACGCTGCTCGAACGCGAGCGCCGGGTGCTGACCGACGCGCAGGGCAGCCGCATCCGCTTCGTCGCCACCGTGCGCTGGTGCGACTTCGACCTGTTCGGCGAGCCGGGGCGGGCCACCGCCATGCGGGCGGCGTCCTACTACATGCGGGTGATGGGCAGCACGCGGCACGGCGCGCCGTTCGACCCGGCCGCCGTGCGCGAGGAAGCGCTCGACTGCCGCGCCTGGCTGGCCGCCGAACTGGCGCAGCGCGGTGACTGGGACCGGACCGTGGCGCTGACCCATTTCGCCCCCAGCCTGCGCAGCGCCGACCCGCGCTACGGCGCGCAGCCGGGCACGGCGAGCTTCTGCAACGCCGACGACGAGCTGCTGCCGTACGCGAGTACCTGGCTGCACGGCCACCTGCACTGCCGGCACGACTACCAGGTGCCGCACGCGCACGGCGCCACGCGTGTCGTCTGCAACGCCCGCGGGCACGGCCGCAAGGGCGAGGCCGAGGGCTACGACCCGCTGCGCCTGTTCGACGTCTGAAGGGCTACTTGACGGGCTCGGCGATCTCGATCGCCAGGCCGCTCGTGCCGACGTCCACCGGCGCCGACAGGCCCTGCAGGTCGCCCGGCTGCGCGATCGCGTTGCCCGACTTGCTGATGCGTGCCCCGACGATCACCTGCCTGACCGAGGACAGGCGCAGCGCCGGGTTCATCGCCATCGAGTCGTCGAGCGTGAAAGTGAGCGGCAGGTCCTTGACCTGCTTGCGCAGGATGGCCAGCGGCGGGCGCGGCCCGGCCGATGCGCCGGCCGCGCGCGCGAACACGAACAGGGTGTCCTCCGGCGCGGCGCGGTCGCGCAGCGCGGCGGCGAGCGTGATGCGGCCGCTGACGCTCGCGGCAGCCACGGGCGCCGCCGCGCCCGAGGCCCCTGTGGCGGGCAGGCCGGCGCGGGCCCGCGCCTCGGCGATGCCGCCTTCCAGGTTGCGGGCGAGCTCGCTGCCGGGTTCGGCGCTGGACACCGCGTCCTGCCACAGGCGCGCGGCGCGGGTGAAATCCTGGCGATCGAAGGCGATGGTGCCGGCCAGCGCGAGCGCCTTCAGGTTCTTCGGGTCCGCCTGCAGGGCCCGTTCGATCAACTGTTCGGGCTCGCCCGCCAGGCGCCGGCCTGCGGCCATCGCGGTGGCATCGGCCTGGTCGGCAAGCGCCTGGGCCAGCGTCGGGGGATCGCCGGCGCGCAGCGCGACGACCTTCCTGAAGGCGTCGACCGCCTCCGGGTAGCGGCCCAGCACGCTGTAGCTGCGGCCGAGCATGGACCAGCCTTCGGCATCGTCGGGCTGGGTCTTCAGCCGGTCCTCCAGCTTGCCGATCATCGCGGCGATCTGTTCCAGGTGTCCGCCGGCGCCGCCGGCCTCGGCCTGCGGCACGTTGCCGGTCAGCGCCTGCGGCGTGCCGAACCAGGCGTAGCCGGCACCGGCCAGCACGACCACGAACGCGCACAGCGTGCCGATCAGCTTCTTCGACGGGCGCGGCGGCGCCGGAGGGGCGCTCTCGTGGGGGGCGGCGGCGGGCTCGGCGGGGCGGGGATCCATGGGCGCCAATGCTAAGGCCGGCGCGCGTGGCGCCACGAACACTCCCGCGGCGCGACTTCCGTCACGCTTGCGGCTTCCGCCGGACGGGCGATGGTGCGTGGTCCAATTCGCCGGCAGAATCGTCCACTCCTCGTGGTCGATCCTGTCGTCGGCGAGGCGCGGCGCCCGCCGCGAAGCCCGTTGACCATGAGCCTGGACCCGAACCCCGACGATCCGACCGTCATCCGGACGCGCACGCAGGCGGCCGCGCCGCCCCCCGCGCGCCACTCGGAGGACACGCTCGCGCTGCCGATCGGCACGCGCATCGGGGAGTTCGAGCTCACGCACCGCATCGGCGAAGGCGGTTTCGGCATCGTCTACCGGGCCTGGGACCATTCGCTCGAGCGCGACGTCGCGCTGAAGGAGTACCTGCCCTCGTCGATCGCCACGCGGGTCGGCGCGACGCGCATCAGCTGCCGCTCGGACCGCCATCGCGAGACCTTCGAGGCCGGGCTGAAGAGCTTCATCAACGAGGCCAAGCTGCTCGCGCGTTTCGACCACCCGTCGCTCGTCAAGGTGTTCCGCTTCTGGGAGGCCAACGGCACCGCGTACATGGTGATGCCCTTCTACGAGGGCACGACGATGCGCGACACGGTGCGCGGCATGGGGCAGCCGCCGGACGAGACCTGGATCATGGAGCTGCTCGCCGCGCTGACCGAGGCGCTGGAGGTGATCCACCGCGAGCAGTGCTTCCACCGCGACATCGCGCCCGACAACGTGATGCTGCTGGCCGGCAGCGGCCGGCCGCTGCTGCTGGACTTCGGCGCGGCGCGCCGCGTGATCGGCGACATGACACAGGCGCTGACGGTGATCCTGAAGCCGGGCTACGCGCCGGTCGAGCAGTACGCCGAGGTGCCGGGCATGAAGCAGGGTGCGTGGACCGACGTCTACGCGCTCGCCGCGGTCGTGTACTGGACGATCACCGGCAAGACGCCGCCGCCGTCGGTCGGGCGCATGTTGGCGGATTCCTGGGTGCCGCTGGCCGAGGCCGCCGCCGGGCGCTACAGCGCGCCGTTCCTCGAGGCCATCGACCGCGCGCTGGCCGTGCGGCCCGAGCAGCGCACGCCCGACATCGCCACCTTGCGGGACGAGCTCGGCCTCGGTCCCATCGCCGGGGCCTCGCCGGCCGCCACCCGGCCCGTCGATCCGGACGCCACGGTGATCCGTACGCGAGGCGCGGTCACGGCACACGGCGCGACCGCCGCACTGCCCACTGCCGCCCGGACGGCGCCACGCACGGCCGCCCCGCCGGCGACCGTGGCACGTCCGACGATGGCTGCGCCCCCGCCGCCGCGGACCGCCATGCCCGCCAGCCTCACACCGGCCGACGCGGCGCCCGCGGAGGCGCCGGCGCGGACCGGACTGAAGTGATCCGGCGCCGGGGCCGCCGGGCTCGCGGCGCTGGCCGCGGGGCTGGTGGGTGCTGCGCCCGGCGATAGTCATCGGCCAGCAAGCGTCGCACTTTGAGCGCCTGCTTGTAATAGGCATCGGAGTAACCCGCGCTAAGCGCAAAGGTGCCCAGCATAATACGGCGCTGCACCTCTTCACCAAATCCCTGACTACGGCTCGCAATCATCATCTGCTCCAGCGGACTCCCGGCGGCCGAAGCCTTCGCCCAGTGGCTGGCCGGGCGCGACCCGGCCTGGCAGGTCGGCCTGCGCGGTCCGGCCACGGCCACACTGGGACGCGACGCTCCGCGGCTGTCGCTGAGCACCAGCCAGCCAGGGCATCTCTATCTGCTGGCCTACAAGGAAGGCAGCCGCGAACTCCTGATGTGGGCCCCCGCCGGCAATGGCGCGGCGGCACGCGTCGACAGCGGCGTGGAGATCCGGCCGGCGGGCTGGTCCGGCCCGGCGCTCGAGCCCGGCAAGTGGAACCTGCTGGCGTTCGTCAGCTCGGCGCCGCAGGACCTGGCGGCGGCCGGCTGGCGCCTCCACGATGGCGTGTTCGCGCGCGGCTTCGATGGTGCCGGCGCCGGCGGCAGCCTCTGCCTCGCCGCGATCGCGCCCTGCGACGGCCGCTTCGGCGCCCAGTCGGCGACGCTCGAAGTCCAGCCGGCGCCCGTGGCGAAGCCGCCTCCGGCCCCGGCGCCGCCGCCCGTGGCCAAGCCGCCCCCCGCGCCGGCCCCCAACGAAGCGGCCTGCGCACGCATCATTCAGCAGATGTCTTTGGGTGACACCAGCGCGGCGCTGTCCGAGCGCTTCCGTGCCCTCGGGTGCCGCTGACGGAAGGCGACGGTTCCAAGGCGGGAAAACCCAAGCCGGGCTACCGCCAATATTGGGGGTGTCCAGGGTCGGGTACACCACTACCATGATCGGCCGCAAAGCAATAGGCGGTGCGGTCGTCGTATGGGAGTTTCGAGCATGAACGGTGGTCAATCGTTGCGGTCGCAACGCCTGCAGGTCCTCGCCGGTGCCGCCGCGGTCGGCATCATGCTGGCCAGTTGCGGCGGCGGCACGGGCACCGAGGCGGACAGCGGCCCGGAGAAGACCTACCTGCGCGTCGAGGCGAGCGATGCCGACGGCGATGCGCTGCAGTACCAGTGGCGCGTGACCGCGGGCCGCATCGAGAACCGCAATTCCAACGAGACCGTCTGGACCCTGCCCGAGGGGCCCGGGCTGCACTTCGCCTACGTGATGGTCTCGGACGGCAAGGGCGGCTACGTCGAGCAGCAGTACGCCGTCTCGTCCGATGCACTGGACACGCCGGCACCGGTCCGTCCTCCCGTGTCGCACACGGCGCCGGCGGTGGCCGACTTCACCGGCAGCGCGATGCGCCTGCGCTTCATCTCCACCGATGACACGAGTTTCACGCCTCCTGGTGGCGGGACGGCCGTGCCGCGGCAGGTCTACCTGCCCGATGCCGTGGTGCAGGTCATCGACCAGACCAGCGGCGACACCGTGTTCAGCGGGGTCACGGACCTGACCGGCGAGGTCAGCCTGCCGAAGCTGCGCAGCGGCGACAGCTTCCAGATCCGCTGCTCGACTTCGCAGGGCGTGCCGATCGCGAACTGCGACAGCTTCACCGGCGGCACCGAAGCGCGCATCCGGCGGGTGTTCCCGGTGCCGGCGGCGGGGAACAACCTGCGCCTGTTCGGCCACATCGGGTTCGCCGACGGTGGCGTCTGCGGCACGCAGAACGACTACTTCGCGCTGCAGCGCTCCGCCAGCGTGCAGGTGCAGCTGCCCGACGGCACGGTCCTGTCCCCCGTCCAGCGCGTCAACCGATTCGGCGACTACGCGATCGATGCCGCCGTCCCGGCCCTCGCGGCGCTGAAGCTGCAGGTGCGCTGCGACGGCTACTCGACCCTGCTGGACGTGCCGGCGCCCGGGGCGGGCGGTTACGCGTCGGGCAAGCCCGTCGAGCTGTCGCACCAGCTGGCCAACAGCCGGCCGCGGATCGTGAAGATGGTTGCCAGCGGCCCGGACGGTAACGTGCGCGGCCGCATGATCGTGCCGCTGCCGAACGTCGAATCGAACAGCCTGCCGGGTTCGGACCAATTCCTGGCGTTCAAGGGCAAGGACACGCCGCTGTCGGCCTGCATGTACTACCGCGCGATCGGCGCCGTCGGCGATTGCGACGCGCAGGGCCGCATGATCGACCCGATCACGCTGGACGACTGGGAGCGCCAGCACCAGTTCAAGCCGCACAACGGCAGCAACGTCGAGGTGTCGGCCAAGTACATCAACCAGATGGACCTGAACCTCGTGCGCTTCATGCGCGCGACGCAGACGGCGCCCGACAACATCGCCTTCGTCGTCTGCAACCACCCGGGTCCGGACGGTCAGACGCAGGAGGAGGTCGACGAGGTGATGGCCACCGCGCTGGCCGCCGAGCGCGAAGTCGCCTGCGTCGCGATGGAGTGGTCGACGACGCCCGGCGTGAACGGCGGGCAGCCGTTCACCAAGTTCCTCACCTTCGCGCCGGACGGCTCGCTGCTGCCCTCGGTCAACCTGGACGGCCGCGGCGAGAAGTACATGCCCGGCACCTGCGTCGCCTGCCACGGCGGGACGCAGTACAACGGCAAGTTCCCGGAGAAGGGCAACCCGTCGCCCTACCTGGGCTCCGGCTTCCTCGCCTTCGACACCGGCAACTACCTGTTCTCGTCCGACCCGCAGCTCGGCGAGGCAGCGCAGAGCCAGTCCATCCACGACCTGAACCAGCTGGTGCGCGCGACGGAAGCGAACGACAACACGCCGACCAGCCGGCTGATCCAAGGCTGGTACGCCGGCGGCGGCACGACGCTGAACAAGGCCTACGTACCGGCGCCCTGGCAGGCCGCGGAAGCGCAGACGGCCGGCGCGGCCCGCTTCTACCGCGAGGTGATCGGCGCGTCCTGCCGCACCTGCCATGTCTCGATGGGACCGACCTTCGACTGGGACTCCACCGTGCTGACCCCGGGTCGCGCGGCGACGCACGTGTGCGGCGGCACCGCCGACATCGCGACGAATGCGTCGATGCCGAATGCGTTGATCTCGCGTGATCGGGTCGCCGAGCGGGTCGCGGCCGACCCGGCGCTGGCCGCGTTGATGACCACCTTCCTGGGGTGCAGCTCGCCGCTGCCCGACCCCGTATATCCAAAACGATGAACGTGCCGTCAAGCACGCAGTCCTGACCGAAGGGAACCCTCATGTCTCAGACCGAGCACCGCCGTCGTTGGCAACCCACCCTGATCCTGGCCGCCCTGCTGGCCGGCTGCACGACCACCGGCACGACGCCGCTGGTGGCCACGCCGGCCCCGGCCGCCACCCCGGCGCCCGCCGCCCGCGTGGCGGCGGCACCCGCCCCGCAGGTCGCTGCGCCCCAGGCCGTGCCGGCGGCGCGTGCGATCACCCCCCCGCCGGCTGCGGCCGAGCGCGAATTCGTCGCGCCGGCGCCGATCAAGTTCGAGGACGCGGTGGCGCGCGCCGGCCGCGAACTGCTCGCGCAGGCGCAGGTCGGCGGCGAGCGCCGCTCTCTGGTGGTCGACCCGCTGATCGACGCCAACACCGGGGCGCAGACCGTCAGCACGGCGCGCATGGGCGAGCAGCTCGAGGCGATCGTCAAGGCCAAGTACAGCAACCTGCAGGTGCAGCCGCTGACGCGGCAGACGCTCGCGACGCAGCCGCTGCTGCTGATCGGCACGCTGACGCCGGTCAACGTCGAGCGGGCGATCGACACCAAGCCCGACGCCTTCCGCGTCTGGCTGACGCTGATCGACCTGCGCAGCGGCAAGGTGATCGCCAAGCAGATCGACCGCGCGACGGTCGACTCGGTGAACCCCGAGCCGCTGAAGTACTACGCCGACAGCCCGACCTGGCACAAGGACAAGACGGTGCTGGGCTACATCAACTCGTGCCAGATCAACACGCGCATCGGCGATGCGGCCGACCCGGACTACCTGGCGCACCTGCCGGCCGCGGCGGTCGTCAACGAGGCGATCATGGCCTACGGCGAGGGCAAGATCCCGGCAGCGCACCGCCTCTACAAGGAGGCCTCCGTGCTGGCCGACCCGGGCGACCTGCGCGTGCTCAACGGCCTGTACCTGACGAGCTGGCAGCTCGGGCAGAAGGACGAGGCGCGCGATGCCTTCGGCAAGCTGGTGGAGTCCGGCCTCGAGCTGAAGCGGCTGCCGGTGAAGATCCTGTTCCAGCCGGGCCGCACGACCTTCAACCAGATCGGCGACCTGCCGCAGCAGTACCAGGTCTGGCTGGACGCGCTGGCGCAGCAGACCGGCCGCGCCGATGCCTGCGTGCGCATCGTCGGCCACACCAGCCGCACCGGCAGCGCGAGCGTCAACGAGCGCCTGTCGCGCCAGCGCGCCGAGGCCGTGCAGCGCATGCTGGAGCGCAGCAACCGCTCGCTGAGCACGCGCCTGACCGCCACCGGCGTCGGCTCGCGCGAGGCGCTGGTCGGCCTGGGAACGGACGACCAGCGTGACGCGCTGGACCGGCGGGTGGAGTTCCGGGTGGTGGACTGCGTCTGAACGAACACCTCGCGAGGTCTGCGAGGAGGCAGCTTCCCGGATCACCGGGCGAGCCCGACAGGAGGGGAAGACCTTGACGATCATGCGATGGGCGGCACTGCGCCGCGTGGGCGCGGCGGCGGTGCTGCTGGGCGGTCTGTGGTCCGCACTGCCGGCCCAGGCCCAGGTGTGGACGACCAACGGTTGCAGCGGCTGCCATGGCCTCGGGCCGAACATCGCGAACACGGTCGCCGACAATTCCAACAACATGACGCTCGGACTGGGCGAATCGTGGATGGCGGACTCGACCCAGCTGCGCACGCGGGTCAATGCTGCCGGGACCTTCACCGGCATCTCCAACATGCAGTCGGCCAACTTCAGCGCCGCCAACGCCGCCGAGGTCTGGGCCTACTTCGTCGACGTGCGCGACGGGAACGCGACGTCGGTGTCGAGAAGCCTCGCCACCAAGGTCAACAGCACCACGACCAGTTCGTTCTCCGTCACGCTGACGAACTACCGCGGCGCCGCCGCGAGCTACTCGCTGTCCTTCGCCGGAACCGGGTCCGCCGACTACTCGGTCCAGTCGCACACGGCCACCGGCACCGGGTGCAGCGCCGGCAACCTGCCCGCGGCGACGACCCTCGGCGGGTCCGCCTGTACCGTCAACATCACCGTGGCCTTCACGCCGTCGCTGGCCGGCTCGCGCAATGCCACGCTGCGCGCCACGCTCTCGTCGCCGGGGACGGCACAGACCATCGCCACGCTGACGGGGACCGGGCAGACCGCCTCCTTCGCGATCACGCCGAGCAGCCGTACCGTCTCGGCCAAGGTCGGATCATCGGCGACGACCACCTACACGATCACGAACAACGGTGCCGCGGTGCTGGACCTCACCAGCATCACCTTCTCCTCGGCGCGCTTCACGCTGGGTGCGGGCAACACCTGCACCACCGCAGGCACGTCGAACGTGGCGGCCGGTGGCGGGACCTGCACGCTGGTCGTGGCCTTCACGCCGCTGGCGGCAGGCGACGTGGTCGGACAGGTGAACATCGGCCACGACGGGGTGAACGTGTCCAGTCCGGCCCAGGTGTCCGTCACCGGCACCGGGACCGTGCCCGTCATCGCCAGCAACGTCAGCACGCTCGACTTCCAGCAGTCCCAGGTGGGGGTGCCGAAGGCGTTGCCCGGAGCGATCACGCTCACCAACAACGGCGATGCCTCGCTGGTGTTCTCGGCCAACCCGTTCACCGTCGGCGGCAGCCATCCGGGCGACTTCTCGTTCGGCGGCACCTGCGCCGGCGCGACGGTGACGCCAGGCAACAGCTGCACGGTCAACGGAACCTTCACGCCCGCCGCCACCGGCGCGCGCAGCGCCACGCTGAGCTTCAACTCGGACGCCAGCAACGTGCTGCCGGCGATCACGCTGTCCGGCACCGGTGTCGCGCTGCCGGAGCCCGTGGTCGTGTTCCCGAACCAGGCCTTCCCGGACACCGTGATCGGTGAGACCGGGGCGCAGACGCGGCAGGTGACCATCACCAACGCCCGAACTCGCGACATCACCTACAGCGTCGCCAACACAACCGACTTCAACATCGCGCCCGGCGGGGAGAGCTGTGCGACCCGCACGGTGCCCGGCGGCGGCGGTAGCTGCACGATCACGTGGCGCTTCCAGCCGGTGCTCGGCAGCGGCGAGGGTCCGCGCCAGGGCAACCTGACCTTCACGTTCGCCGGCACGCTCGGCGACCCGGCACCCTCCAACGTCAATGGTCAGCTGACCGGCAATGCCCTGCTGCCGATCGCCCAGTCGGCCAGCGTGGTCAACGCGGCGGCGGTGGTCGGCTCGCCGACCACCTCGTCCCTGCTGCTGACGAACCGCAGCGCCGGCAGCGTGACGTTGAGCAACCTGGCCTTCAGCGGCACGGCAGCGTCCGACTACTCGCTGGACGCCACGAACGGCTGCACCGTCGGCGGCGTGCTGGCCGCCGGGGCGAACTGCTCGCTGGTGGTCCAGTTCAACCCGCCCGCGGCCGGCACCCGCAACGCGACGCTGACGATCACGCATACGGCCCCGGGCAGCCCCCAGACGGTGACGCTGAACGGCACCGCGACGCCCGCCCCGCAGGGCCGCATCGACCTGAGCACGCTGTCACTGAGCTTCCCCGACACCCAGCTCGGCGGTTCCAGCGTGCTGCCGATCACGGTGCAGAACTCCGGCAACCTGGCCCTGAACTTCTCGGCCTTCAACCTGACCGGAACCGCTGCGGCCGACTACGAGCGCGGCGGCACCTGCAGCACCTCGACGCCGCTGGCGATCGGTGCGCAGTGCACGGTGACGATGACGTTCCGGCCGGGCGCGCTGGGCGTGCGCAGCGCATCACTGACGATCCTCTCCGATGCCAGCAACGGCCCGGCGACGATCACGCTGTCGGGGACCGGCGTGCCGGTGCCGGTGCCGGTGGTCACGCTGACGCCGGGGTCGATCGATTTCGGCACCCAGACCGTGGGCGGCTTCTACCCGAGCCGCACCATCCGTCTGAGCAACACCGGCACGGCCGACCTGCTGACCAGCGCCATCGCGGTCGAGGGCACCGCCTTCAGCGACGCGAGCGCGACCTCCTGCACCGGCACGCTGGCGCCGGGCGCGGGTTGCGACATCGCGATCGCCTTCGCACCGCCGTCGGCCGGCACCGACTTCACCGGCACGCTGCGCGTGACCAGCAACGCCGCCGGGTCGCCGCACACCGCTGCGCTGCTTGGCCGCGGCAGTCTGGCGGCGGTCCCCGTGCTGGTGTGGTCGCCGGTCGTGACGCAGCTGGACTTCGGCACGATCAGTACCGGCACCGTCTCCGGCGTCCAGTCGGCCACCCTGCTGAACCAGGGTCCGGGCGGCGTGACGCTGACGGTGCTGAATGCGGTCGGCAGCGGCGCTGCGTCGTTCTCCGTGGCGGGCGGCACCTGCCAGGTCGGCCAGGCGCTGTTCGAGGGGCAGAGCTGCCGCGTCGACGTGCGCTTCGCGCCCTCGTCCGCCGGAGCGCGCAGTGCCACGGTGCAGGTGGCGTCCACGGGCAGCTTCCCGCCGGAGCTCTCGCTGACCGGCACCGGCCTGGGCGGGCCGAGCCCGGGCATGGCGCTGTCGCTGGCAAGCCTGGCCTTCGACGACACGCGCGTCGGCACGCAGTCGTTGCCCAGCGAGATCACGCTGCGCAGCACCGGCTCGGGCACGCTGCAGGTGACGGCGCTGACCGTGACCGGGCCGTACACCGTGTCCGCCAACACCTGCCCGGTGACGCTGCCGTTCGGTCTGCCGGCCGGCGGCGAGTGCACGCTCTCGGTCGCGTTCGTGCCGCAGTCCGAGGGCGACACGACGGGAACCCTGCGGGTCACCACCGACGCCGACCCTGCTTCCGCCGACGTCGCGCTGAGCGGCCATGGCGACCCGCCGGCCGACCTGTCCTCCGGCGGCGGCTGCTCGCTCGCGAGCGGCGAATCGGCGACCGACCCGACGCTGTGGACGCTGGTGCTGCTGGCGGCGCTGGTGCTGTTCGCGCGCCGGCGCGCGCGGCGGCGCTCATGAGTCTGGCACTGGCGCACTCGCCCGGCGCCGGGGCCGCGGGTCCGCGCCGTGGCCGGTGGGTCGCGGCCGCCGTACTGTTCGTCGCGGCGGTGGCCGCGGTGGCGCTGCACGCGGAGGTGGCGCCGTTGCGGGTCCTGGTGCTGCTGGCCGTGGCACCGCTGGCCGAGGAGGCCGTGTTGCGCGCGGGGCTGCACGAGGCGCTGCTGCGGCGCCGGATGCGCGCCGTGGCCGCGAACATCGCCTGCGCCATCGCGTTCGGACTCGTGCATGCACTGGTGCGTGGCGACCTCGCGGCCTTGGCCGTCGCCCTGCCCGCGCTGCTGGTCGGTGCCGTGTACGGCCGCACGCGGCGCCTGCGCAATGCCGTCCTGCTGCATGCCGTGCTGAACGCCGCGTGGCTGGCCGCCGTTCTCGCCGACGTGCTTCCCCGATTCTTGCGCTAGGAACCACCCCATGATCAAGACCAAGAACCTGCGTGGCGTCCTGCTCGCGGCCCTGCTCGGCGGCTCGGCGATGGCCGCCCATGCGCAGCTCGACTACTCCGCCTACGGCGTGCTCGACTTCTCCTACGGTCGCTTCGAACCCAGCGGGCAGTTCCGCACGCACCGCTACAACAGCAACTCGATGACCGCCAGCTTCGTGGGCGTCAACGCGAAGTACGGTCTGGAAGGCGGCTGGACTCCCGGTATCACGCTCGAATCGTTCATCCGCTTCCAGGACTTCAAGGGCGGGCGCAACGACGACGATCCGAACCTGTCGCGCAATGCCTTCGTCTCGCTGGGCAGCCGCTACGGCCTGCTGCGCATCGGGCGGCTGCAGACCTTCCTGTTCGATGCGACGACACGGTTCAATGCGCTCGGCAACTCGGTGGCATTCTCGCCGGCGGTGCGACACGTGTTCGCCAGCGGCAGCCTCGAAGGGGTGCAGGGCGACTTCTACTGGGACCGCGGCATCAGCTACCAGACGCCCAACCTCGAAGGCGTGACCGTCAACCTGATGTACGCCGAAGGCGAATCCGACAAGAAAGGCGACCTGACCGGCGGCAGCATCGTTGCGTCGCGTGGGCTGCTGTCCGTGTCGCTGGCCGCACAGCGCGTCGAGATCGACGACTTCATCGATCCGACCCGCGAGACCGCCGTGCAGCTCGGCGCCACCTACAACTTCGGCTGGGCGAGGCTGTTCGGGCAGTACACCCAGACCAACGACGGCGGTCTCGATGTCGACAGCAAGATCGTCTCGGGCGGCCTGATCGCGCCGGTCGGGCCAGGGAACCTGCACCTGCAGTTCGCCCACACCACGGCCAAGGGGCCGGCGGTGGACCGGCGCCACACAACGGTCAGCGCGGCCTACCTCTACCAGTACGACAGCGTCACCGACGTGTATGCCGTCGGCATGGACGACCGCGTCCGCGGCCAGACCCGCGGCGCCTCGGTGGCCGCCGGCGTGCGCTGGCGCTTCTGAGCCCGGCAGCTTGAGCGCGGTCAAGGCGGCGGGGGCCGCCTGTGCGAGACTGCGCCCCTCCGTACCTCGCCTGGAGAGCGCATGAAGATCCTGATCGCCGCCGACGGCAGCTCGTACACGAAGCGCATGCTGGCCTACCTGGCGGCGCACGACGAATGGCTGGGCAACCTGCACGACTACACGGTGCTCAACGTCGTGGCGGCGGTGCCGGCGCGCGCGGCGGCCGTGATGGATCGTGCCGTGCTGAAGGACTACTACGCCGAGACCAGCGAGGCGGTCTTCAAGCCGATCCGGACCTTCTTCAAGAAGCAGGGCATCGAGGCCACCTATGTCAGCAAGGTCGGGCACGCGGCCGATGTGATCGCGAAAGTGGCCGGCGCGCAGGACTTCGATCTGCTCGTGATGGGCTCGCATGGCCACGGCACGCTCGGCAACCTCGTGCTCGGCTCGGTCACCAACAAGGTGCTCGCCGGCTGCCACACGCCGACGCTGCTGATCCGCTGACCGACGCCGGCGCCGGTCAGGCGCGCGAGCGCAGGCCGTCGAAGCAGGTGGCCAGGAGCAGTTCGATGATGCGTTCGTCGTTGTACTGGCCACCCAGCTTGAGCAGGCCCAGCACCGGGTCGCAGGCCCGCGCGAACAGGGTGTAGAGCACCAGTTCCCCGGGCAGGGCCGGGTCGATCTCGCCCCGCTGCTGCGCGGCCGTGATCCAGGCACCGAGCCGGTCGCTCACCTCCATCAGCCGGTCGAGGTAGACCTTGTGGGTCACCAGCACGGCGCGCAGGCTGGAGTTCTGCGACGGCAGCGACGGCATCTCGCCGGCCAGCTGCACCTGCATGGCCCAGCGCGCCACCGCCTTCAGCTGCTCCAGCGGGCTGGCCTGCACGTCGCTGCGCAGCCCGTCCAGGAAGGCCAGCGCGCGCTCGAGCACGCGGACCATCGCGGCAGCGGCAAGCTCCTCCTTCGACGTGAAGTGCTTGTAGAGGCTGGCCTTGGCGATGCCGACGTCGGCGGCAACCTCGTCGACCGTCATCAGGTCGAAGCCTTTTTCGGCGAGCAGGCGGTTCACCGAGGCCACGATCGCGTCCTCGCGCGCCTTCAGCACCTGCTGACGGAAGGGCAGCTTCGCCATGATCACGCGATTCTATGCCGGCACCCGATCGGCGCCGACTCCTGGGTCAGCCCGGAATCGACCGGGTCGCCGAGCAACCGGATGGTCGCGGGCTATCGCGACCGGTGGCGCGTCAGCGCGTCGGCTTGCGGGTGGCGCCAGGCTTCTGCGCCTTGGCGTCCGGGGCGGCCTGTGGTTCGTCCTCGGCGGGCAGCGACGGCATACTGGCGTCGAGTCCGAACGCCGTCCCCATGTCTGCGTAATCCGTGTCGGGCGGTGCCTCGCGCTTGCCAAATCCGAACGAAGACCACCAGGGACTCGACGACGACGGCTTGTTCACGACACCACCCCGCTTTCCAGCGCGACCACGATGCTTTCATCATGCAGTGTGGGCCGTGGCAGCGGCATCGATGCCCGGATCAAGGGCACCGCAACCGTGCAATTTGTGTCCCGATGCGTCGGGCCGATGCGACGGCATCCCTCGCGCGCCGTCAGTCGCGCTGCACACCGGGCTGCCCGGCTTCGACGGCAAATCGGGCCTGGCTGGAGAGGTGCGCGCCCTCGGTGGCCGGATGGGGCGTGGCCCGGAAGTCGCAGCGGGCCGCCTCGCGGTCGATCTCGAGCAGGGCGTAGCCGCGCTCGTCGCTGCGGGCATGGGCGATGTCCGGGTTCGACGAGCGCATCAGCGCGGTCAGCGCATCCGTCAGGCCACGGCTGGTGACGGAACTGCAGACGAACTCGCCCGCGACCACCGGCGAGCCGGGTTCGCCCGGGCGCGCGCGCAGGTCCGCGGCGACATGCCGATGCACGTCGCCGCCGAGGAACACCACCCCGCTGTCTGCGCCGTGCGTCGCCGCACTGCGCAGCAGCCGCCTGCGCGCCGCGGGGTAACCGTCCCAGCCGTCGCTGAAGAAGCGGCGGCCGAGCGGCGTGTCGATTGCGCCGCCGCTGATCTGGCTGCCCTGGGCTGCCAGTTTCCAGGGCGCCCGGCTGGCAGCGAGCCCGGCATCGAACCAGGCCTCCTGGGCCGTGCCGAACACGCTGCGGCCGGGATCGTCCAGGCCGTCGCAGCCGGACAGCACCCGTCCCCCAGCGCGGCCCGGCGGGTCGCAGGCCTGCGGGCTGCGGTACTGGCGCCCATCCAGCAGCCACAGGTCGGCCAGCCGGCCCCAGCTGTAGCGGTCGTGCAGGCGGAAGGCCCCACCCGGCGGCGGCAGCGTGGGCGTCACCGGCTGGTGCTCGAAGTAGGCCTTGTAGGCCGCGCTGCGGCGGCGCAGGAAGTCCTCGGGCTCCTCCGCGCCGGCTTCGCCGGCGTAGTCGTTCTCGACCTCGTGGTCGTCCCAGATCAGCAGCCAGGGGTGGGCTGCGTGCGCGGCGCGCAGGTCGGCGTCCAGCTTGTAGGTCGCGTGACGCGCCCGGTAGCCCTCGAGCGTGACCGGCGGGGGCCCCTCATGGCGGCGGACCCGGTCACGCGGCCGGTTGGTCTCGTAGATGTAGTCGCCGACGAACAGCACGAAGTCCAGTTCGCGCGCGGCGATCTCGCGGTGTGCCGCGTACCAGCCCTGCTCGTAGTGCTGGCAGGAGGCCAGCGCGAAGCGCAGCCGCGCCACCGCCGCGTCCGCTGCCGGCGCCGTGCGGGTCCGGCCGATCGGGCTGGCCGCCTCGTCGGCGAGGAAGCGGTAGAACCAGACGCGGTCGGACTCCAGGCCACGTACGTTGACGTGCACGCTGTGGGCGTGCTCCGGCAGCGCCGTCACCGTGCCGGCGCGCAGGCCGGTCGAGAAGTGGTCGTCCTCGGCGAGTTCCCAGCGCACGAGCCGTGGCAGCGGATCGAGCCCGCCGCCCGGCTCGTGCGGACGCGGCGCGAGCCGCGTCCACAGCGTCACCGAATCCGGCCGCGGCATGCCGCTCGCGACGCCGAGCGTGAACGGGTACTCGGCGCCCACGCGGCGGATCGCCGGCGCCTGTGCCGCCGCCCCCGGGCCGAACAGGCTGCCGAGGGCGAGGGCCGCGGCCTGGCGGCTGAGTCGGGCGAGCAGGTCGCGGCGCTGCATGGACCGGCGCATTGTGCACGCCGGCCTTATCGCGAACGACTCAGGGCGCCGCGACGACGCGGTTGCCGTTCGCCTTGTAGCTGGCGATGGCCTTCTTCAGCTGGCTGTACTCGTCGCACGGCAGGAAGCAGGCCTTGTCCAGCGCGGCCAGGCGCTGTTCCGCCTTGCCGAGGTTGCCGACCGTCAGGTAGAGCTCGCCGGAATACTCCAGCGCGCCGCGGTGCGCCGGCTCGAGGCGCAGCGCCTCGTCGTAGTAGCGCTCGGCGGCGGCGTAGTCGGGCGTCTTGGACTTGCGATGGGTGTAGCCCATCAGGTTGTTCCAGTCGGCGCTGGCCGGGTCGTTGACACGCTTGAGCTCCTCGATCGCGGCGGCGAACTGGCCGTCGGCGATGCGGGCGCGGGCGGTGGACAGCTTGTCGGGGGCGCTCGGCACGGTCGGCGTGTAGTCGGCGGCAGTGGCGCTGCCCAGGGCGGAGGCGATCGCGGCGGCGGCCAGCAGGCGTTGCAGCAGGGGGGTCTTCATGGCTGTGTCCTCTCGGTTTGCATGGCAGGCATCGCCATCGATGCCATGCCCTACATACGGACCGACCCGCCGTGCCGGACGCACCGGCGCGGCGGCTACCAGAGCTTGACGCAGTTGCCGGTCAGCACGAAGTCGCCGGAGGGCTGGTCGCCGGCCTGCGCCGGCTTCGACTCGAAGCTGACCGCCAGGCGCGGCACGCTGAAGAACAGCTTCTCCGACGTGTCCGCGAGCGTCACCTGGGCCGAGCCGCTGCCCGGCACGACGGCGACCGGGAACGGTGCGCCCTCCTTCGGCAGCGCCCACAGCTGGGCCACCTGGCCGCTCGGCACGCTCACCGGCTGCAGCATCTTCACGGTCAGCACGCGGCCCTGACGGCGCGAACTCGCCAGCACCGTCGGCTTGCCGTCCGGATCGGTCAGCAGGCCGACGTAGCTCGCCGGCAACCCGTCGATCTGCGGCTCCAGGCCGACCAGCCCGGGCTGGGATCGCAGCAGCAGCACGCACAGCAGCACACCGGCCAGGGCGCCGCCGAGTGTCCGGCCGGACAGCAGCGCGCCCAGCCAGCCCCAGCGGGAACCGGTGGCGGCCGGCGCCGGCGCGCTCTCCGGGAACAGGCGCTGTTCGAGGCGCTGCCAGACGGCGCCGCTGGGCACCATCGGCGGCACGGCGGCGGCCAGCAGGCCGAGCCGTTCCTGCCAGACGCCGACGGCCAGGCCGGCCGCCGGGCTCTGCAGCAGCACGCGCTCGAAGCGTCGCCGCGCGCGGCCCTGCAGCGTGCCGAGCGCGTACTCGCGCGCCAGCTTGTCCAGCCGCTCCGGCGCCAGGTAGTTCATGCCGGCGCCATCCCGGCCGCCTCGAGGCAGCCCTTCAGCTTGTCCAGGCCGCGGCGCACCCAGGCCTTCACGGTCCCGAGCGGCGCGCCGATCGACGCGGCGATCTCGGTGTGCACCAGCCCGCTGTAGTAGGCCAGCGCGAGCGCCTGGCGCTGCTGCGCGGTCAATTCGCTCATGCAGCCGTCGATCTTCAGGCGCCGCAGCTGCTCCTCGAGCAGCCGGTGCGGCTGCTGCGACTCGTCGGCCGCGATCTGCATCGCCTCGTCGTCCAGCTCGACGGTGCTGCCGCGCTCGGTCTTGCCCGAGCGCAGCGCATCGATCGCCTTGTTGCGCACGATGTTGATCAGCCACGTCATCGGGCTGGCCACGTTGGCGTTGTAGCTGGCGGCGTTGTGCCAGACGTTCATGAATGCTTCCTGGAGGATCTCTTCGGCGCGTTCCCGCTGGTTCAATATACGGAACGCCACCGACAGGAGATGCGCCGAGGTGGCCCGGTAGACCTGTTCGAACGCCGCCCGGTCGCGCAAGGCGACGCGGGCAAGCCAGCGGGCGAGATCGTCGTTGGTGGTGGCCATGGAAGTGCGCGAGTGTAGACGCTCGCTTTGACGGCCTACAATCGCGCCCCTTTTTGCGCCGGACACCGCCCGCCATGTACTGCGCCATCGACTTCGGCACGTCCAATTCCGCCGTGGCCGTCCCTGATGCCGGGTCGGGTATGCGCCTGGTCGAGCTGGAACCGGGGTATCCGACCATGCCGACGGCGGTGTTCTATTTCGTCGACGGGCCGGAGCACGACGGCCCGCCGCGCGCCTTCGGCCGGGCCGCCGTGGCGGCCTACGTGGACGGGCTGGACGGCCGCCTGATGCGCTCGATGAAGAGCATCCTCGGCAGCAGCCTGATCGAGCAGACCACCGACGTCGGCGGCGGGCGCGGCGTGCGCTACCTGGACATCGTCGCCGGCTACCTGCGGCACCTGAAGCGCTGCGCCGAGGCGGCGGCCGGGGCGCCGATCGAGCGTGTCGTGCTCGGCCGGCCGGTCTACTTCGTCGACGACGAGCCCGCGCGCGACGCGCAGGCGCAGGCGGCGCTGGCGTCGGCGGCCCGGGCCGTCGGCTTCACCGACATCCACTTCCAGTACGAGCCGATCGCCGCCGCCTTCGACTACGAGCGCGGCGTGTCGGAAGAGCAGCGCGTGCTGGTCGCCGACATCGGCGGCGGCACCTCGGACTTCTCGCTGGTGCGCGTCGGTCCCGCACGGGCCCCGCGGCTGGAGCGCAAGGACGACATCCTGGCCAACCACGGCGTGCACATCGCCGGCACCGACTTCGACCGCCGCGTCGAGCTGGCCGCGATCCTGCCGGCCTTCGGCTACGGCGCCTACGGACCGAGCATCGCCGGCGCCGCGCCGCGCGAGGTACCCAGCGCGGTGTACTTCGACCTCGCCACCTGGCACCTGATCAACACCGTGTACAGCCCGCAGCGCGTGGTCGAACTGCGCGGCATGCGGGGGTTCTACGCCGACCCGCGCCAGCACGACCGCCTGATGACCGTCGTCACCGAACGGCTCGGGCACGAACTGGCGGCGCGCGCCGAAGCGGCCAAGATCGAGGTGGCGGAAGGCGGCCGCACGCGCATCGACCTGTCGCACGTCGAGTCCGGGCTGACGGCCGAGCTCGACGAGGCCGGCGCGCTGGAGGCGCTCGATGCCGACCTGGAGCGCATCGTCGCCGCGGCGCGCGAGACCGTGCGACGGGCCGGCCTGGCGCCAGCGCAGGTCGACGCGCTGTACTTCACCGGCGGCTCGACCGGCCTGCGCGTGCTCGCACAGCGCATCGCGGCGGCGTTCCCGGCCGCGCAGGCGGTGCGTGGTGACCGCTTCGCGAGCGTGGCCACGGGGCTCGGCGTGTTCGCGCGGCGCTGGTTCGAACGCGCCTGACCGGCCCGCGGCGTCAGGCCGGGAACACGACCTCGACCGCCAGCCCGCCGCGTGCCGCCGAGCGCGCCGTGGTGACCGTGGCGCCATGGGCCTCGGCGATGCGGCGCACGATCGACCAGCCCAGCCCCGAGCCGCTCGCCGCGTGGCCGGCCACGCGGAAGAAGCGCTCGCCGAGGCGGCGGCGGTCCGGCTCCGCGAGGCCGGGGCCGCTGTCCTCGATCCGCAGCCGCACGCCGGTCCCGGCCCGCTCGACCGCCACGTCGATGCGCGCGCCGTCCGGGCTGTAGCGCAGCGCGTTGTCGGCCAGGTTGCGCACCAGCACCGCCAGCAGTGCCGCGTGGCCGGGCAGCGGACAGGGCGCGGAGGCCTCGAGCGCGAGCTGCTGGTCGCGTGCAAGCGCTGCCGGGGCCAGCGCGGCCAGCACCTCGCGTGCCACGGCCGCCAGGTCGACCGGATCGCGGCCCGCCGGCGCGGCGGCCTCGAGCCGCGCGAGCGTCAGCAACTGGTCGACGAGGTGGGCGGCGCGGTCGCAGCCCTGCAGCGTCGCCTGCAGCGCGCGCGTGCGGGTCGGCGCGTCCGCGTCGGCGCCCAGGGCCACCTGGGCCTGGGCGCGGATCGCCGCGATCGGGGTGCGCAGTTCATGCGCGGCGTCGGCGGTGAAGCGCCGTTCGGACTCGAGCAGCGTCGCGATGCGGCCGAACAGCCGGTTCAGCGCATCGACCAGCGGTGCCAGTTCGGCCGGCAGCAGCGCAGGGCCGGTCGCGATCGGCTGCAGGGCCTGCGGGTCACGCAGCGCGACCTCGGCGCCGAGGCGATGCAGCGGGCGCAGGCCGCGCCGCACCGCCCAACCGGCGAGCAGCGCCAGGGGCGGCAGTGCCAGCAGCAGCGGGCCGAGCAGCCCGCGCAGCGCGCCGCGCAGGATCGCGGCACGCGAGTCGAGCTGCTCGCCGACGTAGACGGTCACGTCGCGCTCGGCACCCGCCGCCGCGAACACGCGCCACGGCCGGCCGTCGAGCGGGAGCGTCGCGAAGCCGCGGACATGTCCGCCCATCGGGTGCAGCGGGGCATTCGCCGAGCGCAGCGTCAGCCGGCCCTCGTGCCAGACCTGGAAGGCCACGCGGCTGGCGTAGCGGTGCAGCGAAGGGGCGTCGAAGGCCTCTTCCTCCTCGAGGTCGTGCGCCTGGCGTGCCACCAGCAGCGCGGCCGCCTGGGCCAGGTGGCTGTCGAGCAACTCGTCGAGTTCGTGCTGCGCATCCCGCCAGGTCAGCAGCGCGGCGGCCAACCACACCGCGACGACGCTGCCGACGACCAGCCCGAGCAGGCGGCCCTGCAGCGAACCGCGCAGGTTCACTCCGGGCTCCGCGCCAGCGCGTAGCCGATCCCACGCACGGTCTGGATCAGCGCCGGCGTCAGCTTGCGCCGCAGGTGGTGCACGTGCACCTCGACGGCGTTGCTCTCGACCTCCTGGCCCCAGCCGTACATCTGCCGCTCGAGCTGCTCGCGCGAGAGCACCCGGCCCTCGGCACGCATCAGCGCATGCAGCAGGTCGAACTCGCGCGCCGACAGCGGCACGTCGATCCCGTCGCGGCTGACGCGGCGCTGCGCGACATCGAGCGCGACGCCGTGCGCGCGCAGGCACTCCTGCGCCGGGCCGCTGCCGCGGCGCACCAGCGCGCGCAGGCGCGCGGCGAGTTCGTGCAGGTCCACGGGCTTGACGACATAGTCGTCGGCACCGAGGTCGAGCCCGCGGATGCGGTCCGGCACGGCGTCGCGCGCGGTCAGCACCAGCACCGGCGTCCGGGACCCTGCGGCGCGGGCGGCGTGCAGCACGTCGAGTCCGTCGCGGCGCGGCAGGCCGAGGTCGAGCACCGCGGCGGCATGTTCGCCGGCGCGCAGTTCACGGTCCGCGGCCTCGCCGTCGCGCACCCAGTCGACCTGGAAGCCGAGCTGGCGCAGCCCGGTGCGCAGGCCGTCACCGAGCAGCGGGTCGTCTTCGGCGAGCAGGATGCGCATGGCCAATCCGGTTCAGTCGTCCTCGTCGTGATGCTTGGCTCGCGCGGCCGACACACCTTCGGACTGCGCGGCCCCGGCCGCCGGCGCCGACTGCCACTGCAGCCACCAGAAGCCCAGCACCGCGGCCAGCAGCACGGCGGCCAGCGCGCCGTGGGCGCGGCGGATGCCTGCGTCCGGTACCGCCTTCTTGCGGCCGGTCAGCATCGAACGCACCAGGTTCTCCCGGTGCACCCAGCTGCCGACGAACACGCCCAGCAGGTGCACGACCACCACCGCCAGCAAGGCATTCGCGGCGCCTTCATGCCACTCTTCCAGCCATTCGCCGCCGAGTTCACTGTAGGCCGCCCACCCGGTGGCGACCGTGACCCCGATCAACAGCAGCAGGGCGACGATCGCCAGTGCCCCGGCCGGGTTGTGCCCGGTGTGGTGCTCCGGCCGCGGGCCGGTCAGCGAGCGCAGGTAGCGCCAGGCCGCTTGCGGGCCACGCACGAAGTTCGCGAAGCGGGCGGGTGGTGTGCCGATCAGGCCCCAGAGCAGGCGGAAGAGCAGCAGGCCGCCGACCGTGTAGCCGAGCGTCACGTGCACGAGCCGCCAGCGCTCGCTCTCGGCGGTGAGCCAGGCGCCGGCGAAGCTCGCGACGAGCAGCCAGTGGAAGACACGCACCGGCGCGTCCCAGACGAGCACGGCGCGGGGGGAGGAAGTGGTCATGGCCGGGTTCCTGAACGTTCAGCGCGGGATGCGCACCTGGTCTTCGTCGAAGTCGCCCTGCGCCGCGCCCGCGTGGCAGGCGCCGCAGTTGGCGGCACTGCCGACCGCGGGGCGGCCCCAGGCGGCCGCCGGGACCTCGCGGTGTTCGCGGCGGAACCAGTCGCTGCGGGTGATGCGGTCCTCGGGCGGCGCGGCGCGTGTCCGGGTGGAGGCGCGGCTGGCCAGCCAGTCCGAGATCGAGCTTTGGGCCGCGGCGTCGAGCGACGCGTCGGTGCCGAAGTGGCGCGGCAGGTTCTGCATCAACCGCTGCCAGGATTCCCGGGGCAGCAGCCCGGGCGGGAACGGTGCATGGCAGCTGCCGCATTCCTGCGTGTAGGCGGGCAGCAGGGCGACGCGGCGCGCGCCGCCGTCGGCGTGTGCGAGGACGGCCGCGGCGGTGGCCGCGAGCAGCACGAGGGTCTTCTTCATTGGGGGGCTCCGTCGGCGCTCAGGGACGCAGCGTCATCAGCCAGGCCAGCACGTCGGCCTTCTCGCCCGCGCTGCACGCGCGGCCGAGCACGTCGTTGCAGTTGCGGCGGAACCATTTCTCGGTCTTCGCCGCGTCGGTGAAACGCTCGGCATTGAAGGCCGGCGCGAGCGGCAGGATCGCCTTGCCGGTGGCGGCATGCTTGCCGGTCTGGACCGGCGTGCTGCCGTGGCACGAGGCGCAGCTCCAGTCTCGCGTGCCGCGCGTGGCGAAGAAGGCCCGGCCGCGGTCGGGGTCGGCGGCTGCCTGCGCGGTAGCGCCGTAGCCGGCCAGCAGCTCGGCCGGCGTGGCCGCACGTGCCGTTGGCAGGGCCGCCGCCAGCAGCAGGGCGGGGAGAAGGAAGACTCGTTTCATGGCAACTCCTTGGAGTCGCCATGATCGGAGCGGGGGTTTAAGGAAGTCTTATCAGGCGAGCACTGCCGCCATCGCCCGCGCCGTCGCCTCGACGTTGCCGGTGTTCAGGCCCGCCACGCACATGCGCCCGGAGCGCACCAGGTAGACCGCGAACTCCTCGCGCAGCCGGTCCACCTGCGCCGGGCTCAGCCCGGTGTAGCTGAACATGCCGCGCTGGGTGAGGAAGTAGTCGAAGTTGCGGCCCGGCACCTTGGCGCTGACGACGCGGTGCAGCGCCTGGCGCATCGCCAGGATGCGCTCGCGCATCGCGCCGAGCTCGCGTTCCCACAGCGGGCGCAGCGCCGGGTCGGTCAGGATCTGCGCGACGATCTGGCCGCCGTGGATCGGCGGGCTCGAGTAGTTGCGCCGCACCGTGAACTTGAGCTGCCCGAGCACGCGCTCGGCCTGCGCCGCGTCCGGGCAGACCACGCTGAGCGCACCGCAGCGTTCGCCGTAGACGCTCATGCTCTTGGAGAAGGAGTTGGCGACGAAGCCGCTCAGCCCCGCCGCCGCCAGCGCGCGCACGGCATAGGCATCCTCCGCGATGCCGTCGCCGAAACCCTGGTAGGCCAGGTCCAGGTACGGGATCAGACCGCGCTGCACGAGGACAGGGATCAGCTCGTCCCATTGCGCGCGGGTCAGGTCGACGCCGGTCGGGTTGTGGCAGCAGGCGTGCAGCAGCACGATGCTGCGTGGCGGCAGCGCGCGCAGCGCCGCCAGCATCTCGGGGAAGCGCACGCCGCCGGTGGCCGGGTCGTAGTACGGATAGGTCTGCACCGTGAGACCGGCGCCCTCGAACATCGCGCGGTGGTTGTCCCAGGTCGGGTCGCTGACCCACACGCCGCTGTCCGGGAACCAGCGGCGGATGAAGTCGGCGCCGACCTTCAGCCCGCCGGACGAGCCGACCGACTGGATCGTCGCGATGCGCCCGCTGGTGACCGCCTCGTGGTCGGCGCCGAACAGCAGCGACTGCACGGCGGCGCGGAAGTTCGCGGCGCCCTCGATCGGCAGGTAGGGCTTGGGCCCGCCGCGGGCCACCACCGCCGCCTCGGCACGCTGCACGGACTCGAGCACCGGGATGCGCCCGGCGTCGTCGAAGTAGATGCCGATGCTGAGGTTGATCTTGTGCGGTCGCGGATCCTTCTGGAAGTCCTCGTTCAGGCTGAGGATCGGGTCGCCGGCGAAGGGTTCGATGTGTTCAAACATGGGGGCTCGGGGGTCACGCGGCCAGGGCCGCTTCGATGTCCTTGCGGAGGGATTCGGGGCTGTCGTTCGGCGCGTAGCGCTTCAGCACGCGGCCGTCCTTGCCGACCAGGAACTTGGTGAAGTTCCACTTGACCGCCTGCGTGCCGAGCACGCCCGGTGCCTCGGACGTGAGCCATTTCCACAGCGGGTGGGCGCCGTCGCCGTTCACCTCGACCTTCGCCATCATCGGGAAGCTGACCCCGTAGTTCAGCTCGCAGAACGAGGCGATCTGGTCGTTGCTGCCCGGGTCCTGGCCGCCGAACTGGTTGCTCGGGAAGCCGACCACGACCAGCCCGCGGTCGCGGTAGTCCTTCCACAGCGCCTCCAGCCCGGTGAACTGCGGCGTGAAGCCGCACTGGCTGGCGGTGTTCACGATCAGCAGCACCTTGCCGCGCTGCGTCGACAGGTGAGCCGGCTTGCCCTCGATCGACAGGGCTTCGAAATCGTAGACGCTGGTGGCGGCCATGGCGGCTCCCGCAGGGGTGGTGCGCGATGGTATCGCTCCGCGTGACGAATCACCGTGCGGATCCGCCAATCCCGACGGCGTGGTTCTTGACGCCCGATCGGGCGCACCACAGCATCGGTTCCGCCATGTCCGTCCCCGAGATCGCCGACCACTACAGCGTCGCGCTGGAAGGCTTTTCCGCCTTCGAACGCGAGGCGCTGGCCAGCTTCTTCCGCCTCGCCGCGCAGCGCAACCCGGCCTATCACCGCGTCGACGAGGCGGGGCTGGCGGACTTCCTGATCGCCGACGCCGACCACGCGGCCTCGCGCGAGGCCGTGCGGCACGGGCAGCGCGAGCGCGACACGGTGTTCATCGGCCGCGGGGTCGGCGATCCGTCGCTGGTCTGCCTGCCGCGCCCGCTGGACCCGATGCGCATCGTGCGGGCGCTGGACACCCTGCTCGAGCAGCGCTTGGCGCTGCCGCCGGAAGCGTCGAGCGGGCTGATGCCGCTGGACTTCGAGGCGCCGGTGGATCCCGCGCCGGCTGCGCCGGCGATGCCGGCCGCCGCGCCCAAGGCGACCGCGGCGAAGCCCGCCGCCCCGCGTGGCGGCGCCGGCCGCGAGGTGCTGGTCGTCGAGGACAGCGCGATCGCGCGCAAGTTCCTGGTGCAACGCCTGGAGCGCCTGGGTTACCGGGTGCAGGCCGCCGCGACCGGCGAGGAGGGTCTGCGCCTGCTCGGGCAGCGCGCGTTCGCGATCGCCTTCCTCGATGTCCTGCTCGGCCCGCCCGGCAGCATCGACGGGCTGCACCTGTGCCGTGCCGCCAAGCAGCAGGCGACGCTGCGCGGCACGCACACGCGGGTCGTGCTGGTGACCTCGCTGAAGGGCTCGTCCGACCGCGTGCGCGGCTCGCTGGCCGGCTGCGACGCCTACCTGACCAAACCGCTGCTCGAAGAGCCGTTCATCGCGACGCTGCAGCAGATCGACCCGGCCTTCGACTGGCCGGCCGCCGCGCCGGCCTGAGCTCAGAAGCTGTGAATGAACCCGGCGCGCCCGAGCGGGCCGACAGAACGCGGCCCATCTAGGCGCAAAGCACAGCCATAGCTCGTGCTATGGCGAGCATTTGCAACGACGAGTGGCCGCGTTCTGGCGGGACGAGCGGGCGTGGCGGGTTCGTTTACAGCTTCTCAGTGCCCGGCGGCGTCCGGCGCCGCCGCCGCCAACAGCGCCCCCAGCAGGATCAGGCTGCCGCCGGCCAGCAGCGGCGTGCTCAGCGTGCCCCCGCCCAGCGCCAGGGCGGAGACAGAGGCGAACAGCACCTCGGTCAGCATGACGACCGCCGTCACGTTGGCGCTCAGCCGCGCGGCGCCGTACTGCAGCGCGAGATTGCCGACCAGGAACAGCAGCGCGAGGCCGGCCACCCCGGCGATCCAGCCCGGCGCCGGCGGCGGCAGCCCCGGCACCGCGCCGGAGCGCGCCAGGACCAGCGCGAGCACGGCGGCCACCGTCATGCCGCCGCCGAACATCGCCAGCGCGCGGCCCTCCTCCGGCCGCCGGGCCTCGCGGCGCAGCATCACGTTGTTCAGCGCGAAGCTGAAGCCGCCGAGCACGCCCAGCCAGTCCGGCAGCGTGCGCGGCAGCGGCAGCGCGGCCCAGCCGCTGGCGCCGGGCGGCCACAACACGATCGCGGCGCCGGCCAGCGCGAGCGCCACGCGCAGCGCGGCCAGCCGGGTCAGCGCCTCGCCCAGCAGCAGCCGGGCCAGCAGCACGGCCCACAGCGGCATCAGATAGAACAGCAGCACCACGCGCACCACGTCGCCGATCGTCACGGCCCAGTTGAAGGCGGCGTTGGTGGTGCCCGAGGCCAGCACCAGCACCCACAGCGCCGGCGCGCGCAGCACCTGGCCGACGGCGCGCGGCCGCGTCGCGACGATCACGGCGACGGCGGTGGCGTAGATCAGCACCGTCGCCCACAGCGGGTGCAGCCCGCGCGCCTCGAGCTGGCGGAACGGCCACCATGAGGTGCCCCAGACGAAGGCGTTGACGGTCAGGGCCAGCGCGGGCCAGAGGGCGGGCGGCACGGGACGTGCGAAGCGGGCGGAAAGCGTGGGCGGCATCGCGGCGATTGTCCCGTCTCCTCCCGAGCTTGTTGGATGGACCGTCGCGCCGCGCGGACCTAAGGTGTCCGCCCCGGTGAAGGAGACCCCGATGAAGAAGCCCCTGGTCCTGTACAGCCCCTGGCACCTGAGCTCCAGTGACACGATGCCGCCGCTTGGCGAATTCGGCTGGCGCTTCCTCGCCGAAGGGGACTCCTGGTTCTCGATCGGCGCGCTGAACCCGGCCAAGAACTCCAACCTGCTGTTCGAGATGGAGTTCGAGCGCTCGGCCTGCGCCGTCAACTGCGCATCGCCCGGCGACACGCTGCGCCGCATGTCGCAGATCAACACCGACCGCAACTACGTCGCGCTGCTGCGCGGCAAGACCGCGCGCCTGTGGGACGGCCTGCTGCTGTCCTGCGGCGGCAACGACCTGATCGATGCGCTCGGCGTGCACGGCGCCGGCATCCCGCAGGACAAGCGCCTGCTGCTCGAGGCCGCCGAATGGGGCGACGCGGCGCTCGGCCCGCGCCGCTATCTGAGCGATGCCGGCTGGCAGACCTTCCGCACCTATCTGGCGGCGAACCTGGAGCTGATGATCGGCCTGCGCGACAGCGGGCCATCCAGGGGGGCGCCGATCTTCCTGCACGGCTACTCGGTGCCGATGCCGCGGCCGGCGGGCGCCGGGCTCGGCGCGGGGCCGTGGCTGCTGCCGGCCGTGCAGGCCTACGCGATCCCGGAGGCCGACTACGCCGGCGTCGCGCGCCTGCTGATCGAGCGGCTCGCGGCGCTGCTGGCCGACTGTGCGGCCGACTCGGCGCGCTTCCCGAACCTGCATTTCTTCGACACCACGCAGATCGCGCTCGATCCGGCGCTGCCCGGCACCGAGGGCGAGAGCGGCGACTGGATCAACGAGATCCACCTGACCTGGCGCGGCTGCGCGAAGCTGGCCGTGCCCTGGGCCGCGGCGATCGAGCAGGTGCTGACCGCGTAGCGCGGCGGCCGTCAGTGTTTGTCGGTGCGCGCGATGGCCAGCAGGTGCTCGACCTCGTCGCGGTGCACGACGGTGTTGCTGATGTGCCAGCGGCGGATCAGCTCCATCGTGCCGGCCACGACGAGGCCGAAGATCGTGATCGCGCCGAAGGCCGACAGGCCGAAGCGCGCCATCCCGGTGTAGAACGCGCCCAGGCCGAGGATGCAGGCCTGCTCGTTGAAGTTCTGCACCGCGATCGACCGGCCCGCGCCCATCAGGTTGTGGCCGCGGTGCTGCAGCAGCGCGTTCATCGGCACGACCAGGTAGCCGCCGATCGCGCCCAGCAGCACGAGGAACGGCGCCGCGACCCAGACGTTGCCGATGAAGTTCAGCCCGATCACCAGCACGCCCATGCCGATGCCCAGCGGGATCACGCTGGTCGCCTGGTCCAGCCGCATGCGCCACGACGCGAGCACCGCGCCGGCGGCGGTGCCGATCGCGACCACGCCGACCAGCGACGACGCCTGCGAGGTGCCGTAGCCGAGCGCGGCCGCCGCCCACGCGAACACGATCACGCGCAGGTTGCCCGAGACGCCCCAGAACAGCGTCGTCGTGGCCAGCGAGATCTGGCCGAGCTTGTCGCTCCACAGGCGTGCGTTGCAGGCCGAGAAGTCGCGCACCAGCACGGCCAGGTTGCGCGACAGCGGCTGCAGCGGCGCCTCGGTGCGCGGGATCTTCAGGTTGAACAGCGCCGCGGCCACGTAGAGGAACACGATCAGCGCGATCGCCGCCTCCGCGGCCGTGTCGATGCCGGTGTCGATCAGCGGCAAGTCCAGGCTCAGCAGCTCGCCGGAGATCGCGCGTCCGAGCAGCAGGCCGCCGAGCAGGATGCCGAGGATGATCGACAGGATCGTCAGCCCTTCGATCCAGCCGTTCGCCTTGACCAGCTGCGAGGCCGGCAGCAGCTCGGTGAGGATGCCGTACTTGGCCGGCGAGTACGCGGCCGCACCGAGGCCGACGATCGCGTAGGCCAGCAGCGGGTGCCCGCCGAACAGCATCAGCACGCAGCCGACCACCTTGATGGCGTTCGAGACGAACATCACCTGCCCCTTGGGCACCGCGTCCGCGAACGCGCCGACGAACGGCGCGAGCACCACGTAGAACAGCGCGAACATCGGCGACAGGGCCGGCACGTGCCAGGCCGGGGCCCCGGAAGTCTTCAGGAGTTCGATGGCCGCCACCAGCAATGCGTTGTCGGCCAGCGAGCTGAAGAACTGCGCCGACATGATGGTGTAGAAGCCCTTTTTCATTCGCTCCGGTGCTTGTGCGCGCCGCCCAACGATGCGGGGGTCTTCTGCGGCGCAGGTTTATAGCACGCAGCCTGCGCGGCTCCAGGGGCCGCGCGGCGCGGCCTCGCTGGCAGAATCCACGCACCATGCCGCGGCCGATCGAAGCGCTGATCCACACCGATGCGCTGGCGCACAACCTGCGCCGCGCGCGCGCCGCCGCGCCCGACGCGAAGGTCTGGGCGGTGGTCAAGGCAAACGCCTACGGCCATGGCATCGAGCGGGCCTACGCGGGCCTGGCCGGTGCCGACGGTTTCGCGCTGCTCGACCTCGCCGAGGCCGAACGGGTGCGCGCGCTGGGCTGGCGCGGCCCGGTACTGCTGCTGGAAGGCTGCTTCGAGGCGCGCGACCTCGAGACCTGCTCGCGCCTGGACCTGTGGCACGCGGTGCACCACGAGGCGCAGATCGACTGGCTGGCCGCGCACAAGACGAACCGCCCGATGCGCGTGTTCCTGAAGCTCAACAGCGGCATGAACCGGCTCGGCTTCCGGCCGGCGGCGTTCCGCGCCGCGTGGCAGCGCCTGTCGGGCCTGACCCAGGTCGACGAGATCACGCTGATGACGCACTTCGCCGACGCGGACGGTGCGGCCGGCATCGCCGAGGCGGTGGCCGTCTTCGAGCGTGCCACCGAGGACCTGCCCGGCGAGCGCTCGCTGGCCAACAGCGCGGCGACCTTGCGCTTCGCGCCCAGCGAGACGACCGTGCGCGCGGACTGGGTGCGCCCGGGCATCATGGTCTACGGCTCCTCGCCCGACTTCCCAGCGCAGAGCGCGGCGGGCTGGGGCCTGCGCCCGGCGATGACCCTGCGCGCGCGGCTGATCGGGACGCAGGACCTGCAGCCGGGCGACGCGGTCGGCTACGGCAGCAGCTTCCGCGCCGCGGCGCCGATGCGCATCGGCGTGGTCGCCTGCGGCTATGCCGACGGCTACCCGCGTGTCGCGCCGACCGGCACGCCGGTGCTGGTGGACGGGGTGCGCACCCGCACCGTCGGGCGCGTCTCGATGGACATGATCACCGTCGACCTCGGCCCGGTGCCCGGCGCCGCGGTCGGCAGCGAGGTGACGTTGTGGGGCGAGGGTCCGGACGGCGCGTCGCTGGCCATCGACGAGGTCGCGGCCAGCGCCGGCACGGTCGGCTACGAGCTGATGTGCGCGCTCGCGCCGCGCGTGCCGACCCGCGTCGCCTGACGCGGCGGGCCCGCGCGTGAAGCCGCCGACCGTCGACCCCGCGGAGGTCGAGTTCAGCGCCATCCGCGCGCAGGGCGCGGGCGGGCAGAACGTGCACAAGGTGTCGAGCGCGGTGCACCTGCGTTTCGACGTGCCGGCCTCGTCGCTGCCCGAGGGCGTCAAGGCGCGCCTGCTCGCGCTGCGCGACCAGCGCATCACCGAAGGCGGCGTGGTGGTCATCAAGGCCCAGGAGCACCGCACCCAGGCGCGCAACCGGGCCGAGGCGTTGCAGCGGCTCAACGAACTGGTCGCCTCGGTCGCCGAGCCGCCCCGGCCGCGCCGCCCGACCCGGCCCACGCTGGCCTCCCGGCGGCGCCGGCTGGAGGGCAAGTCGCAACGCAGCCAGGTGAAGTCCGCGCGCGGCAAAGTGACTTACTAAAGCGCTTTGGAAAGCGGCACAATGCACGCTTCCGTCCACCGCGACCACCCACCACCGAAGGCCTGCCATGACCCTGCGCGTCACCGTCTGGGGCGAAAACGTCCACGAGAAGAAACACCCGCTCGTCGCCGAGCTGTATCCGAAGGGCATGCACGGCTGCATCGCCGAAGCGCTGAACGCGGATGCCGGCATCCGCGCCGTCACCGCGACGCTGGACCAGCCCGAGCACGGGCTGACCGAGGCCGTGCTGGCGCAGACCGACGTGCTGACCTGGTGGGGGCACGCCGCCCACCACCTGGTCGACGACCGCATCGTCGAGCGGGTCCAGCAGCGCGTGCTGCAGGGCATGGGCCTGATCGTGCTGCACAGCGGGCACCACTCGAAGATCTTCAAGCGCCTGATGGGCCACAACTGCGACCTGGTGTGGCGCGAGGCCGGCGAGAAGGAGCGGCTGTGGGTCTGCAACCCCGCGCACCCGATCGCGCAGGGCCTGCCGGCCTGGTTCGAGATCGAGCACGAGGAGATGTACGGCGGGCCCTTCGGCATCCCGAACCCGGACGAGGTGGTGTTCCTGTCCTGGTTCGCCGGCGGCGAGGCCTTCCGCAGCGGCGTGACCTACCGGCGCGGCGGCGGCAAGGTGTTCTATTTCCGCCCGGGCCACGAGACCTACCCGACCTACCACCAGAAGGAAGTGCAGCAGGTGCTGCGCAACGCGGTGAACTGGGCCCGGCCCGAGGGGCAGTTCGCCTGGGGCGCGCCCGAGCGGCCGGTGGCGAAGTCGCTCGAGCCGATCGTCGAGCACGGCGGCTCGGTGCACTGAGATGCAACTCAGCGTAAGCACGACGCGGCGGGCCGAGCGCCGGGCCGCTCCCAAGCCGGCCCGCGTCCCCTCGGGGGACCGGCCGATGGACGCATCGGACGAGGGGTTGTCATGATCCGCATCGGCATCATCGGCACCGGCGCGATGGCGCGCGCCCATGCCGACGCATTCGCCAGGATCCGCGGCGTGACGCTCGCCGCCTGCCTGGACGTCGTTCCGGGGCGCGCGGCTGCATTCGCGCAGCGCTTCCAGATCCCGTTCGCGACCGAGGACCGCGACGCGTTCTTCGCGCTGGTCGACGCGGTGAGCATCGTCACGCCCGACCGCTTCCACGCCGAACCGACCCTGGCCGCGCTGGCGGCCGGCAAGCACGTGCTGTGCGAGAAGCCGCTGACCGTGACGCTCGAGGAGGCGCGCCTGGTCGAGGCGGCCGCTGCAGCGCACCCGGAGCTGATCGGCATGGTCAACCTGAGCTACCGGCGTTCGGCGGCGGCCGAGCAGGCCGCGAAGCTGGTGGCGGCCGGCCGGCTCGGCGAACTGCGACATGTAAGCGCCCACTATCTGCAGAGCTGGCTGGTCAGTGACCTGTGGAGCCACTGGAGCAGCGAGGCCTTCCTGTGGCGGCTGCAGACCGCGGCCGGCTCCGGCGGCGTGCTCGGCGACGTCGGCGTGCACATCCTGGACCTGACGACCGCGGTCACCGGGCTGCCGACGCGGCTGCGCTGCGAGCTCGCGACCTACCCGAAGGTCGCGCCGGACGGCACGCAGCACCGCAGCTGGCAGGGCCGGCCGCTGGACGCGAACGACAGCGCCGTCGTGCAGCTCGACTACGACGGCCGCGCGCTCGGCGTCGTGCAGGCCACGCGCTGGGCCACCGGCCACATCAACCACCTGCGCGTCGAGGTGCACGGCACCGAGGGCGCGCTGCGCTTCGACCTGGACGAGAGCTACGAGCGGCTGCAGACCTGCCTGGGCCGCGACGTCAGGAAGGGCGTCTGGAAGAGCCGCGAGTTCGCGGTCGCGCCGAACGTCTGGGAGCGCTTCGCCCGTGCCGTGCGGCGCGGCCGTGCCGAGGCGCCGGACATCGCCCGCGGCGCGCAGGTGCAGGCGCTGCTCGACGCCTGCGAGCGCTCGGCCGCCAGCGGCCAGTGGGAGCGGCCGGACTGAGGTCGGCGCTCGATCCGGCGACGGCCGGCGGGTGTACAACGCGCTCCGGGAGGGGCGCGGTGTTCGAGCAGATCGTCACGATGGGCCTGCTGGCGCTGTTCGGCGGGCTGCTGCTGTGGGTGCCGATCGGCCTGCTGGTCGGGCGCTTCCGCGGCTTCGAGGCCGGTGTGGGGACCGGCATGATGCTGTTCGGCCTCACCGGTCTGGGCGCCGGCGGCGTGCTCGCGTGGTACCTGTTCCAGGCCAGCGAGGAACATGTGCTGTTGCGCCGAGCGTGCGAGGCGGTCGAGGTCGAGGACGCCGGCAGCGTGCCGTACAGCCGCGACGAATTCGAGCTCGTCGTGCCCGACGGGCGCCGGCTGCGCCTTGAGGTCGAGCCGTATCCAGGCCGCTGCAGCGACCGCGCCGACGACGAACCGGTGCGCCTGCGCGTGGCCCGCGCCGCGCTGGCCGTGCCCGGTGATGCGCCCGTGGCCGCCGAGCGCATCGTCGACCCGCGCCAGGGTGTCGGCCTGATCGGCGTGTTCGGCGCCTTCGGCGGCTTCGGGCTGCTCGGCGGCGGGGTGATCACCGCCAGCGCCTTCGAATCGCGCCGCACGCGCGAGCCCACGCCCGTCTCGCCGGGCCGGGCGCAGCTGGCGACGGCGCTCACCACATCGGGCCACTTCGTGCTGATCGGGTGCCTGGCGATCCCTTGGGTGCTCGGCTGGGAGACCGAGCGCGCCGTGCACTACACGTTCCGCGGCGTCGCGATCGCGTGCGCGTGCTGGTGGGCCGCCACCGTGGCCGGCGGGCGCCACAGCCTGGCGCAGACGCTGTTCTTCCTGCTGATGGGCGGCGGCTTCTACCTCGCGGCGCTGTCGGTGAAATTCTTCGCCTGACGCGGAATGCCAGGCCCGGCCGTCCCGTACACGGGACCGAGCCGTCCTGCGCAGGGCCTCGAAACCCCTCCACCCTTCCTTCCGAGGAGCGTTTGCCATGCCCGGATTCCGTGCCCTGACCCTGCCCTGTGCCGCCCTGCTCGCCAGTCTCGCCCTGCCCGCTGCGGCCTCGCCGCCGCTGCTGCGCTTCGACGGCGCGATCGGCGTCGACCCGCTGACCGCCGCCGGTGGCGTCGACACCCTGAACACCGTGCGCGGCATCGCGCCGGGCGGGCGCGCCTGGGTGCTGCGCGAGTTCTCCGCCACGGTCACCCGCCGCGGCGAGATCACTGCCCGCGGGCGCGGCCTGCTGTTCACCAGCGGCGAGGCGATCGCCACCCGCGGCGGCGTCGCGAGCGTGGCACTGACCCTGGCCTGCGGCGCGGCCGACGCGAGCGCGACGAAGTACTCCAGCCCGATCGTCGCCCTCGATGCGGCCGGCAACTTCCAGGTGCGCGGTGCGCTCAGCGAGGACGGCGTCAACGACGCCGTGCTGCCGGACAGCTGCGACAACCCGGTGCTGCTGGTGCGCGCCGCCAATGCCACCACCGGCGTGCTGGGCGGCTGGTTCGCCGCCGGCATTCCGGACGTCGAACGCTGACGCGCGCGCCTCAGCCCGGCGTGTAGGGCTCGACCTTGTCCTGCTCGGCCGGGTCGTTGCGCGCGACGATCGCGCGCGCCGGCTCGGTCGCGCTCAGGTTGATGGCCTCGTGCGGCACGTCCGGCGGGATGAACAGGAAGTCGCCCGCCTCGCTGACCAACGACTCCGTCAGGCCCTCGCCCCAGCGCGTCTCGACGCGCCCTTCGAGCACGTAGATCGCGGTCTCGTAGCCGCGATGCCGGTGCGGCGCGGCGCGCGCGCCGGGCGGGATCACGACCAGGTGCATCGCGAGGCCGGACGCGCCGACCGTCTGGCCCGAGATGCCGAGGAAGTACGGCAGGCCCTGGCGCGTATCGACCGCCCGGTCGGGTCGGTACGGGATCACGCGGGGCGCGGCCATGCTGGAGCGGCGGGTCAGATCCGCTTGAAGGTCGCGAGCAGGCTGCCGGCCAGCACGAACAGGCCGCCGAACACGCGGTTCAGCGCCTTCAGGTGCGCCGGCGCGCGCAGCAGGCGCAGCACGCGCGCCGCCAGCAGCATGTAGCCGGCCATCACGATGGTGTCGGTGAACGCGAGCGTCACGGCGATCAGCGCGTACTGCGGCGCGAGCGGCTGCGCGAGGTCGAGGAACTGCGGCACGACGGCCAGCAGGAACACCGTGCCCTTCGGATTGACGGCGTTGACCAGCCAGCCGCGCACGAACAGCGCGCGCCCGGCCGAAGCCGGCGCTGCTTCGTCCGCCGGCGAGTCCGCTGCTGCCAGCGGCACGGCGGGCGCACGCCACTGCCGGATGCCCAGCCACACCAGGTAGGCGACGCCGGCCCACTTGACGACCAGGAAGGCGGTGCTCGACGCCGCGATCAGCGCGCCGAGCCCGATGCCGACCACGACGATCTGCGTCCAGATGCCGGCCACCAGGCCGAACACGATGGGCCAGCCGCGGCGCAGGCCGTGGTTCAGGCCGGCGCTCATCGCGGCGATGGCGCCGGCGCCGGGCGACAGGCTGATCGCCCAGGCGGCGGCGAAGAAGGCGAGCCAGGTGGAAAGGTCCATGGGGGCGCATTTTCGCCCGGCGGCGACAATGCCGCATGGCCAAGGAGAAATCGAGCTACGTCTGCGGCGAGTGCGGCGCGTCCAGTCCGAAGTGGCTGGGCAAGTGCCCGGGCTGCGGAGCCTGGAACACGCTGGTCGAGACGGTGGCCGACGCGGCGCCCGGCAAGAACCGCTTCCAGGCGCTGGCGCGCACCCAGCCGGTGGCGACGCTGTCGGAGATCGAGGCCACCGAGGTGGCGCACCAGGGCACCGGCATCGCCGAACTGGACCGCGCGCTGGGCGGCGGCATCGTCGAAGGCGGCGTGGTGCTGATTGGCGGCGACCCGGGCATCGGCAAGAGCACGCTGCTGCTGCAGGCGCTGGACGCGCTGGCCCGCACGGTGAAGACGCTCTACGTGACCGGCGAGGAAAGTGGCGCGCAGGTCGCGTTGCGCTCCCGCCGCCTCGGGCTGGACGCCTCGCCGGTGCGCGTGCTGGCCGAGATCCAGCTCGAGCGCATCGTCGCGACGCTCGAGGCCGAGGCGCCCGCGGTGTGCGTGATCGATTCGATCCAGACGCTGTACTCCGACCAGCTCGCCTCGGCGCCCGGCTCGGTCGCGCAGGTACGCGAATGCGCGGCGCAGCTGACGCGCGTGGCCAAGGCGAGCGGCACCACCGTGATCCTGGTCGGCCATGTCACGAAGGACGGTGCGCTGGCCGGCCCGCGCGTGCTCGAACACATGGTCGACACGGTGCTGTACTTCGAGGGCGACACGCATTCGAGCTTCCGCCTCGTGCGGGCGATCAAGAACCGCTTCGGCGCGGTCAACGAGATCGGCGTGTTCGCGATGACCGAACGCGGCCTGAAGGGCGTGGCCAACCCGAGTGCGATCTTCCTGTCCAGCCACGGCGAGCCGGTGCCCGGCACCTGCGTGCTGGTCACGCTGGAGGGCACGCGGCCGCTGCTGGTGGAGATCCAGGCGCTGGTGGATGCCGGCGGGCCGAGCCCGCGGCGCCTGTCCGTCGGCCTGGAGCGCGACCGGCTCGCGATGCTGCTGGCCGTGCTGCATCGGCATGCCGGCGTCGCGGCGTTCGACCAGGACGTGTTCGTCAACGCCGTCGGCGGGGTGCGCATCAGCGAGCCGGCGGCCGACCTCGCGGTGCTGCTCGCGATCCAGGGCTCGCTGCGCGCGCGGCCGCTGCCGCGCGGCTTCTTCGCGTTCGGCGAGGTCGGCCTGGCCGGCGAGGTGCGGCCCGCACCGCGCGGCCAGGAGCGGCTGAAGGAAGCGGCCAAGCTCGGCTTCTCGGTGGCGGTAGTGCCGAGCGCGAACGTGCCGAAGAAACCGATCGAGGGCCTGACGATCCACGCGGTCGAGCGGGTCGAGCAGGCGGTGCACATCGTGCGGGAGCTTTGACATGGACCGCCCCCGGACCCGGCGGCGGGAGAACTGAATGCGGCTCGCGGTCGTCTCGGACATCCACGGCAACCTGCCCGCGCTGGAGGCGGTGCTGGAGGACATCGCGCAGGCCGGCGCCGACCTGACGGTGAACCTCGGCGACATCGTCTCCGGCCCGCTGTGGCCGGTGGAGACGGCGCGGCGGCTGATGGCGCTCGCCCTGCCGACGATCCGCGGCAACCACGAGCGCCAGGTGCTCGCGCCGGATGCGTCGCGCATGGGGCCGAGCGACGCCTTCGCGGCCGCGCGCCTGGAGCCGGCGCAGCGCGACTGGCTGGCCGCGCTGCCGCCGACGCTGCAGCTGGACGCCGAGGTGTTCTGCTGCCATGGCACGCCGAGCAGCGATCTCGACTACCTGCTCGAGACCGTCGTGCCCGGCTTCGGTGGCCCCGGCCAGCCGGGCATCCGCGCCGCAACGGCGGACGAGGCCGCCCAGCGCGTCGGCGACGTGCAGCGCGGTGTGCCGCAGGCGCTGATCCTGTGCGGCCACAGCCATGTGCCTCGTGCGCTGCAGCTCGCCGATGGCCGCCTGCTGGTCAACCCCGGCAGCGTCGGGCTGCAGGCCTACGACGACGGCCGGCCGCATCCGCACGTGATCGAGAACGACACGCCGCATGCCCGCTACGCGTTGCTGACGCGCCGCAGCACGGGCTGGCAGGTCGAGCTGCGTGCGCTGCCGTACGATGCGGAGGATGCCGCCCGTCGCGCCGATGAGAACGGCCGCGGCGACTGGGCCGATGCGCTGCGCAGCGGCCGCGTCGGCCGCTGGGAAGGGGTGGCATGAGACCCACTGTCTCAACCAGGCTGCCGCGGGCCGAGTGCCGGGCCGCTCCCAAGCCGGCCCGCATCCCCCCGGGGGATCGTCGAACGTACTCGTTCGACGAGGGGTGGTCATGAGCCCGCTGCTCGGCTGGGGCCTGGCCGCGCTGCTGCTCCTGCTGGCCTGGGAAGGCTACGGCTGGCGCGGGGCGCTGCTGGCCGTCACGGCGATCGTGTTCTGGCTGCTGCTGCAGTTCAACCGCAGCCTGCGCGTGATGAAGAACGCCGGGCAGGCGCCGGTGGGCCGGATCGACAGCGCGGTGATGCTCAACGCCCGGCTGCGCCCGGGGATGACGCTGCTGCAGGTGATCGCCCTCACGCGCAGCCTCGGCCGCCGGCTCGACGAGGCCGGCGACCTCTGGTGCTGGGAGGACGACAGCGGCAGCCGCGTCGAGCTGCACTTCGCCGCCGGCAAGCTGCAGCGCTTCACGCTCGAGCGCCCGCCGGCGGACGAAGCGCCACCCCCCGCACCGTAAAATCGCCGCCTCGGGAAACCCTGGAGAGCTGCCATGTCGATGGCCGACCGCGACGGAAAGATCTGGATGGATGGGCAGCTGGTGGACTGGCGCGACGCCAAGATCCACGTGCTGACGCACACGCTGCACTACGGCTGCGGCGCCTTCGAAGGGGTGCGGGCCTACAACACCGTCAACGGCACGGCGATCTTCCGGCTGCGCGAGCACACCGAGCGGCTCTTCAACAGCGCCAAGATCCTGCGCATGAAGATCCCGTTCAGCTTCGAGCAGGTGGTCGAGGCGCAGCGCGAGGTGGTGCGCGTGAACAAGCTCGAAAGCTGCTACATCCGGCCGCTGACCTGGATCGGCGACCAGAAGCTCGGCGTCAGCCCGAAGGGCAACACGATCCACCTGATGATCGCCGCCTGGGCCTGGGGCGCCTACCTCGGCGAGGAAGGCCTGAAGCGCGGCATCCGCGTGAAGACCTCCAGCTACACGCGCCACCACGTCAACATCACGATGACGCAGGCCAAGACGGTCTCCAACTACACCAACTCGATCCTCGCCAACACCGAGGCCGTCGAGGACGGTTACGACGAGGCGCTGCTGCTGGACGCGTCGGGCTTCGTCAGCGAGGGCGCGGGCGAGAACCTGTTCGTCATCAAGAACGGCGTCGTCTACACGCCGGACCTGTCGGCCGGCGCACTGAACGGCATCACGCGCAACACGGTGTTCGCGATCTGCGCCGACCTCGGGCTGAAGCTGGTCGAGAAGCGCATCACCCGCGACGAGGTCTACATCTGCGACGAGGCCTTCTTCACCGGCACCGCCGCCGAGGTGACGCCGATCCGCGAGCTCGACCGCATCGAGCTCGGGCGCGGCTCGCGCGGCCCCATCACCGAGAAGATCCAGAGCGCCTTCTTCGACATCGTCAACGGGCGCAATCCGAAATACGCCGAGTGGCTGACGAAGGTCTGAAGATGGCTGCCGAACCGAAAGCCGTGGTCGAGGTGACCGCGCAGGACGTGCAGGGCGGTGCGGTGTACTGCCCGAACCCGAAGATGACGCTGTGGAGCGGGCATCCGCGCGTGTTCATCGACGTGAAGACCGCCGGCGAAGGCCGCTGTCCCTACTGCGGCACGCTGTACCGGTTGAAGGCCGGCGAAGTCCTGGGCGCGCACTAGTGCCCGGCCGCCGCGCCCCCGGCGCATCACGATGACGCGCGCGTTGGTGGTGGCGCCGCAGTGGATCGGCGACGCGGTGATGTCGGAGCCGCTGATGGCACGCCTGGCCGCCCGCGGCGAAGCGCTGACGGTGGCGGCGCTGCCCTGGGTGGCGCCGGTCTACCGGGCGATGCAGGCGGTGGCCGAGGTGGTGGACCTGCCGTTTGCGCACGGCCGGCTCGACTGGTCGGCCCGCCGCGCGCTCGGGCGCGCGTGGCGCGGCCGCTTCGACGTCGCCTACGTGCTGCCGAACTCGATCAAGGCCGCGCTGCTGCCCTGGTTCGCCGGCGTGCCGCGGCGCATCGGCTACCGCGGCGAGGGCCGCTGGGGCCTGCTGAACCGGCGCCTGCCGAACCCGGCCGGTCGGCCGCCGATGGTGCCCTTCTACCTCGGCCTGGCCGGCGACGCGGCCCGCGGTGACGAGCGGCCGCGGCTTGCCTTCGCGCCCGAACGCCTGGCCGCTGCCGCGGCGGCGGCGGGCGTCGTGCCGGGTGCGTTCTACGTGTTCGCGCCGGGCGCCGAGTACGGGCCGGCCAAGGTCTGGCCGGCAGCTCACTATGCCGAGCTGGCGCAGGCGCTGCATGCCAAGCACGGTCACCCGGTGCTGCTGCTCGGCTCCGGCAAGGAGGCCGCGCTGTGCGAGGCCATCGCGGCCGCCGCGCCGGGCGCCTGCCGCGTGCTCGCGGGCCGCACCGCGCTGCTCGACGCGATGGCGCTGATCGGCGCGGCGCGCGGCATGGTCAGCAACGACTCGGGGCTGATGCACGTGGCCGCGGCGTTCGGCCTGCCGCAGGTCGCGGTGTTCGGCTCGACCAGCCCGGAGCACACGCCGCCGCTGAACCCGCGCGCGCGCGTGCTGTGGCTGAAGGACGAGCTGCAGCTCGACTGCATGCCGTGTTTCGAGCGCACCTGCCGCTTCGGCCACTACCGCTGCCTGACCGGGGTCGGCGCGGCGCGGGTGCAGTCCGAGCTCGAGCTGGCGATGGAGGCAGGGTCGTGAACGCGCCGCCGCCCAACCTCGGCAGAATTTCCGAGGCCCTGATGCGCGATGCGCTGCTCGGTGCCGGCACCTCGGTGTGGGAGTGGCACATCCAGAGCGACCGCCTGAGCAACATCGACACCAGCGCCGCGCTGCTCGGCTACGGCCCCGGCGAGCTGCTCTCGCTGCAGGAAACCTGGAACGAGGTGATCCACCCGGACGACCGGCTGCCGAACCACGAGGCCTACCTGCGCCACGCGCGCGGCGAAACGCCGATCTACGAACACGAGTACCGCGCCCGTGCGCGCGATGGCCAGTGGCGCTGGATCGCCGAGCGCGGCCGCATCGTCGAATGGGACGAGCACGGCCGCCCGGCGCGCATGGTCGGCACGCTGTCGGACATCACGCTGCGGCGCCAGGCCCAGGGGGCGGCGCTGGAGATGGCCGAGCGGCTCAGCAAGGTCTCGCGCCACGTGCCCGGCGTCGTGTACCAGTACCGCGCGTTCGTCGACGGCAGCGGGCAGTTCCCCTGGGTCAGCGACAGCTGCGTCGACCTGTTCGGCCTCGCGCCGCAGGCGATGGTGGACGACGCGTCGCGCGCGCTGCGCCTGATCGAGCGCGACGACCGCGAGCGCGTGTTCGCGAGCGTGCGGCGCGCCCAGCGCGCGATGCGCACCTGGCATGCCGAGTTCCGGCTGCACCGGCGCGACGCGTCGCCGCGCTGGGTGCGGGCGACCGCGACACCGCAGCCGGAGGCCGGCGGCAGCGTGCTGTGGCACGGCTATGTCGAGGACATCACCGAACTGCGCGAACTCGAGCAGGCGCGCCAGGCCGCCACCGCCGCGCAGGCGGCGAACCGCGCGAAGACCGAGTTCCTCTCGCGCATGAGCCACGAGCTGCGCACGCCGCTGAACGCGGTGCTGGGCTTCGCGCAGCTGCTCGAGCTCGACCAGCGCGAGCCGCTGAGCGACACGCAGCGGCGCCGCGTCGTGCTGATCCGCGAAGCCGGCACGCACCTGCTGCAGATGATCGGCGAACTGCTCGACCTGACACGCATCGAGGCCGGGCAGCTCAGCGTCGCGCCGGCACTGCTGCCGCTCGTGCCGCTGCTGGCCGAGTCGCTGGAAATGGTGCGCCCGCAGGCCGATGCGGCGGGGGTCGAACTGCAGTTCGCCGCGCCGGAGCGCTCGCCGACCGTGCGCGCCGACCCGACGCGCCTGCGCCAGGTGCTGCTGAACCTGCTCGGCAACGCGATCAAGTACAACCGCCGCGGCGGCGCCGTGACGCTGGGCGTGATGCCGCAGGGCGCGGACGTGCGGATCGAGGTGGCGGACACCGGCATGGGCATCGCCGCGGACGACCTGCCCGGCCTGTTCGAGCCCTTCAACCGCGGCGCGCACCGGCACAGCACGATCGAGGGCACCGGCATCGGCCTGGCGGTGACCCGCGCGCTGGTCGACCTGATGGGCGGCCGCATCGACGTGTTCAGCACGCCGGGCGAAGGCTCGACCTTCGGCGTCGAGCTGCCGATCGCCGCCGACGATCAGATGCCCAGCCGGCCGACGTAGAGCACCGGGCCGGTCGGCGCGCCGGTGGGCGAGCCGCCGGGCGGCTCGAGGCTGACCGCGAGGTGGTCGGTGCCTGCGGGCAGGCGGGCCTGCCGCACCACCGTCGCGCCGCGCTCGGAGATCAGGCCCAGCGAACGCGGCGGGTTGCTGCCGGCGGCCGCCCACAGCTCGAGCACGCGCTGCGGCGGCAGCGCGACGTCGATCAACGGCCGGGTCACCACGGCGCGGCCGTCGCCGCTGATGCTGGCGACGAACGAGGCCGGCACGATGCCGCCCGCGGCCGGCGGCGTGGCGGCGTTCAGCACGACGACGATCGGCGGCTGCGCCGGCCCCGGGCTGGCCAGCAGCACCGCCAGGCTCAGCGCGGCCACCGTGGCGAGCGCCGACAGTCCGCGCCAGAACGCGAGCCGCGCCCACCAGCGCGCCGGCGCCGCCGCCGCCGCGGGCGCGCCGCCGATGCGCGCCTCGATGCGGCGCCACACCTGCGGCGACGGCGTCTGCGGCGGCAGCACGGCGGTCAGCGGCATCAGGCGCGCCTGCCAGGCCCGCACCGCAGCGCGCAGGCCCGCGTGCGCCGGCAGCAGCGCCTCGAAGCGGCGCCGCGCCGGCCCGCGCAGCGTGCCGGCCACGTAGTCGGCGGCGAGCCGGTCGGCGAGTTCGGGGCGGCTGTAGTCCATGTCAGTGGCGCCCGGCCGCCCGAAGCCACTGACGCGCCCCCCCGGGGGGCAGCGAACGCAGTGAGCGTGGGGGCTGGTTCATGTCAGGCACCGCGCGCCGCATCGCGCTGCACGGCCGCCTCCAGGCAGCCCTTCAGCGACAGCAGCGCACGCCGCACCCAGGACTTGACCGTGCCCAGCGGCTGGCGCATCTGCTCGGCGACCTCGGCGTGGCTCAGGCCGTCGAAGAAGGCGAGCGCGACACTCTGGCGCTGCGGCGCGCTGAGCCCGCCCATGCACTGCGCCAGCGCGCGGGCGTCCGTGGCCCGGCTCAGCAGTTCGAGCGGGCCTGCGGTGTCGTCGGCCACCTGGTCGTACATCGTCGTCTCGGTCTCGTCGTCGTCGGCGGAGGCGTGGACCGACTGGAGCTGCGGCTGGGTCTGCGCGCGGCGCAGGCTGTCGATCGCGCGGTTGCGCGCGATGCTGGTCAGCCAGGTCAGCGGCTGGCTCTGCGCCGCATCGAACCCCTGCGCCGAACGCCAGACGTTGACATACACCTCCTGGAGAATGTCCTCGGCCTGGGCCCGGTCCCGGTTGATGCGCAGCACGACGGCGAACAGATGCGCGCTGGTGCGTTCGTAGAGCGTGGCAAATGCCGCACGGTCGCCCAGTCCGGCGCGAGCGAGCAACCGGGCCAGGTCGCGGCTGCGCTCGGGCCAGTCGGCGGGGGGCGTCTCGCGGGTGGGGGAGTTCATCGCGCTGCTGCGCAGTCTACGCAGCAGCGGGCCGATCGGATGCAGCCGGGCGGGCGGCCGAGGGGCCTTCGTACAATCCCGTCCCACCATGCCCAGCGCCCGCGAGTTCGTTCTCACCCTCTCCTGCCGCGACACCAAGGGCATCGTGCATGCGGTCTCCGGGCTGCTGTTCCAGGCCGGCTGCAACATCATCGACTCGCAGCAGTTCGGCGACGTGCTGGCCAGCGACGCCACCGGGCTGTTCTTCATGCGTGTGCACTTCGAGGCACCGGCGCACCTGGCCGCGCCAGCCACGCTGGACCCGCTGTTCACCCACCTGCGGCAGCAGTTCGGCATGGACGCCGGGCTGCATGCGCTGGCGCGCCGGCCGCGCCTGATGCTGATGGTCAGCAAACACGGCCACTGCCTGAACGACCTGCTGTTCCGCTGGAAGAGCGGCCAGCTCGACGTCGACATCCCGGCGATCGTCTCGAACCACACCGATTTCGCCGACCTCGCGGCCGGCTACGGCATCCCGTTCCACCACCTGCCGCTGGCCGCCGGGGCGGACGCGACCGCCAAGCGCGCGCAGGAGCGCCAGGTCGAGGCGCTGATCGATCGCGAGCAGATCGACCTGGTGGTGCTGGCGCGCTACATGCAGATCCTCTCCGGCGAGTTCTGCGAGGTGCTGCGCGGCCGCGCCATCAACATCCACCACAGCTTCCTGCCCAGCTTCAAGGGCGCCAAGCCGTACTACCAGGCCCACGAGCGCGGCGTGAAGCTGATCGGCGCGACCGCCCACTACGTGACCGCCGAACTCGACGAGGGCCCGATCATCGAGCAGGACGTCGAGCGCGTCGACCACACGCTCAGCCCGGAGGACTTCACCGCGGTCGGGCGCGACGTCGAATGCGTGGTGCTGGCGCGCGCGGTGCGCTGGCACGTCGAGCACCGCGTGCTGCTGAACGGCCGCAAGACGGTGGTGTTCCGCTGAGGCCGCCATGCCGCGCGTCAAGCCACCGCCGGCGCCGCCGAACTCGCCGGACGAGATCGAGCAGCAGTTCTACGAGGCGCTGCAGCGCGCCGACCTGGACGCGATGATGGCGGCCTGGTCCGACGAGGACGACATCGTCTGCGTGCATCCCGGCGGGCCGCGCGTGGTCGGCGCGCCGGCGATCCGCGCCGCCTTCGAAGCGATGTTCGCCAACGGCAGCGTCGATGCGGTGCCCGACAAGGTGCGGCGCCTGCAGACGCTGACCTGCGCGGTGCACAGCGTGCTGGAGCGCGTGCGCGTGCTGACCGAGGAAGGGCCGCGCACGGCCTGGGTGGTGGCCACCAACGTGTACGTCAAGACCGCGCACGGCTGGCGCATGGTGGCCCACCACGCGAGCCCCGGCTCGCCGCACGAGGTGCAGGACCTCGTCGAAGCCGGCTCCACGCTGCACTGACAAGGTGTGAACCAGCCCGACATGCCCGCTCATCCCGCCCCGACGGCCCGGCTCGGCGTTGCAAATGCTCGCCGTAGCCCGGGCTACGGCTGTGCTTTGCGCCTTGATCCGGACCATCGGGGCGATTCGCTCGGACACGCCGGGCTCATTCACACCTTGTGAGTTGCTGCGCTACCGATCTCCGCGCTGGCTGCCCGGCGGCCACCTGCAGACCATCTGGCCCGTGCTGTTCGCGCGGCGGCACGCCGGCCCGCCGCCGCAGTTCCGCCGCGAGCGCTGGAACACGCCGGATGGCGATTTCGTCGACGCCGACTGGCTGGGCGAGGACCGCGACGCCCCGCTGCTGGTGATGTTCCACGGCCTCGAAGGCTCCTCCGCGAGCACCTACGCGCAGTCCTTCGCCGACCGGGCGCGCACGCTCGGCTGGCGCTTCGTGATGCCGCACTTTCGCGGCTGCTCCGGCGAGTTGAACCGGGCCCCGCGCGCCTACCACTCGGGCGACCACGAGGAGATCGGCTGGATGCTGCAGCAGGCGCGGGCGCGCCACGCCGGGCCGATCGTCGCCGCCGGCGTCTCGCTGGGCGGCAACGCGCTGCTGCGCTGGGCCGAGGAGGCGGGCGACACGGCCGCGCGCACCGTGTGCGCGGTGGCCGCGGTCTGCTCGCCGATCGACCTCGCCGCGGGCGGCCATGCGATCGGGCGCGGGTTCAACCGGCAGGTCTACACGCGCATGTTCCTGCGCTCGATGAAACCGAAGGCGCTCGCCAAGCTGGCCCAGCACCCGGGCCTGTTCGACGCCGAACGGCTGCGCGCCGCGCGCACGCTGTACGAGTTCGACAACGTCTTCACCGCGCCGCTGCACGGCTTTCGCGACACGGACGACTACTGGGCGCGTGGCTCGGCCCGGCCGCACCTGCACCGCATCCGCATTCCGGCGCTGGTGCTCAACGCGCTGAACGATCCCTTCGTGCCGGCGGCCAGCCTGCCGCGCCCGCACGAGGTCGGCGCGCACGTCACCCTCTGGCAGCCGGCGCACGGCGGCCACGTCGGTTTTCCCGGCGGGCGCTGGCCCGGCCATGTGCTGACCTTGCCCGAACAGGTGACGGCCTGGCTGGCCGCGGCGCTGCCGCGCGTCGGTCAGGCTGAGGATGCGGCGGCCGCGCCGCCTGCCTAGTCTCCGCCTCCGACGTGTCGCCACCCCGGCGGCGCGAAACAGAAGGCGGTTCGCGCCGCCGACCACCGGAGGACCCCATGACCGATCCCGCCTGCCGGCCGCGCGCCGCGCTGCAACGCCTGGCGCCGCTGTTCGGCGCCGTCCTAGCCGCCTGCGGCGGCGGCGGTTCGAGCCCGCCCCCGCCCCCGCCGCCGCCCGCTGCCGTGCTGGAAGGCACCGCCGCGGTCGGCGCGGCGCTCGCGAACGCGGACGTCAGCGTGACCGACAGTGCCGGCGCGGCGGTGTGCCAGCAGGCGACGCTGGTCACCAGCGGCACCGGCACCTTCAGCTGCACGCTGCAGTCCGGCAAGAGCGCGCCGTTCGTCGTCGTCGTCACCGACCCGAGCGGCGCGCACCCGCCGCAGGTGAGCCTGGCGACGACGACGCCCACGCCCGGCACGCCGCTGGTGGTCAACGCGACGCCGCTGACCACGGCGATCGTCGCGCAGATGGCCGGCGGCGACGCGCTGGCGGTGACCAGCACGCCGGCGCTGATCGACGCGGCGCGGCTCGACGCCGTCAAGGCCAAGGTGCTCGAACAGCTGGCCGACGTGCTGGCCGCGATCGGCACGCCGGCGGGCTACGACCCGTTCGCGACCCCGATCGTCGCCGCCACCGCGAACTCGGGCGGCAACACCGCCGACCAGGTGGTCGACCTGCTGAAGATCAGCAACGTCGGCGGCGTGATCACCGTCTCGACGATCGACAACCCCGCAGGCGGCGTGCCGCTGGCCGACGCCGACACCCCGACACCGCCGCGCCTGCCCGCGCCCGATGCGGCCGTGACGACGCTGGCCGAGGCGGTGCGGCTGGTCGCCCCGGCGCTGAACGGCTGCTTCGCCGTGCCGGCCGCACAGCGCGTGCTGCAGGCCCAGGACCGGCCGGCCGCCGAGGGCGGACCCGAGGTGACGGCGGTCGTCGAGGCCTGCGAGGACATCGTGCACCCGGACTACCTGAACAGCGGCTACAGCGCCGGCCAGGCCTTCTACGGCCTGCTGCACGACGCGGCGATGAACGGCGCCGTCTTCAGCGCGCCGGAGATCATGCTGTACCTGCCCGACACGGCTCCCGGGACGGCGGACCGCGCGGTCGTCAACCTGCGCTACGTCGACGCCAACGGCGTGGCCGGCAACATCATCACCGTCGCGCAGCGCTTCGCCGGCAGCATGGCGCAGAGCGGCCGCGCGACCGACTGGTACCTGTACGGCAACCAGCAGGTGGTCGACAGCACGGTGCGGCCGTTCATCCGCCGCAACGAGCAGTTCGCCCCGAACGGCGGCATCAGCGGCCTCTTCGCCAACGCCACCAACAGCCGCTTCGAGAGCGGCATCGAGATCTTCATCAACAAGGACGGACCCGGCAGCACCGGCCTGCGCGCCGCGCGCGTCACCGGTCCCGGCCTGCCGCCGGCCGGGCTGGTCTACACGCGCCCCGATGCCTCAATCTGCACGCAGCAGACCTGGCTGAACATCCGGCGCAAGGACGGCAACACCGATCCGGCCGCCGCGACGCCGGCGGCCGACATCGGCAACATCTTCCGGCTGCAGCGCAGCCTCGGCCTGACCGGGGACGACGCGCGCACGGTGCGGCCGAACCCGAATGCCGGCAACACCAACAGCACCGCCTTCATGGCCTGGGCGCACCCGCTGGACTACGGCGCGGCGCCGGGCAGCACGGACTACATCGACTTCGGCGCGCTGCGGGCGAACACGGTCTACCAGTTCGAGTACTACTACGAAGGCGAAACCGCACCGCGCCACGTCTACAGCAAGACCCTGCTGCAGCCGGTGGTGCCGGCGGTGAACGCGGGCAGCCTGCGCTGGGTCGGGCTGAGCACGCCGACGCTCGGCTACCTCGACCCGGCCGGGCCGCTGGCGGCGGCCACCGCGAGCATCACGCTGGGCTGGACCGTCGACCCGTTCGCCGAGCCGATCCGCTCCGGCGGCATCTACACCTTCGGTCCCGGCGGGAGCGTCAACCAGGGGCTGGTGGCGGTGGCGCGTGGCGCGACCAGCGCGGTCGGCGACGCGCCCGGCGCGGCGGCCGGCTGCGCCGCCGGCACGGAGTTCCCGGCGCTGACCGCCGACGCGACCAGCGGCCGCGCGCTGCAGCTGCGCTACCGCATGCTCGACGGCAGCTACAAGGACGCGCTCTGGCGGTTCAACTGAACCCCACGCAGCGCCTGCGACGCACCCCCCGGGGGGCGCCGCCAGCGGACCGGCCAAGCCGGTTCCGCGGCGACTGCCTGGGCCGCTGGCGGGTCATGAGTTGTCCCGGGTCGGCCGATGGCGCAGGATGCGGCATGGACGAGATCGTCAAGGCGGCGCTGAAGAAGTGGCCCAACGTGCCGCACTGCCGCGGCTGGCTGGCGCTGGACGCGCGCGGCGACTGGTACATGCGCGACGAGCGTGTGCAGCACGCCGGGCCGTTCCCGCAGGTCAAGGGCAGCCGCATCCTGCACGAGAAGCTGCGCGAGTTCATCCACCGCAACTACGCCGCCGACGAGGCCGGTTGCTGGTACTTCCAGAACGGCCCGCAGCGCGTCTACGTCGAGCTCGAGGCGGCACCCTGGATCTGGCGCGTCGCGCCGGAAGGCACAGGCATCGGGATCACCAGCCACACCGGCCGGCCGGCGACGGTCGAGTCGGCCTGGCTGGACGAGCACGGCCGACTGTTCCTCGCCACCGGGCTGGGCCTGGGCCTGGTGCACACGCTGGACATGGAAACGGCCGCCGACGCCGTCGAGAACGGCACCTGGCGGCCGGCGGAGATCCGCTTCGCCGAGCTGCCGGGCCGGTTCGGCTACCGGCTCAGCCCGGCCGCGGACGCGGCGGCTTAGTTGGCGGCCGAGGCCGCGGCCGCGGGGGCCTTCGGCTCGTCGAACTTGGCGCCGCCCTTGTTGGCCATGAAGACCACGGCGCGGCCGATCTCGAAGTCGCTGAAGTCGCCGCCGCCCTGCGCGCCCATCGCACCCTTGCCCTTCAGGGCCGAGGTCAGCAGCGCCTCGTAGCCGGTCTTGATGCGCGGGCCCCAGGCGGCTTCGTCGCCGATCTTCGGCGCGCCGGCCACGCCGGCCGTGTGGCAAGCGGTGCACTGGGCGTTGAACACCTGCTCGCCGGTCTTCAGCGCGGAGGCGTCGGAGGCGTCCTTCAGCACGATGGTGCCGATCGGCTGGATGCGCGTCGCGACGGCCTCGGGGCCGAAGGTGTCGCTGCCGGCGGCCGGCTTGGACTCGGCCGCCACGTACTTGACCAGCAGCACGATCGCGAAGATCGGGATCAGGAAGGACAGGACCACCGTGACGATGAGCTGCTTGGGCGTCTTGATCGGGCCCTCGTGCGGGCTGTCGTCGTGGTCGTGGGCTTCGCTCATGAAATCCTCGGGTTCGGAGCGCTCTCGGAGCGCAAAAACCCGCGAATTATAGGGGGCTGGGTGCGCCGGCCCTCGATCTGCTCGGCCAGGTACAGCGCGTCGCGCGCGACGCCCGAGAACCGGCCCGATCCCCAGGTGTACAGCCAGGGCAGCCCGAGGAAGTACAGCCCCGGCTGGGCACTGACGCCGCGCCGGTGGCCGGGCTGGCCGCGGCCGTTGAAGACCGGCCCGTCGACCCAGGAGAAATCGGGCGCGAAGCCGATGCACCAGACGACGCTGCCGATGCCCGCCTCGCGCAGCGACAGCCGGGTCCGCTCGGCGTCGGGCTGCCAGACCGGCGCGTAGGCGCCCGGCGCCGGCGCGTCGATGCCCTGGCGCGCGATGTACTGGTCGATCGAGGCGTTGATGCCGTTGTAGATGCGGTCGGCCTGGTCCAGGTGCTCGCGCAGGTCCGGCGCGAACTGCAGCTGCTCGCCATCCAGCCCCTGCAGCGAGCCGTACAGCTGCATGCCCTCGCGGGCGAACTGGCGCAGGTCGATGTCGCGCCCGCCGTCGCGGCCGGTCACGTAGTGGTTGGTGTTGTCGCGTACGCCCTCGCGCAGCGGGTGCTCGTGCACCGGCATGTCGTAGTAGCCCATGTCGGCCAGCCAGTCGACCACGTCGCGGCCGCGGTAGAAGCGCGCGCAGCGCGGCGCGTTGCCGGTGGCGAGCACGACGCGCCGGCCGGCCAGGTGCAGGTCCTCGGCAATTTGCGCGCCGGACTGGCCGCAGCCCACCACCAGCACCGCGCCCTCGGGCAGCTGGCCCGCGTGCCGGTACTGCTCGGAGTGCAGCTGGACGACGTCCGCCGGCAGCCGTTCGGCCCAGCGCGGCACGATCGGCGTGTGGTAGCCGCCGGAGGCGACCACCACCTGGTCGGCGTGCAGCGCGCCGTCCGAGGTGAGCACGTCGAAGCCGCCGGCCGCGGCCGGCGCGACGCGCTGCACCGCGACCCCGCTGCGCACCGGCGCGGCGACGTGGCGCTCGAAGCCGTCCAGCCAGGCGACCAGCTCGTCCTTCTTCATGAAGCCGTGCGGATCGTCGCCGGTGTAGTCCCAGCCGGGCAGCTTGCACTGCCAGTTCGGCGTGACCAGGCAGAAGCTGTCCCAGCGGCGTTCGCGCCAGACGTGCAGCGGCCGGTGCTTCTCGAGCACGACGTGGTCGATGCCGCGCTGCTGCAGGTAGTACGACAGCGACAGCCCGGCCTGGCCGGCGCCGACGATGATCACTTCATGGTGTTCGGGAGCTTGGGTCATGGTCGGTCCGATCAATCGAAGTCGAGCACCTCGACACGCGCCTGCGGCTGCGTCTCGAAGCGGCCCGCCTGGGCCTCGATCAGCGCGAGCTGGTCCAGCGCCATCGAGCAGGCGTAGCCGTACTTGGCGCGCACCCGCTCGGAGGCGATGGTCAGTGCCTCGCGGCTGCGCTGCAGGAAGTCCGGCAGCGGGTAGGCGGCACCGGGCTGGAAGTAGTCGCGGATCACCAGGGACGGGGAGTAGCAGCGGTCCTCGCTGCCGTCCGGCCAGCGGACGCGGAAGTGCATCTCGGGCATCGGGTTTCCTTCAGGGGGTCGGATGCAGGAGGGCCGCGTACAGCGCGAGGTGGCGCTGCGCGCTGGCCGGCCAGCTGTAGTGCCGGCACACCGGCGGCACCGCGGCGGCCAGGGAACGCGCGCGCGCCGGGTCGACCGCGCGCCGCATCGCCGCAGCGATCGAGGCCGTGTCGTGCGGGTCGGCGTACAGCGCGTGGCCGTCGATCGCGGCCTCCTCGAGGTACTCGGTGAAGGGCGGGATGCCCGACACCACCACCGGCGTGCCGCAGGCCAGCGCCTCCAGCACGACCAGGCCGAAGCCCTCGCGCAGCGAGGGCATCACCAGCGCGTCGGCGCAGCGCAGCAGCGGCGGCACGTCGTCGTCCAGCAGCGGGCCGGTCAGCACCAGGTCGCGCCCGGCGACCAGCCCGACCTCGGCGGCCAGCGCATGGAAGTCGCGCCAGCAGGCGCTGTGGTCGAGCAGGCTGGCGCCGCCGGCGATCACCAGCTGCGCAGCGGGATGTTCGTCGCGCACGCGCACGAAGGCCTCGAGCAGGCGCACGCTGTTCTTGCGCGCCTCGATGCCGCCGATCGCGAGGTACAGCGGCGCCCCGGGCCGCAGCGCGAAGTGGCGCCGCAGCGCCGCGTCGCGCGGGCCGGGCGTGCGCTGGAAACGTTCGCAGTCGACGCCGTTGCTGACCAGCGCGGCCTCGATGCCGAACTCGCGCTTCAGCGTCATGCACCAGCCGGGGCTGACGCACAGCACCTGCCGCGCGCGTTGCACCGAGCGCGCCTGCCAGGCGGCCAGCCGCGTGTCCTCGAACGGGTCGAGGTGATGCACGGTGCGCACGAAGCCGTCGATGCGGCCGGCGTCGACGAGGTCGGCCAGCGCGTTGCCGCCGATGCCGTCGTGCGTGTGCAGGATGTCGAAGGACTCGCTTTCCAGCCGCCGCGCGAGGTGCGCGCGCAGCGCCTCGATGTGCTCGCCGACGCGATCCGCCAGCGCCTTCGGCGGCGGCGGCACCGGGACCAGGTCCACCTCGTGCGGTGTGGCGCGGAACAACTCCTCGCCCGGAGCGGCCGGCGCAAACACGGTGACGCGGTGGCCGAGCTCATGCAGCGCGCGCGCCAGCTCCAGCGTGTGCACGACACCGCCGCGCGGGTTCACCGAATGCGTCAGCAGGCCGATCCGCAACGACGCGGGCAGGGTCTCAGGCATGGGCCGGCTCCGGGGTGGGCCGCGCGCCGACGAACGGTTGCCCGTCCAGGTCCCACAGCAGCGCCTGCTCGTCGCCGCGCCGCAGGACCAGCCGGCGCGCCGCATGCACCTCGCCGACCGGTGCGGCCGCGATGCCGCGCGCCGCGAAGCGCTCGAGCACCGCATCGACCCGGGCCGGGCGCAGCGCGAGCACGAAGCCGAAGCTCGGGAAGGTCTGTAGCCAGCGCAGCAGCGGCACGCCGGCCGGGCGCGGGATCGCGTCGACGTCGAGCGTGCCGCCGACGCCCGAGCCTTCGAGCAGCATCAGCGCCGTGCCGGCGGCGCCGGCCATGCTGATGTCCTTGGCCGCGTCGGCCAGGCCGGCCTCGGCGAGTGCCGGCAGCAGCGCGAGGTCGGCGCGGGCGCGTTCCGGCGGCGCACCCGTGGCGGCATTCCAGAACGGCTGCTCGCCCTCGTAGGCCCCGCGCAGGTCGATGGCCATTACCAGCGTGTCGCCGGGGCGCGCGGCAAAGCTGGTCAGCAGCCGCTGCGCGCGGCCGAGCACCGCCACCGCCAGCCCGGCGCGCGGCGCGCGGCAGTTGCTGTGGCCGCCGACGACCGGCACGCCGTAGTGGCGCGCCGCCGCGGCCAGGCCCTGCAGCACCGCCTGGGCCGGCTCGGCGCCCGGGCTCCACAGCGCATCGACCACCGCGAGCGGCCGGCCGCCCATCGCGGCGATGTCGCTCAGGTTGACCATCACGCCGCACCAGCCGGAGAACCACGGCTGGGCCTGCACGAAGTCGTCGAGGAAACCCTCGATCGCGAACAGCAGGTGGCCGTCGCCGTCGGGCAGCGCGGCGCAGTCGTCGCCGTTGGCGATGCCGGCGCTGCCGCCGGGCCAGGCCTCCTCCAGCGTGCCGAGCACGCCGGCGATGTCGCCCTTGTGCGCGAAGCCGCGCCCGGCGCGCAGGGACGCGCACAGCTCGGCGAGCCCGCCCATGGCCGCCCTCAGGCGCCGCGCCGGCCGCCGGTGACGAAGCCGGTCAGCGGGTCGTGGCAGGGCGGGTAGTGCGCCAGGTCGGCCTGCATCAGGTGGTGCGGCCGGCCGTGCAGCGTCTCGGCGCGCAGCGCGCGCCAGTGCAGCTTCTCGAACAGCGGCACGTTCTGGCTCTGCACATGGGCCAGGAACATCCGGCAGCCGCGCGCGTGCGCGCTGCTGACCGCCAGGCGGATCAGCCCGGCGCCGAGGTGGCCGTGCTTGCGCAGTGCCGGGGCCACCGCCAGCCGCGAGCCCCACCAGACGCCCGCCGGGTCGTCGTCGTGCGCCGGCCCGTCCTCGGCGGCGTGGATGCGCACCGTGCCGACCACCTGGTCGGGCATGCCGCCGAGCGCGGACACCGCCACCAGCGTCTGCGCCCGGGCGTCGAGGGCGTCCAGGTCGTCGCCCTCGAACACGCCCTGCTCGGCGCAGAACACCGCGCGCCGCAGCGCGCGCGCCTGCGCGATCTCCCAGCCGCTGTCGGCCCACTTGACGCGGAACTCGCAGGGCACGAAGGCGGCGTCGAGTTCGCAGATCGATTCGGTGCTGAGCATGGCCGGCTCCTGCGCTTCGGGTTCAGGTCTCGTAGACCGACAGCGACGAACACGCGCCGCACTTGCCGCAGCCGGCCTTGATGTCCGACGAGCGCAGCCCGGCCGCCCCGACCATCGCGCCGAGCGGCTCCAGCAGCGCCTTCATGAACTCGGGGCTGGGCGCCGGGTGGTCCTCCAGCGGCGTGCCGGAGATCGGCACGAAGGGCACCACGAACGGATAGACACCGAGCGCGAGCAGGCGCTCGCAGGTGGCGAGGATGGTTTCGGGCGTGTCGCCGAGCCCGGCCAGGATGTAGGTGCTGACCTGGCCGCGGCCGAACACCTTCACGGCGGCCTCGAAGGCCGTCATGTAGCGGTGCAGCGGCACGCTCGCCTTGCCCGGCATGATCTGCTCGCGCAGCGCCGGGGTCACCACCTCGAGGTGCATGCCCAGCGTGTCGATGCCGGCGCGGTGCATGCGCTCGAACCACGCGTCGTCGTCGGGCGGTTCGCACTGGCCCTGGATCGGCAGGTCCACGTGCGGCAGCAGCGCGGCCTTGATGGCGAACGCGCTGTCGGCCAGCACCTGGGCGCCGCGGTCGCTGCCGGGGGGTGTGCCGGTGGTGAGCACCATGTGCTTCACGCCGTCCAGCAGCACCGCGGCGCGCGCCACCTCGGCGAGCTGCTCGGGCGTCTTGTGCGCGATGGTGCGGCCGGCCGCGAGCGACTGGCCGATCGCGCAGAACTTGCACGCCTTGCGCCGGCTCTCGTAGCGGATGCAGGTCTGCAGCACCGTGGTGGCGAGCACGTCGGCGCCGTGCAGCGTCGCGATCTGCGAATAGGGCACGCCCTCCAGCGTCTGCAGCTTGTAGAAGCGCGGCGAGTGTGGAAACTCGATCTGCGCGATCGGGATGCTGCCCTTGAACACCGTGCTGCGGCCGGCCGCGTCCGGCGCCTGCGCGACGTAGGGCGACGCGAAGGCGCTGCCGGTGTGCACCGGCACCATGATCGTGTGGCCGTCGACGGTGACGGCCTTGTGGTCCGACGGCCCCGCGCCGCCGCGCCGGCTGGCCACGCCGGCGGCTGCGGTCTGCGCGTCAGCCAGCCGCAACCCGAAGGACTGCAGCTCGGTCATCAACTGCCGGCTCGGCGGAGAGGTCGGGTAGTCCATGGGTGTCGCTCCAGCGGGTGACCGTCGCGGACGGCCGGTCGTCGATGTGCAGGCTCAAAAGCTCGGGCCGGGCGTAGTGGCCGACCGAATCCATCATGCGTTTGCGCTTCGTGACGAGCGCGAGGTCGAGGTCGGCGACCACCAGCCCCTCGCCCTCGCGCCGCGGCGGCGCGAGCAGCACGCCCTCGGGCGAGACGATCGCGCTGCAGCAGCCGCCGCGCAGCGCCTTCTGCAGGTCGGGGTTCGGCTCGATCCGGGCGATCTGCGCGTCGCTCAGCCAGCCGGTCGCGTTGACGACGAAGCAGCCGGACTCCAGTGCGTGGTGGCGGATCGTCACCTCCATCTGGTCGGCGAAGATCTGCCCGACCATCGAGCCCGGGAACTGCGCCGCGTGGATCTCCTCGTGCTGCGCCATCAGCGCGTAACGCGCCAGCGGGTTGTAGTGCTCCCAGCAGGCCAGTGCGCCGAGGCGGCCGACGGCGGTGTCCACCACCTTCAGGCCGCTCGCGTCGCCCTGCCCCCAGATCATGCGTTCGTGGTAGGTCGGCGTGATCTTGCGGCGCTGCAGGCGCAGCGCGCCGTCGGCATCGAACACCAGCTGCGTGTTGTAGAGGCTGCCGTGGTCGCGCTCGTTGATGCCGAGCACGACGACCATGCCGTGCTCGCGCGCCGCGGCCGCCACCGCCTGCGTGACCGGGCCGGGTACCGCGACGGCGCGCTCGTACAGCTTCAAGTGCTCGGCGCCCTGTGCCACCGGCGGCCGGGTGAACGAGAAGTACGGGTAGTACGGAACGAAGGTCTCGGGGAAGACGATCAGCTGCACGCCCTGCGCGGCGGCCTCGCCGATCGTGCCGAGCACCTTCGCGAGCGTGCCGTCGGCCGAGTCCAGATCGGGCGCGATCTGGGCCGCGGCGGCACGGACGACACGCGCCATGGTCACAGCGTCCAGGTGTTGAGGATGAACGCGCCCTCGCGGCGGTGCAGCAGGATGCAGTCCAGCACGTCCAGCGGGTTGATCGGCTTGACGCCTTCGATCAGCGACGGCTCGCCGTGGCCGTACAGCGCCTGCAGCGCGAAGCGGCAGGCGTAGACCTTGCCGCCTTCGCCGATGAACTTCTCGATCTGCTTGTTGAAGTTCAGGTGGCCGGGGAAGGCCTCGTCGCCCAGCGTCGGGAAGCCGCGCTTGACGCCCAGCGTGACGCCCGGGCCGTACAGCAGGATCGAGGTGTCGAATCCCTTGCGCTGCAGCCGGGTCGCCTGCAGCAGGTTGACGAAACCGATCGAGCCTTCGAAGGCCACGGTGTGGAAGGTGACGAGCGCCTTCTCGCCGGGCGTCGTGGACTTCACGTCCTCGAAGACCTTCTCCTCGTAGTCGACGAGGAACTCGCCTTTCTGGTTCGCGGGCTTGGTGACTTTCGGCATGGATGGCTCCGTGAAGAAGGGGGTGGTGACGCGCGCAGCCTTCTCTTTGCATCGGCCGTGCCACCGCCGCCGCGCGCGGATGCGATCAAGTGCCGATCAAGCCCGTGCAGCGGCGCGTCCTGATCCGCGTCAAGACCGGACGGGGCGCGAACGAGCCTCGGCAGCTGCCGGCGTGGCGCACCGCTTCGAGGCCACGCGATGCGATCAATGCCTCCGATCAAGGGGCCGCACTGCACCGGCGCAGGGCGCCGCTGGGCCGGCGCTGCGGCCCCGATCGGGCACGCGACATGCAATCAATGACCCGAATCCGCCTGCTCATCCGATCAATGCCCGCGATCAAGTCCACCGCCCACTGGCGCCGCCGCATCGCCGCGAGCGATCAGCCCGCCTACCGCTCGATCGCCGACCTGATCGCCGAGGACCTGCGCAGCGGCCGGCTCGCACCGCGCGACCGGCTGCCGACGCTGCGCGAGCTGGCCGAGGACCTGCAGCTGAACTACACGACCGTGGCGCGCGCCTACGCCGAGGCGCGCAAGCGCGGCCTGATCGACTCGCGCCCCGGCATGGGCACGCACGTCCGCGGCCTGCGCCCGACGCTGCCGCTGCGCGGCGGCAGCGGCGCCGAGATGACGATGAACCTGCCGCCCGAGCCGGACGATCCGGCGCTGCTGGCGCGGCTGCACGACAGCGCCGCCGAGCTGATGGCGCGCGCCGACCTGTACGGGCTGCTGCGCTACCAGGATTTCGGCGGCAGTGCGGCCGACCGCGAAGCCGGCGCCTTCTGGCTGCGCCCGCTCCTGCCCGGCGTGCAGGCGGCACGTGTGCTGGTCTGCCCCGGCATCCACAGCGCGCTGGCGGCGCTGATCTCGCAGCTGGCGCGGCCGGGCGAGACCATCTGCGCCGAATCGCTCACCTACCCGGGGCTGAAGGCGATCGCCACGCAGCTCGGCGTGCAGCTGCACCCGCTGACGCTGGACGACGAGGGGCCGTGCGCGGCCGAGTTCGAGCAGGCCTGCCGCACGCTGGAGCCGAAGGCGCTGTACCTGAACCCGACGCTGCAGAACCCGACCACGCTCACCACCACGCGCGCGCGGCGCGAGGCGCTGGCCGACGTCGCGCTGCGCTACAGCGTGCCCATCATCGAGGACGATGCCTACGCGCTGCTGCCGCGCAACGCGCCCAGCCCGCTCGCGCTGCTGGCGCCGGACCTCACCTACTACGTCACCGGCTTCTCGAAGTGCCTGGGCGCCGGGCTGCGCAGCGCCTACGTCTGCGCGCCCAACGAACGCCTGGCGCAGCGGCTGGCCGGCGCGCTGCGCGCGATCACGGTGATGTCCTCGCCGCTGACCAACGCGCTGACCACGCGCTGGGTCACCGACGGCACGGCGTGGGCGATGCTGGAGGCGATCCGCAGCGAATCGGAGGCGCGCCAGGCGCTCGCCGCGCGCCACCTGGCCGAGCACCGCGTGCTGGCGCAGCCCGAAGGCTTCCACCTCTGGCTGCCGCTGGCATCGAGCTGGAGCGTGGTCGAGTTCGCGTCCTACCTGCGCACACAGGGCGTCGCCGTGGTGGCCAGCGCGGCCTTCGCGACCGATGCGGATCCGCCCGACGCCGTGCGCATCTGCCTCGGCGGGCCGCTCTCCCGGGCCGACTGCGAGCATGCGCTGCGCCTCATCGCCGACACGCTCGAGCACCCCCAGCACCCGCACGCGACGGTCATGTGAGCCCGGCGGGTAGAATCCCGCCCCGCGAGCGACCGTGGTGAAGTGGATATCATGCAGCCCTCCGAAGGCTACGTCGCAGGTTCGATTCCTGCCGGTCGCGCCAAGTCCCTGAAGATGGCCGAGGGGGCCATCCTCCTGTCGAGTCGGGCATAAGCTGGCTTTACTGCCAAGTGATGCCTTACCGCATGCGCAGCGCTCCGGCATCAGCCCGGAGTTGGCCATGCCAGCGGCGAGTCTGGCCGCCGCGCTGCGCGAGCTGTTTCCCGCGCTAGCGCCGTCTGTCAAGGACCTGCTGGAGCGCAGGTTCGGGCAGCTCTATGCCATCGCACAGGCGCCCTTCGAACCTACGGGCGCGCGGAGTCCCGACGATTGGCGCGAAATCACCCACCAGCGGCATGAGGCCCGCCACTGGTCGCGGTGGGAAACCTTGTTCAAGGGGCTGTTCGGCCCGGCAGCCCCTGTGCCGTGGTGCACGGGGCGAACCCTGGGTGAAGGACTGGACCAAGATCATCCATTGGTTGCCGGAGCAGAAGTTCCGCCCGATCGCCTTGCACGGGACCTGATGCACATGGGTGCGTGGCGTGAAGTGGATGAACGGTTCGACCGCTACGCGTACCTGGATCTGGCAAAGCTGAATCGCCTTCGGCGCAGCGGCACGCGCGAGGGACGTGCAGGGTTGTCACTCGCGGACATGGCAGCAGTCGTGGGTGCCAGCCCCGAGGCTGTTCGACAGACTCTGCGATTCGCCGACGACCAAGGCCCGCGCAGAGATCGGCGCAATCGAATCATCCCCGCAGGCGTTCGACGCCTGGAGCAACTGCTCGCAGCAGAGTTCTAAGCGGCGGAGCGCTTGCCAACGAGCCGAACAGCGCCAGGCACGCTGCCGATCGGCCGCATATTGCGGTCGCACCGCAATTCTGGTTCTACCCTTGGCTAACATGGGCGACACAACCGCTCACAGTGCGAGCCGTCCGACATTGTTGGTCGACCACGGCAGCGCAGCGACAAGCGGACCAGGGAGACGCCATGCAACCGAATTCGGGGGAGTTCGACACCAGAGTCGCCGTGCTGGTCGACTGCGAAAACGCAGATCCAGACATCCTTGACTACGCGTTGCGCGTGGCGGCCCAGTTCGGCCGCGTGGTGCTGCGCCGTGGCTTCGGCAGCCACACGGCCCTGGCCAACAAGTGGCAGACCGTGCTGGTGCAGCAGGCCTTCACGCCCTGCCTGCAGTACGCGTATGCGGCCGGCAAGAACACCTCTGACATCGCCCTGGCGATGGATGCCATCGAGGCCTTGTTCGATCAGCGAGCCACCACCTTCTGCCTGGTCACCAGCGACTCTGACTTCGCGGGCCTGTGCCGCAAGCTGCGCGAGCGTGGCGCCACGGTTCATGTCATCGGCGAGGCCAAGACGCCCGAGGCACTGCGCAACGCCAGCGACCAGTTCTTTCAGTGGGTGCCGCCGGAGGCAGCGCAGCCGGCAGATGCCGCGCCGCAGCCCGCCAAGCCGCCAGCCCAGCCCAAACCCAAGCTTCGACCCAAGTCAGTGGTCAGTGCGGTGAAGTTGGTGGCGGCGGAGTCCCCCGATGGACGAGTCAGCGTCAGCGCCCTGGGCTCTTACCTCCGACGTACCGACCCCTCATTCTCGCCGCAAACCTACGGCCACTCCGGCCTGGTCAGCATGCTCAAGACCTACGATCTGCTCGACCTGCGCCAGGAGCCCGGCGGGCACTGGAGCGTGGCCCTGGCCATACCGGCCGCCGAAGTGACTGCCGCGCCAAGCAGCGCCGCCTGAGTTCCGGCACCCGAGCAATCCCAACGATTCACATCAACCGCCTTCCCGATGCCACTGACCCTTCCCCAGCTGGAACGCCACCTTTTCAAAGCCGCTGACATCCTGCGCGGCAAGATGGACGCCTCGGAGTTCAAGGAATACATCTTCGGCATGCTGTTCCTCAAGCGCTGCTCCGACGTGTTCGAGCAGCGCCGTGAGGAGGTGATCCGCTCCGAGATGGAGGGCGGAAAGACCAAGGCCGAGGCCGAGGCGTCAACCAACAACAAGCGCTGGTACACGCGCGACGGCTACTTCTGGGTTCCCGAAGAGGCGCGCTACAGCTATCTGGTGGACAACTCGCGCCAGGCGAATGTCGGCTCCATGCTCAGCAAGGCGCTGGCCAGCATCGAGGGCGAGAACACCAGTCTGTACGACGTACTGGAGCACATCGACTTCAACCGCAAGGTTGGCCAGAGCAAGATCTCCGACCTGAAGCTGCAGGAGCTGATCACCCACTTCGGCAAGCATCGCCTGCGCAACGAGGACTTCGAGTTCCCGGACCTGCTGGGTGCCGCCTACGAATACCTCATCGGCGAGTTCGCCGATTCCGCCGGCAAGAAGGGCGGGGAGTTCTACACGCCCCGCTCCATCGTCCGCATGATGGTCCGGCTGCTCAAGCCCACGCTGGCGCACGACATCTACGACCCTTGCTGCGGTTCCGGCGGCATGCTGATCGCCGCGAAGGAGTACATCGACGAGCACGGGCAGGATGGCCGCAAGGCCAACCTGTTCGGGCAGGAATTCAACGGCACGGTGTGGTCCATCGCCAAGATGAACATGCTGCTGCACGGCATCAGCAACGCAAACCTGCAGAACGACGACACGCTGGCCGAGCCGCAGCATGTGGAGAACGGCGAACTGATGCACTTCGACCGGGTGCTGACCAACCCGCCGTTCTCCATCAACTGGGGTAACACCGAAAAGGACGCCGACGGCAACCCGGCCTGGAAGCCCAAGTTTGCGTCCGACCGCTTCCGCTTCGGCCAGGTACCGCTGGGCGCCAAGAAGGCCGATCTGATGTTCCTGCAGCACATGCTGGCCGTCACGCGCGACGGCGGCATGGTGGCTACGGTAATGCCGCACGGCGTGCTGTTCCGTGGCGGCGACGAGGCGAAGATCCGCGCCGGCATCATCGAGGAAGACTTGCTCGAAGCCGTGATCGGCGTCGCGCCCAACCTGTTCTACGGCACCGGCATCCCGGCCTGCATCCTGGTGCTGCGCCAGCGGGTGCAGAACGGCGCCCAGCGCATCAGTGGCAAGCCGGCGGAGCGCCAAGGCAAGGTGCTGTTCATCAATGCCGACCGCGAGTACTTCGAAGGCCGCGCACAGAACTACCTGCTGCCCGAGCACATCGAGAAGATCGTCACCACGTTCGACGAATTCCGCGCCGTGCCGGCGTTCTCGGCCATCGTCGACACCGGCACGCTCAAGGCCAACGGCTACAACCTGAATATCCGGCGCTACGCAGACAACGCGCCTCCGCCCGAGCCGCACGACGTGCGTGCGCACCTGGTGGGCGGCGTGCCCAGGGCCGAGGTGGATGCCAAGTGTTGGGCAGTTTGCCAGGCGGGAGCAAGCTGCAGTTTTTCACCACACCCAAAGGTTCACTTGGAGGTCGGACACCGCTTGACGCCCTTGCAGCTGGTGATGTTGCGCTGGTGCGCCGCGCCGCGAAGGGCTTCGTCGAGCGATAGGTTGACAGTCTGCGATCACGGACGCTGGAGGGGCGAGAACTGGCATAGCTTGACGGCGATGACGCGGACTTGCTCATATGCAGGCGTGCCGCCCTTTTGTCTCCTCCGATAAGTTCTTGATTGATAGACGCTTAGCGCGGTCAGCGAGCCTAGCCAGCTTACGAGCGCCAAGTTGCGAGCTCGGCCAGAACTTGCCTGCAGCCTCGGTGGGCGACCATCGGAAGCCTGCCAAGTAGCGCCAGCCTATGGTTTACTTGCGGTCAGCCTTTGGCCGACCCGACACCATCATCATCAGTCCGGCGTGACCCAGCACACGCTCTGGCGACGCAGGGCACTACAGGCGGTGTGAGTGCTGCCGATAGGGCAGCGTATGCGCGAGGCCCTTTCCAGACTGCTGCTTGGCGACGACGTGCGGCAGAGGCTGCGCGTCTCGCAGGCGCTCCTGGTTCTCACCGTCTACGTCGTGTTCGCCATGGTGCAGCACGCCGAGGTGCTGCTCGACATGATCGACACGCGGCATTCCTGGGCGCTCACCACGTGGAACCTCGCCGGGGGCTTCGGTTTCTACCTGTGCATCCGCAGCGGCCTGAACCTGCGGCTGAAGTCGGGCCGTTCCCTGGCGATTCCGCAGTCGGCATGGGCCATGGTCGGCATTGCCTGGTCCTACGCCATCACGGGCGCGGCGCGCGGTGCGGTCATCCTGATCATGATCCTGGTGGTGGTCTTCACCATGTTCGAACTGACGCCGCAGAAGGCGCGGGCCGCCGCCGGGACCGCCTTCGCGATGCTCGCCCTGACCATGGCGTACAAGGCGTGGACCGATCCGCTTCGCTACGACCCGCGTGTCGAAGCGATGCACGGGCTCTTCTCCGGCATCGTGCTGACGGCGTCCTACGTGCTGGCGGTGCGCATCGGCAGACTCCGCGCCCGCCTGGTCGAGCAGCGCACGAGCCTCGAGCAGCAGAGTGCGAAGCTGACCGAGGCCCTCGAGCGCATCCGCACGCTCGCCACGCGAGACGAACTGACCGGCCTGCCGAACCGCCGTGCCGCCATGGAGCACATGCAGCGCGAACTGGCGGTGCGCGCGCGCCCGGAACCCATGATGACCGTCGCGTTGATCGACATCGACCACTTCAAGCGCATCAACGACACACACGGCCATGCCGGCGGCGACACGGTGCTGCGCCGCCTCAGCGAAGAAGCGCAGTCGGTGATGCGGGACGGCGACATCCTGGCGCGCTGGGGAGGGGAGGAGTTCCTGCTCGTGATGCCGGCCACCGGCGTCGGACAGGCATTGACGGCATTGAGGCGCATCCGGAGCACCATCCTCGCTCTTTCTTTCGACGAGGTCGCGCCGGGCATGAAGGTCACCTTCTCGGCCGGTGCGTCCGAGTGCCTCGGCGCGCACGACCTGGAAGCCGCGATCGCCCGCGCGGACGCGGCCATGTACAGCGCCAAGCGCGCCGGCCGCGACCGGATCACGGCCTTCGAAGAAGCCGTGACGCCGTAGCTGGCCGCAGCCCGCCGCCGGAGCCGCCCGTCTCCGGGCCACCGCTCAGGTCGCCAGCCGCAGCCGCCGCCCGCCCAGCCAGTGCGCCAGGCGGTCCGCCTCCACCGGCATGCAGAAGTGGAAGCCCTGCAGCTCGTCGCAGCCCAGTTCGCGCAGGGTCTGCGCCTCGCGTTCGGTCTCGACGCCCTCGGCCACGACGCTCAGCCCGAGCGTGTGCCCGAGGCCGATGATGGCGCGCGTGATGGCCAGGTCGGTCGGGTCCTCGAACATGTCGCGCACGAACGAGCGGTCGACCTTCAGGCGGTCGATCGGGAAGCGGTTCAGGTAGTTCAGGCTCGAATAGCCCGTCCCGAAGTCGTCGATCGCGAGCTGCACGCCGAGCCGCTTGATCGCGTGCAGCCGCTCCAGCGTCTGCTCGGCGCGGTCCATCAGCGTCGATTCGGTCAGCTCCAGCTCGACCGTCCCGGGCGGCAGCGCATAGCGCTCCAGTGCCGCGCGCAGCGTCTGCACGAGACCGTCGTCGCGCAGCTGCAGGGCCGACACGTTGATCGAGACCTGCGGCACGTCCAGCCCCTGCGCGCGCCAGCGGGCCAGCTGCGCGCAGGCCTCGCCGATCACCCAGGCGCCGATGTCGACGATCAGCTGGGCCTCCTCCGCGACGGCGATGAACTGCGCCGGCGCGACCACGCCGAGCTCGGCCGAGGTCCAGCGCAGCAGCGCCTCCACGCCGCGGATCCGCCCGCTGGTCGCGTGCAGGCGCGGCTGGTAGTGCAGCGACAGCTCGCCGCGCTCGATCGCCCGGCGCAGGTTCGACTCGACCTTCAGGCGCCGCTGCGCGCGTTCGTTCAGGTCGGGCGAGAAGAACTGGGCCGCGTCGCGGCCGAGCGACTTGGCCTGGTACATCGCGGCGTCGGCGTGGCGCATCAGCGTGTCGATGTCGCCGGCGTCGTCCGGGTACAGCGCGATGCCGACCGAACACGACACGTGGATCTCGGCGCCATCGATGTCGTGCGGCGCGCGGATGCCCGGCACGAGCCGTTCCTCGACCATCGCGGCGACCTCGTTCGCATCGGCGACGCTGCCGAGCACGACGACGAACTCGTCGCCGCCGAGCCGGCTGACGGTGTCGCCGGCGCGCACCGAGCCCGTCAGGCGCTGCGCGACGGAACGCAGCAGGCCGTCGCCGATGTGGTGGCCGAGCGAGTCGTTGATGTTCTTGAAGCGGTCCAGGTCGATGAACAGCACGGCGACGCGGTCGCCGCGCCGCGCCGCCTGCTGCACCGCCAGGCGCAGGCGCTCCTGGCACAGCGAGCGGTTCGGCAGTTCCGTAAGCACGTCGTGCTGGGCCAGGAAGCGGATGCGTTCCTCGTTGCGCTTGCGGTCGGTGATGTCGATCGTCGTCGCGATGAAGTGCGAGACGCCGCCCTGCTGCCCCTCGCGCACCACGCTGAGCATCAGCCAGGCGGGATAGCAGCTGCCGTCGCGGCGCTGCACGCTGACCTCGCCCTGCCAGTTGTTGCGCTTGGCCAGCGCCGGCTCCAGCTCGGTCATCAGCGCCATCGGCCCCGGGCCGCCCGGGCGCGGCTGGATCGGCTCGCCGATCAGCTCGTGCAGGTCGAAGCCGGTGGAGGCGCAGAAGGCCGCGTTGGCGGTCATCACGCGGCGCTCGGTGTCGATGATCACGATGCCTTCGCCGGACGCCTCGAACACCTTGGCCCACAGCTCGAGGCGGCGTTCCATCAGCTTCAGGTGGTTGATCGGCGTGAACGCCGTCAGCACCGCGTTGTGCCCCTGGAACTCCAGCTGCCGGGCCGACAGCACCGCCCACGAGGCCTCGCCGCGCGGGTTCCAGCGCACCTCGAACTCGTCGACGGCGTCGCGGTCCGCCAGCTGCTGGAAGAAGCGGGCGCGGACCGCCTTCTCCAGGCCGCGCCGCCACGGGTCCGCGGTCGAATCGCCGAGCCAGGCCTGCGCCGGCCGGTTGGCGTGCAGCACCTGATGGCCGGGCACCGCCGTGACCATGATCGGGATCGGGATCGCCTCGACCAGCCGCAGCTGGGCCTGCGCCGCGCGCTCGCGCGCCGCCAGCTCCTGCTGCGCGGCGCGCTCGCGGCCGAGGCGGTCGAGCATCTCGTTGAACGCGTTGACCAGCCGCCCGATCTCGTCGCGGCTGTGCCAGCCCGCGCGCAGCGCATAGTCGCCGGACTGGCGCACGTCGTCGGCGACGCCGGCCAGGCGCCGCAGCGGCACGGCGATCTGGCGCGCGACGAAGAAGACCGCGCTGAGGATCAGCAGCAGCAGGCCCAGGGCCGTGCCCAGGTGCAGCCACATGCGCGCGAAGAAGCCGTCGATGCGCCGCTGCAGCAGGTGGTCCATCTCGATCATCGACGCCCGCCAGGCCTGGTCGATGTCGGCCACCACCGCGCGGTGCGCGGCCAGCAGCGCATCGGCGCCGGGCGCGGTCGCGGCCTCGCCGTCGGCGAAGTGCCGGCGGGCCGCGGCGCGGAAGCGCTCCATCGAGCCGGCCAGCCGCTGACGTGCGGGCTCCAGCGCCTGCCGCAGCGGCGGGCTGCCGGCCGCGAAGGCCTCGCCGAAATCGGACTCCAGGCCCTTCCAGCCGGTCTCCAGGCGCCCTTCGAGCACCAGGAAGGGTGTCGAGGACGGGGCGGCGTCCGCGTCGCCGGCCGCCCCCGGGGCGTGCAGCGCGATGTCCGTCACGGTCTGCAGCAGTTCGGGGACGCGCAGCACGATGATCGACATCGTGTAGTAGCTGTCCAGATCGGGGTCGAGGATCAGGTTCGACTGGTTGCCGACCCGCGTGACCAGCGCTCGCCCTTCGGCCAGCACCTGCTTGACCAGGCCGCCGTCCGCCGGGGCGCCCCGATGCCGCGCCAGCGCGTCGCCGAGCGCGGCGCTCGCTTCGGCGCTGACCATGCCGGCCCCGTGCCGGCGTTCGGCCCCTGCGACGGCATCGGCCGCTTCGGCCGACACCGGCAGGCCGCTGGACAGCGAGGCGGCCGCCTCGAGCAGGCTGCCGCGCACCGCGGCGATGTAGGCATTGCCGGCGAGCTCCTTGCGCGCGAAGTCGATCGCGAGGAACTTCTCGTTGACCAGGATGCCGCTGATGTACGCGACCGCGCTCATGTCCAGCAGGAAGATCAGCAGCAGCTTCTTGCCGACGCTGAGTCGGCCGATGATGCGCAGGATCAGGCTCGGCATGGGTCGTCGGGGGCGCGTCGGAGGGTGCGGATTCTCGACGCGAACGGATGCACGAAGCAGGCCGTTGGCGGCCCCGCCGGGGGCGTTCGCCGCATCCGGCGGGCGCTCGCGTGAGATTGTGGGCACCGGGCGCCCGCGCGCTCAGCCCGTCGTCGACGGCCGGATCGCGCTCGGCTCGATGCCGAACACCCTGCGGTGCGTGCGGGTCAGGTGCGCCGAGTCCGCGAAGCCGGCGGCGTGCGCGGCATCGGTCCAGGTTGCACCAGCCTGGACATGCTCGATCGCCAGATTGATGCGCAGCCACAGCAGGTAGGCACGAAACGAGCTGCCCGTCTCGGCGACGAACAGGTGCCGGAAGCGGCTGGGTGACAGTGCCACCGCGGCGGCGACGTCGCCGAGCGCGAGCGGCTCCCGGATGTTCGAACGGATGTAGGCCAGCGCCGCCGTGAGGCGCCGGTCCGGCATCGAAGCCGGTTCGGCGGCCGCGCCGCACAGCCGGGCCAGGGCCGCGGACGCCGCCGCGACCATCGGCTCGCGCGCCGGGGCGGCCCGGAAGGTGTCGAAGAGCGCGCGGGCCGCGGCGCGGCTGTCGGCGGCCGGCAGCCGTGCGACCGTGCCGGCGCCGAAGCGCTGCAGCAGCGCCCGGCCGACGCGGCTTTCCGGCTCCAGGAACAGATGGGCCATCGCCAGCGCGTCGACGTCGAACTGGTGCGTGCGGTGGCTCGGCACGAGGGCGCCTTCGAAGTGCTGCCAGGCCCCGTCCCGCTCGGTCCGGAAGCGGAACGTGCCCTCCGGCGCGAGGACGAGCTGGTGCGCATGGTGCGCGTGCCAATCCGTGCGGCCCCGGCCCTGCCCGATCCACAGGCTGCCGCCCTGCCAGAAGTAGATGCGCCCGGTCGACGCATGGGTGCGCGACATGCGTGCGACGGTGTCGTCCGGCCCTGCCGACTCACCCGGCTGGCCGGGCCCGCCGGTCACGGCGCCACCTCGCCCCACGCAGCCGTTTCGTTCAAGCCGGCCAGGCGACGGTTGCGAAGAATCCCGTCCATGCCCACCGCCTCCACCCGGAGTTGCACGATGAACCTCTCGCCCCGTTTCGCACGCCGCATCCGCCCCTTCGTCCGCCGCGAACTCGCGGCCGCCGCACACCGGGAGCGGCGCGGCGACTTCGCCACGTCGTTCAGCCACCTCGAGCGCGCGCACGTGCTCGGCCAGGCCTCGACGATCGAACACCTGCGCGTGCACTGGGCCATGTTCCGCTGGGCGCTGCGCCACCACCGCGCGAGCGAGGCGTTCGGCCAGGCCTGGCGGCTGGCCGCCGCGGTCCTGAAGACCTGGCTGTGGGTGCCGCCCGGCAACACCGGCGGCGCCGCCGTCAGCGGCTTCAGGCCGATGCCCATTCCCGCCGATCTCCAGCGCCTCCTCGACGCCGCGCGCCGCTAGCACCGCGGCCTCCGTTCCGCGCTGCACCCGGGAGCCTCCTCGCGAGGGCGCCCGGGGCAGCTGTTTCCCGACCCCACCTCACCGGATCGACCACCATGTTCCTTCGCATTGCCCTCACCGCCGTCGTATTCGCCGGCGCCCTGCCCCTGGCCGCCTGCGGCACCGCGCCGGCCGACCTCGACCTGACTCTGCAGCACCCGAGCCGGCAGGGCAAGTTCATCGTCCGGATGGAGCCGCCGGCCACCGGGCCGGCCCTGCAGCAACTGCACGCCTGGCAGATCCACCTGACGACCGCGCAGGGCGCACCGGTATCGCAGGCGAGCATCGCCTTCGACGGCGGCATGCCCCGGCACGGGCACGGCTTCCCGACCCGGCCGCGCGTCACGCGCGAACGGGCCCCCGGCGTGTACGACCTGGAGGGCGTGAAGTTCAGCATGACGGGCTGGTGGGACATGAAGCTGGACATCCGCGCCGGCGATGCCGCCGACAGCGCCACCTTCAACGTCGTCGTCGACGCGGCCGGGCTGAAGCGCTGAGGGCCGGCATGCATCGCACTGCTTCCCTGCGCGCGCGGGTGCGCGCCGTGCTGCTGATGGCCGGGCTGACGCTGGCGGCGGCTGGATTCGCGACGGCGCCGGCCCGGGCGGCCCCACGCGTGGACCGCTGGTCGGACGCGGACCGCGTCACGCTCGGCTCGATGCTGCTGTCGCGCCTGCCGGCGCCGCCGGCGGACCCGTCCAACGCGGTCGAGTCCCGCCCCGAGGCGGTGGCGCTCGGCCGCCGGCTGTTCGCCGACACCGGCCTGTCCGGCAACGGCGCCGTGGCGTGTGCGACCTGCCACGATCCGGCCCACGACTTCCAGGACGGGCGCCCCGTCGGGCAGGGCGTCGGCACCGGCGCACGCCGCACGATGCCCGTGGCCGGCGCGGCGCACAGCCCCTGGCTGTTCTGGGACGGCCGCAAGGACAGCCTCTGGTCGCAGGCCCTCGGCCCGCTGGAGGACGCCGCCGAGCACGGCGCCACGCGCGTCGGCCTGGTGCGCCGGCTCGCCACGCAGCACCGGGCGCCGTACGAGGCGCTGTTCGGCCCCCTGCCGGTGCTCGACGGGCTGCCCGCCGAGGCCGGCCCGCTCGGCACGCCGGCGCAGCGCGACGCCTGGCAGCGCATGCCGGCGCCGCAGCGCGAGGCCGTCAACCGCGCCTTCGCGAACCTCGGCAAGGCGATCGCGGTGTACGAGCGCACGGTGATGCACGGCGAGTCGCGCTTCGACCGCTACGTCCAGGCCGTGCTGCAGGACGACACGGACGCACAGCGGGTCCTGACGCCGGCGGAGGTCAGCGGCCTGCGCCTGTTCATCGGCAAGGGGCAATGCGCGACCTGCCACAACGGCCCGCTGCTGACCGACCAGCACTTCCACAACACCGGCGTGCCGCCGCGCGACCCGGCCCGGCCCGACCGCGGCCGCAGCGCGGCGATCGCCCGTGTGCAGGGCGACGAGTTCAACTGCCTCGGGCCGTACAGCGACGCGCCCGTCGGCGCCTGCGGCGAACTGCGCTTCATCGCCGATGCCGACCCGGGCCTGGAGGGTGCGTTCCGGACCCCGGGCCTGCGCCAGGTCGCCGAGCGGGCGCCCTACATGCACGCTGGCCAGTTCGCGACGCTCGACGAGGTCGTGGCGCACTACGTGCGCGCGCCGCGTGCCGCGGTCGGGCACTCCGAACTCGGCCACGGCGGCGCAGGCCATGCCGACCGCCCGGCCATCCGCCTGGACGAGCGCGAGGTGCGCGACCTCGTCGCGTTCCTGCGCACGCTCAGCGCCGAGCGGCGCTAGCTGCAACAGGGCGGGGCCACTGTACGCCGATACAGTATCGTGGCGGTCGAACACCCGCCATGGCCCACCCCGATCCCGAGCCCGATGCCTTCGCGCGGCTGAACGCCGAGCAGCGTGCCGCCGTCGATCACGGCGACGGCCCGCTGCTGGTGATCGCCGGCGCCGGCACCGGCAAGACGGCGACGCTGGCGGCGCGCGTCGCGCGGCTGGTGCGCGACGGCGCGGATCCGCAGCGGCTGCTGCTGCTCAGCTTCTCGCGCCGCGCCGCACAGGAGCTCGCGCAGCGCGCCGGCCGGCTGCTGCACCGCGCGCTCGGTTTCGCGCCCACGCAGGCGGCGCCGGTGCTGCCCTGGGCCGGCACCTTCCACGCCGTCGGTGCGCGGCTGCTGCGCGAGCAGGCCGAGGTGATCGGGCTCGCGCCGCAGTTCGGCATCCTCGACCGCGCGGACGCGGAGGACCTGATGGGCCTGGTGCGCCAGGAGCAGGGCTTCGCCGCGCTGTCGCGGCGCTTTCCGCTCAAGGGCACCTGCCTCGCGATCGCCTCGCGGGTGGTCAACAGCCGCTGTGCGCTCGACGAGGTGGTGGCCGAGCACTTCGCCTGGTGCCGCGGCTGGGAGGACGAACTGCGCCGCCTGCTGCGTGCCTACGTGCAGGAGAAGCAGCGCCAGCAGCTGCTCGACTACGACGACCTGCTGCTCTACTGGCTGCACATGATGGACGAGCCGGCGCTGGCCGCCGCACTCGGCGCGCGCTTCGCGCACGTGCTCGTCGACGAGTTCCAGGACACCAACCGGCTGCAGGCGGCGATCCTCGCGCGGCTGAAGCCCGACGGCCGCGGCCTCACCGTGGTCGGCGACGACGCGCAGGCCATCTACGGCTTCCGTGCCGCCGAGGTGCGCAACATCCTCGAGTTCCCGGCGCGCTTCGACCCGCCGGCGCGCATCGTCGCGCTGACGCGCAACTACCGCAGCACGCAGCCGATCCTGGCCGCGTCCAATGCGGTGATCGCGCTGGCCGATCAACGCTTCGCGAAGGAACTGCACAGCGACCGGGCCGGCGCGCTGCCCCGCGTGGTGAGTGTCGAGGACGAGCCGGCGCAGGCCCGCTGGGTGGCCGACGAGGTGCTGCGCCAGCGCGAGGGCGGCGTGACGCTGAAGCGGCAGGCGGTGCTGTTCCGCACCGGCCACCACAGCGCCGCGCTGGAACTCGAGCTGGCGCGGCGCGACATCCCGTTCGTCAAGTACGGCGGCCTTAAATTCCTCGAGGCGGCGCACGTGAAGGACCTGCTGTCGGTGCTGCGCTGGGTGCAGAACCCGCGCCACCGGTTGGCCGGCTTCCGCGTCGCGCAATTGGTGCCGGGCATCGGCCCGGCGTCGGCGCGGCGCCTGCTCGATGCGATGGGGCCGGCCGACGACCCGGTGGCCGTGCTGCATGCCTTCCGCCCGCCGTCGGCGGCCGCAGCGGACTGGGCCACCTGGCTCGCGGCGCACGACGCGCTGCAGGCCGCCCCGTGGCCGGAGGCCGCGGCGATCGCGCTGCGCTGGTACCGGCCGCAGCTCGAACGCCTGCACGAGGACGCAACGATCCGCTTGGCCGACCTCGAGCAGCTGCTGCGCATCGCGGCCGGCTACGGCGGGCGCGAACGCTTCCTCGCCGAGCTGACGCTCGACCCGCCCGAGGCGAGCAGCGACGAGGCCGGCCCGCCGCTCCTCGACGAGGACTACCTGATCCTCTCGACGATGCACTCGGCCAAGGGCCAGGAGTGGTCGGCGGTGTACGTGCTCAACGCGGTGGACGGCTGCATCCCGTCCGACATGGCGACCGGCCGCGCCGCGGACATCGAGGAGGAGCGCCGCCTGCTGCACGTCGCGATGACCCGCGCGCAGCACCAGCTCGCGCTGCTGGTGCCGCAGCGCTTCTACGTCACGCAGCAGTCGCGTTTCGGCGACCGGCACCTGTACGCGACGCTGACGCGCTTCATCCCCGCCTCACTGGCGCCGCTGTTCGAGCGGGTCGTGCCCGAGGCGCAGCGGCCGCAGGAGGGTGACCGTGCGGTGACGGGCGCGGCCCGCATCGACGTGCTGGCGGCGGTGCGTGGCGCTTTCTAGGCGCTCCGCCAGCAGCGCGATCACCCAGCACAGCCAGGCCGACCACAGCGTGTGGCTCGCGAAGTGCGCGCCGCGCACCAGCTGCGCCACGCCGAACAGCGTGCCGGCGGCCAGCAGCCAGGCCAGGAAGCGCCGCGCCGCGTGCGGCCGGTACGGGCGCCACAGGTAGTACAGCCCGATGAAGGCGAATGCCGCCACCGCGTGGCCGGACGGGAAGCAGTGGCCCGCACCGCCGTCGACCACGCCGGGCAGCCAGTGCGGCACGTACGGTACGCGCCCGCCGAACGGCGCCAGGTCCCACGGGCAGCTGGTGGTGCTGATGCGCTTGTAGGCCGGCACCAGCAGCATCGACAACGCGACCACGCCGAGCCAGTAGACCCGCTGGCGCCGCGTCGGCCCCGCGACCCAGGGCCGCCAGGCGTCCCAGGCGAGCAGCGCGAGCAGCAGGCCCGCCAGCGTCCGCCCGCCGTCGTGCAGCAGGTGTTCGGTCAGCCAGGCGTGGCGCCAGACGAAGCCGGCCGGGTTGCCGAACTGGCGCGACAGCGCGAGGTCCCAGCCGCTGGCTTCCCACAACAGCAGAGCGAGCAGGGCCATCAGCGCGGCCGGGATGTCGCCGCGCCGTGTCGGGGCGAGGGGGGTCATGAGGCGGCGGCGGTGCGGCAGGCCTGCGTGAGGTCCCAGGCCGGATCGTGCAGGGCGGTACGCACGTCCAGCAGGCCGAGCACGGTGTGGAACAGGTGGTCATGGCTGACCGGCGCACGCGCGCGGCGCTGCAGCTCGGGCTGCAGGCAGCCCGGCGCCAGGCCGGTGGCGCGCTCCAGGCCCGGGCTGGTCCACATCACCATCGGCACGTGGGTCTGGACCTCGGGCGCGATCGCGTACGGCAGCCCGTGCAGGAACAGCCCCTGCTCGCCGAGCGATTCGCCGTGGTCGGACACGTACAGCAGCGCGGAATCGACGCGGTCGGACTGCGCGCGCAGCGTGCGGATCGCACGGGCCAGCACGTGGTCCGTGTACAGCAGCGCGTTGTCGTAGCTGTTGCGGATCTGCTCGATGCTGCAGCGGCGCAGGTCGTCGTCGCGGCATTCCGGCTGGAACTTCGCGAACGCCGGCGGGTAGCGGCGGAAGTACGACGGCCCGTGGTTGCCCAGCATGTGCAGCACCCAGAACTGCGTGCCCTTGGCATTGCCCAGGCGCTTGTCGAGGTCGGCCACCAGGCCTTCGTCGAGGCAGCGCCCGTCGCTGCACAGCCCCGGCGGGTTCAGCGCGGCGACGCTGTCGTTCGGCAGGCCGTCGCAGACGCCCTTGCAGCCGCTCTGGTTGTCGCGCCACTGCACCGCGACGCCGGCGCGCGCCAGCACGTGCAGCAGCGACTGCTGGCCACGGATGCGTGCCTCGTCGTAGTCGCGCCGGCCGACCGGCGCGAACATGCACGGCACCGAGACCTCGGTGTTGGTGCCGCACGAACTGGCCTGCGTGAAGTTGACCACCGGCAAGCCGGCCAGCTCCGGCGTCGTCTGGCGCGCCGCGCCGGACAGGCCCCAGTCGGCGGCGCGCGCGGTCTCGCCGATCACCACCAGCACCACCAGCGGCCGGCTGCGCTGCGCCCAGGACGCACCCGGGGCGGCGTCCTCGCCGATCGGCTGGCGCGGCCGGGCGGCGCCGCGCGCCTCGGCGCCGACCACCGAGGCGGTCGACCACAGCACGTTGGCCGGCGTGATCTGGTAGCGCAGGTCGCGGTGGTTCCGCATCAGCGACGCGAACGGCTGGAACATCGCCAGCAGCGCCGTCGCGAGCACCAGCACGGCCGCCACCAGCAGGCCGATGCGCCGGGCCGCCGCGGCGGGCCAGGGCCGCCGCACGAGCTGCACGCGCGACAGCAGCAGCAGCGGCAGTCCGGCCCACAGCAGCAGATGAATGAACAGTGCCGGCGTCAGCAGCTCACCCGCCTCGGCGGGGTTGGTGTGCAGCACGTTGCGCAGCATCGACGGGTCCAGCACCACGCCATAGGCCCCGGTGTAGTAGGTCGCGAAGGCGCTCACCAGGGTCAGCAGGGCGACCGCGGGCTTGGCGGTGTGGCGCCAGGCCAGCAGCACCAACAGGGCCGCATGCAGTGCCACGACCAGCGCGAACAGCGCGATCGCCAGGCCCCAGGCGGTCGGATCGTCCCAGCTGCGATCGCGCAGCGCCCCGGCGAAGAACGCCCGGTTGGCCGACAGCGCCCAGAACAGGCTGGCGGCCAGCACCAGCGTCTCGGTGCTCAGCTCGATCGGGCCGGTGATCCAGCGGCGCAGGCGCGCCGGGGTCCCTGGAAGTGCATGCTCCATGGGCCGGCATTGGGCCGGCGCCGGATGAAGAGAACCTGAAGACCGCCGGGGCGCGGGTCAGCGGGCCGGCGCCGGGTGCACCTTGTGGATCGGCGCGCGTGCCACCGCGTCGCGTGCGACGCGGCGCACCTCCGCCAGCAGCGCGCGCGCGTCCCAGTCCGGCGGCCAGCCCTGCCACAGGCGCAGCCGGCCGGCCACGAAGACGGCCTGGATCTGGTCGCGGGCCGCCAGGCGCACCAGCTCCCACGGGAGATCCCAGCTGGGCGTGAGTTCCGGCACATCGAGGTCGACGAGCAGGAAGTCGGCGGCCCGGCCCTCGGCCACGGTGCCGGTCAGGGCGCCCAGGCCGGCGGCCTCGGCGCCGTGTGCGGTGGCGTGGCGCAGCCACAGCGCGCCGCCGCCGCAGGAGGAGTCGCCATTGGCCAGGCCGAAGGCGAGCCGCTGCGCGGTCTCGGCCGCGTCCATCAGCCGGAAGCCGTCGCTGCGCGTGCCGTCGGTGCCGAGGCCGAAGCGCACCCCCAGCGCCGCCAGCAGCCCGGCGGGCGCGACGGCGTTGCCCTTCCAGGCGCTGGCCACCGGGTTGTAGGCCACCGCGGCGCCGCTGTCGCGCAGCAGCACGACTTCGTCGGGCGCCAGCATCGTCGCGTGCGCGAGCAGCGCCTGCGGGCCGAGCGCGCCGGCCGCGTGCAGGTGCTGCAGCGGCCGCTGGCCGCGTGCCACCAGCGAACGTTCGACCGAGGCCAGGTGCTCGTTGACGTGCACCTGGAACACCGCGCCGGCCTCGCCGGCCAGGCGTGCGACGTCGTGCAGCATGCGGTCGGTCGTCGCCTCGGGGATCGCGACCGCGAGCGACGGGTGCAGCAGCGCGTCACCATGGGCCAGGAAGCGCTGCGCCGCGCGCAGCACGGCATCGTGCTGGCTGCCGTCGTCGTGGCAGATCAGGCCCAGCACGCAGCGCAGACCCGCCTCGCGCGTCGCCGCGGCCACGGCCTCCAGGCCCTGCGACGCACGCGTGCCGGCGTCGCAGACGGTCGTGAAACCGCCGCGCAGCGCTTCCAGCGCGGCCAGCTTGGAGGCCAGGTACAGGCTGTGCGGGTCGAGGTGGCTTTCCAGCGGCACCCAGATGCGGCGGAAGATCTCCGACGGCTCGCCGAAGGCCAGCGCCTTGCCGAACGACTGCGTCAGGTGATGGTGCGTGTCGACGAAGCCGGGCATCAGCAGGCGCTGCGGCAGCTCGATCAGCGTCAGCCCAGGCAGGCGTGCGGCGAGTTCGGCGCGCGGGCCGATCGCGGCGAAGCGGCCGCCGGCGACGTGCAGCGCGAGCCCGGCCACCGGGCCATCGGTCAGCAGCGTCCACTCGGGGGCGAGCAGCAGTTCGTCGGCGCGCAGCGCGTGGGCCAGGTCGATGGGATTCACGGGGTACTCCTCGGATCTTCGTCTTCAGCCACGTTCACAGGTACCACAGGCCGGTGGCGATCAGCGCCAGCGCCACGGCCTGCCGCAGGCGTTCCATCGGCAGGCGGCGGGCGAGCGCGCGGCCGGCGGCCCAGCCGGCCAGCACGAGCACGCCGACCGTCGCGCCCAGCATCAGGTCGAGCCGCCCGGCGGCCAGGTGGACCGCGGTGGCGGCGAGGGCCACCGGCAACTGGATGCGCTGCGCCGCGGCGACGGCCTCGCCGGCGGGCCAGCCGGCCAGCGTGACCAGCGGCAGCAGCAGTACCGGCCCGCCGGTGCCCGACCAGGCCGAACCGCAGCCGACCGCCAGCCCGAGCGCGGCGAGCGTGCCGCGGGCCGGCGCGCCGGCGGGATCGTCGCGCGGAGCGCGACGGCCGAGCAGGGCATACAGGCCGGAGGCCACCGCGAGCAGGCCGACGCCGGTGCGCACCGCGCCGGCCGGTAGCCAGGCCAGGGTCAGCGCGCCGAGCGCGGCGCCGAGCAGCGCGCCGCCGTGCAGCGGCCAGCCGGCGCGGCCCGCACCGGCGGAGGGTTCGCGTGCCGCGGTCGCGAACGCGGCCAGGCCGCTGAAGGCGAACGCGAAGCTGGAGGCGGCCACCGCATGGGACGGGGCGCTGCCGGCGCCGGAGGTCAGCACCGGTACGACGAGGACGCCGCCGATGCTGGTGGCACCGACCGCCAGGCCGGCGACCAGCAGCAGGGCGATCACGGCGGCGCCCATCGCCTCACTCGATCCGGATGCCGGCCGCGGCGATCGCCTCGCCGAGGCTCTTCTTCTCGCGCGCCAGGTAGGCGGCGAACTCGGCCGGCGACAGCTGCAGCGGCTTCATGCCGCCCTCGGCGAGCGCCTTGACCACCGCCGGGTCGGCCAGCAGCGTGCCGACCTCCTTCGACAGCCGTGCGGTCACCGCCGGGTCCAGCCCGGCCGGGCCGAGCAGGCCGAGCCAGGACTCGACGTCGAAGCCGGCCAGCTCGGCCGTCTCCGCGAGGCTCGGCGTGCCGGGCAGGGCCGCGGCACGCTGCCTGGTCGTCACGCCGTAGGCGCGCACCTTGCCGTCGGCGACGAAGGGCTGGGCGAGCGCGAGCGGCACCACGGCGAGGTCGATCATGCCGCCGGCCACGTCCGTCAGCACCTGCGGGCCGGACTTGTACGGCACGTGCAGGATCTCGACGCCGGCGCGCTGCGTGATCATCGCCATCGTCACGTGCAGCGAGGTGCCCATGCCGTCGGTGCCGTAGGTCAGCTTGCCCGGCTGGCTGCGCGCCAGGCGGATCAGCTCGGCGGTGCTGGCGGCCGGCAGGTCGCGCCGGCCGATCAGCACGAAGGGCGAGACGGCCACCGGCGCGATCGGCACCAGCTCCTTCAGCGCGTCGTAGCGCACTGCGCCGGGCGAGACCAGCGGGGCGACGTTGATCGGGCTGGCCACCGCGAACAGCAGGGTGTATCCGTCGGCCTTGGCGCGAATCACGCGCTGCGTGCCGATCGTGCCGGAGGCGCCGGGCACGTTCTCGATCAGCAGCGTCTGGCCGAGCCGCTCGCCGAGCTTGGGCAGCGCGATGCGCGCGGCCGCGTCGACGCCGCCGCCGGCGCCGAACGGAACCACGACTGTGACGGGCTTGGACGGGTAGGCCTGGGCGAACGCCGCGCCAGGCAGCAGGGCCGGCACCAGGGCCAGCGAGGCGAGGAGGGCGGGCAGCAGCTTCATTCGGGACTCCATCGGTGAGGGGCGACGGGGCGAAATCTAGGCCTCGCAGAGTGTCAGGCATAGCTCATAATTTCTGCCGGGCCGTCAGCCATTTGCTGACGGTCGACACCACCCCGCGATGCGTGCGATCTCCCAGGCCTTCCGCTGCTTCGACGCCGTCGCGCGGCACGGCTCGGTGCGGCGTGCCGCCGACGCGCTGCACCTGACCGCGGCGGCGGTGCACCAGCAGATCCTGAACTTCGAGGAGCAGGTCGGCACGCCGCTGTTCGACCGGCTGCCGCGCGGCATGCAGCTCAGCGCGGCCGGCGAGATCGTGCTCGCCGCGGTGCGGCGCAGCCAGCGCGACTACGACCACGCGATGTCGCAGGTCGAGGCGCTGCGTTCGCTGCGGCGCGGCCACGTGCACCTGGGCGTGCCGCACGCGAGTGCCGAGGCGCTGATGCCGGGCGTGATCGAGGCCGCGCTGCGCCAGTACCCCGGCATCACCTACAGCGTGCGCACCGGCAACGGCGAGACGCTGCTGAAGGCGCTGTTCGGCGGCGAGATCGACATCGCCTTCTGCCTGCAACGCACGCCGCCGCCGGGCATCGAGGAGGTGCGCTCGTGGGAGCAGCGCCTTGGCGCGGTGGTCGCACCGTCGCACCCGCTCGCGCAGCGCGGCGGCCGGCTGCGCCTGCGCGACTGCCTCGAGCACCCGCTGGTGCTGCCGGCGCCGGACATGGAACTGCGCCTGCTGGCCGAACGCATCGCGGCGCGCGAGCGGCGCGTGCTGCAGCCGGTGGTGGAGACCAGCTCGGTGGCGATGGTGCGCACGCTGGCCGCCGGCGGCGCGCTGGTCGGCCTGCTGGTGCAGGAGAACGTCGTGCAGGACCTCGACGCCGGTCGCCTCGCCTGGCTGCCGCTGGCCGATCCGGAGGCGGCCGCGCGCATCTGCCTGTACCAGCGCGTCGGGCAGACGCCGGCGGTCGCCACCGGCGTGTTCGTGCAGCTGCTCGATGCGGCGCTCGGCGAGCTGCAGCAGCGGCTGCGGGCCGCCTGACGCGGCGCCGCTCCTGCGGAAGGGCCTACTCGTGCGGCGCGCGTGCCAGCGCGCGCAGCGCCGCAGGATCGCGCACCGTCAGAGCGTAGCCCTTGACCTCCAGGATGCCGTCGCGCGACAGGCGCGCCAGCGTGCGCGACAGGGTCTCGGAGGTGGTGCGCAACTGGCGGGCGATCGCCTGCTTGCGCTCGCCCAGCACCAGCCGCGGCGTCGCCGAGTCGTCGCCGTGCGCGGCGAGCTGGCGCAGCAGCCAGCGCGCGAAGCGCACCGGCACGTCGGCACCCGCCAGCTCATGCAGCGTGTCGTTCAGGCTGCGCACGCGCTGCGCGAGCACGCCGGCGAAGGCCTGTGCGAACGCCGGGTGCGCGGCGCAGGCGTCGTAGAGCGCGCCCAGAGGCACGGCGAGCAGTTCGACCGGCGTGTGGCAGACCGCGTGCTCCAGCCAGCCGCCGTGGCCGGAGAGCGCGCCGGCCACGTCCAGCCATTCCCCGGTGCCGATCCAGCGCAGCTCGGCCACGCTGCCGCCGGCCGTGCGCGGGCCGAGGCCGATGCGGCCCTGGCGCACCAGCCACCAGGAGGGCTCGGGCCGGCGCGGCGACGCCACCGTCAGCGGGCCGGCCGGGCAGCGCACGAGGCGCGCTGCATCGAGCAGGCGGCGCAGCACGGCCTCGGACGGCACGGCCGGCGCGAAGGCCTGGCGCAGCAGGGCCTGGTCCGTGGGGTCCGGCCAGGGCGGCGCGGAGGCGGGCCCGAGGCCGTGGCGGGGCCGGCCGACGCGCTCGGCGACGATCGGGGCGTCGAGCATGTCGTGTTCCTTCGTAGACAGGTGTCGGGCCAATGTGCCTGCGTACCGGGCGGCGAGGTTTGTCCGAACACAAAGGTCGTCATGGCCCGCGACGCGCCGGCGCGGGTGCCGTTGAAGGGACCTCGACAGTGCGGTGGATGCGCCTGCCGCGGCCGCCGCGCACAGTGCAGTCATAGTCGACGAGCGCGGGTGCCCATGCGCAGCAGCCCGATCCGGTGGCGCTGTGCACGCGGCCGGACGGCCCATTCCGCCGACTCGGAGGAGAAGACCCATGGCCACCCTGTTGCTCGACAACGCCGCCCCGGGCGATGCGCTGGCCCCGGAGGACCTCCAGCATGCGTTCGACTGGCTGACCGACCTGGCGCGCTCGCTCGACCCGCTGGTCGAGCAGGCGCCTGATGTGGCGACCGCGCAGGCGATCGCCCGCGTGCAGGAGAACCTGCGCCAGCGCGCCCGCGCACTGGTCGAGCGGCAGATCGACCTGATCGCGGGCGCCGCGCGGGTCACCGCCACCCACATCGACGCTGCGGTGGCCTTCGCCGACGAGACCCTCCGTCGTGTCACCGAGGTGCGCCGCAAGCTCGAGAAGATCCGCAAGGTGCTGGACTTCTTCGGCGCCGTGCTGACCGGCGACGGCAACCGCATCGTCGATGCAGCGGCGAAGCTGAAGCAGCAGCTCGCGCAGGGATGAGGCCGGGCTGAGCCAGGACAATCCGGCGCCCCGCGGAGCTTCGCACAATGGCCGCTGCGAGGAGGACCCGCGATGCAATCTCGAGCGTGGATCGGCATGCTGGCGGCGGCCGTCGTGGCCGGGTCGGGGCTGGCCGGCTGTGCGCTGGAGCTGCAGAACCGGCAGCCGGCGCAGGAACTCGCCCAGGCCCGCGAAGCTCCGGGTTCCGCCTACACCGGCTGGCGCGTGTTCCAGGCGCGCTGCGCGCAGTGCCATGGGCCGGCTGCCACCGGAACCGTCGGCGCGCCCGACCTGCTGCCGCGTGTGCGCGAGATGGGGCCGCAGCGCTTCGTCGGCCTGGTGCTGCGGCGCTACGACTGGAACCTGCCGGCCGCGGACGATGCGGCCGTCGACAGCGTGCTGCAGCGCCGCGCCGGCGCCTTGACGATGCCGGCCTGGCAGGGCGAGCCGCAGGTCAATGCGCACATTGCCGACCTGTGTGCCTGGCTCTCCGCGCGCGCGCAAGGCACGCTCGGGCCTGGCCGGCCCGCGCCCTGACGACTCAACGCACCGGCGCGGGGTCGGCGGGCGGCGTGCCGCCGAACAGCTGGGCCCATTGCGAGGGCGTCAGTTCCACCTCGTGCACGTCCGGCTGGCGCGGCTCGAGCCCGGTGCGCCGCTCGTGCAGGCCGGGCGGGCCCTGGTCGGCGTGGCGGCGGTCGCCACCCGTTCGTCGATCGACGGCAATGAGGGGATCACGTTTCATCGGCGGGAGGATCAAAGGGCGGCGTGCACCCCTGGTAGCGATCTTCGCTCCTGCGGAAGGCGCCGGACAGAGGCCGGCGCGCGACTTCGCGCAATACGTCGCACCGGAGCCCGGAGCGTGTGGCGTGCCCGCTCAGCGGGACGGCTCGCGGATGCCCCAGCGTTTCATACGGCGGTAGACCGTCATGCGCGCGACGCCGAGCTGGTGCGCCACGGCGCTGACGTTCCAGCCGGCCGCCCGCAGGTATTGCAGCAGCAGTTGCGCCTGCGCCGGCAGCGCGGCGGCGCCGGCGGTGGCCGCCGGCTCGTGACCGGCCAGCACGCTGTCGGGCAGTTCGGCCAGGCCGATCGTGCCGCCGTCGCCGGCCATCGCGCAGGCGTAGTCGACCACGTTCTTCAGCTCGCGCAGGTTGCCCGGCCAGCGGTGCTGGCGCAGCCACTGCTCGGCCTCGGGTGCCAGGCCGGCGGGGCAGGCGTGCTCGCGCAGCAGCTTGTGCAGCAGCCAGGGCAGGTCGTGGCGCTCGCGCAGCGGCGGCAGCGCGAGGTGCGCGCCGGCCAGGCGGTAGTACAGGTCGTCGCGGAAGCGCCCGTCGCGCACCAGCTGCTGCAGGTCGGCGTGCGTGGCGGCGATCACCCGCACCTCGACCGGGATGGCCCGCGTCGCGCCGATCGGCAGCAGCTCGCGTTCGGCCAGCACGCGCAGCAGCCGTGCCTGCAGCGGCAGCGGCATGTCGCCGATCTCGTCGAGAAACAGCGTGCCGCCGTCGGCCTCCTGGATGAGCCCGCGCTTGCCGCGCGGGGCCGCGCCGCTGAAGCTGCCGGGCAGGTGGCCGAACAGCTCACTCTCGATCAGCGTCTCGGGGATGGCCGCGCAGTTGACCGCGACGAAGGGCTTGGCGGCACGCCGGCTGGCCTGGTGCAGGGCCTTGGCGAGGTACTCCTTGCCGGTCCCGGTCTCGCCGGTGATCAGCACGCTGACCGGCGTGTCGACAAGGCGCGCGGCGCGCCGGATCTGGCGGTCCAGCGCCGGGTCGCCGCCGGAAAGCGCGGCCAGCGGGGCCGGCACCGACACGTCCGGCACCGAGGCCACGGCGGCGACGGCCGCTGCGCGCGCCGGCGGCGGCACCGCGTGCAGGAACAGCAGGCGCCCGCTGCGGGCCAGCGTGATGCCGCGCCGCTCGCCGGGCATCGCCCGCAGGTAGCGGCCGAGGTCCGCGAGCCGTGCATCGAAGAGCTGCTCGAAGGCCAGCCCGAGCACGGTGCTGCCGGTCTCGGCCTCCAGCAGCAGCTGGGCTGCCCGGTTGTGCCCGACGATGCGCCCCGCCACGTCGAGCGCGACCAGGAAGTCGGGGCTGATCTCGACGAATTCCGGCGAGGGGTGCAGCTTCAGCACCCAGTCCTGGCGGAACCAGCGCAGGAAGTTGGCGTTCTCGACCCGGTGTGCGTAGACCTTCACGAGCTGCAGCGCGAGGTGCTGGCTGCTCTTGGCCTGCGGCGAGGTGAGCGCGGAGATGTCGAGGATCGCGTTGAGCCGCCCGAGCGGGTCGTACACCGGGGCGGCGGTGCAGGTCAGCGGGATGTGCGTGGCGTCGAAGTGGTCGCCCTGGTGCACGGTCAGCGCCTGGCCGGTGGCGATCGCGGTGCCGACGCCGCAGGTGCCGGCGTGGTGCTCGCTCCAGTCGCTGCCGAGGTAGAGGCCGGCGCGGCGCAGCGTCGCATCGATCTGCAGGTCGCCGATGAAATCGACCGTCACCCCGCGCGCATCGGTCAGCAGCACGCAGTAGCCCATGCCCGCCACCTGCTGGTACAGCGATTCGAGGCCGTGCCGGGCGATCTTCAGGAACTCCTCGAGCCGGTCGCGGTGCTCGCGCACCAGCGGCGAGGGCAGGATCACCGCCTCCTGCATGCGGGTCGGGTCCAGCCCGTGTTCGTGCACGCAGCGCGACCAGCTCTCGCGGATCACCGGATCCGGCACCTCCAGCGTGCCGAGCGCCGCCGGCCCGTCGCCGGCCAGCCGCATCACGGCGTGGATGTGCTCGCGCTGCTGCAGTTCCATCGCGTGTCTCCTGCGCGGGCGTCGGGGCGCCCGTCGGGACCGACCACTCTACTCCGCCCGCCTGACGATGCGCGCGAACTGCTCGGCGATCGCCTGCAGCGTGCGGGCCTCGACGTCCGGCCCCGGGGCCTCGTGCGCGATGCTGGTCAGCGCGTCGGCGCGGTAGCGCGTGCCGCTGCCGAGCAGCGCCTCGAAGGCGTTGGCGCGCGCCGTCAGCGCCTGCGGGTCCGCGGCAACGATCAGCACCGCATGCGCCAGCACCAGCGGCACGCCGGCGACCCGCTTCCAGGCCTGCGCGGTGCCCACCAGCTTGCGCCCCCCCACCGCGAGGTTGAAGCGGCCGTCGCAGAACGACCCTTCGACCGGCTGCGCGCGCGCCTCGACACCGAGCCGCGCGAAGGCGGCACCGAGCGCATCGCACAGCGCGAGGTAGACCGCGTCCGTGCCCGTCGGTGTCGCGCCGGGTGCGGGCCAGATCAGGCTGAGGTTCCACAGGCCCGGCCCCTGTGGGACCAGCCCGCCGCCCGAGGCTCGCACCTGCACGGCGCCGGGCGGCAGCGCGGCGAGCGCGGCCGCCCAGCCCGGCTGCGCGGTGTAGCGGCGCGGCACGACCAGGCTTTCGGTGCCGCGCCACAGGTGGGCGCTGGCGCGCTTCAGCTCGGCGCAGCGCACCAGCCACTCGTCTTCGGCGGCGATGCCGTCGGCGAGCGGGTCGTCGTGGACGGTGACGAAGGCGAAGCGCGGCAGTCCCACGCCGCGATCATGCCCCGAGGTGCTTCTTCAGCAGCGCGTTCACCTCCCCGGCCTTCTCCATCATCACCATGTGGCCGGCATCGTCGTAGACCGTGACCTGGGCGTGCGGCGGCGCGTGGGCGGCGTGCGCGGCCGGGATCACCCGGTCCTGCCGGCCCCACACCACCAGCAGCGGCAGTCCGGCCGGCAGCTCGCGCAGCGGCGCGGCGGCCTGGCGCCCGCCTTCGAACAGGCTGCCTTGCAGCGTGCCGAGCAGCTCGGTCACACCGTCCAGGCGCTTGTACTTCAGCAGGTCGTCGACCAGTGCGCGGCTGACCAGCGACGGATCGGCGAACAGCAGTTCGACCACCGGCTTGAGCTCGCGCCGCGACGCCGCCTCGACGAAGCCGCGGGTGTAGTCCGCGTTGACCTCGTCGCCCAGCCCGGCCGTGCCGAACACCGCCAGCGAGGCCACGCGCGGCGCGTGGTCGCGCGCCAGCTGCGCCGCGATCGCGCCGCCCATCGAATGGCCGACCGCGTGCACGCGCTCCACGTCCAGATGGTCGAGGAAACGCGCGACGAAGGTGGCCAGCTCGGGCAGCGTCGCCCCCGGCAGCTTCGCGTCGGACTGGCCGTGGCCGGGCAGGTCCAGCGCGATCACCGGCGCGACCTCGGCCAGCGCATCGATGTTGAACAGCCAGTTGCCCAGGTCGCCGCCGAAGCCGTGCAGGAACAGCACCGGCACGCCGCGTTCCGGCCCGCGCCGCGCGTAGCGCACGCGCAGGCCGTCGACGTCAGCGTAGGCGTAGGCCTCGCCGGCCTCCGCCTCGTCCTCGCCGGCCGCGGGCACCACGTAGGCCGCGATGTAGGCGTCGATCTCCGCATCGCTCACCTCGGGCTCGGCCAGCACGCCCAGCAGCGCCTTGACCGGCAGCGTCTCGCCTTCCTGCGCGACCCGGCGGCGCAGCAGCCCCGGGTCCGGCGCCTCGACGGCGTTGCTGATCTTGTCGGTCTCGACCTCGAGCACCGGTGTGCCGACGTCGAGCCGCGTGCCTTCGTCGACCAGCCAGGCGCCGATCGTGCCTTCGCGCATTTCCAGCCCCCACTTGGGCATCACCAGGGGCGTGATCCGATCGCTCATCAGTGCTTGCTCCCGGCCATCGTGCGCTTGGCCGCCGCAGCCACCTGCGCCGCGCTCGGGATGTACAGGTCCTCCAGCACCGGCGAGAACGGCACCGGCACGTGCGGCGGCGTGACCATCTCGATCGGTCCCTTGAGCGCCGCGAAGGCCTGCTGCGCGACCTGCGCCGACACGTCTGCGGCGATGCTGCAACGCGGGTTGGCCTCGTCGACGCAGACCAGGCGGCCGGTCTTCTCGACGCTCTCGAGCACCGTGTCGATGTCCAGCGGGCTCAGCGTGCGCAGGTCGATCACCTCGGCCTCGACACCCTCCTTCGCGAGTGCCGCCGCGGCATCCAGCGCGCGGTGCACCATCAGGCCATAGGCGACGATCGAGACATGCTTGCCGTCGCGCACCACGTTGGCCTCGCCGAACGGGATCGCGTAGCTCGCCTCGGGCACCTCGCCCTCGAAGCCGTACAGGTTCTTGTGCTCGCAGAAGATCACCGGGTCGTTGTCGCGGATGCTCTGGATCAGCAGGCCCTTGGTGTCGTAGGGCGTGCTCGGGCACACCACCTTCAGCCCGGGGATGTGGGTGAACAGCGGCGTCAGCATCTGCGAGTGCTGCGCGGCGGCACGGAATCCCGCGCCGACCATGGTGCGGATCACCACCGGCGTCTGCGCCTTGCCGCCGAACATGTACTTGAACTTCGCCGCCTGGTTGTAGATCTGGTCGAAACACACGCCCATGAAGTCGATGAACATCAGCTCGGCCACCGGGCGCATGCCGCAGGCCGCGGCGCCGATCGCCGCGCCGACGTAGGCCGACTCGGACAGCGGCGTGTCCAGCAGCCGGTCGCCGTGTTTCGCGTACAGGCCCTTGGTGACGCCGAGCACGCCGCCCCAGGCGTCGCGTTCGCCGTCCCCGCCGGCACCGCGGACGATGTCCTCGCCCATCACGATGACCGACGGGTCGCGCGACATCTCCTGGTCGAGCGCCTCGTTGATCGCCTGCTTCATGCTGATCTTGCGTGCCATGTGCGTTCTCCGGGAATTCAGTACTTCACGTAGACATCGGTGGTGAGGTCCGCGGCCGTGGGCAGCGGAGCCGCCTTCGCCTGCGACACCGCCCGTTCGATCAGGCCGAGCACGTCGTGGTCGATGGCTTTCAGCTCGGCGGCGCTGATCACGCCCGCGCCGGTGACGGCCGCGGCGAACTTCTTCAGGCAGTCGTGGTCGCTGCGGATGCGGTCGAGCTCGCCGGCGCCGCGGTAGGTCTGCGCGTCGCCCTCGAAGTGGCCGTAGAAGCGCACCATCTTGCATTCGAGCAGCGCCGGCCCGCCGCCCTGCCGGGCGCGGCTGATGATCTCGCCGGCCGCCTCGTGCACGGCGAAGAAGTCGGTGCCGTCCACCGTGACGCCCGGCAGGCCGAAGCCGGCGGCACGATCCACGTAGCTGTCCACCGCGACGCCGTAGTCGCGGCTGGTGCTCTCGGCATACCCGTTGTTCTCGACGACGAAAATCGCCGGCAGGTTCCACACCGCGGCGAGGTTCAGGCTCTCGAGGAAGGTGCCCTGGTTGCTGGCGCCGTCGCCGACGAAGCTGATCGCCACCTCGCCCTTGCCACGGAAGCGGGCCGCCAGCGCCGCGCCGCACACCAGCGGCGCGCCGGCGCCGAGGATGCCGTTGGCGCCCATCATGCCCTTGTCGAGGTCGGCGATGTGCATCGAGCCGCCCTTGCCTTCGCAGGCGCCGCCCTTCTTGCCGTAGATCTCTTTCATCATCGAGATCACGTCCACGCCCTTGGCGATGCAGTGGCCGTGGCCGCGGTGCGTGCTGGCGATGCGGTCGCCGTCGCCGAGGTGCATCATGATCCCAGTGCCGGCGGCCTCCTCGCCGGCGTACAGGTGCACGAAGCCCGGGATGTCGCCGCGGCCGAAGTCGACGTGCAGGCGCTCCTCGAACTCGCGGATCGTGCGCATCGTCCGGTAGGCCTGGAGCAGCTGCTCCTTGGATTGCGGGAAGGGTTGTCCTGCCATGGCATGTCTCCTTGTCGTCAGCGGGGGGTGAAGGAAGATCGGAACAGGCCGTCGCGCGCCGCGGCGGCCATGCAACGCGCCACGTCGAGCGTGTAGAACGCGTCCTCGCGCAGCGTCATCGTCACGCGCTCGCCCGGTTCGAAGCCGAGCTCGCGCTCGCCGTCCAGCGCGACGGTGCCGGTCTCGGCGGTCACGGCCAGCGGCTCGTCGGCCACCATGCGCTGCCAGCCCGCCACCGGTACCGGGCGCACCATGCCGGGGGCGATCGGCACGTGCAGGTCGAGCAGTGCATGTTCGGCGTCGCGCGCCAGCTGCACCGCGAGGCCGCCGCGCTCGCGTCGGCCGACCGGCTGCAGCAGCCCGCCGATCGCCGACAGGCCGATCGCCTGCGCCTCGGCGAAGGCGAGGTAGGCGGCGGCGAGCGACTGCGGCTTCCACAGCGCACGCGCGCCGACGCTGCGGTCGTGCGTGACGACGGCGTCGACGATCGCGACGTCGCGGCGCGCCGCGGAGCCCTGGCCGATGCGCACCTCGATCAGCTTGTTCGCGACCAGCGCCTCGTCGGCCGCGACCCGGCCGCTGGCGTACAGGCCGGCCGCGAGCCCGGTGATCGTGGGCTCGCGCATCTCGGGAAAGGCGTTGTTGGTCCCGGTCGACAACCCGGCGATCGGCAGGGGGGTCTCGCCATCGATCAGCTCGCGCACCACCGCGCGGTGCGTGCCGTCGCCGCCGAGCACGACGATCGCCGCCACGCCGGCGCGCTGCAGCAGGCGCGTCGCGGTGAAGGTGTCCTGCACCGTCGATTCGGGGTCCATGTCGAGGAACTCGATCACGGGCAGCGACGTGTCGCCGCGCGGAAACGACGCCCCCACGCTCGCTTCGTTCGCTGCCCCCCGAGGGGGCGCATCCGGCGCTTCGGGCGGCCGGGCGCGCCGGAGGTGGCGCTCCAGCAGCGCGCGGATGCCGCCGCGGTCGGGCATCAGCAGCGCCCGCTCGACCCCGGCGGCCCGCGCCGCCTGCAGCAGGCGCAGCACGATGTTGACGCGGTCCGTGATCTGCAGGTTGCCGGCATGCGCGACCACGCGCCGGATGTCGCGTGCCGAGACGGGGTTGGCGATGACGCCGAGGGTGATGGGAGGTGACACGTCCCTCTCCAGCGCAACCGGCGTGCCGGCCTCTTGCGCAACGCCGCGACCCTCGGAAGCTGCGGGTTGACCCGGGGGTGCGCAGCTGTCACGGGGTGACAGCTGTCACACCTGACTGCGACACACGCCGCCCCGGGGCCGGCGCTTCGGCGCCGATGGTTTGGTCGTCCATCAAACTGGATGCTGCATCCTGTAAACTAGATGAATGCAGGACATCACTCCCCGCCTCGCCGCCCGCGTGCGCGCCCTGCGCGACGCCGCCGGGCTGTCGCTGGAGGCACTGGCCGAGCGCAGCGGCGTCAGCCGCTCGGCGATCTCGCTGATCGAGCGCGGCCGCAGCAGCCCGACCGCGGTGGTGCTCGACAAGCTCGCCGCCGCGCTCGGCGTCACGCTCGCCTCGCTGTTCGAGGACGAGGCGGCACGGGCCGAGCCGCCGTCGCCGCTGGCGCGGGTAGCGCAGCAGCCGGTCTGGACCGACCCGGCCTCGGGCTACGTGCGGCGCAACGTCTCGCCGGCGCTGCCCTCGCCGATCCAGCTCGTCGACGTGCGCTTCCCGCCCGGCCAGCGCGTCGCGTACGACCACTCGGCGCGGGCGAGCGAGGTGCACCAGCAGGTCTGGATGATCGACGGCACGATGGAGCTGACGGTGGGCGACACCGGCTGGCGCCTGGAGCGTGGCGACTGCCTCGCGATGACGCTGGATGCCCCCATCGTCTGGCACAACCCGACGCGGCAGCCGGCGCGCTACCTGGTCGCGCTGGCCACGCTGCCCTGGAGGCTCCGATGAGCGACGAGGTCACGATCCACCGCGTGCGGCCGGACGAGGCGCACGCGCTGGTGCCGGCCCTGGCCGCGCTGCTGGTCGACTGCGTCGAGGGCGGCGCCTCGGTGAGCTTCCTGGCGCCGCTCGCGCCGGCCCGGGCGGAGCGCTTCTGGCAGACCGTGGCCGACGGCGTGGCGGCCGGCGAGCGCGCGCTGCTGGTGGCCGAGTCGGCGGACGGGCAGCTGGTCGGCACCGTGCAGCTGCTGCTCGGCCTGCCGGAGAACCAGCCGCACCGCGCCGACGTCGCGAAGATGCTGGTGCACCGCCGCGCGCGGCGGCGCGGCATCGCCGGGCGGCTGCTGGCGGCGCTGGACGAGACGGCGCGCGCCGAGGGGCGGCGTGTGCTGGTGCTCGACACGGTGACCGGCGGCGACGCCGAACGCCTCTACGCGCGCGCCGGCTGGCAGCGTGTCGGCGAGGTGCCGCACTACGCGCTGATGCCCGACGGCACGCCCTGCGGCACCACTTTCTTCTACCGGCACCTGCCCGACTGAGCGCGGGCCGCGCGGCGCGCCGCGCTACAGCGCGTGGCTGCAGATCACGAAGTCACGGTCCTCGGCGAACGGCTTGACGGTGAAACCCAGTCCGCGCATCAGCTTCAGCATGCTGGCGTTGTTGGCCAGCACCAGCCCTTCGATCTCGGCCAGCCCCTTGTCGCGGGCCACGTCCATGATGCTTTCCATCAGCCGCGCGCCCAGGCCCTTGCCGTTGAAGTCGTCGGCGACCACGAGCGAGAACTCGCAGCTCGCGCGGTCCGGGTTGGTCACGTAGCGCGACACGCCGACGATGCGCTGCGTCTGCACCGGCGCGCCGCCGTCCGGGCCGGGCCGCCGCTCGTCGACCACCGCGACGAGTGCCATCTCGCGGTCGTAGTCGATCAGCGTGAAGCGCGCCAGCATCGCCGGCGGCAGCTCGGCCATTGAGGAGACGAAGCGGAAGTAGCGGCTCTCCGGCGACAGGTTCTGCACCAGCACCTGCAGCATCTGCGCGTCGTCCGGGTGGATCGGGCGCACGGTGTACTCGCCGCCGCCGCGCAGCGGCCAGAGCTGCTCGTAGCGTGCCGGGTAGGGCAGGATCGCGAGGTGGTGGTAGCCCTGGCCGGCGGAGCCGGTGCGCCCGCCGGCGCCGGCGCCCGGGTGGTCGATCACGATGCGCGCGTCCACCGCCACCGCGCCGGACTCGTCGACGATGATCGGGTTGATGTCCATTTCGCGCAGCTGCGGCAGCTCGCACACCATCTCGGAGACGCGCAGCAGGATGCGCTCCAGCGCCTCGATGTCGGCCGCCGCGGCGCCGCGCCACGCGCCCAGCGTGCGCGCGACGCGCGAGCGCTCGATCAGCCGGCGCGCGAGGAACTGGTTCAGCGGCGGGAGCTCCATCGCACCGTCGTCGATCAGCTCGATCATCGTGCCGCCGGCGCCGAACACGATCACCGGGCCGAACGGCTGGTCGGTGACCACGCCGACATGGATCTCGCGGCCGCGCCGCGCGCGCGCCATCTTCTGGATCGTCACGCCGTTGATGCGCACGGACGGCTGCTGCCGGGCGACGCGCTCGACCAGATCCTGGTAGGTGTCGCGCGCGCTCGCGCCGCTCATGATGTTCAGCGCGACGCCCTGCACGTCGGACTTGTGCGCGACGTCGGGCGAATCGATCTTCAGCGCGACCGGGAAGCCGAGCTGCGTGGCGATCATCATCGCCTCGTTCGGGCTGCGCGCGAGGATGGTCTCGGTGACCGGGATGTGGAAGGCCGACAGCAGCGTCTTGCTTTCCATCTCCGTCAGCACCTTGCGGCGCTCGGCCAGCACGCTCTCGATGACCAGGCGCGCGCCTTCGATGTCCGGCTTGGCCAGTGCCGACAGCGGCGGCGGCGTCTGCTGCAGCAGCTGCTGGTTGCGGTAGAACGAGGCGATGTTGGAGAACGCGCCGACCGCCGCCTCCGGCGAGCGGAAGCAGGGCACGCCGGCCTCGCCGAGCAGGTCGCGCGCGGCCTCGACGGCCACGTCGCCCATCCAGCAGGCGAGCAGCGGCTTGGCCATGCCCGGCCTGGCCTCGATCAGCGCCTGCGCCACCGCGCCTGCGTCCAGCCCGACCTTGGGCGAGTAGATCGCCAGCACACCGTCGATCGTCCGGTCGCGGTTCGCGGCCTCGATCGCCGCGCGGAAGTGGTCGGGCCCGGCGAACTCGGACAGGTCGATCAGGTCCGCCAGCGAGGCGCCGTCGGGCAGCTGCGCCTGCAGCGCCGCCGCGCCGTCCGCCGCCAGCGTGCCGAGCTGCAGCTCGAGCTCGTTGACCCAGTCCGCGGCCAGCACGCCCGGCCCGCCGCCGTTGGTCACGACCGCCAGGCGCCGGCCCACCGGCCGGTAGCGCGAGGCCAGGCACTTGGCGGCCGAGAACAGCTCGACGAAGGAGCCCACCCGCACCGCGCCGGCGCGCCGCAGCGCCGCGTCGAACACGTCGTCGCTGCCGACGATCGCGCCGCTGTGGGTCTGCGCGGCCGCGTTGCCGGCCGGCCGGCGCCCGGCCTTCAGCACCACCACCGGCTTGGCGGTCGCCGCCGAGCGCAGCGCGCTCATGAAGCCGCGCGCGCTCGCGATGCCTTCCAGATAGAGCAGGATGCTCTGCGTGCGCGGGTCGCTGGCGAGGAAGTCCAGCACCTGCGCGATGTCCACCGCCGCGTGCTGGCCGAGCGAGACGACGGCGGAGAAGCCCACCGCGTTGCCGCGTGCCCAGTCGAGCATCGAGGTGATCAGCGCGCCGGACTGCGACACCAGCGCGAGCGAACCGGCGCGTGCCAGCGGGCCGGCGGCACTCGCGTTCAGGTTCAGCAGCGGGCGCTGCAGGCCCAGCGAGTTGGGCCCGAGCAGGTGCACGCCGGCGCGCCGCGCGATGCGCGTCAGCTCGCGCGCCTGCTCCGCGTCGACGCCGCTGCTCATCACCAGCGCCGAGCGGCAGGTCATGCGGCCGGCGACCTCGAGCGCGGCCGGGATGTCCCGGGGCGGGAGCGCGATGATCGCCAGGTCCGCGCGCGACTGCGCGAGGTCGGCCAGCGTGCCGCTGGTGTTGATGTCCAGGAAGGTCAGCGTGCCGCTGAAGCGCTGCGCGCGCAGCGCCTGGTGCAGCGTCGCGGCATGCGTGCCGGCCAGCGCCGGATCGTCGGCGCGCCCGGCGAACACGACGATCGATTCGGGAGAGAACAGCGGCGTCAGGTAGTGCTTGTCCATCGCGGAGGCGAGGCACGTTCCGTGCCTCGACGTGCGTCAGTCTAGTCAGGCGCGACCACGCCTTTCATGACCATCGGCAAGCGGCGGCGGCGCACGAGGCCCGCCGCATGCATGCGGCGGCGGCAGCCGTGAACTCCGCACGCTGGCGGCCGCGGCCTGCGGGGCGGCACGAACCCCTACACTCGGCCCGCAGATGCTGCGCGACCCGAAGTCTCCCCGCGGAATCCTGGCGCTGGTGCTGTTCGTGCTGGCGACGCTGATCGCCGGCTGTGCCTCCGGCCCGCGCGGGCGCGACGGCCCCGGGGCCAACCCGCCGCCGCGCCTCGCCGAGGTGCCGGACGCCGAGCCGCGCGTCGAGCCGATCCGCGCCGGCGGGCCGAACAAGCCCTACGAGGTGCTCGGCCGCAGCTACACGCCGATGACACGTGACCGGCCGTTCCGCGAGCGCGGCCTGGCGTCCTGGTACGGCCGCAAGTTCCACGGCCGCAGCACCGCCAACGGCGAGACCTACGACATGTACGCGATGACCGCGGCGCACCCGACGCTGCCGCTGCCCAGCTACGCGCGCATCCGCAACCCGGCCAACGGCCGCGAGGTGATCGTGCGCGTGAACGACCGCGGGCCGTTCCACGCCGGGCGCATCGTCGACCTGAGCTACACCGCCGCGCTGAAGCTGGACCTGCTGCGCGGCGTTGCCCCGGTCGAGCTCGAGCGCATCACGTTCGACGAGATCCGCACCGGCGCGTGGCGGCGCGACGGCACTGCGCTGGCCGCCGCCGCGCCAGTGGCGCCTCCTCCGCCCCCCG